>JBJEHI010000046.1:0-3978 GCA_051875915.1 Bacteroides sp.
ACAAGGCGCAGGCCTTGTTTTTTTATCCTGCCGGTGTAAAACTCACGGATTTTATGTACATTTGCAGGTAATTTGGCAACAAGCATTTATAAACCAACGATTACGGAATGAAAACAATCAAACTCATCCTCCTGATTCTGCTGCTGGCCGGCACAGGGCATCTTGCCGCTACGGCGCAAGAGAACCAGTCGTACTTCTTACACACCATAGAGAAGGGGCAGAGCCTCTACTCCATCGCCAGCATGTACGGAGTGAGTCAGGCAGACATCGTCAAGCTGAATCCGGGCAGCGACGAGAAGATATACATCGGACGCACCTTACGCATACCGCGCCCTGCCGCCGGCGGACAGAAAGAGACATACCACACCATTGCTGCCGGCGAAACCCTGTACCGACTGACGGTGAAGTACGGACTCTCTGCCAAGGCCATCTGCGATGCCAACCCCGGCCTCAGTGCCAGCAACTTCCGCATCGGACAGGTCATCCGCATACCGGGAGGCGGGGATGCCACCGGCAACGAGGGAACGAACCCGACGCAACCTACCGACGTACAGCCGAAAACGACCCAGATTCCGGGTCCCGTGGAGTCGCGCTGCCGCGAGATGCACCGGGTGAAGAAGAAAGAGACCCTCTTCAGCATCAGCCGCCAATACGGAATAAGCACAGCCGAACTGATAGCCGCCAACCCTGAACTGAAAGGGAGCGAGAAGATAAAGAAGGGGAGCCTGCTCTGCATCCCCTACCCTAAAGCAGAGGCGCAGCAAACCACACGACCCGTCATCCCGACGGACAATGAACTGTTCAACGAAAACAGCCGGAAGCACGAACGCTTCCACACCATCAAGGCCGCACTGATACTGCCCTTCCTGGATGTGCCCAAAAGCGAGTCGTCGCGCATGGTGGAGTACTACGAAGGATTCCTCATGGCTGCGGACAGCCTGAAACGCCAAGGCGTGTCGCTGGACATCCACACCTACAACTCGGGGCCGGAGAGCACCTCGCTCGCCACGCTGCTGGCTCAAAAGGAGCTGAAGGAGATGGACATCATCTTCGGCCCGCTCTACCAGCAGCATGTGAAGCCGCTGGCCGACTTCGCCCAGAAGAACGGCATCCGGCTGGTAGTGCCCTTCACATCGAAGGACAACTCCGTGTTCCGCAACCCGTCGGTCTACCAAATCAATACGCCCCAGTCCTACCTCTACTCGGAGGTGTACGACCACTTTGTGCGCCAGTTTCCCAACGCCAACATCATCTTCATCGAGGCCTCTACGGGCACCAAGGAGAAGGCTGAATTCATCAAGGGACTGAAAGAGGAGCTGCACAGCCGCTCCATCCCCATGCAGAGCGTAAAGGAGGATGCCACCCCCGACTTGCTGAAGGGCGTGCTGGACAATGACCGGGAGAACATCTTCATCCCCACCTCGGGCAACAATACCACCCTGATACAGATACTTCCCCAACTGACGCTGCTGGTACGCGAACTGCCCGAAAGCCGCATCCACCTCTTCGGCTATCCGGAGTGGCAGACCTTTACCAAGGACCATCTGGAGGCCTTCTTCGAGCTGGACACCTACTTCTACTCCTCGTTCTACACCAACAACCTGCTGCCCGCCGCCATCAACTTCACGCGCAGCTACCGCCGCTGGTATGGCAAGGAGATGGACGAGCGGTACCCCAAGTTCGGGATGCTGGGCTTTGACACAGGCTACTACTTCCTGAAGGGATTGTCGCGCTTCGGCTCGGACTTTGAGCAGGAGATGCAGCGGCTGAACCTGACACCGATACAGACAGGATTCAAGTTCCAACGGGTCAACAACTGGGGAGGCTTCATCAACCGGAAGGTATTCTTTGTACACTTTACCAAGACATTCGAACTGCTCAAGCTCGACTTCGACTAAGGAAGCCCCCTTATACCATATATATAATATGTATAACAGAACAGGACATTTGCACCACTTCAACCATACACGCTGATGAAACTGAAAGCAACGATAGGAACCCTCATACTGGCACTGGTCTGCGCCCTGAAGGCCGAGGCACAAATTGGCGACCAACGCCACGAACTCTCCGTGGGATTTGGTGGCGGCATCAACATGAACAGCGCCAGCTTCTCGCCCAGCATCAAGCAGAAGAATCTGATGGGCATCCACGGAGGTTTTACCGCCCGATACATCTCCGAAAAATATTTTGCCATGATTTGCGGTGCCCAGATAGAGGTGAACTTCTCGCAACACGGATGGGACGAGTACTACGAAGACTATCCTACCCTGGGATATACACGCACCATGAACTACGTGGAGATACCCTTCCTGGCTCATCTGGCATTCGGAAAGGAGCGTGGACTGCAGTTCTTCATCCATGCCGGCCCACAGATAGGCTTCCTGCTGAGCGACAGCGAAAAGAGCGAGGGCGACTGGGAGAACGAGGGCTACGGCCTGACGACCGAACAGCACGGCAAACCCATAGACAACAAGTTTGACTACGGTATCGCCGCAGGAGCGGGACTGGAACTGCGCACCCGTGCCGGCAACTTCCTGCTGGAAGGACGCTACTACTATGCCCTGTCCGACTTCTACGACAGCACCAAGAAGGACTACTTCTCCCGCTCGGCCCACGGAGTAATCACCGCCAAGCTGACTTACCTCTTCGACCTGAAAAAATAGTAGGGCGAAAGCCGCCGCCTGATAATCCTACAAAAGCCCCTCTCCTGTTGCCGGATGTAATCGGCTGACAAGAGAGGGCTTTCTTTTTGTCCATACAACAAATCACAAAGTTATATATTCAAGAGAACACATATCATTTTGACACAACAAAAAGGAACGTAACAGTAGAAATAGTAAGATAAAAACGACGATAACGAACTATTTGTTTTCACCCACAATAGTAGCATAGAGAGCCTCAATTACAAATCGTATATTTACAGCCGTTCATACTTACAATCCGTAAGTATAGCATATTTCATATATCATATTTGAAAGCAATCAATAAAATAATTAGAAAAAAGAGAAGCAAAAAGATTATACTCAAGCAAAACGTCGTATATTTGCACAAAAATAAAACAAAAGGATAAACCAACAAACCAACAGGAAGCAAAATGGCAAGGATTGTAAAATTCACAAAGATGCACGGAGCCGGCAACGACTACATCTACGTAGACACGACCCGCTATCCGATAGCGAATCCCGAAGAGCTTTCCATCCGCTGGAGCGCACCGCACACAGGCATCGGCAGTGACGGACTGGTGCTGATAGGCCGTTCGGATAAGGGAGACTTCAGCATGCGCATCTTCAATGCCGACGGTTCAGAAGCCAAGATGTGCGGCAATGCCAGCCGCTGCATAGGCAAATACCTGTATGAATACGGGCTGACCGACCAGACTGAGATACGGCTCGACACGTTGTCGGGCATCAAGATATTGAAACTGCACGTTTCGGATGACAAAGTGGAGCGTGTAACCGTGGACATGGGCGCACCGGCAGACGAGCCGGCCGACTACGATGGCAAGGGTGCCAAACCCATGAAGGAGCAGCCCTTTTGGGCCGACGGAACCCGCTACGTGGGCACGACCGTCTCGATGGGCAATCCGCATCTGGTCATCTTTGTGAACGACATCAACGAGGTAGACCTGCCGGCCATCGGCCCTGTGCTTGAAAACCATCCGCTGTTCCCCGGACGCATCAATGTAGAGTTTGCACAGGTGCTGGCCAAAGGGAAAATCAGGATGCGCGTATGGGAACGAGGGTCGGGCATCACCCAAGCCTGCGGTACCGGTGCATGCGCCACAGCCGTAGCCGCCTTCCTGACCGGACGCTCGGGGCGTCAGTCGGAGATACAGATGGACGGAGGCACACTGAACATCGAATGGGACACACATTCAGGGCATGTATGGATGACCGGTGGAGCCACCAAGGTGTTCGACGGAGAGATAGAGATAGAATAATCAGCATATAAGTCACTTAAAACAACAGAATAGATATG
>JBJEHI010000047.1:0-38934 GCA_051875915.1 Bacteroides sp.
GCGCTAAAAAACAGCAAAATTAGGATAATATAACGAACGAATCCAAAATCCGCAGATATTCCTAACAAACTGTAAATCAGTGACATTATATCACTTTTATGGTATTTCCTTTCCGATGGTTGTATGCCCTTGAAGTAATTGGTGGTTACTACAGCTATTACAACATTCAATTAATCTGTTGATGTAAAATCGAAGCTTGAATACATTACTAAAATGAGCGCTTGTACAGATTGGCTTTTCTCGCTCAAAGATATTACTCGCCACTCTACCTGTCAAGAGGAATTGTAATCCGTCAAGGTAGACCCAGTACTCTTACTAAGATTACACTCGTACTTTTACTAAGATTACACCGGTACTTTTACTAAGATTACACCCGTACGCCGTACGGAGTACTGCGGTACTTAGTACGGAGTACCAGCGTACTCTCACCGAGGTACTGTCACAATATAAAAAAGTATAGGGGCGGAAAATCTCCCGCCCCTACTATATACTTGTAGCTTGTAACTTGTAACTTGTAACTCGCAGCTCGTAACTTGTAGCTCGTAGCTAAGAAACTACTTCCGTCCTTGTTGCTGGCGTTGCCTCATCAGCTCTTCCTGCTGTTTCTGCATCGCCTCCAGTCGGGCGGCGAAGCCCGTCTTCTTCATCTGCTTGGGGTCTTTCTTATGCGCCTCCAGATGAGCCAACAATGCCTGCTCGTCTGTGGTGCGGCGCATAATGATGGTAGTGACCACACTGATGAGGGTAGAGAGGAAGTAGTAGTAGTTCAGGCCCGAAGGATAGTCGTTCAGGATGAAGAAGAACATCAGGGGCATGAGGTACTGCATCCACTTCATGGCAGCCATCTGCGGATTGGCACCGGTATCCTGCTGCTGCATCATGTACTTGGTGTTGAGCAGGGTTGTGAGCGTCATCAGCAGGCAGAAGAGGCTGATGTGGTCGCCTATCAACGGAATGTGGAAGGGGAAGGTGACCAGCGCATCGTACGTGGAGAGGTCGTCCGCCCACAGGAAGCTTTGCTGGCGCAGTTCGATGGCACTGGGCACGAAGAAGAAGAGGGCCATGATGACGGGCATCTGGATGAGCATCGGCAGACAGCCACCCATGGGGCTGACACCATATTGACTATAGAGTGCCATGACCTCTTGCTGCTTCTTCATGGCATCTTCCTGCTTGGGATACTTCTGATTGATGAGGTCGATTTTAGGCTTCAGTACGCGCATCTTGGCCGAAGAGATGTAGGTCTTCCACGTAGTGGGATAGATGACTATCTTGACAATGAGAGTCATCAGCAACAGCACGATGCCCATGCTGAGTCCCCATCCCGTGAGCCAGTCGAAGAGGTTGATGGTAAACCACTTGTTCACCCAGCGGATGATGGGCCATCCCAGATAGACCATGCGGTTCAGCTCCCAGTCTTTTCCAAGCTGGTCGCCCACGTTGCTCAGTATCTTGTAGTGGTTGGGACCGAAGTAGAAGTAAAGCTTCGTCTCCTCTGTGCCGGTGGGGTCAAACTCGGTGCTGGTTTGGGCGGCATAGTCCTTGATGTATCCGCTGCCTTGCGCCTCCATCTTGGAGGAGAGCTTGCTGGTGGCAAACCCCTTGTCGGCCAGGAATACAGCGGAGAAGAACTGGTTCTTGAAGGCAATCCATTCCAGCGGATCCTCTATCTCCTTCTGCGCGTCGCGGGCGGCTGAGAGGTTGTCCACTCCCTTCTCGCTCTGTTTGTAGGTCAGTTCGGCCAGACGGTTCTCATACGTGTAGCCCTTTTCTATCTGGCGGGCGCGTTGGCTCCACTCAATGTCTACCTTTCGGTGGCTGGCGGCTAGCTTGCCCTCCATGCCGGTAGCGCGGATGGTGAAGTCTACTAAGTACGAACCGCGGTGCATGGCATAGCAGAAGTCAATGTAG
The DNA here is from genome assembly GCA_051875915.1 of Bacteroides sp. GTDB lineage: Bacteria > Bacteroidota > Bacteroidia > Bacteroidales > Bacteroidaceae > Bacteroides. The sequence goes on from JBJEHI010000047.1 coordinate 1,912, forward strand.
CTTGCCTCGTCGGCACGCAGACGCAACGTCACGCTGCTGTCTGTACGGGCCACCGTCTCGAAGCAGTAGTCGCGTGTCTCGATGGTCTCGTTGCGGTTGTAGAAGAGGAAGTTCAGGTTGACGTCTTCGTTGTTGAACAGCCGTACGGGGCTCTGTTTGTCCTGCTCCTTGTACTCGTTCAGTACCACAGAGTGCAGGCTTCCTCCCCGCGTGTTGAGGGTCAGGGTAGCCAGTTCGTTGCCGATGCTGACTTGTGTATCCTCTCCTTGACGGGCTTGGAAGAAGAGAGCCGTGGAGTCGGTGGCTGCTGCTTTCTCTCGTTCGCCGGCCAGTGCGGCTTCGGCTTTGGCCTTCAGTTCGGCTTCGCGCTGCTGCACCTGGGCGATGGAGTCGTAATAGTGTTGTTGGGCCTCGATTTGCTCCTTGCTGGGGCGGTTGTATATGCTGAAACCTACCAGCAGGATGCCTATCAGCACGAGGCCTGTAAGAGTGTTCTTGTCCATTGACTGATTATCAATTAGGAATTACATATTAGAAATGATTCATTGCTCGTGGGAACGCTCGTTCTCGATGGCTGCTTTTACAAATGATACGAAGAGCGGGTGCGGCTTGAGCACAGTGCTGCTGTATTCGGGGTGGAATTGGGTTCCCACAAACCACTTCAGTGCCGGTATCTCCACAATCTCCACCAGGTCGGATTCGGGGTTGATGCCCGTACACTTCATGCCGGCGGCTTCGTACTGCTCCTTGTAGGCGTTGTTGAACTCGTAGCGGTGACGGTGACGCTCCTGAATGTGTTCGGTGCCGTAGGCCTCGTATGCCTTGCTGCCCGGCTGGAGCACACACTCGTAGGCTCCCAGACGCATGGTACCACCCATGTTGGTGATGGACTTCTGCTCCTCCATGATGTCGATGACATTGTGAGGTGTCTTCTCGTTCATCTCACGGCTGTTGGCATCGGCATAGCCCAGTACGTTGCGTGCAAACTCGATGGCGATGCACTGCATACCCAGACAGATGCCGAAGGTGGGAATGTCGTGCGTGCGGGCGTACTTGATGGCAACAAACTTACCGGGGATGCCGCGTTCGCCAAACCCCGGCCCTATCAGGACGCCTGACATACCTTTCAGGGCTTCGGCCACGTTGTCTTCGGTCAGCTTCTCGCTGTTCACAAAGTCAACCTTCACTTTGCGGTCGTTGTAGGTGCCTGCCTGCGACAGTGCCTCGCGGATGGACTTGTAGGCATCCTGCAGGTCGTACTTGCCCACCAGGGCAATGTGAAGAGGTGCTGTGTCTTCGGCCTTGTGACGACGTTCGAGGAAGGCCCGCCAAGGACCAAGGCCCGGAGTGTCGCCCACGGGAAGTCCCATCTTGCGCAAGATGGTTTCGTCCAGCTTCTGTTCCTGCATCAGGATGGGCACCTCGTAGATGGTGGGGGCATCAATGCTCTGTACGACGGCATTGACATCCACGTTGCAGAAGAGGGCCACCTTTTTGCGAAGGTTGTCGCTTAGCTGGTGTTCGGTACGCAGCACCAGAATGTCCGGCTGGATGCCGGCACTCTGCAGTTCCTTCACCGAGTGTTGGGTAGGCTTGGTCTTCAGCTCGCCGGCAGCTGCCAGGTAGGGCACGTAGGTGAGGTGGACGCAGAGGGCATCCTTGCCCAGCTCCCACTTCAGCTGACGGATGCTCTCCAGATAGGGGAGGGACTCAATATCGCCCACCGTACCGCCTATTTCAGTGATGACAAAGTCAAATTTATACTTGTTGCCCAGCAACTTGACGTTGCGCTTGATTTCATCGGTGATGTGCGGAATAATCTGGATGGTCTTGCCCAAGTAGTCGCCCCGGCGTTCCTTGTCGATGACACTCTTGTAGATGCGTCCGGTTGTGATGTTGTTTGCCTTGGTCGTCTGTATGCCGAGGAAACGTTCGTAATGCCCCAGGTCGAGGTCGGCCTCGTGGCCGTCTACGGTGACATAACATTCGCCGTGCTCGTATGGATTCAGGGTACCCGGGTCGATGTTGATGTACGGGTCAAACTTCTGGATGGTTACTTTGTAACCTCTTGCTTGCAGCAATTTGCCGATGGAGGACGATATGATGCCTTTGCCTAACGAAGAGGCTACGCCACCGGTTACGAAAATGTACTTTGTTTCTCCCACAACTATACTGTTTTTAAGTTATATATCTAAGTCTTGGTCTTTACGTTTGGCGGACTTTGGTCCGAAGGCAGGGGTGGATACCGCCCTGTGCCCGCCTATCTTTTAAAAAGCGCAAAATTACAAAAAAATAAGGAAGAACGGAAAGTTTCCTATGTTTTCTGAACAATTTAATTTAAATTTGCGCTCAAAACGAAGAAAATGATGATTGGCTATATGAAGAAAAAGAAAATTTTATTCGGGATAGCTGCCCTGTGTTTCTCTTTGTCGATGGGGGCGCAGGAGGCAGTGACGCAGACATCGACGGAACCTGAACCGACCGCGGAGAATGCCGATACGCTCTCCTCCATTTTGCAGGAGCAGCTATTGCTGAAACTCAAACAAGTGGGGTCGGAGTACCGGCTGGACACGGTATCGGTACTTTACGACCAGTACTTGGGGTGTCTGGAGTATCTGAATGATCCCTTGACCCCACCCCGATACATTGCCTCCAATCCGGATTACTACCGCCTCTTCCTGCCGTTTACCTACTATTATTCGCCCATGAAGCGAATTACCGACTTGAACTGGCACTTTACGGTAGCGAAGGCTGATGAAGAACAGAAGGAGGTGCTCCCTGAGTTTGACCGCCTCCGCTTCACGCAGAAGCAGAAGGCTAATGAAACGGTGGACAAGGCGTTGTTGAGTGCTTATGTGCGTTACCCCTCATTGGTGGTGAGCACGGAGGAGGAGGTGGAGCGTGGGCGTACCTTCACCGATAATATAGAAAAAGAGGCCAAGTCGAAACCCTCTGTGGTCAAGCTCTTCGTGCAAGAGAACATGACGCACGTCAAAGAGGAGGCCGGAGTGGTCATCCACAAACCCAACTGGTGGCAGGTGGGCGGAAATGGGTCGCTGCAGTTCACGCAGAACTACATTTCGGACAACTGGTACAAGGGCGGTGAGAGTAACAACACGGTGTTGGCTACCTTGCAGCTCTATGCCAACTACAACGACCGCGAGAAGATACAATGGGAAAACTTGCTGGATGCCAAGTTGGGATTCGGGTCGTCGCCCTCAGACGCGGTACATAAGTATCTGGTGAATACCGACCAGTTGCGCCTCAACAGCAAGCTGGGTGTGCAGGCGTTGTCCAATTGGTACTATACCATCTCTACTGAACTGAAGACGCAGATATGCAACGGCTACAAGCCAAATGACGAGAAGCTGATTACCGCCTTCCTCGCCCCGTTGGATTGGTCGACCAGTATCGGTATGGACTACAAGAAGAAGGCGAAGAAATTCAATCTCTCCGTCTTTGTGGCTCCCTTCACACATACGATGCGCTATGTGGGCAACAAGGATGTGGACGAGACCAGCTTCGGTTTGGAAGAGGGCAAGAAAACTCGTCACAGCTTCGGTTCGCAGGTGACGCCTACGCTGTCGTGGAACATCATCCCTTCGGTATCGCTGGATTCCCGTCTGAACTATCTGACCAGCTACGAATGGGTGCGCGTGGAGTGGGAAAATACCTTCAACTTTGTGCTGAACCGCTATCTCTCTACCAAACTCTATGTACATGCCCGCTTTGATGACAGCAACAAGCCGACTACGGGTAGCAGTTACTTCCAGCTGAAGGAACTGTTGAGCTTCGGTATTAATTATAAGTGGTGACAATATACTAACTGCAGGCGTGTGCGATGCCTGCAGCATGGATGCCGACAGAGACAAGTTGGGCGTCGGGGAAATGCCGCAAGGTGACTCCCGACGCCCTTCTTGTTGCGGCTGTTTCTATACAATATGACAGATAGGTTGCACCAGCTCTCGCATAGGCAGAAATCCTTATGAATTAGCCGTTTCTATATGTTGGCCACTCCTCTGACTAACCGCTCTGTTCTGCACGCAAACTACATATTGTAGACGATACGATAAGTAATTAGTGTCATATTGTAAAAAGTAAGATATGTATCAATTTGAAAAATAATGCTTTATAACATATAATTTTTATCTGTTTTGTTTGATGTATTTAAAAGAAATTCGCTACATTTGCACCGTGAAACCAAAATAATATGCGAAACGTGAAAGAAGATATGCCATTGGCGAACAATCATATTTCGGTAGATTGTGTAGTGATAGGCTTTGACGGAGAACGGCTGAAGGCGCTGCTTATCAAGCGGGCTGGCGAGGAGGAAGGCGAGGTGTTCCACGACATGAAGCTGCCCGGAAGCTTAATCTATCGGGACGAAGACCTTGATGAGGCGGCCAGCAGGGTACTGGTGGAACTGACGGGATTGAAGAACGTACACTTGATACAGTTCAAGGCGTTCGGCTCGAAAAACCGCACCAAGGATCCCAAGGACGTACATTGGTTGGAACGGGCCATGAAGCTGAAGGTGGAGAGCATCGTGACGATAGCCTATCTGGCGTTGGTGAAGATTGATCGTGCCCTGAACCGCGATTTGAACGATTGTCAGGCTTGCTGGGTGGCTTTGTCGGATATCAAGGCGCTGGCTTTCGACCACAACCTCATTATCAAGGAGGCAATAGCATACATACGGCAGTATGCCGAGTTCAATCCCTCGGTGCTGTTCGACTTGCTGCCCCGCAAGTTTACCGCCGCCCAACTGCGTGCCCTGTATGAACTGGTGTACGGACGGCAGTTTGATGTGCGCAACTTCCACAAGAAGATATCCATGATGGAGTATGTGGTGCCGTTGGAGGAGAAACAGCAGGGGGTGGCTCATCGGGCGGCTCGCTACTATCGGTTTGACAAGAAGATATATAATAAGGTGAGACGCTGAAAGGGCGTTGGGAATCAGTAAACAAGATTATTCATTATAAAAACGGAAAAAGTACTATGTATTTGTTAGGTTATGATATCGGTAGCTCGTCCGTGAAAGCGAGCCTGGTAGATGCCGTCAGCGGCAAATGTGTATCATCGGCTTTCTTCCCCAAAACGGAAGCTGCCATCATTGCAGTGAAGCAGGGATGGGCAGAACAGAATCCCCAAAGTTGGTGGGAGAACCTGAAACTGGCAACGCAAGCCATCATGACGGAGGCCGGTGTCAGCGGTGGCGAAATCAAGGCCATCGGTATCTCGTATCAGATGCACGGGCTGGTGTGCGTGGACAAGGACCAGAATGTGTTGCGTCCGGCTATCATTTGGTGCGATTCGCGTGCAGTGCCCTACGGACAGAAGGCCTTCCAGACATTGGGCGAGGAGACGTGCCTGTCGCATCTGCTGAACTCACCCGGTAACTTCACTGCCTCCAAGCTGGCATGGGTGAAGGAGAATGAACCGGATATCTATGAACGCATCTACAAAATCATGCTGCCGGGCGACTACATTGCCATGCGTCTGAGCGGCGAAATCTGCACCACCGTATCGGGCTTGTCAGAAGGTATGTTCTGGGACTTCAAGAACAACCGGCTGGCAGACTTCCTGATGGACTACTATGGATTTGATTCGGCTTTGATTCCCGACATCAAACCTACTTTTGCAGAGCAGGGACGGGTGAATGCAGCTGCCGCACGCGAACTGGGATTGAAAGAGGGTACCCCCATCACTTATCGGGCCGGTGACCAACCGAACAACGCCGTGTCGCTGAATGTGTTCAATCCGGGTGAAATCGCTTCGACGGCAGGTACCAGCGGTGTAGTATATGGCGTGAACGGCTCGGTAAACTACGATCCCAAGAGCCGTGTCAATACTTTCGCGCACGTCAACCATACGGCCGATCAGACACGTCTGGGTGTATTGCTTTGTATCAACGGTACGGGCATCCTTAACTCGTGGGTGAAGCGTAACATCGCTCCCGAGGGCATCAGTTACAACGAGATGAACGTGCTGGCCTCGCAGGCACCCATCGGCAGTGCAGGTGTCAGCATCCTGCCCTTTGGCAACGGTGCCGAGCGTATGCTGGAGAACAAGGAAATCAACTGCTCCATTCGTGGCTTGAACTTCAACCTGCATGGCAAACAGCACATCGTACGTGCAGCGCAGGAAGGCATCGTATTCTCCTTCAAGTATGGCATCGACATCATGGAGCAGATGGGCATTCCCGTGCAGAAGATTCATGCCGGCCATGCCAACATGTTCCTCAGTTCCATCTTCCGCGACACATTGGCAGGTGTGACCGGTGCTACCATCGAATTGTATGATACCGACGGGTCGGTAGGAGCCGCCAAGGGAGCCGGTATCGGTGCCGGCATCTATAAGGACAACAACGAGGCCTTTGCTACGCTGGAGAAATTGGATGTGATAGAGCCGAACCAAAGCAAGCGCAGCGAATACCAAGAGGCTTACGAGCGGTGGAAATACCGTTTAGAAAAATCAATGGCCAAATAAAACGACTGACAGAAAACAAATAAACAGAATACAGAATATTAACCCCTTATTAAAAAACAGAAAAATTATGGCAACGAAAGAGTACTTCCCTGGTATTGGGAAAATCAAATTTGAAGGAAAAGAGAGCAAGAACCCCATGGCATTCCATTACTATGATGCCGACAAGGTAATTATGGGTAAGAAGATGAGCGAATGGCTGAAGTTCGCTATGGCTTGGTGGCATACTCTCTGTGCAGAAGGTGGCGACCAGTTCGGAGGCGGCACGAAGAAGTTCCCCTGGAACGGTGACCCCGACAAGGTACAGGCTGCCAAGAACAAGGCTGATGCCGGCTTCGAAATCATGCAGAAGATGGGTATCGAATACTACTGCTTCCATGATACCGACCTCTGTGCCGAGGCAGAAACTATCGAACAGTATGAAGCTAACTTGAAGGAGGTAGTGGCTTACCTGAAGCAGAAGCAGGCCGAGACAGGCATCAAGCTGCTGTGGGGTACGGCTAACGTATTCGGTCATGCACGCTACATGAACGGTGCAGCTACCAATCCCGACTTCGACGTAGTGGCACGTGCAGCTGTTCAGATAAAGAACGCCATCGACGCTACTATTGAACTGGGCGGTTCCAACTATGTATTCTGGGGCGGACGCGAAGGCTACATGTCATTGCTGAACACCGATCAGAAGCGTGAAAAGGAACACTTGGCTCAGATGCTGACACTGGCTCGCGACTATGCACGTAGCAAGGGATTCACGGGTACCTTCCTGATTGAACCGAAACCGATGGAACCCTCCAAGCATCAGTATGACGTAGATACAGAAACCGTTATCGGCTTCCTGAAGGCTCACAACCTGGACAAGGACTTCAAGGTGAACATTGAGGTGAACCACGCTACATTGGCCGGACACACCTTCGAACACGAACTGGCTGTAGCCGTTGACAACGGTATGCTGGGTTCGATTGACGCTAACCGCGGTGACTACCAGAACGGTTGGGATACCGATCAGTTCCCCATCGACAACTATGAACTGGTTCAGGCCATGATGCAGATTATCCGTGGCGGTGGCTTGGGCAACGGTGGTACGAACTTCGATGCCAAGACCCGTCGCAACTCTACCGACCTGGAGGATATCTTCATCGCTCACATCGCCGGTATGGATGCCATGGCACGTGCACTGGAATGCGCAGCCAAGTTGCTGGAAGAGTCACCCTACAAGCAGATGCTGGCCGACCGCTACGCTTCCTTCGACGCAGGCAAGGGTAAGGAGTTTGAAGAGGGCAAGCTGAGCTTGGAAGAAGTGGTAGCTTATGCCAAGGCAAATGGCGAACCCAAGCAGACCAGTGGCAAGCAGGAACTCTACGAGGCTATCGTGGCAATGTATTGCTAATGAATGGCTGTGGAACGTCTTGAACCGAACCATTTGACAAATTAGTACAGAGGGTGCGCTCCTGTTCAAAAAGGGGCGTACCCCCTTCGTTTTGGATAGGGGAACCGCCAATTTTTGTTCCTCTTCCTATCACTAACCCTTTCATATTAAAGTATCATGATGAATACAGACAAAGGCAGCAAAGCCTATCTTTTCTCTATCGTGCTGGTGGCGGTCATCGGAGGATTGCTCTTCGGATATGACACGGCCGTCATCTCGGGTGCGGAAAAGGGCTTGCAGGCTTTCTTCATGGGCGCACAGGACTTCGCCTATACCGATGCCGTGCATGGCATCACTTCAAGCAGTGCCCTGATAGGTTGCATCATCGGTAGTGCAATTTCAGGTTTCTTTGCCTCCAATTTGGGACGCAAGCGCTCGCTCTTCGTGGCCGGCATACTATTCTTCTTGTCAGCACTGGGCTCTTACAATCCCGAATTCATTTTCTTCAATCACGGCGTGCCCAGCTATTCATTGCTGGTAGCATTCAACCTCTATCGTGTGTTGGGCGGTATTGGTGTCGGATTGGCATCGGCCATCTGTCCCATGTACATTGCCGAGATTGCGCCGAGCAACATCCGCGGTACGTTGGTGTCGTGGAACCAGTTTGCCATTATTTTCGGTCAGCTGGTGGTCTATTTTGTCAACTTCTTGATTCTGGGAAGTAATGTCAATCCGGTCATCGACTTGGTGAACGGGGTCAACCAGATTATGAACCCCGAGGCAGCGGCATGGACCATCGAGACGGGTTGGCGACTGATGTTTGTCAGCGAGGCTGTACCTGCCGGATTGTTCGCCCTGTTAGTGCTGTTCGTGCCCGAGACGCCTCGCTATTTGGCCATGTGTGGTAGCGACGAGAAGGCACTGAACGTTTTGGCACGTATCAACGGCTTGACACAAGCCAAAGCTATTCTGGCAGAAATCAAGGCAACTGCCCACGAGAAGACCGAACGTCTCTTCACCTACGGTTGGCTGGTCATCTTCATCGGCATCATGCTGAGTGTATTCCAGCAAGCCGTCGGTATCAATGCCGTACTTTACTTCGCCCCGCGCATCTTTGAAAGCATGGGCATGGGCAATCCGATGGTGCAAACTGTGATGATGGGTGTCGTCAATATACTCTTCACGCTGCTGGCCGTCTTTACGGTGGAGAAGTGGGGGCGCAAGCCGTTGCTCATCTCCGGCTCCATCGGTATGGCTATTGGCGCGTTCGGTGTGGCTATATGCAATCTGGTGAGTGGTATGCCGGCGTTGGTATCGGTCATCAGCATCATGGTGTATAGCGCTTCGTTCATGTTCAGCTGGGGACCGATTTGTTGGGTTCTGATTGCCGAGATATTCCCCAATACCATACGTGGTGCAGCCGTTGCCATCGCCGTGGCATTCCAATGGATATTCAACTTCATTGTCTCGTCTACCTTCGTACCGATGTACAACATGCGTTTGGGTGAGATGGGCGACAAGTTCGGTCACATGTTCGCATACGCCCTCTATGGCATCATCTGTGTGGTGGCAGCCCTCTTCGTCTGGAAACTGGTGCCCGAGACCAAAGGCAAGACGCTGGAAGAGATGACCCAACTCTGGAAGAAAAAGAGCAAGTAAACGCAACGGAAAGGCCTCCTCTATCAGTTAGATAGGGAGCGATAAAGGCAGGAACTGCTGATTCGGTCGGAAAAGACCACGCATCAGATGTTCCTGCCTTTTCTTTTTCTTCAGGGTTTAATATTCAATTTTGTCCTCTTTCGCGCGCCAGGCATCGAATGAGCGTTGTGCCTCTTCCGGTAGCAGCTCCTCGATATACTTATGTCGATGTCGCAGATCTAACGCCAACTCATCGTAAATAAAGGAGTCGTCAAAGCCCGCCGCAGCCGCATCGCCTTTGTGGCATCCGTAATACACCCGGTCCAGGTGCGCCCAATAGATGGCACCCAGACACATGGGACATGGCTCGCATGAAGTATAGATGTCGCATCCCGTCAGGTCGAATGTCTGAAGCCGCTGGCAGGCGGCACGAATGGCACTCACTTCGGCATGTGCCGTAGGATCGTGATTGGCGGTGACTCTGTTCACTCCTGTGGCAATCACCTCGTCTCCTCGTACGATGACGGCACCGAAGGGACCTCCTCCGTTGGCCACATTGTCCACAGCCAGCTGGATGGCTTGTCGCATGAAATCTTCTTTTCTCATCTTCTTCATTAGTTGGTGTATATATGCAAATTTAGATAAAATCGATTGAATAACTTTCATACTTGCACGAAAAAGTTATTCCGAGATGCACCTCTTAATCAAAATAACTCGTTAATGCGATTTTGTACCCCTATTTTTCTGTCGATTGGCTTTGAAATGCGGGCGGGATAGCGTATTTTTGCGCAACACGATGTTAAACTAATATTTAATCTTATGAAACAGAAAGCAACATTAACGGCGTTGGCTTTGATGCTATGTGGCGGATGGTCTCTATCGGCACAGGACTTCAAGCTGACTTCGTCGGGCTACTTCAACAATCAGGGAGTAGACGTGATGGCCTTTGATGACATCTATCCGGAAGGACATCAGGGGGGAATATCTTTATTGATGAACGGACACCGCATTGCAACCAATGGCGATATCCGGCTGGAAGCAACGCCCGGGCAGTGGCAACCCGTACCCAAGCAGTTGGGCAGAAAGGTGGAGGGCAACGCCATTGTGGCTACGTTGTGCTATCCCGATTCGGCTCGTCACATGACAGGCTTCAATCCGATGATCTATCCCGACTTGCAGTTTACCTATACGGTGCGTGTAGAGGCGGTCGGCAGTGGGGTAGAAGTGACAGTTGATCTGGATCGTCCCATCCCCGACACCTTTATCGGTAAGGTCGGATTCAACCTGGAACTTTTTCCGGGTACCCTTTTCGGCAAACCTTGGATTATGGACAAGCAGAGTGGCATCTATCCGCAGCAACCCAATGCACCGTTGCTGACCACCACTCCCAACCATCTGCATCCCGGCGACTACTATACGGGCAAAGGCTCTTTGGCCGACATGCAGCGATTGCTGGGCGAAGGGTATAGCCCCATTGTGGCCGATGATGTCATTGCCGAACCCTATGCAACGGGACGTGTGTTTACTTCGCAACCCGACGACCCCTACAGTCGTTTTACGGTAGAATCGTTGACGGGAGACTTGCAGCTGTTTGACGGACGAATGAACCACAACAACGGTTGGTTCGTGCTGCGTACCCCCATTGCTGCTGGTGTTACCCGGGGGGCCATCCGCTGGCGCATCACACCCAGTGTGGTGAAGGACTGGATCTATACGCCCGTGGTGCAGACATCCCAGATAGGTTATCATTCAGCTCAAGAAAAGGTGGCAGTCATCGAAACAGACCGTCGTGATACGCGGAAGGAAGAGGCACAGCTGCTTCGTATCGATGCAACCGAAACCAAGGTGGTACGTACCGTGGCACCAACAGTGTGGGGTCAGTTCCTGCGATATAATTACCTGAAGGCCGACTTCTCTGACGTGCAGGAACCGGGACTCTATCAGGTGAAATATGGTGATGCCCTTTCACCAATATTCCGTATTGCCGACGACGTGTATGACCGTGGTGTGTGGCAACCGGTCATCGAGTATTTCTTGCCCGTACAGATGTGTCACATGCGCGTCAATGAGAAGTATCGTGTATGGCATGACTATTGCCACATGGACGATGCACTGATGGCATCGGTGGGCGATCACATTGATGGCTATGACCAACGTCCGGATTGCTATGGCAACTATAAGGCTGGTGAGCAGGTGAAGAATGTGAACATCGGCGGATGGCACGATGCCGGTGATTTTGACCTCCGCGTGGAGTCACAAGCCGGTGAATCTTACATCCTGACGCTGGCCTATGAAGCATTCCATCCGGATATTGACGTGACCTCTATCGACCAGATAAAGCGCATCACCGAGATTCATCAACCCGACGGGAAAAACGACTTGCTGCAACAGATAGAGAATGGAGCACTCAGTGTGGTAAACAGTTACTTGGCATTGGGACGTCTCTATCGTGGCATCATCTGCAGCGGTTTGCGTCAGTATGTGATGCTGGGCGATGCCTCGGCCATGACCGATGGTAAACCTGGAAATGCTGATGACCGGTGGATTTTTACGGAGAACAATCCGTCGCGCGAACTCTCGACGGCGGCTCAACTGGCAGCTGTCTCACGAGTATTGAAGAATTTCAACGATACATTGAGTGTACATTGCCTGGATATAGCCCGTCGTATTTATGATCAGACAGATGCTTCTTCCGGATGGACGGTAGGAGCCAAAATTCAGGCGGCTGCCGAGTTGTATCTGACAACGGGTGAGAAGCCGTATATGAACTATCTGTTGGATAACCAGGAAATGATTATCAAGATGATATCGAGAACGGGTTGGTGTATGGCCCGTGTCGAGCAGTCGTTTGCCGCGCTCAAGGACAAGCGCGCACGTGCCTTCTCAGCCGCTTTCCGCAAGGCATTGCTCGGTTATAAAGAAGAGTTGGAGAAGACCGTGAAAGAGACTCCCTATGGCATTCTGTATCGTCCGCACATCTGGGGGGCAGGATGGGACATCCAGCGCTTTGGCTTCCAGCACTATTTCCTGGCATCGGCTTATCCCGACATCTTCTCGCCGGCACCTGTCTTCAATGCGCTTAACTTCGTATTGGGTTGTCATCCCGGTTCCAATCAGGCCTCTTTTGCCTCGGGTGTGGGGGCACAGTCGGCTACGGTCGGCTATGGCTTGAATCGTGCCGATTGGTCGTACATTCCTGGTGGAGTCATTTCGGGTACTGCTTTGATTCGTCCCGATTTCCCTGAATTGCTTACCTTCCCCTTCTTGTGGCAACAGACAGAGTACGTGTTGGGCGGTGGTTCGTCACATTACATGTTCCTGGTACTGGCAGCACAACAGTTGTTGGGCAAATAAAAAAAATCTCTCCCGCTGCCGTTTTGAGCAGCGGGAGAGAAAGAACTTGGGAACATATGTTCCTTATTTAGCCCACTCTTTTCCTTCGGCGGTTCTACGCCAGCTGAAATAGTCATCAAGTACTTTCAATGAGGCTTCGCTGGGCACTTCACCGGCATAAGGTTCCGGTCCGGTCAGGTGCATGACCTGTGGTTGCTGATTGTCAAAGGCCGGCCACTGGGGCAAACCCTCTCCGTTGGGGTCGCCACAGGTGGCAAAGTTCACCCAATAACGTCCCATGATGTCAGAGAGCGGACAATCTACCTCAGGACGTTCAAACCCTTTGGTGTGTTGGAATACAAAATTGACATCTTGTCCGTGATAAGATCCCTTCCCAAAATTCTCAGAGCCTTCCGGATAATCGGGATGTTGGTCGAAATAGTATAGGAATACCTTTTGCTTGCCGGTTTGTGCTTGCAGCTGCGCCCATTTCCATGTCTGCCATCCGAAGGCTGCATCACGCACCAGGTCACGTGCGCTCTTCCCACCGTCTGCTGTGGTATAGGGGTAGGCTTTCAGCAGTGCCTCTGCGTGCGGACCGTAACGCAGGCGGGTGCTCTGTTCGTAGCGTTCCTGGCTGCTCATGCCAAACGAGAAGCTGGCACCTTCGTCCGAATTGTATCCAATCAATACAGGCACATCGTTGTATTGGCCTGCAGCGTAGAGTTCTGACTGGTCTCCGGGTATCACATATCCGTCTACGATGGGCCATCCGCCGGCTCCCAGTCCCCTGCCCGCAAACTTGCTGGCATCCATGGCACGGAGCTCGGCCAAGGAAGTGGCGCCGTGTGACTGCATGATGCGTTGGCCGTCGTTCTCGGCATCGGCCAATGTCTTCATGTTTTCACCTGGATAGGTAGTCGGGCGGGTAGGGCCAAACGAACCGCCGCTCTGTGAGATGGCTCCGTGGAACAATCCTTTCGCCAAAGGTGAGGCGCACAACATGCTGACTGATATGCCGCCGGCCGATTCACCAAAGATGGTCACTCGGTTGGGGTCACCGCCAAATCGTTCGATGTTCCGTTGAATCCATGCCAAACCTGCCATTTGGTCCAGAAGGCCGTAATTGCCGGATACGTGATGCTCGTTCTCGGCACTCAGTTCCGGCAAAGCCAGGAAACCCAGTTGCCCTACGCGGTAGTTGATACTGGCCATTACAATGCCCCCCTTGCGTGCCAGCTCTTCGCAGTCATAGTTGGGGTCAGCCGTCGTTCCGAATGAAAAGCCTCCTCCATATATCCATACCAGGACGGGCAACTTCTCGTCTGTGCGTTGGGCAGGAGTCCAGACATTCAGGTAGAGGCAGTCTTCGCTATACATGGGTGAGGGTTCTCCTTGGATAGGTCCTGCGGCGTATTCTTTCGTCATCAGCTTCTCCGTCCAAGGTTTCACCGGTTGGGGAGCCTTCCAACGCAGTTCACCTACGGGTGGTGCAGCAAAGGGGATTCCTTTGAAGATTTTCATACCTTCCGCTTCATACCCTTCGATAGGGCCTGATTCGGTAATCACTTCTGTAGTCATTCTTTTGTCTTCCGTGCATGCCATGTGGATGCCGAGTAGCAGGATAACTGCAATTTTCAGTAGCTTCATACGCATTCTATTTTAAATGAGTTAGTAAATACATCAACAAATGTAGGAATTTGTTCGGAAACAAGCAAAGAAAAAGCCAATCTGACACCTCTTCATTCAGAAATTAGTGTCAGATTGGCTTGTATGCCTTCAGACTTTCGTCTGTTATTTCACAATGCCCAGCTCCTTAAAGCATTTTGCCAGATGCTCGACCGCATAATCCACCTGTTCCTTGGTGTGTGTAGCCATCAATGCCACGCGAACCAGTGTATCTTGCGGAGCGCAAGCAGGTGGAATGACGGGATTGATGAAGATGCCTTCGTCAAACGCCATTTTGGTTACCAGAAATGTCTTGTCTGTATCACGTACATAGAGAGGGATGATGGGTGACTCTGTATCACCGATTTCGAAACCGGCATCACGGAATTTTTCAAGTGCGTAGTTGGTGATATTCCACAGAGCCTGGATGCGTTCAGGTTCGTTCTGTATGATGTGAAGCGCTTCGCGGGTAGCAGCTGTAGCTGCGGGAGTGGCACTGGCTTGGAAAATGTACGAACGAGCCGTGTGGCGCAGCCAGTTGATGACTTCTTTGTCTCCGGCAATGAATCCGCCGATAGATGCCAATGATTTGCTGAAGGTTCCCATTATCAGGTCCACATCGTCGGTTACGCCGAAGTGGTCGCAAACGCCTCGTCCTTGTTTGCCGAACACGCCCAATCCGTGTGCTTCGTCTACGTAGATGCTGGCGTTGTATTTCTTCTTCAGCCGTACAATCTCAGGTAGGTTGGCCAGATCGCCTTCCATGGAGAAGACACCGTCTACCACTATCAGTTTGATGGCATCCGGCTCACACTTTTGCAGCTTTTTCTCCAAATCCTCCATGTCATTGTGCTTGTACTTCAGCTGAGTGGCGGCCGAAAGTCGCCGACCGTCTACGATAGAGGCATGGTCTCTGTCATCGCAGATGATGTAATCTGTACGTCCTACCACAGCAGGGATGATTCCCTCGTTCACGGTGAAACCCGTTGAGAAGCAGAGGGCATCATCTTTACCTACAAAGGCTGCCAGCTCTTTCTCCAGCTCGACGTGGATGTCGAGTGTTCCGTTCAGGAAGCGTGAACCGGCACAGCCTGTTCCGTATTTCTCGGTGGCAGCGATGGCTGCATCAATGATTCGCTTGTCATAAGTCAGGCCCATATAGGCATTGGAACCAAACATCAGAACCTTTTTACCGTCCATCATTACTTCTGTATCCTGATGGCTGTCAATCTCGCGAAAATAAGGATATACGCCCTGAGCCATATATTGTTGCGGCAAGTCGTATTTCGCATATCTTTCTTTAAGTAAACCCATGAAATGTTCCTATTTATATATATGAATATTCTTGTCTTTTGTCCAATATCTTTTTAAACCAGGCTACAAAGATACGAAAAAGTGTTGTTATATGATTCTTTTTAGTCAAAAAAACTATTCAAATATCGTTTTAGATGGGGTAAATGAACAAAATGTGAATAAAATGTATTACTTTTGTGATACGAAACTATATCAAAACAACCCATTTCGCGCATGGACGAACAGAAGAAACACATAGTATTTGTCATTAACCCCATATCTGGAACCCAAAGCAAAGAGCAGATTTTGAAGTGGCTGGATGAGAAGCTGGATAAAGAGGTCTATCTTCCTGAAATCGTCTATACCGAGTATGCCGGTCATGCCACGGAGA
Organism: Bacteroides sp.; assembly: GCA_051875915.1. Classification (GTDB taxonomy): domain Bacteria; phylum Bacteroidota; class Bacteroidia; order Bacteroidales; family Bacteroidaceae; genus Bacteroides. The sequence continues at coordinate 18,087 of JBJEHI010000047.1, forward strand.
TTGCTGCCGAGTGGGCCAGAAAAGGTGCTTTTGCGGTAGTGGCGATAGGCGGTGACGGTACCATCAATGAGATTGCGCGGGCGTTGGTACATACCGACACGGCATTGGGCATCATACCTTGCGGCTCGGGCAACGGGTTGGCGCGTCACCTGCAGATACCTATGGAATCCAAGCGGGCCATTGACATCCTGAACGAAGGAGTGATGGATACCATTGATTATGGCATGATCAACGACCTTCCCTTTTTTTGTACCTGCGGAGTGGGATTTGATGCTTTCGTAAGTCTGAAGTTTGCCCAGGCTGGCAAGCGGGGACCTTTGACCTATCTGGAAAAGACACTGACTGAAAGCCTGAAGTACAAGCCCGAAACATACGAACTGGAGATGGATGGCATCTCCTCGCGTTACAAGGCGTTCGTGATAGCTTGTGGCAATGCCTCGCAGTATGGTAACAATGCTTACATCACGCCACAGGCCACATTGACTGACGGCCTTTTGGATGTAACCATTCTGGAGCCGTTTACGGTATTGGAAGTACCGACCCTCTCTTTTCAGCTCTTCAATCGCACCATCGATCAGAACAGCCGCGTCAAGACGTTCCGCTGCAAGAGCCTCCATATCCATCGGGGGAAACCGGGCGTCGCTCATTTTGACGGCGACCCCGTGATGATGGGCAGTGACATTGCCGTGAAGATTATGCAGAAAGGGTTGCGGGTGATTGTGCCCAGCGTGGTGGAGAAGAACAGTTTCAATGTGTTCCGTCGTGCTCAAGATTATATCAACGGCCTGAAGCAACTCAATGAAACCATCTTCGAGGATATCACACAGACCAATAAGGCCTTGCTGGGTAAGGGGAAAAATCAGATTAAGAAATTGTTTTGACCCTCTTCCTTTCTCTTCATTTGCTGTGTTTCTACGTCAAATCTCTTCGTAGCAGCCTCCAAAAAAACAAGCGGGAAAGTGTGTGGGTATGGATAGTTTTCTGTATTTTTGCGCGATAAAAATGCAAACGTATAATAATTTCAAGTTTCGCATGTCTGAAACTTGCGAGACTTGAGTAATAATCATATTAAATATGTATAGAACGCATACCTGCGGAGAACTTCGTATCTCCGACGTGAACAAGCAAGTGACGCTGGCCGGATGGGTGCAGCGTAGCCGCAAGATGGGTGGCATGACCTTCGTTGACCTGCGCGACCGCTATGGCATCACGCAGTTGGTTTTCAACGAAGAGGTGAATGCAGCCTTGTGTGAGCAAGCCAATAAGCTGGGACGGGAATACGTCATCCAAGTCAAGGGAACAGTGAACGAACGTTTCAGCAAGAACGCCAATATCCCAACGGGCGACATTGAAATCTGTGTCAGCGAGTTGAAGGTACTGAACAGTGCCCTGACGCCTCCTTTTACCATTGAGGACAACACCGATGGCGGAGATGATATCCGTATGAAGTATCGTTACTTGGATTTGCGCCGTCAGGCTGTTCGCAAGAATTTGGAGTTGCGCCACAAGATGACTATCGAGGTGCGTAAGTATTTGGATGAACAAGGTTTCATTGAAGTGGAGACACCGGTATTGGTTGGCTCAACTCCCGAGGGTGCACGCGACTTCGTGGTGCCTTCGCGCATGAATCCGGGTCAGTTCTATGCCTTGCCGCAGAGCCCGCAGACATTGAAGCAGTTGCTGATGGTCAGTGGATTCGACCGTTACTTCCAGATTGCCAAGTGTTTCCGCGACGAAGACTTGCGTGCCGACCGTCAGCCGGAATTCACACAGATTGACTGCGAAATGTCTTTTGTGGAACAGGACGATGTCATCAACCTGTTTGAAGGTATGGCCAAGTACCTGTTCAAAGTGATTCGTGGCGTAGAGCTGGAAGGTCCCTTCTTGCGAATGCCGTGGGCAGAAGCCATGAAGTACTATGGCAGCGATAAGCCCGACTTGCGTTTCGGCATGAAGTTCGTCGAACTGATGGATATATTGAAGGGACATGGCTTCTCGGTATTCGACAATGCCGCTTACATCGGTGGTATTTGTGCCGAAGGGGCTGCTCACTATACCCGCAAGCAGCTGGATGCGCTGACCGAATATGTGAAGCGTCCGCAGATTGGTGCCAAGGGTATGGTGTATGCCCGTGTGGAAGCCGACGGTAATGTGAAGTCGAGTGTCGACAAGTTCTATACGCAGGAGGTACTGCAGCAGATGAAGGAGGCATTCGGAGCCAAGCCGGGTGACTTGATGCTGATACTGAGTGGCGATGATGCCATGAAGACGCGCAAGCAACTCTGTGAACTTCGTCTGGAGATGGGCAACCAATTGGGATTGCGTGACAAGAACAAGTTCGCTTTATTGTGGGTGGTTGACTTCCCGATGTTTGAGTGGAGTGACGAAGAGAATCGTCTGATGGCCATGCACCACCCCTTCACGCATCCGAAGGACGAGGATATCCCCTTGCTGGATACAGATCCGGCAGCTGTCCGTGCGGATGCTTACGATATGGTATGCAACGGTATTGAAGTAGGTGGCGGTTCTATCCGTATCCATGATGCACAGTTGCAAGCCAAGATGTTCGAGATTCTGGGCTTCACGCCCGAACGTGCCCAAGAGCAGTTTGGCTTCCTGATGAATGCCTTTAAGTATGGTGCACCTCCTCACGGTGGCTTGGCTTACGGATTGGATCGCTGGGTGAGCATCTTTGCAGGATTGGACAGCATTCGCGATTGCATTGCCTTCCCGAAGAACAATAGCGGACGCGACGTCATGCTGGATGCCCCGGGGTACCTTGACCAGAAACAGCTGGACGAACTTTGCCTGAAGGTGGATATACCACAAGCGTAAGGGGGGATGAAAGAGTCGGTCCGCATCTGTCGCTTTGCAGTGATAGGCACGCTGAATGCGCTGATTACCGCTGTTGTCGTGTGGGTGATGATGGATGTCGTGCGGGCCGGTTATATGCTTTCCAACGTCGTAGCTTATCTGATTGCCCAGATCCACAACTTCCTCTGGAGCAAGCATTGGATTTTCATACACGAACAGGCTGACCCGGCTTTGCCGGGAGTCACAAATGAGAAGAGCAACACCTGCCGACAGGTGTTGCTCTTCTCATTTGCTTTTGCGCTGGCATACGGCGCACAATTTCTTTTTCTTGTCATACTGGTCGAGTGGTTCGGATGCAACGAATACTTGGCACAGTTCTTAGGTCTCATTGTCTATGGTGCCGTCAATTTTGTGATGAACCGCCGGGTGACGTTCAAGTGATTCGTTGCGCAGAACCGCTTCTCGTCTTATTCTACGGCATGTGCGCTTCGGTCTTTCAGAATGGCGGCCATGTGGTCAATGGCCCATTGTATCATCGGTTGGCAGGCCTGAAGGAACGAACAGGCACGGTCGGTGAGCAGATACTCCACGCGCGGAGGAACTTCGGGATAGACCGTACGCTGTACGAAGCCGTCGGCCTCCAAACGGCGCAGTGTAGTCGTCATCACCTTTTGCGTGATGTCCGGCAAGGCTCGCTGCAGGGCGGAGAACCGCATGGGAACCTCATGCTGGTGCAGGGTGTGCATCACTAACAGCGACCATTTGTCGCCAATACGAGCCAGCACGTTGCGTACAGGACATTCGGGGAAAAGCAGTTCGCTGTTCATAGGTCTGCCGGGGAATGGGTTACTGCTCTATGATGCCGTCGGTCATGGTGTACTGCTCTAACGAGCCTTCCTTGGCTTGGATGCAGATGTACACCAGCGGGACATTCCCCACACAACGGGTGCATCGGCTCACGGAGGGGGCTATGCGTACCGTGCTGCCCGAGGCAACGTTTACCTCTGTGCCGTCAAGGGTAAACACTCCTTCGCCGCTCAGCACGATGTAGAGTTCCTCGTTCTGTTTGTGCTTGTGGAAGAAGGGTACGGCCTGACCGGGAGCCAATGAACCGAACGACACCTCCATGGAGGTGCTACCTACCAGTTCTTTAATGAATGCCTTGCCTTCGAAAGTGGCAAGATTGCCTACTGTGGCTACGCTGTAGCCGGTGGTAGATTGCAGTACTTTTGCTTGATTCATACGTTTTGTTTTTTATGATTTGACGATGCAAAGGTAACTTCATTTCACTGTCCCATGCAAGATGACACTTTAGGGTAGGTAACTTACCTCATGGAAACAATTGCTGGATTTCAGTGTGTTAGGTAAATGCAATTTAGAGTTTCTTAATATCACTCATCCAAAAAACGGCGGGTGATTCCTTCGTAGGCGTCAATGCGACGGTCGCGCAGGAAGGGCCACCAGCGGCGCACATTCTCCGACCGCTCCATGTCAACCTCTACAACCATATTCTCCGACCGGTCGTTAGAGGCTTGTGCCAACAGTTCGCCTTGCGGACCCGCTACAAAACTGTTCCCCCAGAACTGTATGCCACGGGTTTGTCCCGACGGATCGGGCTCATGACCGACACGGTTCACAGATACCACCGGCAGGCCATTGGCTACGGCATGGCCACGCTGTGAGATAATCCAGGCATTCAGTTGGCGCCGTTTTTCATCGTCGGTATCACTGCTTTCCCAGCCGATGGCGGTAGGGTAAATCAGTATTTCGGCACCGCGCAAGGCCATCAGGCGGGCAGCTTCGGGATACCATTGGTCCCAGCAAACCAATACACCTAACTTCCCGAGCGAGGTCTGGATGGGCTGGAATCCAAGGTCGCCGGGCGTGAAGTAGAATTTCTCGTAGTAGGCCGGATCGTCGGGGATATGCATCTTGCGATACTTGCCGGCCATGCTTCCGTCGCGATCGAATACAACAGCCGTATTGTGATATAAGCCGGGGGCACGCTTCTCAAAAAGTGAAGTGACCAAGACAATCTGATGGGAGGCTGCCAGTTCGGAGTAGAATCCGGTAGAGGGGCCGGGGATAGGTTCGGCCAAATCGAAGAGTTGGGTATTCTCTGTCTGGCAGAAATAGAGGGAATTGTGCAGTTCCTGCAATACAACGAGCTGTGCGCCGTGTGCCGCACACGATTCGATGCTCTTGGCCAGGTTCATTAAGTTTGTCCGCAAGTCAGCGGTGTTTGCTTGTTGGATGAGTCCTATTTTCAGTTTTTTTGTATGAGTGATATTGTTTCCTTTAGGAACATTTGTTAATGTGACAGATGATGTAATGCTGCCTTCTTGTTCTCCTGAGTTCATTTGGGTTAGGAAGTCTATTAGATGTTTATTCAAAATAGCATGAGGTACTCCGCTACCTGTTTTTTGATTATACGATACAAATGAATTATTCCTTTTTTGCAAATTGGATCGAATTAATGCGATATGAGAATTGATATTATTTACGTCAAAGGGGTCTGAGTTAAAAGCTTTAATATACTCATCCTTCATCATTTCTATAAAAACAGTACATTTCGTTTTATCGCAGCAATACTGACGATACTGGTCTATTCCTATTAGGTAATCTATAAATGCTTCTTTGATATTCATAAATATATGTTTTTTAGATTATTGATTTAGTGTAACAATAGAATGCTATAGAATACTGTAGGGGCGGAATATTTTCCGCCCAATAATTTACTTGTCAGCATCTTGGGCGGAAAATATTCCGCCCCTACAAATACTCCCTTAATCATGTGTTTTTTGCATAGAGTATATAAAAGTATTTTTATTTTATAACACCTATTGGATATTGCATGGTGACACAGTGGAGCGAACCGTGTTGCTTGATGAGGGCACGGCAGTCAATGCCTATCACTTCACGACCGGGGAATGCCTGCTGTAGCACCTCCTTGGCACGTTGGTCGTTGTGAGGCTGGTCGTATGTGGGGTAGAGTACCGCTTCGTTCATCACCAGGAAGTTGGCATAGGTTGCCGGCAACCGTTCACCCTCTGCCTCTATCTTGTCAGCCATGGGCAACGGCAGCAGGCGGTAAGGTCTGCCATCCGCTGTGCGGAATGATTGTAGCTGTAGCTCCATCCGGTGCAGGGCCTCGTAGTGCTCGTCCATGGGGTCGGTACATTTCACATAAGCAATGGTGTCTCCCGGACAGAAGCGTGCCAGCGTGTCGATGTGGCTGTCCGTATCGTCACCGGCCAGATAGCCGTCATCTACCCATAATACCCGTTCTGCATGGAAGGTACTCCGCAGATACTCCTCAATCTCGATGCGGTTCATCTGTCCGTTTCGGTTGGGTGAGAGGAGGCATTCCGATGTAGTCAGCAAAGTGCCTTGGCCGTCACTTTCAATAGAACCGCCTTCCAATACAAAGTTGAGGCGGTTGGTATAGCGTCCTTTCAACGCACCGGCTTCCACCAGTCGGCGGGTGATGAGGTTGTCCTTGTCGGCGGCAAACTTCAATCCCCAGCCGTTGAACTTGAAGTCGAGCAGCGTGGGACCCTCCACGTCCATCAATGTGATGGCTCCGTGGTCGCGTGCCCAGGTGTCGTTGGTGTCGCATGCTACCAGCCGGACTTGTTCCATAGGTACCGTAGAGGCAATCTTTTGCTTCACTTCATCGGGATGGGGGGTGACAATGAGCAACGGTTGTCTGCGGGCTATCTCGCGGGCAATGTGGATGAAGCAACGTTCCACCTCGTCAAGCATGTAGGCCCAGTCGGTACCGGCATGAGGCCAGGTCAGTTGGATGCCGCTCTGCGGGGCCCATTCGGCAGGCAGGTGCGGTGCACGTTGTTCCACTTGGATGTCTATGTTTTTACCAAATCGCACTTGGTAACTGCGGTCGGAGGATTCCGATTGATTGATTACGCCAATATATCCCATTTTGATTCTTTTCGTTGATGGATGATTGTTTGGTTTCGCTTGTCGGTCACACCTTGCGGTCGAAGAAGGGGCTTTTGGACGACGCGCTCACCAGAATGGCCAATAGCGTGCGGCATCCTTCCATCCAACCAAGACGCTGTGCTGCCAATCCGGCAGAGTACATCACCCGGGTGTCTACCCGCAGGTCGGCAGCTGTGGCACATGCCGAACCGATGGCGATGCCTACATCTACGGAGTTGATGGCGCAAGGTACGCCTTCGGTGCGGGCGGCACACGTGGCAGAACCACAATATCCGCAGTTCAATCCTAAAGGAAGTTCGCGTGTACCTATCAGGACGACACATTCCGACTGCATTACATTACCCGCATCACGCGCAAAGGATTTCCGGCCTTCCGCTTCCGCTATCTGGTTCATCTTGTCGGCCAGCACCTTCAGCTCTTCTTCGGTTACGGTAATTGTCTCTATGATGTCTACCCCTTTTGCTTTCGGAGCGGTTCGTGCAGCCGTCATCATTTGGCGTGCCACGTGCAATACCTGCTCGTGGCGGCTTTCTCTTTCATTCAAAATCATATCTTAGTAAGTTTTAATTTTTTAAAGGCATCCTTGTTCCCTACCTTTCCCGGCACATAGCGCAGTTGTACGTATTGAGTTCCTGGGTGGATGTAGCCGCTGTCCAAATACATCGGTGTGATGCGGAACTCTTGTAGGCGGTACTGTAGGTACTCCTCTACAATGGGCTCTTGCTTCTTGACGAAGGAGTGCAGATTGACCTGCCCCAGTGAGTCAATGGTTACCTTGGCCTTGACCGTTCGCAACGATGGCCCACCATCCTGTGCCCCTTTCATGGGTGCTGCGTTTTTGTCCACCCAAAGGATGGCTGTGGCTTTGGGTATATTCTCAGGCTCGCAGATCGTTGAAGTATCTTCTTCTTGGCAGGTCTGTCTGCAGGCAGGGAGCAGGAAGAGAATCGTAAAGAGGAGCAAAATCTTTTTCATATTCAAAAGTTTTTTGCAAAGATAAAGTAAAGAACCGACTTTTTTTGTTACCTTTGCGCCAAATTTTCGAGTTCTAATGAAAATTAAGGAAATAGTAAGCGCCCTTGAACGGTTCGCGCCTCTGCCATTGCAGGACGGATTTGACAATGCCGGCTTGCAAATTGGATTGACAGATGCGGAAGTTACAGGGGCTTTGTTGTGTCTTGACGTAACCGAAGCGGTGCTTGATGAAGCGATTGCCTTGGGTTTCAATCTTGTCATATCCCATCATCCCCTTATCTTCAAGGGATATAAGTCGCTCACCGGGCGTGACTATGTGGAGCGTTGCATGCTGAAAGCCATTAGGAATGACATTGCTCTCTATGCAGCCCATACCAATCTGGACAATGCACAGGGAGGTGTCAACTTCAAGATGGCTGAGAAGATAGGATTGACGAACGTACGTGTGCTCCAGCCGATGGAAGGGACGTTGTTGAAATTGGTCACGTTTGTGCCGTTGGCACATGCCGACACCGTGCGCCGGGCCTTGTTTGAGGCCGGATGCGGTGCTATCGGCCGTTATGACTCGTGCAGCTACAACCTGACCGGTGAAGGTACTTTCCGGGCAGGAGAGGGGACTCATCCCTATTGCGGAGAGATAGGTGAGCTGCACACCGAGCAGGAGGTACGCATTGAGACCATTCTGCCGGCCTATTTGAAGGCAACGGTGGTGCGGGCTTTGCTGAAAGCGCATCCCTACGAAGAACCGGCATTCGACCTCTATCCGTTGCAAAACAGCTGGGCACAGAGCGGTGCCGGGGTGATTGGCGAACTGGAACAGCCGGAGACCGAACTGGAGTTCTTGAAACGCATCAAGAAGACCTTCGAGGTAGAGTGCCTGCGGCACAATCGGCTGATGGGACGTGAGATTCAGACGGTAGCCCTTTGCGGAGGTGCGGGTGCCTTCCTGTTGCCTATAGCCGTCAGACAACGGGCCGATGTCTTCCTGACCGGTGAAATCAAGTATCATGACTTCTTCGGACATGAGTCGGAGATTCTGCTGGCTGAGATAGGACATTACGAAAGCGAACAATATACGAAAGAATTATTTTATACCCTAATCAGGGAAGCGTTCCCCCAACTGGAGGTACAGTTGACTAAGGTGAACACCAATCCCATAAAATACATGTAACGAAAATGGCTAAAGAAGCAAAAAAAGACCCTCAGGAACTGACTGTGGAACAGAAACTGAAAACTCTGTTCCAGTTACAGACCATGTTGTCCAAGATTGATGAAATCAAGACACTGCGTGGTGAACTCCCATTGGAAGTGCAGGATTTGGAAGACGAAATTGCAGGTCTGAGTACCCGTATCGAACGTATCAAGGCCGAGGTGGCTGAGTTGAAATCGTCTATTGCCGGTAAGAAAGTGGAAATAGAGACCGCCAAGGCCTCGGTGGCTAAATACAAGGAGCAGCAGGAAAACGTGCGCAACAACCGCGAATATGACTTCCTGACTAAGGAAATCGAGTTCCAGACACTGGAAATCGAACTGTGCGAGAAGCGCATCCGCGAGTTTACGGCACAGGAACAGAGCAAGTCGGCTGAGGTTGCAGACAGTACGCATCAGTTAGAGGAACGCGAAAAAGACCTGGAGGTGAAGAAATCCGAACTGGATGAAATCGTCTCTGAAACCAAGCAGGAGGAAGAACGTCTGCGTGACAAGGCTAAGGATTTGGAGACGAAGATTGAGCCGCGTCTGCTTCAGTCGTTCAAGCGTATCCGCAAAAATTCACGTAACGGATTGGGTATCGTGTACGTGCAGCGCGATGCCTGCGGTGGTTGCTTTAACAAGATTCCGCCCCAGCGCCAGTTGGACATCCGTTCACGCAAGAAAATCATTGTTTGCGAGTATTGTGGACGCATCATGATAGACCCCGAATTGGCAGGAGTCGCTCCCGAGGTGAAGGCCGAGCCGGTAAAGGAACGTCCGTCACGTCGTCGCAGATTGAGCGAAGCCGACTGATAGATTCATAGACGGAGATAGCCGAAGTCTCTTTTTCGGACAGTGAACAGACGGGTTGACAAGAAAGTACAATTTACTTATCAACCCGTCTGCTGTCTTGTACAGGCATAGCTCGTTCCATCGTAATAAGAATAGTTAAATCAAGAAAGAATCTGTAGGGCAAAAGGATGAAAATAGCTACCTTTGTCCATAATACAACATTAATATAACCAAAAGAACATGAAACTAAACAGATTCTGGACGCTTCTTCTCCTATTGGGAGTGTTGGCTGCCTCATGTATCCAAGACGAGCCTCTCAACGCGGAGGCTGATATAGAGAGCTGTGAGGTGGTTTCGCCGGCTGACTGTGCCAGCAATGTGCAGGTAGAGAACAGTCGGGTGCTGATTTATGTGAAACCCGGTACGGACATTACCCGTATGCAACTTTCGTTCACCTTGACCCCCGGTGCCACCATCGAACCGGATGACGGTACTATACGCGATTTTACCACCCCAAAAATCTATACCGTCACTTCCGAAGACCGGAAATGGAAGAAAGAGTATCAGGTCACTGTTACCACCGACCAGTATGGCGTACCTACCCGTTTTGATTTCGAGAAGGCCGATGTCTACGAGGGCAAGTATTACGTCTTCTACGAAGAGGCCGATGACGGTACCAAGCTCAATGTCTGGGCCAGTGGAAACGGAGGGTACTCGATTGTGGCGTTCGGTAAGTCGCCCGATGCCTATCCAACCATTATCTACAATCAGGGACGCAGCGGCAAGTGTGCCAAGCTGGAGACCATGAATACCGAATTGGGTGTCAGCATGGGTATGCCTATCGCTGCTGGCAATCTGTTCCTTGGTACCTTCATTCCGACCCATGCCGTACTCAGGCCTTTGGAGGCAACTCAGTTTGGTGTCGATTTCAATTTCGTGCCGTTAGCTGTTACCGGATATTACAAGTATAAGCCGGGCCCCGTCTTTACCGAGAAGGATGGCAGTGTCAATGCTTCCGCCCGCGACAGTTTTGATATTTATGCCATTGTCTACGAACCCGATGATGCCAATCCTTATCTCAACGGCACCAACCAGCTGAGCAGTCCTCGCTTGGTTATGGTGGCTCGTATCACCGAGGAGGAGCGGAAGGAAACCGACAGTTGGACCCGTTTCTACATTCCTTTCCATCTGCAGCCCGGCAAAGAGTTGGATTTGGCCAAGTTAGCTACCGGCCAATACAAGCTGTCTGTCGTCTTCTCTGCCAGCATCTACGGCGACCTCTTCCGTGGAGCAGCAGGCAGCACCCTTTTTGTAGACGATGTAGAGATTCTCACCGATAATTCCAATGAATAAGCGTATGTATATGAACAGACATATTATCTCTCTGATAGCCGGTGTGCTTTGCCTTTCTGCTTCCGGCCTGTATGCTCAGCAAGACCGCAATCAGAGCATCCTTCGCCTTTCGTCAAAGGGCTTCGAGTACGAAGTAAAGGCCGGTATCAACATCGGTGGAACCTCTCCGTTGCCGTTGCCCGAGGAGATACGCTCCATTGACCGCTATCGTCCCTCGTTGGCACTTTCGTTGGAGGGGAGCATGAGCAAGTGGTTTGGTTCCAAATGGGGCGCACAGGTGGCACTTCGCTTAGAGAACAAAGGTATGAAGACCGATGCCACGGTCAAGAATTACAGTATGGAGATGGTGGGCAAAGAGAACGGACACATGAAGGGCATGTGGACGGGAGGCGTTCATACCCAGGTCAATAACTCTTATTTGACGCTCCCCGTTTCGGCTCTCTATCGGTTGAGTTCGCGGGTCAGCCTCAAAGGAGGACTCTATGCCAGTTACCTGCTGGAAGGCGACTTCTCGGGTACGGCATACGACGGCTATCTGCGCGACGAGACACCTATAGGAACCAAAATCTTTGTATCCGAAGCTACCTACGACTTCTCTGACGACCTGGCACGCTTCTCTTGGGGTGTACAGGCCGGTGTCAGCTGGCGTGCCTTCAAACACCTGAATGTCTTTGGCGACCTCTCGTGGGGATTGAGTGACATCTTCAAGAAGGATTTTGAGACCATCACCTTCTCCATGTATCCCATCTATCTGACTGTTGGGTTCGGTTATTCATTTTGACGCGAAGTAGCATGAATCGTCTTCTTCTTTCCCTTGTCTGTCTGTGGACTCTCTGCCCGGCATGGGCTGCAGAGGAGGACGAACGTGCCGAGTTGGCCTGGCGGATGGTATGGAGCCGTTTCTATTGCCCCTCTACCTGTATGTTTTACGACTATCTCAGTAGTTACGAACCGGGTCGTGAACTGGCCCATCTGCCGCTTCCCGATGAGGTGCATCGCCAATACCCCAATCCCTGCGGATATGGCACGGGAATGGAAGATTGTATGATTCTGGGAGGCACGATGCTCGAAACGGTTGTCGACCGCTATCAGGTGACCGCCGATACAGCCTTGCACGCACAGGCTTCTGCCATACTTCAGGGCATTGAACGTGCCTCTTCCATCCGCGAGGCTCCCGGCTTTGTGGCTCGTGGCATCGCTCCTTCCGATGGGACAAGCTATTACATCAATTCGTCGCGCGACCAGTACACACACGTTGTCTATGGCTTATGGAAGTACCTGCACAGTCCGTTGAGCGACGCTGCCGAGCGCAATGTCATCCGCACGCTGTTGGCAGGTATGGCTGACCGGATGCTGAAGAACGTGACTCCTGAGAACGAGTATGATTTCCTGCGTGCCGATGGCCGGCGCTGCCCTTTGGGAATCTGCCGGATGTGGAATGTCAAACCGCACGAGGCGGCACGCCTGCCCATGATCTATGCAGCAGCGTGGGATGCTACCGGGGATAGTTGTTACTATCGGGCCTGTCATCGCTACCTCTCCGATGCCATACAGCAGTCGTTTGCTATGAGCAGTGACGAACCGGTTTATGTGTTGGTACAGATGGCCTATTCGTTCCACCTCTTGCGTTGTGTAGTGACAGAGCGTGAGATGCAGCTGCGCCTTTCGGAACTGTTGGATAGGGTAGGAGAGATGGGACTGGCCTGTGCGCGTCGGGTCTTGACGGACTTGAAAAGCTTCACGGAAGCGCAGTTGTCCATGACGGGTCCCGATTGGCGTACGGTCAAGGTTTGGGACAACCGGCAAGGGTATCTCATTCCCCGCTGGGGATTCTATCGTACCGTATGGGATCGTATTCGTGAGATGGGCGAAGCTACGTTGGTCGTTTTCATGGCAAATCGGCCGGAAATGACCGTCGAAGGTCGCGACCTTTTGCATCAAACCCTCTCTTTGATGGATTACACCCGCCTCTCATCGTGTGGCATTGTCTATCATCTGGCAGCCTATTGGGAGGAGAAAGTGCAGAACAAGTGGCAGCATAACTAAAAGAGGTGAGTCTCTTTTATGAAACTCACCTCATGGTTCGATTTTGATTGTGGTATGGGTTCGCTTTATCGGGAACGAAAGAGTGACCAGAATCCTTTCTTTGGCTTTGTACGTTTACGTTTGTCGTACACATCATCCGCATCCTCTTCGCGGAGCAAGTCTTCGTAGGTCAGTTTCTCTTTAATCATCCGGTAGATGGTACCCCAATCGGGCAGGCCGCCCAGGTTGCGGTCGTCTATGAAGAGGTCAACCTTCACTTTGCGTGAGAATCCCTGATGCTCTTTTTCCTCTTCGGGATAGTCGCGGTTGACGGCGTAGAACTCCACGCCTCGCTCTTTGCACCAGGCAACGGCCTCGTCCAGCAGTTCCCCTTCGCGAACCGTCCAAAGCACCAGCCTATGACCGTCGCTGATCAGCTGTTTCAGCGTAGCGATGGCAAAGGGCCTCTCTTCACCCATTCGGGGGTAACGATGCGTCACAATCGTTCCGTCAAAATCGATGGCGATGGTCATAGCTGGGTCTTGTTTTGATTAGTTACCTGTACCACCTGAGTGCTGGCTGATAGGCGCATTGGTGTACTCTTCTACAGTTCCTACATAACACTTCACCTGTACAGTAACAGTCACCTTCTTACCCTTGACAATCAGATGGAAAGTATAGTTCTTCACCTGTGTCTTGGCCTTGCTACCAAAGAAGAGTACGTGGTTACCGCTGATGCTGGCTTTCAAATCCTTCTTCGAAGTGTAGAGACCCGGGGCAGCACCTTCGGATGCTTCGATGTACTTCTTGATGCTGGCAGCCAGTTCAGTAGCTGCACCGGCATTCTTCAGTACGCTCTCCGGAGTAGAAACATACTCCCAACCGCTGGTAATCTCCAAAGAGAGTGTAACATCGGTGGCGTTATAATCTCTGTTCTCAATGCGTGCTGTCTCCTTCTTGCCGTTTACACTGTTGTAACCGTCAGTCTTGGCACTGTCAGCCTTCTTGCCATATTCAACCTTTGTCGAGTACTTACCGGCGATGGTATTACCCTTCTCGATGGTCAAGATGTAGTTGTTGTCCTTGAAGCCGACCTTGCCCAGTTCGGTGATTGCTCTGGTGGCAGCTGTCTCCTCCTTGTAGGCCTTCATATAGTCGATATCGAAAGCACAGTCAGCAGATGCCGGAGCGGCATTGCTCATGCGGATTTCGATGTCCTCTTGTGCCTTGGCATTGGCAGGCTCTGTAGCCACTGCCACATTCGTAACAGATGTTGTCTCAGTCTGTTGAGCAGTAGTTGTCTCCTCAACCTTAGTAGCCTGAGGCTCTTCATAGGTTACAGCTGTTACCTTTACACCTTCGTCAGCGGCACCGGCAGGAATGCTGACTTCACTCGTCGGAGTAGCTTCTGTGGCTTCTTCTGTCTTTGCTACTTCTACCGTAGTGTCTTCGTCCTTCTTCACCTCTTCCGTCTTACCGGCACTCATGTCGATGGCCTTGGCCAGCTTCACGTTCAGCGTTACCTGAGTACGGTTGGCAGCACCGGAGGCAATGGTTACCTGCTGCTCCAGACTCTCTTTGCCAGAAGCTGAGAACTTCACGGTATAGTTACCGGTCTCAGTCACGGTAAAGTTGTAGATACCCTGACCGTCAGTTGTGACGCTCTGGTCGTTCAAGGCTACCGTAGCACCGCTCAGGGCACCGTTGGCATCGCTTACAGTACCGGCGATGTAGTACTCCTTTTCAGTCTCCAGCGGGTCCGGAACGATTTCATCTTCTTTATCGTCGTCCCCGCAACTCATTACTCCCAGCGTCATAGCGCACAGGAATAATCCACTTAAAAACAAATTTTTCTTCATTGTCTGTTTGCTTTTGGATTAGTAAAATTAAAATTGATCTCTATTATTCTCATTTGTCATTTAATCGTTCTTTTTTGCTCTTCTGGGTTTTCACCAAGAAGTAGCGTATGTAGTCCGGCTGATAGAACCGGCTGCTTGCATTTTCGTTGGGACGTACGTTGTACTCCCGTTCCATCCGCTTCTCCACATACTCACCGTGTGCCACCATGCCGTAGTTCCATGCAAAGTAGTCGGCCGGCTTGATACGGAAGAAACCGTTGCGCTTCCACCGTTTCCCCGGCAACGGGACGGCGAAGTAGAAACCACCGTTGATTTTGCCACCCGTGGTGAGTGCATACACACCGATGCTGTTCTCGCCGAAGTGGCGTACACAATCGCCTCGCACGCCATAGTCGCCGTACACATAACGTCCGGCCCGTACTTTCAGTTCAAGGTTCCAGGTCGGTTCGTAGTACGAGGCGTTGACCGAAGCGTTGATGCGCTGTTTGCGTCCCATGTACCAGCCATCCTCTTTGGTAAGAGCCGAGAAGCCGGTAGAACCTATCACGCCCCCCACCTCTATCCGGCCGTCGCGGCTGCGGTGCTTTGCTTCTACCTGCACTCCGTAACGGTTGTTGGTAAAGTTGCCGGCACTGATGCGGCCGAACCAGTTGTTGCGGAAGCGGGCTTCCTGCGTCACTGCCACAATGCCCGGTCGTACCCGGTTCATCTCACCGCTTAGGTTGGTGACTACCGGCACAACGACCTGTGCTGCCAGTCGTGCACCTTTCCACAGTTCCATCTCGATGGTCGGGTTCAAGTTGACGGCATACGTATAGAGCTCGTCGAAGGTGTTGTTCTCCAGAAAGAGGCCCGGATAGATGACTAAGTCCGTCTTCCACGTAGAGCTTTTCTGCTCTTTGGCTCCGCTTGCCTGCAGCACCTGCATCGGTTCGTCCGTCTCTATGCTGATGCCCATCCGGCTATACACCTGTTTCAGGTCAGCTTCTCCTTTCCGATAAGCCTCGGTCAGTTCGTGGGGCAGGGTGATGCAGAGTCGGGGTACACGCTCTTCCAGTACCACCAATTGCAGGTCTCCCGTCAGCGGCTGGTGCAGACAGGCCTCTATCGCCCGTCCGATTCCCTGGTAGGTGCTGCGGTATTGGTTGTCCTCAAAGCAGGCATACGTGGTGCCCTCCACCTCCGTACAGCGAATGTTCTCCATGCCTGACACCTTCAGCCATTTGTCTATCTGTCCCAGTGCCAGAGTAGGATAGAGGCATGTACCAATCGCCATCCATCCGGCCAACAGTCGTTGTCGCCAATGATATGTATGCTCTTTTCTCATCATCGTGTCAGTGTAACAGTCTACATTCATACCGGATGCCTCCCGATATGCAGTTGAATTCTCGTGTAAAGAGGTGCAGCGACAGGTGCTTCCACACCCTTCCGGCTACGCCCATGTTGAACCCTTCCGAGTCGTATTCGGCCATCAGCGATACCTCCCGGCAGAAGGCAGGCGAGTAGCTTACACCGCAGAAGGGACCGTCCTTCACGGTATAGTCGTTCAGCGGAATGTAATAACCGGCTGTAAGTGCCAACCGATCGCCTTTCATCAGGCTGAATCCTTTGGTCAGGGCTCCGTAGGCCGTGGCGAAATAGTTGTTTCCGGTATTCTTGAAGGGGTCGTCTACGCCTATCATCAGCGAGGGATTCCAACGCCCCTCTTTCAACGGACGGATGCGGGCCGTCATGGAGCGGTCTTGCTGGTAATAACCCCGCTTGCCGTCGTAGCGGCGGGTCTTCAATAGTGTACAGCGGTAACTCAGTTCGACAAACGAAAGGAAGCTGATGTTGACAAAGTAGTTGCCCGTGTTGTATTGGAACGGTGTCATCCCGTCCGGCAGGTAGTTGCCGCCGGCCATGAAGGTGCCTTCCTCCTGCATATCCGCCGTCGGGATATTCAGCAGGCCGGTATTGCCCATGGCATACTGCGCTCTGGCTTCTTGGTTGGGTAGCCAGAAGAGTAGGGTCAGGAGGACGGGAGCCCATAGTCTGGTAAAAAGGATTCTTCTGTTCATACGCATCGGGTAGTTACTTTTTGCTTTCCGAATTTTCAGTTTTGTTTGCTTCCGATTAGAAGAAATGTGAATATTCAAACAATTTGCTTCTAATCTGCGGCAAAGTTATTGAAAATCTTTATTTACTCTACTATGTTCCCTATTTTTTTTTAGAATCTGCGTAACCGGATTCTGGGGGGGGGTAATTCCCTCTTCCTTGCCATAACCGTAGCCGTATCCGTAGCCATACCGCTTGCCATAGCCATAGTATTTGCCATACTTGCCGTAGCCGTAGTAGTAGCCATACTTCTTCTTGGCCATGTCGATGCCGTTGATTACAGTGCAGAGGTTGGGCAGACGTTTACGCTCTTGCAGTTCGTTGATCAGCTGATAATCGTTCTTAGGTGTGTAGTCGGTACGGCAGACGTAGATGCTGGCATCGGCTACACGGCCGATAAGCTGCGTATCGGTCACCATGCCGATGGGAGCGGTATCCATGATGATGTAGTCGTACATCTGACGCAACTTCGCAATCATATCCTCCAACGCTGTGCTTGACAACAGCTCGGTGGGATTGGGCGGAACCAATCCACCGGGTATCAGGTCGAGCTTCTCCGTTACACCCGAGGGACGAATCAGTTCGTTCAGATTGACCGTCTTGGGAGAGGCTAAGTATTGTGTGATGCCCAGCTCCTTGCGGGAGATATGGAACACCTTGTTCAGGCCCGGCTTGCGGATATCCAATCCCAGGATAATCACTCGCTTGCCCAGCAGGGAGAGGCTGACTGCCAGATTGGAGGCAATGAAACTCTTGCCTTCACCGCTGGTGGTGGAGGTCACTAACACCACCTTCTTGTCCGGGTCTCCCATCATGAACAGCAGGTTGGTACGCAGGTTGCGGAAGGTCTCGGCCATGAGGTCGTTGTCGTTCTCGCGAACCACCAATGACTCGTGGCTGTCATGAATGCCTTCGGCCAAAGGAACATCGGCAATGATGGGCACTTTGGTAATGCGCTCTACGTCGTCGTGTCCCTCAATGCGGAAGCTGAACAGTTCGATGAGGTAAAGGATGCCTACGGGGATGGCGATGCCCAGTGCCAAGGCGGCTAACAGGATGACCTTCTTCTTCGGTGCCACGGGTGCGGGGCTACCTGTCGGCTCTTCGATGATGCGTCCGTTGTTGGCGGTGGCAGCCAGTGTGATGGCGTTCTCCTCACGTTTCTGCAGCAGCATGGTATAGAGCGTAGCTTTGATTTCTTGCTGGCGGGCAATGCTCATAAACTCTTTCTCCTGCTTGGGGGCATCGCTGATGCGGCCTTCGAACTTGCGGGTCTGACGGTCCAGGTCGGCACGGGTAATCTGCAAGCCGCGCAGTACGCTGTTGATGGTAGCCTCCACGTTGTGACGGGTGGCCTCGATACCGGTGTTCAGATTGATGACGGCCGGGTTGTTCTCCGACGATGTACGCAGCAACCGTTTGCGTTCAATCAGCAGGTTGTTATACTGGTCGATGACACCGGTCAGGCTGACATCCTTCAGGCCGATGTTGGACGGTATCACTTCGTTCGCGTTAGCGGGATTGTTGATGTAGTTGCGTAAGTCGGTCACCAGATTGATTTGCGTAGCATTCTCGGTGAGCTGCTGTTGGTAGCGCGAGTTCTCCTGCAGGGCCAGTTGGGCGTCGCTGCTCAGGTTGGTCAGTCCGGAACGTTGCTTGAAGCTGGCCAGCTCGTTTTCGGTTGTACCCAGCTCGCCGTTGATGATGCGAATACGCTCTTCGATGAACTCGGCACTCTTCTGTGCCACCTCGTTCTTCTCGTTGTTTGCTTCCTGGTTGTAGAGAGAGACCAGTGCGTAGATAAAGTCGATGCCTCGTTGTGGCAGACTCTCCTTCAGCGTAATGGCCGCGATGGTACTTGTCTTGGAGGTCGGTTCGATGCTGAGCCGTCCGAAATAGCCTTTGGCCACGTTGGAGGGGGTGGAGATGACCGCTTTGAGGGTGAGGGACTCTTTGGGCATATTCAGTGAATCAAGAGCGGTGATGGAGATGACTCCCACCGGTGTAGGCAGGATGGCGGGCAGCTCTGTCACGCGCTGCGACATCTCCTGTACCTCTTCATTCTGTACATAGTGTACTTCCACCGCCAGTTCCTTGTTGTTGGGCGAATATTTCATCTCCAGCAGTACCGGTGCCTGCAGACGGTCAGCCTCTTCGGCTGTCATGAAGACGTGGAAGGGGGCGTTCTGATAGAGCGGACGGTCGTAGCCAAAGGTGCTCTTCTGGCTGAGCGAGGTATAAAGACCCAACTGAGACACCACCTTCTTGATGAGGGTGCGTGAGTGGAGAATCTCTATCTCGTTGTCGAACTTGCTGGTCATGGAGAACATTCCGAAGTCCTGAATGGCGGCCAAGGCATTGGGCGTGTTGCTCTTCTTCTCATCTTCTTTGATGAGGATGGAGGAGCTTACTTCGTAGATGGGCGGCTGGTAACGCAGGTAGATGTAGGCTGTCAGCAGGCAGACCACTACGCTGGCTACAAACCAGGGCCAATGGATGAAGTATTTGAAGAAGAGCGCCCGGAAGTCGGTCTGTTCTTCTTTATCAAGGGTCAGGTCTTCGTAAAGTTCTTCTTTCATTTCGTTTCAGTTCAAAAAAAAGTGTTTTTATGTGTAAATCTCTCTCGGTTATCTTGATATGGTGACAATCAGGCTGGCCAGTGATACCAACGTACCAATGATGGAGAACCAGATGGTGGTACTGTTGCTGATGCTGGCATTCTTGGCCTTCGTCTTGTTGGGTGTGACGTACAGAATGTCGTTCTGCTGCAACTGGTAGTAGGGCGAATGGATGATGTCGCGGTCGTTCAGGTTCAGCCCGATGATGCGCCGTTCGCCGTTGCTCTCTTCGCGCACCAGCTTCACATTGCCACGCAGACCATACACCGTCATGTCACCGGCCATGGCCAGTGCCTCGAAGATGTTGACCTTCTCGTTGCTGATGGTGAAGGTTCCCGGCCTTGCCACTTCGCCCAATACGGAAATCTTGTAGTTGGACATACGTACGGTCACGATGGGCACCTCCTTGAGGTAGGGTTTCAAGTGCTCGCGAATCAATGCTTCGGCTTCGTTCTTGGTGAGTCCGCCTATCTTCAGCTGACCGATGACGGGGAAATCAATCATCCCTTCGTTGTTGACCAAGTATTGTTGCAGACTCGGCTGGCTGGTCACGTTGTTGCGACTCAGGGTAGAAAGGGGAGTCTGGACAGTCAGGTTAAAGGGGGCTGCCGCTTCCGGGTCGGAGGTGTTGACCGAGATGGTCAGCAAATCCTTGGGCTGGATGCGGGCATCGTAGAGGGTGTCTGCCTGGTTCACCTCGTTGATCACAATCTCTTCATAGTTGTCATTGGTCAACTCTTCATACGATTGCAGGTAAGGCACCTGCTTGTAGGATTGACATCCGGTCATCGCCAGTATGCAGGCGATACCTATGATTGCATTTCTTTTGTTCATATCTTGTTATTTATAAGTTTTTCCAGTTACGAGCTACGAGCTACAAGCTACAAGCTACAAGCTACAAGCTACGAGTTACGAGCTACAAGCTACGAGCTACAAGCTACGAGTTACTAGTAACTATTGTTACATCCTATTTTCTGTTCTCTATTTTCTGTTCTCTATTTTCTATTTTCACTTTTTATTTGGTTCCGTTACGAATCACAACTTGCAGTTCGTAGCTGTCAAATACTTGTAGCTCGTAGCTTGTAGCTCGTAGCTGACAAATACTTGTAGCTGTCAAATACTTGTAGCTCGTAGCTTGTAGCTCGTAGCTGACAAATACTT
>JBJEHI010000047.1:39034-54927 GCA_051875915.1 Bacteroides sp.
GTAGCTGTCAAATACTTGTAGCTCGTAGCTTGTAGCTCGTAGCTCGTAGCTAAAGTACTCGTAGCTAAATAACTAACACGCTTCCTTCTCTCCCTTGATGACATTGGCTACCGTCTTATATATAATGTATAGGTCGAGCAGGAAAGTCCAATGTTCCAGATACCAGACATCGCGTTGTACACGTCCTTCCATCTGCCACAGTTCACGGGTCTCGCCGCGGAAGCCGGTGACTTGTGCCCAACCGGTGACACCCGGACGTACCAGATGACGTACCATGTATTTGTCTATCAGGCGCGAGTACTCTTCGGTGTGTTTCAGCATGTGGGGTCGCGGCCCTACTACCGACATGTCGCCCAGCAGCACGTTGATGAACTGGGGCAGTTCGTCGAGGTTGGTATGGCGTAGGAACTCACCCAGCTGCGTCTTGCGCGGGTCGGATGCCGTTGCCTGCAGGGTGTCGCTCTCGGCATTGACACGCATGGAGCGGAATTTATAGCAATAGAACTCCCGTCCGTTCTTGCCGCTGCGCTTCTGTTTGAAGAAGATGGGGCCGGGGGAGGAGCACTTGATGGCAATGCCCACTATCACGTAGATGATGGGGAAGAGTGTGCAGAGGAATGCCAGCGAGAAGAGGATATCGAATGTGCGCTTCAGCAACCGGTTCTCGATGAAGGAGAGCGGCTCGCGGCGGATGCTGAGCACCGGCACGTTGCCCAACATCTCGAAGTACATGCGACGATGCAGGTAGCTGTGTACGTTGGGGACGCTGTAGAAGCGTATCATGTGGTTCTCGCAATAGTTGATGATGGGCAGGATTACCTCGCTTTGTGCCGAAGGCAGGCAGCAATATACCTGCTCTACAGGTTTCTGTTGCAAATAGTTGATGACGTCTAACGGCCTTCCCAAATAGGGGACAGGCGTGTAAAACTGGGCAGTGTCGGTGTCGTTGAAGTAACCGGTGATGCGGAATCCTGTGGTGGAATCGCCGGCCAGTTCGCGGTGCAGTTCCACCATGTTGGGGTTGCAACCCAGCAGGACGACCGAGCGGGTGTTGCCTCCCCTGCGGCGGTACTGCTTCAGCAGGTAGCGCAAGACGAGCCGATAGGCTACGAGCGACAGGAAAAACAGCGAGTAGAACGTCAGGTAGAAGTGGACAGAAAGAGATTTTAAATCCAACAACGCGGTGACGCTCAGGGTGATAAGGGTATGGCAGGCTATGCAGCGTATGGCACGCAGCACGATATGGTCGGGGCGCACCTTGCGTCCTTGCAAGATGGGCGGAAACAGATAGAAACTAATCAGATGGACCAGATTGAACAGGTAGAGAGAAGACCTCATTGAGTCTGGGAACGGAGCTACCTCAGTAAAGAGGCTGTTCTCATATCCGTAAAGGGGTATGAAAACCAAATTAAGCAAGCATAAGTCGCCTAACAAGACGAAGTACTTGTAAACTTTGTCGGCATTCAGCATCTGTCTCATGTCTCGGGGGGGGTAATTTCGGTTTCCCGAATTGCCCCGCCATTGTTTGTTTTGTTTATCGGCTGCAAAGATATAAAAAGTCTGTCATACAAACAAAAATACAATTAAAAATATGGAGAAACATATAAAATGCAACCGGATTATTCAATGGCTGACAACAACATTTAATGGAACAGCTGTAAACATTTAATGGAACAGTTGTTAAGTCCTAATGAAACAGTTGTTATCTATAGGAGAAACAGTTGTTCCATGGCCTATGCAACTGTTGTTCCATGCCTATTGTACACGCGCGACAACTGCAATGGTACGCTTGTGATAACGGTGATTATTACAGCGAAAAAAGGCGTTTTTTGATGAAAAAACGGAGACTTTCTGCTATATATCTGCCACAAAGTGCAAAAAAACGCCCAAAAACGGGGGTGAAATGAGGCGATTTAACACAAAAAACGGTCATTTTTGTGTTAATGATTGTAAATCTCAAAATATCTGCCACACTTTTTTAGCAGTTAATCCTTTTGTATAGAGGAAATTAACGGAGGGCGTGTGGCAGATGGCAGATAAACAAAACTTGTCACGCGCGCGCGTACGCGCGAGAAAGGTGCACGTAAGGTGCGCGCGAAAGAGGCAGATGTCCTAATGGGCAGTCCGCAGGATGAAGGTGGTAGCGCCGATAGTCACGATGGCACCATCGTCCAGACGGATGCGGTCCTTGTCGGCCAATATCTCGTTGTTCAGGAAGGTGCCGGTCAGACTGGGGGCGTCGCGAAGGGTGTAAACAAGCGTGCCTTGCTTGTTGCGTCGGACATTGAGGATGCAATGGCGGCGATCCATGCTCATGTCCGAAGTTTCGATGGGGACATCGATGGGTGCGCCCGGCTGGCGACGGCCGATGACGTTGTCGCCTTCGTGCAGGGGAAGCACTTGCTTGAATCCGAATACATTCTCAATGACGGTAATGCTGCCGAAAGCCTCCTGAAAAGCTTGCTCGTCGGGCTTCTCCTCCTTGCGGGGCGGCTGCACTTTCGTCTTCCCCAACCGGATGCTGAATTGCTTCTTGCATTGGTCGCAGACGAAGACCAGCGATTGGCCTTCGGTATAGTTGGTTTCATCAAACGTCAGATAGTTCTCACATTTGGGGCAACGGATTCGCTTCATCTTCCTTTTGTTTTTAGTTACGAGCTACGAGCTACGAGCTACAAGTATTATTTCGCCAATACCCATGCCTGCTTGTATGCCTCGTCCTTGCGGATGTCAGCCAAAGCGCGGTAGGCTTCTGTCTCGGTGGGATAGGAGGCAATGCTGACACGCATCTTGCCGTCGCCGATGACGGTGTGGGCACCGCGATGGCCTTGCTCTACCAGCCGGTTGGCCATGGCCTGTGCATCACGCTCGGTGCCAACGCTGGCCACAATGATGTGCCAAGCCTTTTGGGGGCGGGAAGCTGCATTCTGTATCGGTTTGGTTGGCGTCTCTTTTACGGCAGGTGCGGCAACCGGTTGGGTAGGAGCGACCTCGGATGTCTTTACTTCGGACACTTTGACCTCGCGTGCCACAACGGGTTTTACCGGTTGGCGGCGGTCGCTTGTCGCGCTCTTCTGCCTCTTCTGGGATGCGGTCTGCTGCGTGTGTATAGCTACCGGTGTGGCAGTCAGTGCCCTGCACTCTATCTTCTCAAAGAGTTCGCCGGGTAGCAGGCGGGCGTAGTTCTCTTCTGCTATTTCAGTGTTCTCAATGGGGGCGGCCGGCAATAGGGAGAGCAAGGCCAAGGCTATGACGGCCATTGCCGTTGCCACACGGGATGCATGACGGTGTATGCGCATCCGCCAAGGCCTTCCGGACGTGTGAGGTCGGTGCTGTGCAGGTTGTACAGCAGGATGCCGGACAGCCTGTCGGGGAGGCAACAGCTGCATCTCGAAGCTGTCCCATCCGTAGAACCGAGGGGTAGTCAGCCTCTCGTTGTAGGGCGTGAAGCTGTAGGTGCCATGGATGGAGCAGTGCAGCTCGCCGACATTGGGCAGGTGGGCTACTCCCTCTTCGTGGAGGGTATCGGTCAGCCGACGGACAGCTTCGTCCACCCGTCGGGTGGCATCGGCAAAACTGGTGGCGTAGACGTTCATATAGGATTGGACCAGCACCCCGTCGTTCAGCTGGAGCTGGGGGTTGAAGCCGATGGATCGTACCGGCGGTACGAACAGCGACTCGCCCGCCTGCTGCATGGCAGGTGTGTAGTGGGCGACAAAACCGCCTAAACCGGGTAGAATGACACAGTCGTTCTCCAGCAGCAGGGTTTCGATATGTTGGGCTAATTCAATCATGCCACAAAGGTAACAAAAGTTTTTGGAACCGACATGTTTTTTTGAATTTCGTTTTCACTTTTATTGTGGAATCGGATAGATTTCGTATTTTTGCGCGATTAAAAACGGTTGAAAACAAAACACTCATTACTTATAGAATCATGAACTATATACAGACAGCAATTGATGGCGTATGGCTGATTGAGCCGAAGGTGTTTCACGATGCACGCGGATATTTTATGGAAGCCTTTAAGGAGGAGGAGTTCCGTACGCAGATAGGAGAGGTGCACTTCGTGCAGGACAACGAGTCGAAATCGTCGTTTGGCGTGTTGCGAGGCTTGCATTACCAGAAGGGAGACTACAGCCAGGCCAAGTTGGTGAGGGTCATCAAGGGAAAGGTACTGGATGTGGCCGTTGATTTGCGTAAGGAGTCGTCTACCTTCGGTAAATACGTCAGCGTGGAGTTGAGCGAGGAGAACAAACGTCAGTTTTTCATTCCGCGCGGCTTTGCACACGGATTTTTGGTACTGAGCGAGGAAGCCATCTTCACCTACAAGGTAGACAATGTCTATGCACCTCATGCCGAGGCCTCCATCCGCTATGACGATCCGACGATTGGTATAGACTGGCCGATTGCGCCTGAACAGATGTTGCTGTCGGAAAAAGACAAGACGGGAACCTCGCTGGAAGAGGCTGAATGTTTCTGAAATAATGATTGAACGATGAAAATAGCTATTGTAGGAACAGGGTATGTAGGGTTGGTCACCGGCACCTGTTTTGCGGAAATCGGTGTACATGTGACCTGTGTAGATACCAATCAAGACAAGATAGAGTCGCTGAAGAAAGGGGTCATGCCCATCTACGAACCGGGTTTGGAGGATATGGTGCTCCGCAATGTGAAGGCCGGACGACTGCACTTTACCACCTCGCTGGAAGAGTGTCTGGACGATGTGGAAGTGGTGTTCAGTGCGGTGGGTACCCCTCCCGATGAGGATGGCAGTGCCGACCTGAGCTATGTGCTGGCAGTAGCACATACCATCGGACGCGCCATGCACAAGTATGTGCTGGTGGTGACCAAGAGCACTGTGCCCGTAGGGACGGCCAAGAAGGTGCGTGCCGCCATACAGAAGGAGCTGGACAAACGGGGAGAGCATATCAGCTTCGATGTGGCTTCCAATCCGGAGTTCCTGAAAGAGGGTACGGCCATTCACGACTTCATGAGTCCCGACCGCGTCGTGGTAGGCGTGGAGTCCGAACGGGCAGAGAAACTGATGAGCAAACTCTACAAGCCGTTTCTGCTGAACAACTTCCGGGTTATCTTTATGGATATTCCGTCGGCCGAGATGACCAAATATGCGGCCAACTCCATGCTGGCTACACGCATCAGCTTCATGAACGATATTGCCAACCTTTGTGAGTTGGTAGGGGCCGATGTGAATATGGTGCGTAGCGGCATCGGGTCGGATACGCGCATCGGACGCAAGTTCCTCTATCCAGGCATCGGTTACGGAGGCTCCTGCTTCCCCAAGGATGTGAAGGCACTCATCAAGACGGCCGAACAGAAGGGGTACAAGATGCGCGTGCTGCAGGCGGTGGAAGAGGTAAACGAACGGCAGAAAAGCCTGCTCTTCGAGAAGCTGAAAGCTTACTATGGCGGTGAACTGCTGGGAAAAACAATTGCCCTGTGGGGACTGGCCTTCAAGCCGGAGACGGACGATATGCGGGAAGCACCGGCACTGGTGATGATAGACCGACTGCTGGAGGCCGGATGTAAGGTCCGCGCTTATGACCCGATAGCGATGGATGAATGCCGACGTCGGGTAGGCGACCGCATCGTGTATGCTACGGATATGTATGATGCCGTATTGGATGCCGATGCGCTGTTGCTGCTGACGGAATGGAAGGAGTTCCGTCTGCCCTCATGGGCCGTTATCCGCAAGGCCATGCACCAGCCGGTAGTGCTGGACGGACGCAACATCTACGAGAAGAAGGAGATGGAAGAGCAGGGCTTTGCCTACGGCTGCATCGGCAAATAGAGAGATAATTTAGAAATAAATGCTATGAATAGTGTAAGGAGAATCGGAACCATGGTGCTTCTGGCGGCTGCGCTGACAGCTTGCGGAGGCAAGTCGCAGACAGAAGTTGAGGTGAAGGAAGACCTGACGGCCAAGCAACTGTTGCAAGGCATCTGGCTGGACGATGATACGGAACTGCCGTTGCTGCGCGTAGAGGGAGACTCCATCTACTATGCCGATCCTCAGAATATGCCTGCCGCTTTCCGTGTGGTACACGATTCGATTTACGTAATCGGTAACACGACGGCTGCCTATAAGATAGACCGACAGACGGAGTACAGCTTCTGGTTTCATTCGTTGGACGATGAGATTGTGAAACTGCATAAGTCGGAGAATGTGGAAGATGCGCTGGCATTCGCCGCCCGTGAGGTGGAGGTGATACCGACGGTACAGGAGGTGATACAGAAGGACAGCGTCGTGATGTTCCAAGGGACGCGCTATCGCGGCTACGTCTACATCAATCCCTCGCAGATGAAAGTGGTGAAGACATCGCTCAATGAAAACGGCATCAGTGTGGACAATGTATATTACGATAACGTGATTCACATCTGCGTGTACGAGGGGGCCAAGCTGCTCTATGGCAAGGACATCACCAAAAAAGAGTTTGCTTCCATCTTCTCCGATGACTTTCTGGGCCAGACTATCCTGACCGATATGGAATTTATGGGGGTAGACGGTGAGGGGTATCATTATCAGGCTACCCTCTGTGTCCCCGAAAGTCCTGTATGCAATCTGGTAAATGTGACCATCGGCTACGATAATCAGCTGGCCTTTCAGTTAAAGGAAGAGTAAGGAAACGGTTATTTCCTCCGTTTGCCGCTACGCGCAGCTCCTCCACCTCCTTTGCCGCCCCGCTTCCTGCGGTTGTCCTCCCTGCTCTTGCGAGGGGTGTATGCCGGGGCTTCTCCCAGCTCGGCAGGTACGGGAATCTTGTAGATGTCCCGTTCGATGAAGTCTTCAATGGCCTTGAAGCTGCCTTGCTCTTTTTCGCTTACGAAGGTAAGACCCACACCGTCATTGTTGGCACGTGCCGTTCGTCCGATGCGGTGTACATAGTCTTCGCAATCGCGCGGCACGTCGTAGTTGATGACCAGCCGGATGTCGTCGATGTCGATACCTCGGGCGACGATGTCAGTAGCTACCAGTATGTTGATGTGTCCGGCCTTGAAAGCATACATCACCTCTTCACGCTGAGCCTGTTCCAGATCGGAGTGCATTTCGCCTACGTTCAGCTTCATCTGCTTCAATGCTTTGGTCACCTCTTTCACTTTCAGCTTGGAGGAGGCGAAGATGATGACCCGTTCGGGTGTCTGGTCGGCAAAGAGGCTGCGTATGATGCCCAGTTTCTGACGTTCGTAGCAGATGTAGGCCGCTTGGATGATTTTGTCGGCAGGCTTGGACACGGCCAGCTTGACCTCTACCGGGTCAATCAGGATGTTTTGTGCCAGTTGCTGTATCTTGGCAGGCATCGTGGCAGAGAACATGATGGTCTGACGCTCTTTGGGCAGGTGCTTCACAATCTGCATGATATCGTCGTAGAAGCCCATATCGAGCATACGGTCGGCTTCGTCCAGAATGAAATAGGAGACACGTGACAGGTCTACATAGCCTAAGCTGAGGTGGGCAATCAAGCGTCCCGGTGTAGCAATCACGACGTCGGCTCCCAGCGTCAGCCCCTTCTTCTGTTGCTCGAACAGGATGCCGTCGTTGCCACCATAGACGGCTACGCTGCTCACGGGCATGAAGTAGGAGAATCCCTCCATCTGCTGGTCTATCTGCTGAGCCAGTTCGCGTGTGGGAGCCATGACGATGCAGTTGATGGCATCTTCGGGGTGGCCTCCTTCGGAGAGCTGGTTCAGGATAGGGAGCAGGTAGGCGGCAGTCTTGCCGGTGCCTGTCTGGGCTACGGCAATCAAGTCACGTCCTTCCAGTATCACCGGGATGGATTTTTCTTGTATGGGGGTGCACTCTTCGAAGCGCATCGCATCCAGTGCATCCAGCACTTGGTCGTTCAAGGGGAGTTCAGAAAACTTCATGTCTGTTACTAATAGTCAAAAACGGCTTCATCTATTTGAGGCGCAAAGTTACGTGATATTTTTCAGATTTTCATAAGGAAAAGGCCATAAAAACGGAGCAGGGCAGCTATAAAGTTGCAACGGGATAAAACGAAGAAGCCCCTCAGGCTACAGACGCAAATGCTTCTGCGAACCTAAGGGGCTCTTTTTTGTTGTATTCGTTTTCCTCTTTTTGTCCTCTTTCCTCTTAGCGATACGTCAGAGACAGGTCAATCTCCGGCAAGCCGGCACCTGTTTAGCGCACGTAAGCGGAAAGCTCTGAAGCAGAGATGTTTTTGGCAATAATCACACCATCATCATCCAGTAAATAGTTTGTGAATCCACGGCCCAGACGATACTTCTTGAACAGGCCGGAAGATTCGCCCGCTGTCTCAACGAAACAGGTCGGGGTTACTATTTGGTCCATACGAACGGTCTCTTCGAAGATGGAAGGGTATTCATCAAACGATACGGAGACCATTTCAACATCAAGACCGGCGGAACGGAGCGCATTGCTGAGACTTGCGTTCAGCATCCGGGAGTGCGCGTCGTAGCTGGCCCAAAAGCTGAGCAACACGTAGCGACCTTTCAAGTCGGAAAGGTCATGTACGGGCTGACCGGCCGATGACATAGTTTGGATGCAAAAATCCGGGGCTATGTCGCCCACATTCAAACCTCCGGTGGGTTTGTCTTTTTCAACAAAAGAAGTCAAGGAACTAATCAATAATACAACAAAAATCCATTTTACATACTTCATGTAACGTGATTTTAGTTAGTACTCCTTCGGGCCTGTCCTTTTGGCAGTGATTTCTTCCCGAAAGTTTGTCTGTAAAGGCCGGACAGTATACGAATGGTTTCAAATACGTTGACTACCAAAGCCTTCCCTTTTGAAATCGGCTGCAAAGGTATGTATTTCTCAAAATATATTCCAAATAAACAAGCAATTTTGTTTCTTTTTTACCCTCGATTTTTATGTTATTTAGCATATTTGCGCGGTTGCCGACTGCTTTGCACACGGAAATATCCATGAAATAAGTGCCTAAATGCGGTTTTGGTAAACTTATTTTACCTACCTTTGCACCCCGATAACGATAATAAAAAGACAATTAATGAAAGAAACCATGGATACGGAACTAATCTTGATTCGCATCACAGGAGAGGACCGGCCGGGGCTGACGGCTTCGGTGACGGAAATATTGGCTAAATACGATGCAACCATTCTGGACATCGGACAGGCCGACATCCACAACACATTGTCACTGGGCATCTTGTGCAAGACGGAGGAGAGCCATTCCGGCTTTATTATGAAAGAGTTGCTGTTCAAGGCATCGTCGCTGGGTGTCTCTGTCCGTTTCTATCCCATCACGACCAAGGAGTACGAAGATTGGGTGAGCATGCAGGGAAAGAACCGCTATATTCTGACTCTGCTGGGACGCAAGCTGTCGGCCTTGCAGATTTCGGCAGTCACCCGCATCTTGGCGGAGCAGGGAATGAACATTGATGCTATCAAGCGTCTGACGGGGCGCATCCCGCTGAACGAGTGCGAGTCGCGTACACGTGCCTGCATCGAGTTCTCGGTGCGAGGAACGCCGAAGGACAGGATAGCCATGCAGGAGCAGCTGATGAAGCTGGCGTCTGAACTGGAGATGGACTTCTCGTTCCAATTAGACAATATGTACCGACGGATGCGCCGCCTTATCTGTTTCGATATGGACTCTACACTCATCGAGACGGAGGTGATAGACGAACTGGCCATACGGGCCGGTGTGGGCGACCAGGTGAAGGCCATCACCGAACGGGCTATGCGGGGCGAGATTGACTTTATAGAGAGCTTTCGCGAGCGGGTGGCCTTGCTCAAGGGTCTGGATGAAGGGGTGATGCAGGAGATTGCCGAGAACCTGCCCATTACTGAGGGGGTAGACCGGCTGATGTATGTATTGAAGAAGTATGGTTACAAGATTGCCATCTTGTCGGGTGGATTTACCTACTTCGGGCAATATTTGCAGAAGAAATATGGCATTGACTATGTGTATGCTAACGAGCTGGAGATAGTGGACGGCAAACTGACGGGTCGCTATCTGGGAGACGTGGTGGATGGCAAACGTAAGGCCGAACTGCTGCGGCTGATAGCTCAGGTGGAGAAGGTGGACATTGCACAGACCATTGCGGTGGGCGACGGGGCCAACGACCTGCCGATGTTGGGAATAGCCGGTCTGGGCATTGCCTTCCACGCCAAGCCGAAGGTGGTGGCCAATGCCAAACAGTCCATCAATACCATTGGACTGGATGGGGTGCTTTACTTCCTCGGATTCAAGGATTCTTATATCGACCTGCCTAAATAAGTGCCAGCTGCCTGCAGTGCAGGAAGTGGGAGAGGAAACGGTCGGCAGGTTGCTGCCAGATGTCTCCCAATAGGGCAGCACCGCCAAATCCCCACTTCTGCACTTGGGACAACCGTTCGCTGCTGATGCCTCCCAGTGCCACCACTTTCTCGTCGATGAGGCCTCGGTCGCGTGCCTCTTCCAGTGCTTCGGGCGAGTAGGCCGATGCGTATCCCGTCTTGGAGATGCTGTCGAAGATGGGACTGAGGAAGAGGTAGTGGCACGTTGCCTTGCGGCGGACCAGCTCTTCGATGGAGTGACACGAACAGCTGATGCTGCCACGATAGCCTGCAGGTGCTATGGGATGGCGGCTGTTCAGGTGTACACCTTTCAATCCGAAGCGTTCGGCCAGCGGGAAATGGTCGTGCGTCACGATGCGTCCGTAGTACGTTGGGGGAATCTGGCGGAGCAGGCCGTCGAGTTCGGCTTCGCCGGCTTGTGGCTTGCGCAGATGCAGCGTGTCCAGTCCGGCTTCCAGCAGGGCGGTGATGGCGGAGGCTTCTCCGTCGAACAGCTGAGGGGTGGTGATGACAATCAGTCTCATGGTACAGGGATTAGAGGGATAACAGGTAGGATTGCATGGTGCGCAGGTCGATGGTCCACAGCTTGCCGACCAGCGGTTCGCCGTAGCCGACCAGCAGTTTCAAGGTCTCGTTGGCCTGTACGCTTCCTACAATGGCGGGGGTCACTCCTACCACAGCATTGTCAGGCTGAGGAATATGCTCGTCGGGATAGAGGTTCCGATAGCTTTTGCCTCCGGGGATGAAGACAGCTACCTGTCCCTCGTAGCCGCTGATGGCCCCATAGACGTAGGGCTTCTGCAAGGCGGCGCAGGTGTCGTTCAGCAGGTAGCGTGTACCGAAGTTGTCGCACGCATCCACCACCACGTCATAGTGTCGGATAATGTCGGCTGCATTGTCGGCTGTCAGTCGGCAGTTGTGTGGCTCTACCTTCACCTCGCTGTTCAGTGCCTGTAGCCGGCGGGCGGCACACTCTACTTTGGGCTGTCCCACTTCACTCTCTGTATAGAGCACCTGGCGCTGCAGGTTGCTGAGGCTCACGGTGTCAGCATCTACCAGCCCTAATGTGCCCACACCGGCACCGGCCAGATAGAGGGCGATGGGCGACCCGAGGCCTCCCACGCCAACTACCAGTACCCGTGCCCGGCGCAGCCGTGCTTGCCCTTCGGCTCCCCATTGGGGCAAGCGCATTTGTCTGTCGTATCTCTCCATAATCATGCTTTTGCTTTCAGGTCAAACGAGGCGTCCCAGTCTTTCCAGACCGGTTCGCGTCCGATACGTTTCAACGCCGCATTGACCTCTACAGCCGTGCGCTCGTCGCTGACGTGGAACTGCTCCAGCGTCTGCGGGTAACTGTAGTAGCCGCCCGGCTCGGTCTTGCTTTCTGCGCTCATGGTGGTCACGCCTAATGTAGCCATGTGGTCGCGTATATGGGCCGGCTCACGGGTGGAGTAGGAGATGTCCACATCGTGGTCGAAGATGCGCATGGCGAAGGTTACCTGTGCCAGTTCGCGGTCGCTCATCACCACGTTCGGCTGGAAGCCGCCGTTCTCCGAAGGGCGCATTCGGGGGAAGTTGACGCTGTACTTGGTGCGCCAGTAGTGCTTCTGCAGGTAGCGCAGGTGGTAGGCCATCATGGTGATGTCCGTGCGCCACTCCTTCTCCAGTCCTATCAACACTCCCATGCCGATGGAGTGTACGCCGGCCTGCCCCATGCGGTCGAAGCCGTTGAGCCGCCACTCGAACTTCGACTTCATGCCGCGTGGATGGTAGATGTTGTAGTGCGCCTTGTTGTAGGTTTCCTGAAAGCAGATGACGCCGTTCATGCCGTGCTCAGTCAGCTCCTTGTACTCCTCGGCTTTCAGCGGCATTACTTCAATCTTCAGGTTGCTGAAGTAGGGTTTGGCCAGGTCGAGTGCGCGGGCCAGGTAGGGAACGCCGGCCTTGGCGGGATTCTCGCCCGTCACCAGCAGCAGATTCTCAAAGGGGGCCAGCTGCTTGATGGCCTTGTACTCGTTGACCATCTCCTCCTCGGTCAGGATGGTGCGTGCCATGGGGTTGCTGATGTGGAATCCGCAATAGACGCACGAGTTGGTGCACGAGTTGGTGAGGTAGAGCGGAATGAACATCGAGATGGTCTTGCCAAACCGCTCTTCGGTATATTTCTTGCTAAGCCGCGCCATCGTCTCCAGATAAGGCGTGGCGGCGGGCGAGATCAGAGCCATGAAGTCTTCTACGTCGCAATGCTCTTTTGTCAGTGCGCGGCGTACGTCCGCATCCGTTTTCGCTGCGATGCGGGCGGTTGTCTCGTCCCAAGATAGTTTTTCAAGTTCTTCGCTAAACATGTTTTTAATTTAAAATTTTTTCATCGATTTGTAGGGGCGGAATATTTTCCGCCCTGAATTCCGCACGGCTCATTCTACAAACATTTCATCACTTGTCCATCGCATGGGATTTGTCACAATGTAATGGGCAATCTGTTCATATGACCGGGCGTTGCGAATGATGTGCTCGTAATAATTGCGTTGCCAAATGGAATATCCTGTTTGTTTGGTAACTCCAATTTTGAATCCTTTGATAATCGATCCTAATTTCCCTTGCCGGGTTATTCCTTGTTTGTTGCATACGGGCGGAAAATATTCCGCCCCTACAATTTGCAGAATACCGTGCAGATGGTTAGGCATGATAATGAATTCACGTAAACGGACATTGGGATAATGTTGGGGAATTTGGTTCCAACATTTTTCCACCATCCTTCCCACGTCATTCATCTGCATCTCATCATCTACAATCTTCCCGAACAGGCACTTCTTGTCACTTGTGCAGATTGTTACGAAATACAATCCTTCTGACGAATAGTCGTAGCCGTCCAGACGAATGGTGTGACGATGGTGCGTATCGGGATTGTATTCCATTGTTCCTGCTTTTAAATTGATTTTAAGTCTCTGCTCAGCTTCATCGCACAGAAGTTGGGACCGCACATGGTGCAATACTCTCCGTCGGTGTGGTGACCTTCCTGGAAGTATTCCAAGGCACGGTCAGGGTCGAGACTCAGGTGGAACTGGTCGCGCCAGCGGAACTCATAGCGGGCTTTGCTCAAGGCATTGTCACGTATCTGTGCGCCGGGATGTCCCTTGGCCAGGTCGGCGGCATGGGCGGCAATCTTGTAGGTGATGACGCCGGTGCGCACATCCTCCTTGTTGGGCAGGCCCAGATGTTCTTTCGGGGTGACGTAGCAGAGCATGGCCGTACCTAACCAGCCGATTTGTGCCGCTCCGATGGCCGAGGTGATGTGGTCGTAGCCGGGGGCAATGTCGGTGACCAACGGGCCGAGGGTGTAGAAGGGAGCGTTGTGGCAATGGCTGATTTGCCGCTCCATGTTCTCCTTGATTTTGTGCAAGGGCACATGACCCGGTCCCTCGATGAAGGCCTGCACGTTCTTTTCCCAGGCACGGAGCACCAGTTCGCCCATGGTGTCCAGTTCGGCAAACTGCGCTTCGTCGTTGGCATCGGCGGTGCAGCCGGGACGCAGTCCGTCGCCCAACGATACGGCTACGTCATACTGTGCCAGGATGTCGCAGATGTCGTCGAAGTGTTCGTAGAGGAAGCTCTCGCGGTCGTGTACCAGACACCACTTGCTCATGATGCTGCCGCCACGACTCACGATGCCGCACAGGCGTTTGTCGGCCAAGTGAACGTTCTGCCTGCGGATGCCGGCATGGATGGTGAAGTAGTCCACACCCTGCTCGCACTGCTCGATGAGGGTGTCGCGGTAGATTTCCCACGTCAGGTCCTCCACCTTGCCGTTCACCTTCTCCAGGGCCTGGTAGATGGGCACGGTGCCTACGGGGACGGGGCAGTTGCGGACAATCCATTCGCGCGTCTCGTGTATGTTGGCACCCGTCGAGAGGTCCATCAGCGTGTCGCCTCCCCACTTGCAGCTCCACACCGCCTTCTCCACCTCCTCGTCGATGCCGGATGTGGTGGCCGAGTTGCCGATGTTGGTGTTGATTTTCACCAGGAAGTTGCGGCCGATGATCATCGGTTCGCTCTCGGGGTGGTTGATGTTGGCAGGCAGTACGGCCCGTCCGGCGGCAATCTCGTCGCGCACAAACTCGGGCGTGATGTGGGTCTCGATGCCTAATTCGCGGCAGTTCATGTTTTCGCGGATGGCCACATACTCCATTTCAGGTGTGATGATGCCCGCCTTGGCGTAGGCCATCTGTGTGATGGCTTTGCCGGCCTTGGCCCGGTAGGGCAGGGCGATGTGCTCGAATCGCAGGTGGTCCAGGCTCCGGTCGTCGCGGCGCATCCGTCCGTATTCGCTGGTGATGGAGGGGAGCTGCTCCACGTCGCCGCGGCCTGTTATCCAGCTTTCGCGCATCCGGGGCAGTCCCTTCTTCAGGTCAATCTTTGCCTGTGGGTCGCTGAAAGGGCCGCTTGTATCATATATATAGACCGGTGCGTTGGGGGTGGTCACACGTTCACCGTTCACGATTTCCACCGTGGGGGTGAGGTTTACTTTCTGCATTCCCACTCGGATGAAGGGGAACAGGGTGCCCGTCATGTAGGCCTTTTCGGCGTGGGCGTATGGCTTGTTGTTGTCTTTTTCTTTCATTGATGAAACTGAAAATTAAGATTTAAATTTTATCCAGGAATGCCGTCAGGGGCGAGCTGGCTTCGGCCACCAGGTTGTCGGCCTGTGTGCCCAGTCCGGCTTCGTAGGCCATACGGCCTGCCTCTACGGCCTGCTTGAAGGCGGTGGCCATGGCTACGGAGTCGCCGGCTACGGCAATGGCCGTGTTCACCAGACAGGCTGATGCGCCCATCTCCATGGCTTCGGCGGCGTGGCTGGGTGCTCCGATGCCGGCATCGACCACCACCGGAATGTTGGCCTGCTCGATGATGATGCGCAGGAAGTCGCGCGTCTGCAATCCCTTGTTGGTGCCGATGGGTGCGCCTAAGGGCATGACGGTGGCGGCTCCGGCCTCCTCCAGGTGCTTGCACAGGGTGGGGTCGGCCTGGCAGTAGGGGAGGACGACAAATCCCAGCTTGACCAGCTGTTCGGTGGCCTTCAGCGTCTCTACCGAGTCGGGCAGCAGGTAGCGGGGGTCGGGATGGATTTCCAGTTTCAGCCAGTTGGTGCCGAAGGCCTCGCGTGCCATCTGTGCGGCGAATACGGCCTCCTCGGCGTTGCGCACGCCGCTGGTGTTGGGCAGCAGCTGGATGTGTGGGTGCCGGATGTGGCGCAGCATGTCGTCCTCGCGGTCGTCCAGTTCGATGCGTTTCATGGCGACGGTCACCATTTCGGTGCCGCTGGCCAGGATGGATTGTTCCATCAGGTGGTTTGAGTTGAATTTTCCTGTTCCCAGGAAGAGGCGTGAGTTGAATTCGCGCCCCGCGATAATCAGTTTGTCCATTTCTTTATCTCTTATTATATTATACTCAAGTTTCGGTTTTTACTCGTAGCTTTTGGGCGGAAAATGTTCCGCCCCTACAGGGGTCAATCAAATTAAAATTTAAAATTTAAAATTCGTTCCGCCCCTACAGCTCTCACTATCTCCCTCATCTCCTCAGCCGGATTCTCGGC
>JBJEHI010000047.1:55027-61531 GCA_051875915.1 Bacteroides sp.
GTTCCGCCCCTACAGCTCTCACTATCTCCCTCATCTCCTCAGCCGGATTCTCGGCCCGCAGTACGGTGCCCGACACGGCAATGCCGCTGATGCCCGTCTGCATCAGGGCGGGGATGTCTGTCCGGGTGATTCCTCCGATGGCTACGATGGGCAGATGGATGCCGGCTGCCTTCATCTGTCGGACGATGGCTGCATAGCCCTCCAGTCCCAGTATCGGACTGAGGTTCTTCTTGGTCGTAGTGTAGCGGAAGGGGCCGCACCCGATGTAGTCGGCTCCGGCTTCGTAGAGGTGCTTCACGTCGTCAAAGGTATTGGCCGTGCCTCCGATGATGAAGTGGCTTCCCAGCAGGCGACGGGCTTCCTCCACCGGCATGTCGTTCTTGCCCAAGTGGACACCGTCGGCCTGCAGCCGGTGCACCAGTTCCACCTGGTCGTCAATCAGGAAGGTGGCGTGATAGTGGCGGCAGAGCTGCTGCACCTGGCGGGCGATGGGCTCTATGTCGGCGGCAGGGGTCTCCTTCATGCGCAGCTGTATCCAGCGGCAACCTCCCTCCAGCGCCAGTCGGGCAGAGTCTACGTACGAGTAGTGCGCTGTGTAGTGTGTGATAAACTGTACTTCGCCCATCTTGGTTATCCTCCGCAGGCTGCTTTGATGATGACGATGGCAAGCCCTTCGGAGAGGGCATAGTCACTCCATTCGGTACGTGGAATCATGCGGTTGTTTACAGCCATGGCCACTCCTTGTGGGGGTAGTCCTAATTGTTGGGCCAGCTGGGTCAGTGTGGACGCTTCGGTCTCCACCTCTTTGTTGTTGACGGTCAGTTTCATGTTCAGTAAATTTTTTTAAACGTCGTTTTGTTTTACAAAGAGGGTGCCACGCGGTGCGGTGCGGGTGTGTGCGATGAAAAAAGCCTATCCAATTCCTACGGCAGTACTAACTGCATCAGGTTCGAGGGTATAATCTCAGCCCCGTCCGTGGGGCACCCCTTTGTATGGGCGCAAAGGTAGGCAATTCGTTGGATATTCGCTACAATACAGGCCGATTTTTTTTTTGCACGACCCGCTCACAGCCGCTGCTTCCACACGAAGGCCCCGGGGCCGAAGTCGGTGTCGGGCAGGGAGGCGTCGGCGGCAAAGAGTCCGTAGACCGACGAGCCCGAACCGCTCATCGAGGCGTACAGGGCTCCCTGTCGGTACAGCTCCTCCTTGATGCGGGCGATGGCAGGGAACTGTGGGAAGACGCTCTCCTCGAAGTCGTTGACCATGCGGTCGCGCCACTGCTCCACGGGCAGCTTGGCCAGCTGCAGCAGCGGCTGGGCCGGGCGGTGCGGACGGATGTGTGCGAAGGCGTCGCGTGTAGAGACGAAGATGTCGGGCTTGACCAGCAGCAGCTGGTAGCCGGCCAGCGACAGCTGTGTGGGGGTGAAGATGTTGCCGATGCCCTCGGCATAGGTGGGTCTGTTCTTGATGAAGAAGGCGCAGTCGGCTCCCAGCCGGGCGGCGTAGGCCTCCAGCTGTTCGTCGGTGAGGTGCAGCGAAGCGTAGTCGTTGAGCATCTTCAGCATGAAGGCTGCGTCGGCCGAGCCGCCTCCCAGTCCGGCTCCGGAGGGGATGTGCTTGAACAGGTGGATGTGTACGGCCGGCAGCGGATGGTCGGCTGCCAGCAGGCGGTAGGCCTTGACCACCAGGTTGCTTTCGGCCTCGCCGGCTATCTCCAGTCCCTGCTGGTGCAGGCGGCAGGTTTCGCCGGGAGCTGCGTCGGTGAGCGGTGTCACCTCCAGCGCATCCTCCAGCCGGATGGGGTAGAAGAGGGTCTCCAGGTTGTGGTAGCCGTCCGGGCGACGTTCGGTGATGTTCAGGCCCAGATTGATTTTGGCGTTGGGAAATGTGAGCATGGCAATCTTTCTTTTTTCTGTGAATCTTTTTTTTGACCGGATGCAAATGTACGCAAAGTTTGCCACTTGTCAACGGCTTGGGTTGAAAAAACGTTTGCACGGCATTCGTCACTCGTAGCTGAAATCCTTTTTGACAACATGACAACGTGACAATCATGACCGCGTCACTGCGCCATCGGCATTCAGGGCAGACACATAGGTCTGCCCCTACACGCTGCGGGGGATGATTCATTGCAATAGATTGATTGAATGTGTATTACAGGTCACTTGTAACGTGTATTGAATGTGTATGAAACGTGTAGGGGCGCAATATTTTGCGCCCTGATTCCCGATGGTGTGCGGGGTTGGGCGGAAGATGTTAGCTACGCTCAAAACAACATCTATTGTTTACGCTAAGGTATAGTCCGCCCCTACAGGTCACTTGTAACGTGTATTGAATGTGTATGAAACGTGTAGGGGCGCAATATTTTGCGCCCTGATCCCCGATGGCGTGCGGGGTTGGGCGGAAGATGTTCCGCCCCTACAGGTGGGAAAAACTTTTCATGCGAGCATGAAAGTTCTTCATTTTTGCACTATCTTTGCCAACCCAAACGGCCCCGACGTGAGGCCGGCGGACAGAAAACAGCAGATTATGGCAGAACAAAGAAGAACAACCCGTGTCCCGAAAGGGAAAGCTACACAGCCGGTTACCGACTACGGACGCATCCAGCCCCAGGCACCCGACCTGGAGGAGGCCGTGCTGGGCGCACTGATGATAGAGAAGGACGCCTACTCGCTGGTGAGCGAGATATTGCGCCCCGAATCGTTCTACGAGCACCGGCACCAGCTGATCTATGCGGCCATCACCGACCTGGCCATCAACCAGAAGCCGGTGGACATACTGACGGTCAAGGAGCAGCTCGCCAAGCGGGGTGAGCTGGACGAGGTGGGCGGCCCCTTCTACATCACGCAGCTCAGCGGCAAGGTGGCCTCGTCGGCCCACATCGAGTACCACGCCCGCATCATCGCGCAGAAGGCGCTGGCCCGCGAGCTCATCACCTTCACCAGCCAGATACAGAGCAAGGCGTTCGACGAAACCATGGACGTGGACGACTTGATGCAGGAGGCCGAAGGCAAGCTGTTCGAGATTTCGCAGCAGAACATGAAGAAGGACTATACGCAGATCAATCCCGTCATCTCCGAGGCCTATCAGCTGATGACCAAGGCGGCGGCACGTACCGACGGTCTGAGCGGACTGGAGAGCGGATTCACCAAGCTGGACAAGATGACCTCGGGCTGGCAGAACTCCGACCTCATCATCATCGCTGCCCGTCCGGCCATGGGAAAGACGGCCTTCGTGCTCTCCATGGCCAAAAACATTGCCGTGAACTACCACAACCCCGTAGCCCTCTTCTCGTTGGAAATGAGCAACGTGCAGCTGGTCAACCGCTTGATATCCAACGTGTGCGAGATTCCGAGCGAGAAGATAAAGAGCGGACAGCTGGCCGACTACGAGTGGCAGCAGCTGGACTACAAGCTGCGCGACCTCATCGACGCGCCCCTCTATGTGGACGACACCCCCTCGCTCTCGGTGTTCGAGCTGCGCACCAAGGCACGCCGCCTGGTACGCGAGCACGGTGTGAAGGTCATCATCATCGACTACCTGCAGCTGATGAACGCCAGCGGCATGAGCTTCGGCAGCCGTCAGGAGGAGGTGAGCACCATCTCGCGTTCGCTCAAGGGGCTGGCCAAGGAGCTGAACATCCCCATCATCGCCCTGTCGCAGCTGAACCGTGGCGTGGAGAACCGTGAGGGGGCCGACGGCAAGCGGCCGCAGCTGAGCGACCTGCGCGAGTCGGGTGCCATTGAGCAGGATGCCGACATGGTGTGCTTCATCCACCGCCCGGAGTACTACAAGATATACGAGCTGGACGGAAAGGACATGCGCGGAATGGCCGAAATCATCATCGCCAAGCACCGCAACGGTGCCGTGGGCGACGTGACGCTGCGCTTCATCGGCCAGTACACCCGCTTCCAGAATCCCGAGGACGACCTCATCATCCCGCCACCCACCGACGGAGGCGGCTACATGGTGGGTTCGGGCATGAACGCCCCCATCGGCAGCACGGCCACCCCGCCGCCCCCTGCGCCGACGGACTATCCCATGGACAACCCCTTCGGCTCGGCCGACAACGGGGCTCCCCCCTTCTGAGAAAATGGGTAGGGTTGATTGAAGGCACGCTGCAACGGGAGGAGACCCGTAGGGGCGGACCTGTGTGTCCGCCCAACCCACACGCGCAGCATTTTCACGCCCTGCGGCATTCAGGGCAGACACATAGGTCTGCCCCTACACGCTGCGGGGAGATGATTCATTGCAATAGATTGATTGAATGTGCATTACAGACCCGTAGGGGCGGACCTGTGTGTCCGCCCAACCCGCACGCGCAGCATTTTCACGCCCTGCGGCATTCAGGGCAGACACATAGGTCTGCCCCTACACGTCACTCGTAGCTCGTAGCTCGTAGCTCGTAACTCGTAGCTGAAAATCCTTTTTGACAACATGACAACGTGACAATCATGACCGTCGGTGTGTGCACCCCGCTTGGCACGTTGGCCGGCTGTCCGATAGCGGACAGTGGAAGTGTTCGTTTTCGGACACCACCCCCGCCGTGGCGTAGCTGTGGGCGTTTGGCACATAGTTTGCACCAAAGGGAAGCAGACGCATTTTTTTTTGAAACAAACGATTTTTCTGAACGGATATGAAACACTACTTCTTCATTCTGGCGGCCGGGCTGCTCACGATGCCTCTGGCCTCGCAGGCACAGGACGGCAGCGTGCCCGCCACCACCGAACGAGAGATTACCCTGGCTGAAGCCATTGCCCTGGCACGCACACAGTCGGTCGACGCTGCCGTGGCCCTGAACGAGCTCCGCACGGCCTACTGGGAGTACCGCACCTTCCGCGCCGAGCTGCTGCCCGAGGTCAACTTCACCGGCACGCTGCCCAACTACCTGAAGTCGTACAGCGCCTATCAGAACTCCGACGGCTCCTACTCCTTCGTGCGCAACAACACGCTGGGCCTCTCCGGCCAGCTCTCCATCGACCAGAGCATCTGGCTGACGGGCGGCAAGCTGTCGCTCACCTCGTCGCTCGACTACCTCAAGCAGTTAGGCAGCAACGGCTACAAGCAGTACATGTCCGTGCCCGTCAGCCTGCAACTGACGCAACCCATCTTCGGCGTCAACACCCTGAAGTGGGACCGCCGCATCGAGCCTGTCCGCTACGCCGAGGCCAAGGCCGACTTCATCACGGCCACCGAAGAGGTGACCATGAAGACCATCACCTACTTCTTCAACCTGCTGCTGGCCAAGGAGACGCTGGCCACCGCCCGGCAGAACAAGGAGAACTCCGACCGTCTCTACGAGGTGGCGCAGGCCAAGCGCAAGATGGGGCAGATTTCGGAAAACGACCTGCTGCAGCTGAAGCTGAACGCGCTGCAGGGACAGGCGGACGTCACCGCCGCCGAAAGCAGCCTCAATGCCTACATGTTCCAGCTGCGCTCGTTTCTGGGTGTCTCCGAGCAAGAGACGCTCAATCCCGTGCTGCCCACTACGTGCCCCGACGTCAGCATCGAGTACTCCAATGTGCTGCAGAAGGCACAGGAGCGCAACGCCTTCGCGCAGAACGTCCGTCGCCGCCAGCTGGAGGCCGACTACAGCGTGGCTGCGGCCCGCGGCAACCTGCGCAGCATCGACCTCTTTGCCAGCGTGGGCTATACGGGGCAGAACCACACCCTCTCGGCGGCCTACAAGGACCTGATGGACAACCAGGTGGTGCAGGTAGGGGTGAAGATTCCCATCCTGGACTGGGGCAAGCGGCGCGGACAGGTGCGGGTGGCCAAGAGCAACCGCGAGGTGGTGCTCTCGCAAATCCGACAGGAGCAGATGGACTTCAACCAGAACATCTTCCTGCTGGTGGCTAACTTCAACAACCAGGCGCAGCAGTTGGGCATTGCCGAGGAGGCCGACCTCATTGCCGAACGACGCTACAAGACCAGTGTGGAGACTTTCATGATTGGCAAAATCTCTACGCTCGACCTGAACGACGCGCAGAACTCGAAGGACGCCGCCCGCCAGACGCACATCAAGGAGCTGTACTACTATTGGTACTACTTCTACCAGCTCCGCAGCCTCACGCTGTGGGACTTCGAGCGGAACACCGAGCTGGAGGCCGACTTCGAGGCGGTTGTCAAAGGCTGATGATTGATTGATGACTGATTATTGATTA
This sequence comes from Bacteroides sp., assembly GCA_051875915.1. GTDB lineage: Bacteria > Bacteroidota > Bacteroidia > Bacteroidales > Bacteroidaceae > Bacteroides. The sequence continues at coordinate 61,189 of JBJEHI010000047.1, forward strand.
TTGATGACTGATGATTGATTATTGATGACTGATGATTGATTATTGATTGCTGATGACTGATGATTGATTGCAGATTCAAGTTTCGCAAGTTCAGGGACTTGCTATCAGCAAACAAGTTAACTCGTCAACTGACAGCATGTCGAAGACCTGCGAAACTTGAATCATTGATCAATCGGACAGTGAGGGCGACCGGTCATCCTACCGTGAATCCGAGAGCGGAAAGCAGGGCGGTGAGGGTGGTGAGCGCAATGTTGATGATGACGCTCCATTTGTTCTTTGTTTCTGGTTTCATACGCTTACAATTTTAAGTTTTTAAGTTTTTAAGTTTTTAAGTTTTTGAGTT
>JBJEHI010000048.1:0-3893 GCA_051875915.1 Bacteroides sp.
ACACCTTGTTTGTTCGGATGCGTTTGTTATGACAGACGGCAACCTTGGTGGAATCGTTTTGATTATTAGGCTATAAAGGTACATATAATTGGGCATTCTAACTATTTTTTAACACTTTTCTTATCCAAAACTCAGTTTAGAAAGAAAAATGGTTTTCTACCTTGTTTGATGCAAGCGAGAACAATTTGAGATTTGTGTCGTTTTTGGTCAAAAACATTTTGAGATTCGTGCAAGAATGGCCTAAATAATGAGATTTGTGCAGTTTTCCAATGAAAACATTTTGAGATTCGTGTAAAATCAGTTACCTTTGTTTTCAATCAAAGACAATGTATGATATTCAAGAGAAAAATATACGATGAACTTCTGCAATGGAAGCAGATGGATGAAGGAAGAACAGCCGTTCTGATACAAGGCGCAAGACGTGTCGGCAAATCCACTATCGTAGAAGAATTCGCTACTAAAGAATATGACACGTATATATTAGTGGACTTTGCTGCCTGTTCTACAGAAATCCGGAATTTGTTCAATGACATATCTGACCTTAACCGCATCTTCATGCGTCTGCAGCTGGAATATGGTGTAGAACTGAAAGTGCGAAAGTCTGTTATCATCTTTGATGAAGTCCAGCTTGCGCCGAAAGCAAGACAGGCTATCAAGTATCTGGTGAAAGACGGACGCTACGACTATATCGAAACTGGTTCGCTGATTTCTATCCGCAAAAATGTGAAAGACATTCTGATTCCAAGCGAAGAGGTTAAACTGCATATGTACCCCATGGACTACGAAGAGTTCAAGTGGGCATTGGGAGACACAGCAACAGTCAAATTGCTGTCTGGCTGTTTTCATAGCAGGACATCATTTGGAGATGCCACGAACCGAAAGTTGATGCGTGACTTCCGTTTATATATGCTCATCGGCGGTATGCCGCAGGCTGTGGCTTCCTATCTTGAGACGAACAGTCTGGAGAAGGTAGATAGTGTAAAGCGTTCCATTATTACCTTGTATGAAGATGACTTCAACAAGATTGACCCAACAGGCAATGCCTCCAAGATGTTCCGTCAGATTCCGGCGCAACTGACAAACAATGCTAACAGATACTTGGCGTGGAGTGCAACCGACGGCACACGCAATGCCGAACTGTCTGAAATTCTTTCCGAAGTCAAGGAATCAATGGTAGTGAATATGGCTTATCATGCCAATGATCCGGGAGCGGGCATGGCCCTACATCAGAATCCTGACAGATACAAGATGTTCGCTGGTGACACGGGGCTGTTTGTCACGCTCGCATTTTGGGACAAGAAATTTATCGACAACACCATCTATCACAAACTGCTCAGCGACAAACTGAGTGCAGACCTTGGCTATGTCTATGAGAACGTCATCGCCCAGATGCTGAAAGCAGCCGGCCATGAACTATACTACTATACCTTCCCCACCGACAGCGGAAAGCACAATTACGAGGTGGATTTCCTGATTGCCGATGGCGACAAGGTAAGTCCTATCGAAGTCAAATCTTCCGGCTATAAGGCTCACGTTTCACTGGATGCCTTTTGCAAGAAGTTCTCGTCCCGGATAAAGGACAAGTATCTGGTTTATACGAAAGACCTGCGCAAAGAGGAAGATGTACTTTATCTTCCAGCCTATATGGCCATGTTCTTGTGACTACAAATGTACGATTCGACGGAAGTTTCTAAACTGACACCCTATTCCATAAAACTTGATGGCGGTGCACCGAGCTGTTTCTGCACGTACCGACAGAAATAGGCTTCGGAAGAGAAGCCGAACATGTCTGATATCTCTGTAAAAGTCAGCCGCTTGCTGCGTAGCAGACGGGCGATATCCAGAGAGGTGTAGCGTGTAATCCAGTAGGCAGCCGGATAACCGCTAATCTTCTTTGACACTTCAGAAAGGTATTTCGGAGTGACACAAAGCAGGTCGGCATAATAGCCAATTTCGCGGTTCTTGCGATAGTCCGCCGCGCGTGCCATAGTTGCTCTGTGGGGTGCTCAGCGTAATGAACTGCGGGGTGACATACACCACATCCACTTTGAAATCACTGCTCTCGCAAATCTCTTTCAGCCATTCGCTGCGGCGCACTATCAGGCAGTCGCCTCCCGTGATGACATACTCCTTGCCATTGAAGGAGAAACGACATTCTCCCTCATGGCAGTAGGCGTGGCACAAATATCCCTCCTTCGTGCCGTCGCCGACATTCATCAGTGTATGTTCAAAAATCACATCCTGCATAGTCTATCCTTTCTGGCTGTTCGCCAGCTTGAGGTCCATCAGTGACACGTGCTCGTTGCGGTAGCGGGCATTGGGATTTCGCTCCGTGCCGTCTGGCCATGTGCCGTCTTCATTCTTCTTGAACTGTATGGCCTTCTGCGGGCAGTTCTGTATGCAGGCAAAGCAGAACTCGCAGTCGCCTTGCATCTGTACCCCTTGCGAGGTGAAGTCGTAGTTGCCACGCGGGCACACGTAGCTGCAAATGCCGCACTCAATGCAGGCGTCGGTTACCGTAAAGCACTTCTCTGCTTTCATCAGGAAGCCTACCTCGGGGTCAAGGCCACTGAAGCGCATGAAGCCTTCGTGCTGGTCGCGCTCCTCTTGGGTGACAGGTTCGTGCCAACGGCGGCGGTTGTCGAGGTCGGCCGATATCTTTGCCAGGTTCTCTGGAATGTGCTTATCTATCTTCATCTGCTCGTTCATGTCGAAGTTGGGCAGCCAGTTGTCCACCATGATGAGGGTGCCGATATAGTCGAAGGCATTCCCGGCTTTCTTCGATATGCCGTCCCATATCTCTACGGAACTGCACTTGCGCATACCGTAGGTCAGCACGGCAAACTTGTAGGCTGCATTCAGCCGGGCCTTCTGGATGAACTGGCGCACCATATAGGGAGGCATGTGGCCATAGACGGGATAGACCACTCCTATCTCGTCCGCCTCAATTTCAAACAGCTTCTTGCGCATGAGTTGCGGAATGCTGAGTGTCTCACCCTCCTTACCTGCAAGCTGTCGCGCCACGTAGAGGCAGTTGCCTGTACCGGTGAAATACAATACCACCCTCTTTCTCCTCTTTTCGATGCAAGAGGTAAGGGATGAAGCTCCCGTAGTTGCCATCAAAGTGGCCAATGCCGCACTTCCCATTATCTTGAGAGCTGTGCGACGTGACATATCCTTCTTTCCCATCATACAATGAACTGATTTTGGCTACAAAATAATCGAAAATCCCCGAAAGCCGCGTGATACAGATTTCGGGGATTATTACCAATTTTACGGGAATTTGTTGACTTCGTTTTCCTCTCTTGCGGATCGATATAGATTGAGTAAGCCTATTTCTGCTCTCACGGCTCGTTCGCTGACGTATTGTGTTCTTGGAGTGCGGTAGTATTCATGAGCTTCCTTCATGGCCACAGGAAGGTATGCTGTCACATCCTCCGGCACATAAACCCATAGCCGTGATTCTGTTACGATTAATGAATGGCATCGTCGTAAGGTCGTCTACGGCAAAGCGAATTTCCATGCGATGAAGAAGGTGCTGAGGGTATGGTCGTAACCTCACGTTATGCTATATCACTGGGATTGACAATCTCATTGTTCCACAACAAGCGCAGGAAATCGGTGGCAGGAAGAATCTCGAAGCCTTGCAGCAGGCGTGGCCTTTCGTCCATGGAAACGACTATACAGCGGCAGTCGGGGTGTTCTTCCCTAAAGGCTTTAAGTCCGCCAAGGTGCCTGAGCTGAACCTCCTTGCTTGACTTGAACTCTATGGCAACAAGAGCATCGCCGATGATGGCATCCACTTCAAGTTCTGAATAAGTATGCCAATAGGACAGTCCTCCGTCAACATAGTGGTAGCCGAGATAAGCCACAATCTCCTGAATCATCAAATG
>JBJEHI010000049.1:0-16491 GCA_051875915.1 Bacteroides sp.
TTCTGCTCCCGCGAGTATGGATGCAATGACATGGAGAGTACCTCCAGCTGCACAGCCAAACTGTTCGTCTTCTGTGTAGCGTTTGAGTAAAAGTTGACCATTGATGAATTGTTTTGCATATTCTTCTAATAAATTTAATCCTTCTCTGTCAAATCCATTTAGGATAATTGATGATATTGAAGTCCAAAATTCTTTACTGTCCATAATCAATCAACATCCCTCTTTTTGTTATTTCTTTGCTAAGGTAAGAATTATTTTTGAGACCACCAAGGAAATTGTTTTTGAATATTGATGTATGGTTAGGGAAAATTTAGGGACAAATGTATGGTTCATCCAACATTTAGCGTGAAACAATAGCTCTCTCAAGAGGGGTGCATCAACATTCCGGGCAGACACGCAGGACTGCCCCTACAGTCTTCGTCGTTGGTAGTCGTTTTGACTCTTTTGTAGGTGATAAATGTAAAGAACGTTTACTATGTTCTATCTCCTGCCAAATAAGGAAAATTAACACTTGTAAGTGCTTGGTTATCAACGCGTTAAGGTGGCCAACATTCAGTCGTATTCTGAATGTGTTTCATGATACGACTGAATGGCATTCAGAATACGACTGAATGTATTTCATGATACGACTGAATGATGCTCCCCTTAGGAGTGGTCCTTGGAGAGGGTCTTTTTGTCCGAAATGATTACCGTTTTAAGTTTCGTCTTCACATCAACAGATTGATAGGATGCTCGTTATAACTGTAGGGGCGCAACATCTTGCGCCCTGAACCCGATGGCGTGCGGCTTTGGGCGGAAGATGTTCCGCCCCTACACGTATCGAACAATCCGCTTACCTTATTCATTTCCATCTGTTTATGTAAGTATGAAACTTGAGCTGCTGTTTCCCCTTTCAGCTGCAGATGACACTCTCCAGGGTGGCACCGTTGTCGAAGAGGGCGGGCTGTGTCTGCATCAGCCGTTTCTTCAGACGGAACTTCTGCTGCGACACCGAGGGCGGCGAGACGGCTGTCAGCGCGGCAATCTCGCTGTTGCCGAAGCGCAGGCGCATCAGCAGGCACAGCTGCAGGTCGGAGGGGGTCAGCTGCGGGAACCGTTCGCCCAACCGCTGTGTGAAGCGGTCGTAGACCCGGTCGGCCAACCATCGGAGGTGCTTCCACTGGGCCTCGTTCAGGTATTTGGGCTGCCGGTGCAGCTGCTCTATCAGTTCGTCGCGGTCTATCAGGGTGGCCGTCAGCGCATCCACCAGCGCGTTGAGCGATGCAATCTGCTTGCGCTGCGCCTCCAGCTCTTCCATGTCCTGAGGCAGCGGATGCTGTTCATACTCTTTCAGGTTCTCCTTCAGCCGCCGGTTCTCCTTGTCCAACTTCTGCCCGATGTCTATCAGGTTGTTCAGCGACTGGTGTATCTCTTCGCGCTCTTCCTCGCTCATCGACATCTCCTTGAGATACTCTTCCAGCTCGCTGCGCCCCTGCGCTATCTGGTGCAGGCACGCTTCGTTCTTGCTCAGGTTGACCAGATATTGACGGTGCTTCCGCTCCTTGGCCTGTTTGATGCTGAAGGCCGACAGCCAGATTTGGAGGGCGACGAGTACTCCTACTATACAGCCGAAGAGCCACCGCCGTGCCTTGTTGGGTGGGGCGATGCGGACGAGGTGGCCGTCGCTCTCCGTCTGGGCGCGTTTGTATTCGGTATGGAGGTGGGCTATCAGCCGCACGGCTGAGGCACTGTCGGCCGCTCCCGACCGGGCCAGCGAGTCGGCCTCTATCAATGCGTGCTCATACGGCTGCATGAGGGATTTGGCAGGATTGGAGCAACCGGTCAGGAGGAGGATAATCAGAAACAGGTAGACGAATCGTAGGGTTTTCATGGGCATAAAGTGAATGTTTCAAGATAATGTTGACAACCGCTTATTGGCAGAGCATCGCCAAGAGGACCAGCAGGAGAGCCAGTAGCCCCAGGATGAGTCCGCTCCAGCAGAACATCTTCACCGTGCTCCAGAAGCCGCGCCACCAGGTGCAGCGGTACAGCTGCTTGTAGTCGATGAAGAAGGTCAGGAAGATGCACCAGGCCGGCAGCTCGTACAGCTCGCCGGCAGTGGCATGGCCGCGTAGCGGCAGTATCAGGATGCTGAGCAGCAGCATCTGGCAGGCAAAATAGGCCTGGATGAAGATGTGCTCCGTCAGGTTGTACTGCTGGTTGAACCGCTTGCGGAACACAATCAGTGAGGCCAGCGCGAAGAGGGGCAGGGTGATGAGGATGTGGAACGCCTTGTTGCCGTGGAACCACCCCTTCAGCAGGTTGGTGACGCGGCTCAGGACGGGACTCTGGTCGCAAAAGGCCTGGATGCGCTGTTGCAGCGGGCGGGTAAACTGAACCAGATAGCCCTCCTTCACCGTCGGACGGTTGGCGGCACGGAGGCTGTCGTTCTTCATCTCCTGAGCAATCTTCCGGTCGATGACGCCCAGCGTGCTCTGCAGGAAGCGTTGGCTGATTTGGCTGCTGTCGGCCTCCAACCCTTCGTTCAGGCTGTTGCGCAGGTTGGTCAGCTCCTCTACAGAGACGTTCTTCTCCTCCTTTCCCCTCTGGAGGGCATCCGGGTCAATCAGCTGGACGGCCATGATGTAGATGGCGGCCAGGATGAAGAGCATCTGGAACGGACGGAACTGCTCGATGCGCCGGCCCGCAATGAAGTCGTATATCATGTAGCCGGGACGATGGAGCAGGTCGGCTGTGGTGCGTCCGAAGCCCTTGTCGATGTTGAAGAATCCGCCCAGTATGTTCTTCATCATGTTGCTCCAGCGGTAGCGGGTGGTGCGGCTGCTCTGTCCGCATCGGGGGCAGAAGTTGCCTTCGTATACAGTGCCGCAGTTCAGGCAGATGTGTGGCTGTGTATCGTGCGGCGGGGTCTCTTTGCCGCGAATCAGCCGGATGTGCCAGGCGCGGATGCGCATCTTCAGCGGGAGCAGCTGCTGCCTCAGCTTGAAGTCCCATTTATCCGACAGTATCTGCCTCTTCCGCGAGATGCTCCAGAGCGACAGCAGGAAGATGACCAGCATGGAATCCACACTGCCCCGGAACAGCAGTTCGTCCAGCGCCATCCAGCCGCTGAGCACCAGCCAGAGGCCCTGCATTGTGTTGATGCGCCTCTTTTTGCCGGGCATCCGGCTGTCCACATAGTCGGGCAGCTGCCTCAGGTCGGGCAATATCCATCGGTGTGGGTACTGCATCAGCGTTTCGGCGGTCGTCACACCGTGTGTCACGCCGGCAAAGTCCACTTCGGCTCTACGGGCCGTCTCGGCATCAATGATGCTGTCGCCTATGTAGAGGGTGGTGTCCTCGTCGCCATTCAGCCGGTCCAATGCCAGGTAGATGCCTTCGGGTTCAGGCTTGGCGTTGATGACATCCTCGCCGCCCACAATCAGGTCGATGACACCGGGCGGTATCTGACGGTCGGTCAGCTCCTTGATGCGGAAGCGGTATTTGGTGGAGATGATGCCGATGTGGGCTCCCTTGGCCTTCAGGGCAGTGAGCACTTCGATGGTTTCGGGGTAGAGGCGGGTGTTGGGGGTCATGTAGATGGCGGCCTCCTCGGTGTACTCCTGCTTGTACTGTGCCAGCAGGGCTGCGTCCTCCGTCCCGGTGAGTTGGGCGAACGACTCCTCCAGCGTCTGTCCGATGGTGCTCTTGATGGCCTCGTCGGTAACGTCGGTATAGCCGTGACGCTGCAACACGTTGCGGAAGCAGAGGAGGATGCCTTGCGACGAGTCGGCCAGCGTATAGTCGAAGTCGAAGAGGAAGGTCTGGTATGCAGCGGTCGGTTTGCTGCCTTTTCGGGCCAACTGTTTGCCTATGGGTATGTGCATGTTTTCCGGGTGTTTAATTTGTGAATTAGGAACTGCTCTTTGCGGTTCGATGTCTGCAAATGTATGTATTTTTTTTGATTGTCGCCAATTTTTTGTCCGCTCTTACGTCTTTCTATCGCAGAAAGGCTGCATCTCGGCGTAAAAAATAGGCGGGCTTATTTTGTTCTGCATCCGATTTGCACTATCTTTGCCCTCCAAGGGGAGGGATGACCTTCCCGCGCATTCGTACTTAACCTTATAAATAAATAGTGTTATGGCTACTATCAAAGACCTTGCTCCACAGAATGTGTGGAAGCATTTTTATTCGTTGACGAGAATACCTCGTCCGTCGGGACACATGGAGAAGATAACCGCCTTCCTGCTGGAGTTCGGAAAGAACCTGGGACTGGAGTCGTTTGTGGACGAAGCCGGCAACGTCATCATCCGCAAACCTGCCACACCGGGCATGGAGAACCGGAAGGGAGTCATCCTGCAGGCACACATGGACATGGTGCCGCAGAAGAACAATGACAAGGTGCACGACTTCACCACCGACCCCATCGAAACCTATGTGGACGGCGACTGGCTGAAGGCTTGCGGCACGACGCTGGGTGCGGACAACGGCATGGGCGTGGCTGCCATCATGGCGGTGCTCGAAGCCACCGACCTGCGTCACGGCCCGCTGGAAGCATTGATTACCAAGGACGAAGAGACCGGCATGTATGGTGCCTTCGGACTGAAACCCGGTACGCTGCAGGGCGAAATCCTGCTCAACTTAGACTCGGAGGACGAGGGCGAACTCTATATCGGCTGTGCAGGCGGCATCGACCTGACGGCTACCTTGGCCTACAAGGAGGAGGCGGCTCCCGAAGGATTCGTGGCCCGCAAGCTGACGCTGAAGGGACTGCGCGGTGGACACTCCGGACTGGAAATCAACGAAGGACGTGCCAATGCCAACAAGCTGATGGCCCGTGTGGCTCACGACCTGCTGGTGGAGTTCGACTGCCAGCTGGCCTCGTTCCAGGGAGGCAACATGCGCAACGCCATTCCGCGCGAAGCACATGCCGTACTGCTGTTCAACCCCGAAGATATGGAGGGTCTGGACGAATACATTGCCGAGTATGAGGCACAGATTGCCGCCGAATATGCACCCATCGAGAGCGGTGTCACCCTGCGCATCGAGGAGGCCGAAGTGCCTGCCGGCGTGGTGCCCGAAGAGATTCAGGACAACCTCATCAATGCGCTGATGGCCTGTCAGAATGGTGTGACACGCATGATTCCCACCATCCCCGATACGGTAGAGACCTCTTCCAATCTGGCCATCGTGGCGATAGGCGGCGGCGAGGCTTCGGTCAAGATTCTGGCCCGCAGCTCGTGCGACACCATGAAGGACTTTCTGGCCGACAGCCTGTCGGCTTGCTTCAGCATGGCCGGCATGAAGGTGGAACTGAGCGGAGCCTATAGCGGCTGGCAGCCCAATGTAGAATCGCCCATCCTGCACGCCATGACCCTCTCGTACGAGAAGCAGTTTGGCACGAAGCCGGCTGTCAAGGTGATTCATGCCGGTCTGGAGTGTGGCATCATCGGTGCCAGCTGCACCGGTCTGGATATGATTTCCTTCGGACCGACCCTGCGCTCACCCCATTCACCCGACGAGCGTGCCTACATTCCCTCTGTCAGCAAGTTCTACGACTTCCTGATAGCCACCTTGGAGCAGACACCCGAGAAATAATCCCGCTGCATCCGTAGAGAGGGATGTCTCTATGAGATAAACCTACAGAGGCGCAACGTCACACAGCCTTCCACCGCAGGAAGCCGCTTGCCGTGACGCTGCGCCTCTTGCTTTCTCCATACCCCGGGTCAACTTGTATCTATATATACCATATTATATATATAGAACCCGATACACGTGACAACTTGTCCATCCTCTGCCAAAACGTCGTATATTTCTGTCAAAATCTTTGTTATGTAAACCTCCATTTTGATATATATCAAGAAATATGTTATAAAACATACTTTTTCTCCCCATTTCGCTTGTCGGTTCATAAAAAGGCTCTATTTTTGTGCTGTAAAACATAAAAATAACAGGATAACAGTCATCCAAAGGGGATGACAAAGATTGATTTAGGAGGATAACAAAATGAAGAAAATTAAGAAAATGTTTAAAAATTTCGGCAATGCCGATAAGAACATCTGGGGTTACGTGATGCTTTAAGCATCCGTCCTGAGATGAGATTTTGAGAGAAGGGAAACCGAACAGTTTTCAGGTATTAGTTTTTTAATTTAAAATCCTACACGATTATGAAAAAGGACCTTGTTATGACATTGAAGCGTTTTCTGGCCGAAGTAGGCAGAAACGAGATGCTGATGATGGGATATACCATCAAGAAGTAAGCAACTGACAGAGAGAGAATGTAAATCAGAGTGTGGTCATGCAGATGACCCTTAACTAAACAAATCACAAATCATTATGGCAAAGAAAGTTGTAAATTCATTGAAGAACGTTCTTGCCGCTGCCGGTAAGAACTGGATGGAGGCCATGCGATACTACAGCCTTCAGATGTAAACGAAGTAAATATCCATATATCAAGAGGGATATTCCTTTTTCGGAAGGGATATCCCTCTTTTTGCGTGTGGACGGGGCGGCTCTAAGTTTTTTTATCATTCTCCGTTCGTTTCTTTCCGTTGGAATTGTTTCCTTTGTAGAGGATTCGGCTGCTGCCTTCGGGCAGGGAGGCCGTCCGTATACAATGTCTCAGTAAAAAACGTGTGTATATGAAAAGAGTATATCTACGACGATTTTTGACGGTGTGTCTGATGGTGATGACCGGGCTGCAGCTGCGGGCGCAGACGTATGACAGCTTGTGGAAACAGATAGACGAGGCGCGTAGCAAGGGATTGCCGCAGCGGGTGATGGAGCTGGCCGGACGGGTGGCCGACAAGGCCGTGGCCGAGCGGCAGGTGTCCCAGTTGCTGAAGGCTACGCTCTGCAGGGAGGCGGTTCAGGAGGCACTGACACCCGACAGCCTGTTCCCGAACGTGCAGCGCATGGAGCAATGGGCCGGACAGGAGACACGTCCTGTGGAGCGGGCCATCCTGCACTCGCTGCTGGCCGGGCGGTATGCCGACTGGGGAGAGGCCAACCGATGGAAGCTGATGCAGAACAGCCACCTGGATGTGGAGGAGGGTGACGAACCGGCTGATATGCGCGAAGGAAGCTTCCGCCTGTTGCTCCGACGCATCCGGCGGCACATCGACGCTTCGCTGGCCGATGTGGAGCCGCTGATGAAGAGCTCTTCCGGCAGTTACCTCCCTTTTATTCTGCAGGGGGCTGACAGCCGTCATTACGGACACGATATGTATCATCTGCTGCTCCGCCGGGCTGTGGATATTGATAGACGTTTTCACTCCTATCTTATCGAGGACGACCGTATGTCGTGCCGCATAGATACCCTCTACCAGACGGCAATCCGTCACTATCGGGAGCGACCCGGTGCGGAGGAGGCCGTCCTGCTGCTGTCGCTGGACGAGGCCGATTGGCAGATGGAGCGGCAGACGACATCGGTAGCACCTTATCTCGACTACGATGCCTGTCTGGCCGATGCCCGCCAACGCTATCTGCAACGTCTGGATGCCTTGGCCGAGGAGTTTGGTCCGCAGCAGCTGGCTGTGGAAATCTACCTGCGCAAGGCCCGCCTGTTGAGTGAACGAGCTCGGCCGGGCGACCTGCCAGCCGCCTTGCATACCTGCGATGAAGGCATCCGTCGCTATGCCGCTTATTCCCGCATCGATGCCTTGAAGCAGGTGCGCGAACAGCTGACGCATCCCGCCGTGAGCCTCCATTTGGAGGAGGCGGGAGGCTATCCCGGCGACTCCCTGCCGGTACGGTTGACCTACACCCGTGCGTCAGCCGTCACGCTCCGTCTCTATGCCACCGACTTTGCCGAAGTGCCCGAGGAGGCCATCACCCGGCAGACCTATCGGCAGCACGCCCGTTGCATCGCTTCGCACCCTGTCAGGCTGCTTCCCCGGCCAAAGGCCGGCTATGCTGCCGAGGAGTGGGGCTACCTGTCTTCAGATACGACCCTCACCCTCGGTCTGCCTTCCCAGCCGGGTGTCTACATCGTCCGATTGCTCTCCGACGGCAACGAACCTGCCACAGAGACCTATCTGACCCTGACCCGCCTGAAGGTGCTGACACTGAATCCGGGTAACGGGCAGACGGAGTGCTGCGTGGTGGATGCCCGTTCGGGCCACCCCGTAGAGGGAGCGGTGGTGAGCTGCTATGGCTACGGACAGGGCGGCAAGAGGGAACTGCTGGCAGCGGTGACCACCGATGCCGGCGGAAAGGCGTTGATTGACAGAGACGAACGCATCCGCACCTATGTAGCCCGCAAGGGGAACGACCGGGCCATGCCCTCCCAATCCCTCTACCTGCTGCCGGCGCGGCGACACGACGGGCAACAACCTGTCCGCTCGCTGACGATCCTTACCGACCGTGCGCTCTACCGACCCGGTCAGACAGTCTATGTCAAGGGAGTGGCCTACAGTGCTACCGAGGCACAGGCTGCCGTCACGCCCGACCGCGCGTACGAGGTACAGCTGCTGGATGTCAATCGGAAGGTGATAGCCTCCCGGTCAGTCCGTACGGGTGATTTCGGCTCCTTTGCCACCGAGTTTGTCTTGCCGTCGCATTGCCTGAACGGACGTTTCACGTTGCGTACCGGCTCGGGTGAAGGAAGTGCCTCCATCCGGGTGGAAGAATACAGACGTCCTACATTTGAAATCAGCTTTGACCCCGTCAGCGAGCCCTATCGGGTGGGCGACCGCCTCTCTCTGACAGGCAGGGTGAAGACGCTGCATGGAATGCCTGCCGGCCGTCTGCCCATCGCCTATACGGTGACGCGCAGCAGCGATGCAGTAGGGTGGGGTGCTGCTTCACAGACCCCGTTGCTGTCGGACACGCTGCTGCCGGACGACGAAGGACGCTTCACGTTGCCCTGCACCTTGGAACGCGGCATACCCTCGTCGCCCTATGCACGGAAGCATCCTGCCTCTGCCACCTATCGGGTGGAGGCGACGGTGACCGATGAGGCGGGGGAGACACAGACCGCCTCCTGCACCCTGACGGCTGATGAACGGCGCTACTTCTTCCAGACCAGGCTGCCGCAGCAGCTCTGTAAGGAGGATTCGCTCACCTTCACCGTGCGGATAGAGAATGCACAGCAGGTGCCGCAGCCGCCGGCCGGCTACTACCGCCTCTATCGGGAGGGCGAGGAGCGGGTGACAGCGGAAGGCCGCTTCGTGGCCAACCGTCCGCACGACTTCTCGGCTTGGCGCAACGTGCCCTCAGGCCGCTACCGTCTGGAACTCTCTGTGCTCGATTCATTGGGACGTGAGGTGCCCGATTCGCTCGCTGCCAACCGCTCGGCTACGTGCCTGCTCTACTCCCGTCGGGATGTCCGGTTGCCCTACGCTGCCGACCTGTTCTGCGAGGTGGAGCAGACGGAGTTTGATGCGGAGCGACCAGCCGTATTCTTGGTGGGCACTTCACACCGCGACGTTTGTATGTGGATGGACCTGTTTGATGCCACACAGCGGATAGAGAGCCGCTCCATCCAGCTGAGTGACACGCTGATGCGCATGGAGATACCCTACCAGCCGCGCTACGGTGAGGGGGTGACCATCCTGTTCAGCCTGGTAAAGGAGGGAAAACTGTACGAACGGCAGGTGCGCTTGCAGAAGCGGCGGCCGGAGCGTACGCTGCAACTGAAGTGGGAGGTGTTCCGCGACCGGCTGCGCCCGGGCAGTGAAGAGGAGTGGCGGCTGGTGCTGAACGCTCCGCAAGGAGGAGTGGCCGATGCCGAGCTGCTGGCCCTGATGTATGATGCGTCGTTGGATTTGCTGGCTCCTCATCGTCCTTCGCTTCGCTGGACACCCTATACCCGCTACTTCTCACCCTTCCATGGCCGCAGTGGCCATCACTCGGCCTATCTCGCACTCGACTATCCGTGGAAGCGCCGGGAGATACCCGGATGGAGCTTCGACAGCTTCTATACCGCTCCCGCCGGCAGGTTAGGGGGAAGGGGAGTGACATCGCGCCTCCGGATGAAGTCGAATGCCGCTGTGACGACCGATGAAGCACGGCTTGAGACGGTCTCGCTCAAGGCGGCACTTCCCGTAGCTGAGGCCGCACGCGCAGAGTCCGTTGAGGCGGATGAGGAGGATGCCGGCGGACAGGAGGAACCTCGCCTGTTGCCTGAGGCCGATGTGCGCACGAACTTTGCCGAGACGGCCTTCTTCTATCCCCATCTGCGTACCGACTCGCTGGGGCGCATCTCCTTTGCCTTCACCATGCCGCAGAGCCTTACTCGGTGGAACTTCCGTGGAATAGCCCATACACGCGATATGATGACCGGTCAGATAGAGGCCGGTGTGGTCACTGCCAAGGAGTTCATGCTGACTCCCAATCTGCCTCGCTTCGTGCGGGCGGGGGACCGTACGCACATAGCGGCTACCGTGGCCAATCTGTCGGAGCAGCCGGTCAAGGGAACGGTACGCCTGACCCTGTTCGACCCGCTGACGGAGCGTATACTCTCCACACAGAAGGTACGCTTCCGGACGGAGGCAGGCGGACGGCAGGTGGTAGACTTCGCCTTCGAGGCCGACGACCGCCTCTCGCTGCTGGGCATACGGCTGGTGGCCGATGGAGGGTCTTTCAGCGACGGCGAGCAACAGCTGCTCCCTGTGTTGAGCGACCGTATGGCCGTGACCGAGACACTGCCCTTCACCTTGCAGGGCGGGCAGAAACGGAGCTATGCCCTGGATTCGCTCTTCAATCACCGCAGTCCTACCGCTACCCGACGCCGCCTGACGCTGGAACTGACCGCCCATCCGGCTTGGTTGGCGGTGCAGGCACTGCCCTCGCTCAGCCAGCCGACAACCGATAACGCCGTGGCATGGGCTACCGCCTTCTATGCCAACTCGTTGGCTGCTTCCATTGCCGGGAGCCGGCCGCGCCTACAGGCGGTCATCGAACGCTGGAAGCAGGCTGGAAACGGCAAGGAGAGCTTCCTGAGCCGACTGGAGCAGAATCAGGAGCTGAAGAACATCCTGCTGGACGAGTCGCCTTGGGTCATGGAGGCAACGGATGAAGCCGACCGCAAGGCCCGCCTCTCCACGCTGTTTGATGTGAACCAGCTGGCCAACCGCCTTGCCTCCTCGCTGACCGCTCTGCAGAAACTGCAGGAGGCCGACGGCTCCTGGTGCTGGTACAAGGGAATGCCGGGCCATCGTCAGTTGACGGGCTATATCACCGCGCTGCTGCTCCGCCTGCCCCATCTGACGGGCGAAGCTCCCTCTGCCGAGCAGCTCGCACTCTGTCGGAAAGCCTTCGGCTACCTGCACCGGCAGGCACGCGAGGAGTATCTCCGCTTGCGCAAGATGGAGAAAGAGGGGCATCGGGATGCCCTTCTCTCGGATGCCGCCTGCCACTACCTCTACCTGATAGCCTTGGGGCAGGAGAAGGTGCCCAATGAGAACAAAGCTGCCTATACCTACTTCCTGGACAAAGTGGGACAAGGTTTGGAGAACGGCTCCATCCTGTACAAGGCAAAGGCGGCCTTCATCCTGTGGCAAGCCGGACGAAAGAGGGAGGCGGCCGACTTCCTGGCCTCTATCCGCGAACACCTGGTACGGCAAGAGGGACAGGGGGCCTGGTTTGCCTTCCATGACGCATACGCAGGCCGGGGAATGTGGCCGGTCTCTATTCAGGTGGCGGCGATGGAGGCACTGGCCCTCTCTCCCGAAAACGATGAGCTGTTAGAAGAGATGAAAATATGGCTGCTGAGGCAGAAGCAGACGACATCCTGGAACTCACCGGTCGCTACAGCCGATGCCATCTATGCACTGATGGGTAGGGAAAGCCGCCTGCCGGAGAGTCGGGGCGAGGTGTCCGCCCGCATCGGTAACGAGACCCTCACGACCTGTTCGGAGGAGGCCGAGGCGGGGCTGGCCTATGTGAAGCGGAGCTATGCCGACACGTCGTCGGCCCTGCAGGCCCGTACGCTGACGGTAGAGAAGCAGGACGATGGCATGGCCTGGGGAGCCCTCTATGCGCAATACCTTTCGCCCATAGCCGACCTGCACCGGCAGTCCGTTGAGGAGCTGCAGGTGGAGAAGCGTCTGTATGTGGAGCGGATGGATCCGACAGGACGCTCCTCGTTGCAGCCCCTTACGGCGGCCTCGGTGCTGAAGCCGGGTGAGAAGGTGGTGACGCGGTTGGTGGTCCGGGTAGGACGCGCCATGGACTTCGTACAGCTGAAGGATGCCCGTGCTGCCTGTCTGGAGCCTGTCCAGACCCGTTCAGGCTATCGGTGGGGGCAAGGCACCGGCTACTATATGGAGATAGAGGATGCTGCCACCCATCTCTTCTTCGACCGCTTGGCAAAGGGAGTCTACGTATTCGAATACAGCTGTCGGGTAGCTCGCAGCGGACGGTACGAGGCCGGTGTGGCCACGCTGCAGTCGGCCTATGCACCGGCGTTTGCGGCCCGTTCAGACCGCTTCCTGTTGCAGGTCAGCGAATAGCATTCGAAGGGCATTCGGAAGAATTCTTTATTCTGCCGGTGTGGAATCTCGCGGATTTTATCTACATTTGCCATCGGATAGCCTATTCCGGCTTTTGAAAACAGAAACAGATGAAACGAATGAAACATATCATACTGACAGCAACGGCGCTGTGCATCGCCCTGACGGGTATGGCACAGGCGCGGTTTACCTCGAATACCGAGACCATCAGCTTCGGACAGATTGAGTGGAAACATCCCGTGACGGCAGAGTATGTCATCACCAATACGGGAGACCGCCCGCTGGAACTGACCGAGGTGGAGCCCGACTGCGCCTGTACGGCGGCACACTGGACGCAGACACCCATCGCTCCGGGGGCCAAGGGAACGGTACGCATCACCTTCGACGCCCGGCTGCTGGGCCATTTCCATAAATCGGTGGCTATCCGTACGAATGCCGACCCTCACGTGGTCTATCTGCATCTGAACGGTGAGGTGGTGCGGGAAATCAAGGACTTCACCAAGACGCATCCCTACCAGATAGGGCAGATTCGGATTGACCGCAACAGCTTAGACTTCCCTGACGTGCAGCATGGCGAACACCCCGTGATGCACATCGGTGTGGTGAATCTCTCCGACCGTCCCTACGAACCGGTGCTGATGCACCTGCCTCCCTACCTGACGATGGAGGCGACACCTGCCGTGCTGCAGCAGGGTGAGAAGGGCGTGATAACCCTCACGCTGCAGACGCATCTGCTGGCCGACTTGGGCTTGACGCAAGCCACTGTCTACCTGGCACGTTTTGCCGGCGACAAGGTGAGCGAGGAGAACGAACTGCCCGTATCGGCCATCCTGCTGCCCGACTTCTCTACCATGACCGCTGCCGAGCGGGCCAATGCCCCCTTGCTTCAGGCATCTGCCCTCGATGTGGATATGAGTGCGGTGCTGGCCAAGAAGCAGAAGGCGCGTCAGGACATCTTGTTGACCAACAGCGGACGGGCACCGTTGCAAATCAGCAAGTTGCAGGTGTTCCACCCGGCTGTAGGGGTCAGCCTGAAGAAGAATATCCTGCTGCCGGGCGAGACCACCCGTCTGCGGGTGACCGTAGCCAAGAAGAACATCGGCAAACGGCGCCGCCACCTGCGCCTGCTGATGATTACCAACGATCCGCAGCATCCCAAGGTGGAAATCAACATCAAGGCCGAATAGACACATCCGAGGCCTGTAACGCGAACTTGTGTTAACTATAAATAGAATCAATTATGGAACATCCCGAAAACAGCGAAGCATACAAAGGATTGGTTGTCAATGCCGGTGTGGAACAACCATCGTCTGTCAATCCTTATCTGAAGAACCGCCCCAAGCGGAAGAAACGTGAACTCTCTGTGGCCGATTTTGTGGAAGGCATTGTGAAGGGGGATGTAACCATACTCAGCCAGGCGGTGACGCTGGTGGAGAGTGTGAAGCCCGAACATCAGAGTGTGGCGCAGGAGGTGATAGAGAAGTGCCTGCCCTATGCAGGCGCCTCCGTCCGTATCGGCATCAGCGGTGTGCCGGGTGCGGGCAAGAGTACCTCCATCGACGTATTCGGCCTGCATGTGCTGGAGCAGTATGGAGGCAAGCTGGCCGTGCTGGCCATCGACCCCAGCAGCGAACGCAGCAAAGGCAGCATTCTGGGCGACAAGACACGCATGGAGAAGCTCTCCGTCCATCCCAAGTCGTTCATCCGTCCCAGTCCGTCGGCCGGTTCGTTGGGCGGTGTGGCCCGCAAGACCCGCGAGACCATCGTGCTGTGCGAGGCGGCAGGTTTCGACAAAATCTTTGTGGAGACTGTCGGTGTGGGGCAGAGCGAGACGGCTGTACATAGCATGGTTGACTTCTTCCTGCTTATTCAGTTGGCCGGCACGGGCGACGAGCTGCAGGGCATCAAGCGAGGCATCATGGAGATGGCGGACGGCATCGTCATCAACAAGGCCGATGGCGACAATCTGGAGCGTGCCCGTCTGGCAGCCACCCAGTTCCGCAACGCCCTCCACCTCTTTCCGGCTCCCGAGAGCGGCTGGACACCCCGGGTGCTTACCTATTCCGGCTTCTACAACCTCGGTGTGAAGGAGATATGGGACATGATATATAAGTATGTGGATTTTGTCAAGGAGAACGGCTACTTCGACTATCGCCGCAACGAACAGAGCAAGTACTGGATGTACGAGAGCATCAACGAGCAGTTGCGCGACAGCTTCTACCACAATCCGCAGATTGAGGCGATGCTGGCCGGAGAGGAGCGTCAGGTGCTGCAAGGCAATCTGACCTCGTTCGTAGCGGCCAAGCACCTGCTCGATACCTACTTCGAGTCCCTGAAAGGCTGTTAAGGATGTACTGCTACTTGGCAGGAGAACATAAGCGCACAAAAATGCATGAAACATGCAGCGTATCACTCTGTAGGGGCGCAATATCTTGCGCCCTGAACCCGATATGCAACGTTCAAAAACTGCTCTAACCATTGAATGTGTAAGAAAATCGTACTGTGTTAATAAAAATAAAAAAAAGTTGAATTGTTGCGTATCGTTCAGATAATGACTATATTCGGGCACATAATGAATATAAATAAAAACTGAACGACGATGAAAACTCTGAAATGGTACATTGGAATGGCTGTATGCTGCATGTGCTGGCTGACGGCCTGTCAGGACAACGACACGACGGACGTGGATGTGAACACAACGCCCGAACAGGAAGAGGAGGTGAAGAAGGACGAACCGCAGCATCCGGCTCCTCCCCAGGAAACGAGTACGCGAAAAGAAATCACCCTCACAGAGCGTGAACAAGGTGTGGCTGCCCTGGGCGCAGACTTCGCCTTCCGCCTGCTGCAGGCGGTGGAGACATCGCTCTCTCCAGCGCAGCGGGGTCAGATTGTCCTCTCGCCCCTGAGTGCCGAGATTGCGCTGGCCATGCTGGCCAACGGTGCGGTAGGCGACACGCAGCGCGAGATAGTGGATGCCTTGGGTTATGCCGGCCAAAGCATGGCCGATGTGGACAGCTACCATCAGAAGCTGGCGCAGAACCTCACCGGGCTGGACGACCGTGCGGAGATGAACCTGGCCAACTCGCTGTGGTTGCATCCGGACTTCGCCGTCAAGGAGCGTTATACTCAGCTGCTGGCCGATTGCTATGCGGCAGACATCCGAAGGTTGGACTTCACCGCCCCCGATGCCGTAGCTACCATCAATGCCTGGTGCGAAGAGAAGACGAAGGGACTGATAAAGAACTTCTTGCAGGAACTGAATGCCGATGGGGGATTGTTGCTGCTGAATGCCCTCTACTTCAACGGCACGTGGAAGATGGCGTTCGATGAGAAGGCTACCGAACAGGGCTTCTTTACGAATGAGGAGGGCAGTCGGACGGCGGTAGAGCTGATGCGGATGACCTGCAGCCTGCGCTATGCACAAACCGAACTGTACGAAGCGGCTTGTCTGCCCTACGGCAACGACTCCTTCCGCATGACGCTGCTGCTGCCCCGCGAAGGTGTATCTGTCAGCCATTGCCTTGCTTCGCTGGACCGGCAGTCGTGGGCAGCGTTGCAGGCCAAACTGGGCAGCGTCAATGCCGTAGCAGATGTCAAATTGCCCAAATTCCAGATAACCGGGCAGCGGCAGGACTTGCAGGAGGCATTGCAGGCCATGGGCATCCGCAAAGCCTTTGCCGATGCCGATTTGAGCGGTATCGGCGACCGGATGGGGGCTGTGTCGAAGGTGGCGCAAGCCGTCAGCCTGCGTACCGACGAGAAGGGCACCGAAGCGGCATCCGTCACCGGCATCGAGATGGATGGCGCGGCTGATGAGGACAATGCAGCATCAACGGTCATCCCCTTCCATGTGGATCGTCCCTTCCTGTTCCTGATTACCGAGCGCAGCACGGGTACGGTACTCTTCATCGGCAGGATGGGTGCGATGGTATAGTAGATCTCCTTTCACTCCTATACTTAGATACATTCAGTCGTATTGTTAGGTTGATTCAGTCGTATACTTAGTCGAGCCTTAAAAACTTCGCGCACGCGCACATGTGCGTGCATTACATGTGAC
>JBJEHI010000050.1:0-16453 GCA_051875915.1 Bacteroides sp.
TATAATTGGGCATTCTAACTATTTTTTTAACACTTTTCTTATCCAAAACTCAGGTAGATAGAGTCGAATCCATTCGGTATCCCAATCCATCCGCCAAATATGAAACTTGTCTGCCCATTCACGGTCCTGCCCGGTAAATTGACTGAAAGAAACAACCGATTCATCCCAAATGGCTACCCAGGCTTGTGACGACCCCCAGCAAGCATTGGCCAGTATGGAGGGGCGCCCATTCTTAATGTAGTATTCCATGATGTCTATTTCGCCGTTGAGGGGCCATTCCCATTGGTTGCCTAATGTCCAGATGGCTGGCCATGCACCTGTCTGGGTAGGAATTTTGGCGCGTACTTCCAATTTGCCGTATCGGAAATGGAAACTCTGTTGCGTTGTCAGGCAAGAAGAAGTGTATCGGGCTTCCTTCCGATTTTTGCGCCAGTCATTGCTCCCGGCATCGTAGTATGGGTTGGTGACAGTTTCTCTCCGTGCTTCTATCACCAAGCAACCGTTGGAGACCGTAGCATTGTCGGCCTGGTACCATTGCAGTTCTTCGTTACGAACGAATCCCTCTTCATAGGACCATACGGCTGAGGGAGTACCGTCTTCATCAAATTCGTCGTGCCATACCAGTTTGTATCCGCTTGGGACGGAAACCGTCGTACCTTTGGGAGTAGGCAGGTAGTCAGCATCTGTCGGGAGAAACTCCGCCCCTTCATTCGGAGGGACGGGAGCTTCTGTCTTTTCTGCAGCCTTCTTCTCTGTGCATGACAGGACGAGCAGGCTGAGTATGAATAGAAAGTACTTTATTGCCATAGGATATTCTGTTCTAATTGTGTGTTGCAATCGATTTCGGTCTGTGGTATAGGCCATTCATATTCCTGCTCGCCACGATAGTTGCGATATTCATACCAGAAATTGTACGTGGAGGCTTCTGCATTGACGCGGTCAACCGCATCCTTCAGCAGATGCCAGCGATAGAGGTCGAACAACCGAAGTCCTTCAAAGGCCAGTTCGACACGGCGTTCATGGCGAACGACTTCGCGCAATCCGGCTTGGGAAAGTCCATTGCCTTCGGCTTCCTCAACCGAAGGCATCCCAGCACGGGCACGTACCTGATTGATGAGTCGGGTAGCTTCGTCAAGACGGTCACCCTTTTCAATGTAGGCTTCGGCCAATGACAACAGCACTTCGGCATAACGGAATACGTAGAAGTCTTGTCCGTCGTCCCATGAGGTGCTCCAGCTCAAGGCAGGATTGAAATACTTCATGACGTAGATGGTAGAGTAGGATGCGGCTGCACCACCATAATACCAGTCTTTGTCGTTCCAGGCCATACCGGGAATAAAAAGGGTGGCACGCAGGCGAGGGTCTCTGTTTTCGTAACGTGAAGTGTTCAGTGTCCACAAGTCAGCCGAGCCATCGGCATTGTAGGCACATACTTCTTTGTCGGTGGTCGGTTTCCCGTCCAGATGGTAGAAGGCATCGGCCAAATCAATGGTTCCGTTCATGGCTTCAAGCGGGGTGTCCCAATGGCCTCCGATGCTGCTTCCTTCTTCCAGACCGGGACCTTCGTAGCGTATGCCGAAAATAATCTCGTCACACCCCTCATTCTCTTCTTTGAATAGGGTGGTGTAGTCAGGAAACAGTGAATAACTGCCCGATTGGACAATCTGCTGATAGGCATTGATGGCTTCGTCCCACTTCTCGTTGTACAGAGCCAGACGTCCCAGTGCTGCAAGTGCTGCACCCTGAGTGATGCGTCCTCGGGCTGATGCAGCCTTGGGCAATACCTGAGCTGCGCCTTTCAGGTCTTCCATGAGCGCCGCTACAATGGTGGCACGGTCGGTCTTGGGTACTTCTGCATTGGCCAGGCTTTGTACTTCGGTCAGATAAGGTACGTCGTTATAGGTCATCGTGAGATTTGTATACATCATGGCACGGATGACGGTAGCTTCAGCCTTATATAAGGCGATGTCAGATGCATTCATCTCTACCCGTTCGATGTTGTCAATGAGAGTGTTGCATCGCTTGATGACTTCGTAGTGTGCCTTCCAGTAGTCACCTATCAGCCACGAGGAACTGTTGTGTATGCCGTTGGCTATGTCGTAGCCGGCCATCCATCCGCTCCAATTGAAATGTCCTCCATTGTCAGTCATGCAATCCATGTTCAGTGGCCCGCATTCCCAAGGACCGCCTCCATATACGTAGTGGCTTTGCATGCCGTCGTAGCAGGCTGCCAATCCATTCAGCGCATCGGCTTCTGTCTGCCAGAATGTAGAGGAAGAAACGGCAGTCAATGAATCCTTTTGCAGAAAATCGTCTGAACACCCTGTGCAAATGGATGTTCCGGCCAAAATGGCCATTCCTATAATAGTATTATGTAGTCTCTTCATTGTTTATGTCATTTAAAATTTAACGTTTACACCGAATGAGAAGGTCTTAGTGTTGGGATGTACGTCACCGCGTGTGTCACCGCTGCTCTTTTCAGGGTCATAGTTGTCCAGCGAGGTGATGGTGAGCAGGTTCGTTGCCTGCAGGTAGATGCGGAGGTTCTCTATACCCAGGCAGCGCAATGTGCCTTTCCCGAATGTATATCCCAGTTCCAGATTCTTCAGTCGCAGGTAGTCGGCTTTGTCCAACCAGAACGAGGAGTATGTCTCGTTGTAGGAGTTGCCCAGTCGAGGCATACTGCCGTTTGGATTCTCCTGGCTCCAGCGGTCAAGCCAGCGTGAAGTCATGTTGCCTCCGTTGCTGATGGTAGCCTGTTCCCAGTTGTATCGGTAGATGCCGCTTACGCCTTGCCAGAAGGTGGTCAGGTCGAAATTCTTCCAGCTGGCTCCCAGATTGATGGAGTAGGTGAGGTCTGGGAAGGGGTTGCCGATAATCTGACGATCGTCGGCATTGATGTTGCCATCGTCGTTGTAGTCTTCAAACATGATGTCACCTAATGAAGGAGCCGAACCGTTCTGCTTGATGACTTCGCCCTTGCTGTTGGTTCGTTGCAGGTCGGCTTCGGTACGGTATAGGCCGATGGCTTTCAGTCCGTAGTAGGAACCGATTGCGTATCCCTCGCGATTGATGGTCTGCCAACCGTAAGTATCGATTCCCTTGTTGTCTACAATCTCGTTGTCAACGGCCGAGAGGCTGAATCCGGCTTGCCAGTTCCAGTCGCCTTTGTGGTCGTTGTAGTTGACAGCCAGTTCCCAACCGCGGTTCCTTACCTTACCGGCATTCTGGTAAGGAGCGCTCAATGTACCCAGGAAGGTGGTCGGCATGGAGAGACGCAACAGAATGTCGGATGTGGTTTTGTTGAACCAATCGAAGGTGACATTGATACGGTTGTGCCAGAGTGCGGCATCAAAACCGATGTCAGTAATGGTGGTTGTCTCCCAACGGATATTGTCGTTGGCCACGATGTTCTCAGCCATACCTATGACCTTTTCGTTGCCGAAATAATAATTGTAGCTGGCAGACATGGTAGGTGTATAGGCGTAGTTACCGATTTCCTGATTGCCGAGCTTACCCCAGCTTGCGCGAAGCTTGAAATAACTCAACGGCTCAACGTCCTGCATGAACGATTCGTTAGTCATAATCCAGCCGGCCGAAAAGGAGGGGAAGGTAGCATACCGATGACTCTTGGGCATACGGGATGACCCGTCGTGACGGATGTTGAACTCAAACAGATAACGGCCATCGTAGTTGTAGTTGATTCGTCCGAAGAAGGATTGCAGTGCATATTCGTTGGCTGAACCACCGACATTGTCATTTTTGGTAGCGGCATCCAGCTCATACAGATTGTCTGTAGCGAATCCCTCTTTATAACCGCGAGTCTGCTTCTCATGGTATTCCTGTACGGAGTGTCCCATCAGCACATTCACCTCATGACGGTCGATTTTGGTAGTATAGGTCAGGATGTTCTCGTTGGTGTAGCTTTGCGAGGTGTAGTGATATTCGCTAAGACTGTTGTTGTTGTCTTTGTAAAGCAGGTTTCCTTCGGCATCGTATTTGGCCGAGCGTGAGCCGTAGGTGGAAACGTCATTCATATAATATTTGTATGCCAAGCTGCTACGGAACTTCAATCCCTTCCATAGGTCTACTTCTGCGAACACTTGTCCGTCGAAATAATAACCGTTGTTCTTCTTTTTGCCCAGATTCATCATTTGTATCGGGTTCTTGAATACGGTGTAGCTGATGGAGGAACCGTCTACCTGTCCGTATTCACCGTTGCTGTATTGTACCGGCACGGTAGGACGAGTGAACCAGGTCAGGGTACGCATCAGTCCGTTGTCGCTGGTGACATCACAGGCTGGTGCTTTCTTGTTCTCTTTCGAACCGGACAGATTCATGCCCATTTTGAAGATTCCTAACTGTGCGTCGATATTGGATCGGAAGTTGAATCGTTCGTACCCTGTCTTTTCAAGGATGCCCTCCTGATTCAGATAGCCTGCAGAAATCATATAGTGAACGTCCTTGCTGCCTCCGTTGATTGACAGGTTATGTTGTGTCATGGGAGCTGTGCGGAACAGGGCATCTGCCCAATCCGTATTCGCAAAGTGGTCGGGGTCACTTCCGTCTTGCAGTTTTTTCAGCATGTCGCTCGTGTACATCTCTCTGCCGTTGCTCTCGTTGTACATCTTGGCCCACTCGTATGAGTTGACGTAATCGGGCAGTACACTGGCCTTTTGAATGGTGTAGCTACCGGAATAGTTGATGGAGGGTTTTGCTTCACCTCCTCGCTTGGTGGTGATGAGGATGACACCGTTGGCTGCACGTACACCGTAGATGGCGGCCGATGCTGCATCTTTCAGCACGGATACATTGTCGATGTCTGATGCTGCTATTTGAGAGATCTGCGATACGCTGGCTTCTACACCGTCTATCAGCACCATCGGGTCGTTGTGATCCGACAGCGTGCCGATGCCTCGGATGCGAATCTCAGGAGTGTCGCTACCGGCTTGTCCTCCGTTGCTGGTCAGCGTGACACCTGGCAGACGGCCTTGCAACAGATTGGTGGCGTTGGCCACAGGAATGTCTTGCAGGTCTTTGCTGCTGACTGCTGCTACCGAACCGGTCAGGTTGGCCTTCTTTTGTACACCGTAACCTACTACAACGACTTCGTCCAGCAGTTCACTGTCGTCTTTCAGCACGATTTCGATTGTTCGTTGTCCGTTTACGGCCACTTCCGTGGTCTTGTATCCGATGAAAGATACTTGAAGGACAGATTGTGCCGAAACCTGGAGCCGGAAGTCGCCGTCTATACCGGTAATGGTGCCGTTGGTGGTTCCCTTTTCCAGTACATTCGCTCCGATGATTGTCTCACCCTTGTTGTCGCGTACTGTACCTGTCACCGAATAATTGTTGGATTGCGCCCAAGCTGATGAAGCCCATAATGCGCATAATAGTAGGGGGATGAACCCCATCAAGGCTGTTTGCCTTGTCTTGGAAAAAATGTTTCTCATATCACTTTGGTTTAAAAGTTTGATGCAAAGATAGGCAGATAGAGATTGTGGCACTAACGCTAATCGGACAAAAGCTATTGCGGTTTGGACATGCCGATACTTTCTTCCATGTATTGTTTGGGAGTCTTCCCATATTCTGCAGAAAAACATTTGGCAAAGTGCGAAGCACTGGTATAGCCTACCAGATACATGACCTCAGATACGGTGAATTTCTGCTGTGCCAATAGCAGAGCCGCTTTCTTCATGCGGAGTTTGCGCATGTAGTTGACGGGGGTCATCCCTGTCAACTGCTTGACTTTGCGATAGAGTTGTTTGGCTTCTACTCCGACTATGCCGGACAGTTCGGTTACCGTAAAGTTCTCCTGCTCCATATTCTCTTCTATGGTCTTGGTGATTTTTTCCATCAATTCTTCATCCGAACTTTTCCGATTGTCGTCTGTTTGGAATGACGGTTGGGTAATGGCCTCTATCCGCAGGCTCTTTTCCAAGGAGGTGCGTTTTTGCAACAGCTGGGCAATGCGTAGCTGCAGTTTTTTCAAGTCGAAGGGCTTGGGAACAAATACGTCCACACCGTTACGGATGCTCGATAGCTCCGTATCGCTGTCGTCTTTGGCGGTCAGCATGATGATGGGAACGTCGGCAGTGCATTGGTTCTTGCGAATGGTCTTGCAGAAGTTCAGACCATCCATGACAGGCATCATCTGGTCAACGATAATCAGGTCGGGCACCTGCTCGTTGACGAGCAAAATGCCTTCGTATCCGTTGTATGCTTGTCGGCAATGATACTCTTTTGAAAGCACACCTGTCAGGAAAGCTACCATCTCGTGATTGTCATCAATAATCAGCAGGTCTTTTTGCTGGGTCGTCTCTATCTGGATGCCCTCCCGGTCCCTTGTGGTTGTCTGTACCGTGTTCAGCAGATTGTCTCCCTTCAGAGGTAGTATCATGCTGATGACCGCCCCGTTCCGGTTCCTTATCTCTACACGGCCTCCGTGCATTTCTATAAACTTCTTCACCAGATAGAGCCCGATGCCGCTTCCTTTCGAGGTCTGTTTCCGTGCTTGCTTCCCTTGGAAGAAGCGGATGAAGACAAAGGGTAATTCTTTCTCGTCTATGCCTTGGCCGTTGTCTCTGATGGTGATGGATACCTCATCCTCATGTTTCGACAGGTCTACATGGATGATTCCTCCGGCCTGCGGTGCGTATTTAATGGCATTGGTCAGAATGTTGATGATGCACGATTCGATTTTCAGCTGGTCCAGGTTCAGCCAAAGACTTTGGACGTTGGAGGTAAACTCCATGTGTATTCCTTTTTCATGAAAGTTTGTTTCAAAGGTCTGCAGGCTGTTCTGTAGTAGCCGATATAAATCGACATGCGAACGCAGTGGCGTGTTTTCGCTTTCGTATTCCATCTGTTTGAAATCCAGCACTTTGTGTATAAGCGTATTTAGCCGTAAGGAGTTGCGGTAGATGGATTCCAGCACCTCGCGCGACGGTGTGTTTCGTGCTTCGGCAAGCAGTTGGCTCAATGGGGCGATAATCAGAGCGAGTGGTGTCTTCAGTTCGTGCGATATGTTGACGAAGAAGTCCATCTTCAGATTGGAGAGCTCCAGCGATTTCTCCCGTTCCTTCTCCTTGTATTTACGTTTGTTGTGCAGTTGTGCCCTGTATGTAATGACTGCAAGCATCAGCAGCATCCCTCCTGCATAGCCTGTCCAAGCAATGGGCGTGGCATACCAGGGGAATGGTATGTGGATGGAATAGAGGCTGACAGGAGTTCCCGGCGTATATCCCGGATGAGCTGCGGCAAGCTCCAGCTGATAGTCGCCTCCAGACAATTTAGCGAAGCGGAGTCGATTTTCACCTTGTGGAAGGGCGTGCCAGGACGATTGAGAATTCAACCGATAGTAATAGTGCTCTTCTTCGGACAGATAAGAAAACGAAGAGAGGTGCAGGCATAGCTCTTCGTTGGGCCTTGCAATCTTGATTTTCCCGCTGTGGCGGGGAACCTTTTCAGAACGGTCGGCTGAAGAAGAATCTGATAACGGAATACCATCCGAATAAGCCGCACTGACAAAAAGCCGTCTGGTTGCAGGACGATTCTCCGGATTGGCAGGCAGACTGAGCAGGCAATCTTCACCGCCCCATATCATCTGTCCGCTCTCGTAGTCGAATGCCGATGCTTGGAAATAGTGATCCGAGGGGTACAGGCGAGTCCAGGCACCTGTAGAATGGTCCAGACGCGAAATCCCGGTATTTGTAGAGAGCCAGAGTGAACCTCCATCACTGCCAAAGGCGTAGATTTGCTGGATGTCCTCCTCCAACGGACACCTGATAGGCTGTGCTATACCGGCTTCCAGTCGGAACAACTTCTCTTGAATGTTGTACCATAATGCATGGTTGCTGTAGAACATCCGTTTTGGATAGATGGGAAAGAGGGTAGCCTGCAGCTTTTCGGGGTGGATGCGGGCCAGTCCGTTGCGTGTGATGGCGTAAATGATGCCTCCCTCACCCGGCTCCAGTTGGAATATGGTATTGCCTATCGCTTGTAGTGCGGGGATATCTGCATTGTTTAAGGTTGGAAAGGGACGAGATGGATCCCATTCCATCAATTGTTGCTTGTCTGCAATGAACAGACCGCCTTGATATGTGGCAATCCATAGCCGGTGTCGATTGTCTTCCAGAATGGTGTATGCCCAGTTGGCATTGAGTTCTCCTTGCCGGTCGGTAATCTGATAAAAGATGAAGCGTTCTTCACTATTGTCATAGCGTGCAATGCTTCCGTCTGTCGCAATCCAGAGGATGCCCTCTTTGTCCTCGTAGATATGACGGATGCGGTTGTGACGCAGGTGGTGTCTGGCATCTTCCTGACGAAACCACAGTATGCGTCCCGAGTGTTCTATATGTATGAGCCCGTTTTCGCCTCCCAACCAATAGTTTCCTTTCGAGTCAATCAATAGTCGGGACAAGAGGTTACCTTCACCGCTTGTTAGCAGATCGGGTAAGGGAATGAACTGTGATAAGGCTGTATTGCGAATGATGGATACGCCTCTTTCGGTACCAAACCAGATGTTATGTTCCTGATCACAATAGATGCTCCATATCGTATTGTTGCGTAGCGAATGTTTGTCGCGGGCATCATGTGTCAGGTGGTCGGGCTCCCGCTCCGGATGCCGGGGATTGTAGACGAAGACACCGTTGTCTGTCCCTATCTGTAGCTGCCCGTTCCCATCCATACGCATCGCTTTGAATGAGTTCCCCTGAAGCCAGGGAAAACAGGAGTATGAATGCTCGTTGACCGCATATTGATAGAGTGCGCCTTCTGTCCCTACCCATAGGATGCCCTGTGCGGAGTCCCAGCAGAGGGAGGTGATCACCGTGGAACGCTGGGCATCCAATGCAATGTCTCGCCTTTCACGGCTTCTGCTGTCGTAGCAGCTCAATCCTTCGTAGCTCCCGATAAACAATTCGTTTCCTACCGGTTGGAGGGCGTAGACGGTACTCTCTTTTCGATGTGCGGGGAGCACTTGCCGTAAAGAATGGCTATTAGGACTATAGGCCCATAGCCCCTCATCCCGGCTGCCTATCCATAGTTCGCCGGCAAACAGGGTCAGTGAACATGTGGCCTTGACGCGCTGGAGTGGAGCGGGTGGCTGGCAGTAGCATTCTCTCTCCATATCGAACCATGACACACCGGCATCTGTCCCGAGGCAGAGGATGTTCCGCTCAATTTGGACTATCGCCTGGATGGAACATCGGTCTGTCTCATCAATATTCTCTATATGACGTTTGAGGGAATAACCGTCGTAAGAGAACAGCCCGCTTCGTGTTCCCACCCACATCATCCCTTGGTCATCTTGGAAGATGGCCTGTACGATATTGGCATCGTAAGGAAAGGAGAGGTTGGTGAAGGACTACTGATTGTGAATGCCATACTTGGGAAAGGGTATAACGCGGTTGCTTGAAAAACTTTCAAGTGATAGGGATAGTAACAGTAGAATCGGTATGAAACGTGCCATAGCATGTTGATGGGTTAATTTGAGCGTAAAGGTAGTGCTTTGCAGAGCGAAAGACAACCGCAAAACGGACAAACTATGATGCGAAATGGACAAAACACGAACGGGGAAGGACGTTAGACCCGTTCTTTCCGGTAGTGTAGGATGACACCGTTGTCTTGTCGGAAAAGTTGTCGGGCCACTTGCTGCAGCTGGTCGGAGGTGACGGCCCGGTAACGTGGCACCTCGCGGTCGATGTCTTCCGCACAGCCGGTCAGTTCGTACCAGGCCAGGTTGGTAGCCACGTTCAGGTAGTTGATGTAGCCGAATATCTGGGTAGCCTCGAACTTGTTCTTCACCTTCTCCAGTTCGTGCGACTCCACCTGGGTGGTGGTCAGAGGCTCCAGTTCAGTCCGGATGGCAGCCTCAGCCTGCTCCAGTGTGATGCCGGGGGCAGGCTTGCCGTTGATGTGGAACAGGCCAGCGTCGCGTGTGCCGGAGATGTAGGCGTCAATGCTGGAGAAGAGGTGCTGCTCTTGCACCAACCTGCGGTTCAGTCGGCTGGAGTGCCCATTGCTGAGCAGGTCTGACAGAATGTCGCAGGCGTAGTAGCTGCTCTCTCCCCGGCCTCCCATGTGATAGGCCATGAAGAGGGCATCCAGCGGTACGTTTCTCTCTACCGTCTGTCGGCGTTCGGAGGTCTGGACTGGCTCCTGCGGCAGTTGCCGTACCGGAACCGAACGTCGAGGGATGGGGCCGAACCATTTCTCGGTGAGGCGCACGGTCTCCTCCCACGACAGATGACCCGTGACGGCCAATACGGCATTGTTGGGGGCATAGTATCGGAAAAAGAAAGATTTCACCTCGTCCAGCGTAGCCTGTGCGATGTGCGACAGTTCCCGGCCGATGGTGGGCCAGCGGTAGGGGTGAACCTGATAGGCCAGCGCACGCAACAGGTGCCCCACGTCTCCGTAGGGCTGGTTGAGCGTGCGCTGTTTGAATTCCTCCATGACGACTTCGCGCTGTATGTCCAGACTTTGCTGGCTGAATGCCAGTTCCCACATGCGGTCGGATTCCAGCCAGAAACCTGTCTCCACATTGGTCTGCGGAATGGTCATATAGTAGTTGGTGATGTCGTTGTTGGTCCAGGCATTGTTCTCCCCGCCCGCCTGTTGCAAGGGAGTGTCGTAGTCGGGGATATGAATGGAACCGCCAAACATCAGGTGCTCGAAGAGGTGGGCGAAACCCGTATGGTCGGGATGTTCGTCGCGTGCGCCTACATCGTACACGATGTTCAGAGCCACCATCTGTGTGCTCCGATCCTCGTGGTGCACCAGCCGCAGTCCGTTGTCCAGCGTCAGTCGGTTAATCTGCATCTTTCTCTTTACAGCAAGGTCATCTTTTTGATTACCACGTCCTCTTCAGGACGGTCGCTGCGGTCGGTTTTGACCTTCTGGATGCGGTCTACCACGTCCATTCCTTCCACCACCTCGCCGAATACGGTGTATTCGCCGTCCAGATGAGGGGTACCACCGATGGTGGTGTATGCTTGCACATGCTGGGCCTCGTAATGGAACTCAGGCTCCTTGGCTACGATGGCTTCGGCCTGTGCCAGCAGCGAGTCCTGCAGATCCATCAGCTTGTCTTGGTCGTTGGCTTTGCGTAGCTTGTAGATTTCCTTCATGTGCCGGCGGGCCAGTGTGTCGAAGGCTCTGTTCAGGCGGGCCTGATTACGTTGCTGTTCCATGCTGAGTAGTGTGGAGTCGCTGAATACGCGACCGGTCACGATGTAGAACTGGCAGCCCGACGAGGCACGTTGGGGATTGGTGTCGTCGCCCTCGCGTGCGGCAGCCAGCACGCCCCGTTTGTGGAACAGCTTGGGGAAGACGAATTCAGCCGGCACGGTATAGCCTACATCTCCGCTGCCCAGCATCTTGCCTTTGGGAGCACCCTTCGAGTCGGGGTCACCGGCCTGAATCATGAAGTTGTTGATGACGCGGTGGAAAAGCGTGCCTTCGTAGGTGCCTTGCTTTACCAGTTTGATGAAGTTGTCGCGATGCAGCGGTGTCTCGTTGTAGAGTTTCACGACGATGTCGCCCATCGAAGTCTCTACTTTTACTAAAGTTTCTTGGTCCATGTTCTGGTTTGTTTTGCCTCCTTGCTTGCAGGCTGTCAGTCCGCACGTCAGGAGAATGAATAGTAGAAATAAACTTTTTTTCATACGTAAGTGCTGTTTATAGAGGTATGGTTTCCTTTCTCTTACCAGTGACGTTCGGGATAGAGGTCGTCCCACCAGGCCGGACTGTCTTGCAGCCAGCGGGCAAACCAGGCCATGATGGTGTCGTGCCATTGCTGACGCTTGTCAGGTTCCAGGATATGATGGTTTTCTCCCTCCACCGTCACAAATTCTACCGTCTTGCCCAGTATCTTCAGTGCGTTGAACAGCTGGATGCTTTCGCCGATAGGCACATTGGTGTCTGCCGTACCGTGCAGCAGCAGGAGCGGTGTGTTTATCTTGTCTGCATTGAAGAGTGAGCCGTGCCGGGTGAAAAGATTGGGGTTGTTCCACGGATAGCTGCGTGCAGCTGCCACCGAGTTGTATGAGTAACCCCAGTATCCTTCGCCCCAGTAGCTGGTGACGTTACTGATGCCGGCATGGGAAATGGCTGCTGCAAAGAGGTCGGTCTTTGTCTGCAGGTACTCCGTCATGAAGCCGCCATAAGAGGCACCGATACATCCGATGCGCTTGGCATCAACGTACGGGTGGGCTTCGCAGAACTTGCGGGTACCCTCAATAATCTCGTCGGCTGTCCAGTCGCCCCAGGCGTTGACGTGGCGGGCCGAGAATTCCTGACCGTAACCGATGGCACCGCTGGGTTGGATGACGTACACCACATAGTCGCGTGCGGCAAAGAGCTGGGCGCAGTAGGGCGAGGTGATGCCGCGGGTAGTCGGTGTGGTGCCTCCGTAGTAGTAGACAATCAGCGGATACTTCTTGCTGGCATCAAAGTCGGGTGGCAGGCACATCATGCCTTTCACCTCGGTACCGTCGGTTGCGGTGAAGTTCCACTCTTCCATCTGGCCGAGCTGAATCTGCTCTAATGTGTCGGCAAACGGGTTGCAGAGCAGTTTGGAGGAACTCTTCTTGTTGTCGTAGTAATATGCCACTCCGGCACTGTAGTTGCCGCCGCCTACGTAAGCAGCTGTCGTGCCGTCGTCGGCCAAGGTGAAGCTGCGGACGACATCCTCCTTCAGCGGCAGCAGCTCGAAACGCTGTTCCCGTGGACGGTAGCGGTAGATGTGTTCGCAGTCACCGTCGGTAGTCTTGAAGTAAAGGCAGCCGTCGCCCCGGTTCCATTGCAGGAGGTCTACGGTCGGATTGAAGTCGCGTGTGATGGGCGTTATCTTTCGGTCGGACAGCGTCATCAGGTAGGCTTGGGTGTCGAAGTCGTTGGCGATGGGCAGGTTGCCGCAATTCTTGCCGATGCCACCGAAGGCCTCGGGCGAGCCCAACAGCACCAGCTGCGTGGCATCGGGCGAGTAGGCGGCGCGGTTCAGACCGGCATCCTCACTAATCAGCGTGTCGGCATGCAGGGTCTGCACATCCAGTTCGAACAGCGTGCTGAAACTGAAGGGGTGGCGTGTGATGTCGGGGCGTGAGGCCATGCAGAGCAGTTTGCGTCCGTCGGGCGTGATGTCGTTCAGCCATACGCTGCGGCTTCCGTACGTCAGCCGTTGGGCCACTCCCGAGGCCAGGTCGTACTTCATCAGGTAGCTGCGGTCGCGGCTGCCCTCGATGCGGTCGTCGGGCATCAGTATCTGTTTCAGCGGACCCTCCTGCTTTTCGCCTTCGTCCTCCATATTATATATAAGGTAATCCTCGGTTGGGGCGAAGGTGAAGTGTCCGTCGGGTATGTTCTCTTTGATGAGGCTCTCTTCGCCGGTGGCCGGGTTCAGACGCATCAGGTTGCGGCTGCGGGTACCCGTCACCGTGTAGTAGAGGCAGTTGCTGGTGGGCATCCAGGCAGCGTCGCTGGGTACGGTGCAGATGCGTCGGTTCTCCTTCACGTCTATCAGTTCGTAGAGGGTGCGGTACCGTTTGGCCGAGTAGGTGTTGGTGCGTGTCAGTACCAGATAGCGACCGTTGGGCGACATCTTCACTCCGTAGGCACGGGGGCCGAAGGCAGTGTTCGACAAGGCGTAGCGGTGCTTCATACCGGCTTCGCATCGCCAGTTCACGGCTTCAAACCCTTTCTCTTTCTCCAGCTCACAACGCAGGGCAGGCGTTGCCTTGTCATCGGCGGCAGCCAGCACCTTGATGACGATTTCGTAGTCGGTCTCCGGTTCCAGCCGGAGGGCGACGGTGGTGGGTTGGACGGCAGCCAGCGAATCTTCTGTGCTGCTCTTCACAGCTTTGGATGTGCCGTTGACCAGCACCTCAAAGCGGGTGGGAGAGTACACCTTCAGCGACCCGCGGGAGAAACGGTCGGCACGCAGGTCGGCCGACAGCAGGTGCAACGTGTAGTGTTCGGCAGGGCGGGGCAGTGCCACGTAGCCGGCCGTGTCAGCCGTCAGGCGTTGCCACTCTCCGCGTTGGCGGAGTGCCTCAGGGTTGCCTGATGTCTTCAGTAACTCGGCGGCGGTAAAGCGGTCGCCTTTGAAGTTGATGCTGTCGCCTTGCAGCGGCATGCGCAGGGTGTAAGCGGGGCTTACATCAAAATCCTTCACACGCTCCTGGGCGTGCGAGCCAATCGCACTCAGTGCGAGGCAGAGCGAGCAAAACAGGAAAGATTTCATACGTGATGATTAATGTTGGGGGTTGGATGATGGTGGGTTGTTCGGCTAAAGTGTTTCCATAGGTTGTCGTCGGGCAGCGGTGCTTCCACCTCAATCCGCTCTTTGGACACGGGGTGTACGAAGCTGATCCGGCGGGCGTGCAGGCAGATGCTTCCATCGGGATTAGAGCGTGGGAAACCATATTTCAGGTCGCCTTTGATGGGGCATCCCATTTTGGCCAGCTGGCATCGTATCTGGTGGTGCCGTCCCGTCTTCAGGTCTACTTCCAGCAGGCAGTAGTTGTCCGACCGGCCGATGAGGCGGTAGTGCAGGACGGCCCGTTTGCTGCCGGGCTTCTCCTGTTCGTACGCATAGCTCTTGTTCTGTTTTTCGTTGCGTACCAGCCAGTGCTCCAGTGTGCCTTCCTCCTGCGGAGGTGCCTGTTTGACGAGGGCCCAGTAGGTCTTCTTCACCTCGCCGTTCTTGAACATCTCGTTCAGGCGCGACAGTGCCTTGCTGGTCTTTGCGAAAACCACAAGACCGCTTACGGGACGGTCCAGGCGGTGCGTGACACCGATGAATACGTTGCCGGGCTTCTGGTATTTCTCTTTCAGATACAGTTTTACTATTTCTGAAAGGGGTTGGTCGCCCGTCTTGTCTCCCTGTACAATCTCGGAAGCGGTCTTGCTGACGATGATGATATGGTTGTCTTCGTAAATGACGGTCATCGCTCGTTGTTACATGTTCATGCCGCCGTCAATCTGGATGACCTGTCCCGATACGTACGATGACATGTCACTGGCCAGGAAGGTGGCAACGTTGGCTACATCTTCGGGTGTGCCGCCACGGCGCAGAGGTATCTTCTTGCACCATTCAGCCTTCACTTCGTCGCTCAGTGCATCAGTCATGGCCGTCATGATGAAGCCCGGGGCGATGGCGTTGGCGCGGATGCCGCGCGAACCTAACTCTTGGGCGATTGATTTGGCCAGGGCAATCATACCGGCCTTGGAGGCTGCATAGTTGGCCTGTCCGGCATTGCCGTGTACGCCTACTACAGAGGCCATGTTGATGATGCTGCCGCCACGCTGGCGCATCATGATGGGTGTACATGCGTGGATGAAGTTGAAGGCCGACTTCAGGTTCACGTTCAGCACCATGTCCCACTGCTGCTCGCTCATACGCATCATCAGACCGTCGCGGGTGATGCCGGCATTGTTTACCAGGATATCAATCCGGCCGAAGTCAACGTGGATAGCCTCCACTACCTTGGCCGTGTCTTCAAAGTTGGCTGCATTGGATGCATATCCCTTGGCCTTCACGCCGAGTGCTTCTATCTCTTTGGCTGTAGCTTCTGCATTCTCGTCAATCACCAGGTCGGTGAATGCAACGTTTGCTCCTTCTTGGGCAAACTTCAGGGCGATGGCCTTGCCGATTCCGCGGGCGGCACCGGTGACAATCGCTGTCTTACCTGTCAATAATCCCATAATTTCGATAATTATAATAAAGTTAATAATTTTATTTCTTGCCAAGTGCGCCCAGTACCATGCGGGTCACGAAGATGTCGCGTGTGTGGTCGTCCAGATTGGCCCCGATGCGTCCTCGTATGTAGGGCACCTCGATGCCTTTCACGCAGTAGTGGATGATTTCGGCCGTCATGTCGATGTCGTCTATCTGAAACACGCCTTTGTCCATTCCCTCTTTCAGGATGTCTTTGATGAGCATGATTTCTTTGGCATCAAAGCGCCTGCGCACCTTCTCCACGCGCCAGATGTCGCGGAAGAAGTTGGCCCGCAGTGTGCCGTTGCGGTATACCACCTCTTTCACTGCGTCCAGCCGGGTGTATATCATCTCCATCAGCTTCTCCTGGGGCGAAATCTCTTTCTCGGCTACCCGCTTCATCATGTCCGACAAGATGTCCAGTTCCGATTCCACTACAGCCATATAGATTTCGTCTTTACTTTTAAAATAGGTATAGAGCGTTCTCCGGCCTTTTTTTGAGGCCAGCGCGATGTCGTTCATCGTCGTATTCTCCACTCCCATTTTGGCAAAGAGTTGGCGGGCAACATCCACTAATTTAGCTTTTGTCTTGGATACGGTCATACTGATTGAAATTGCACATAGCTTGTTTATTTGTGCAAAAGTAAGACTTTTCTGCGTTCCAAACAAGAAATAAAAAAATAATCTGCATTTTATTTGCATATTCAAGAAAAAGCCGTACCTTTGCACCCG
>JBJEHI010000051.1:0-15938 GCA_051875915.1 Bacteroides sp.
AAAGTTGCTGAGCAGCAAAGGGAAGAGCTGATAAAGCATCAAACTTGGGTTAATACTCATATTATTGCAATAGTTTTCTTCCTTGATTGTCCTCCAGCCCTTTCATCTGCTGAATGGCAATCTGGTTCAGTTTAATCAGTCGCTCTCCCTGCGGCAGTCCTTGGTCGATGAATACGGCATTGAGGTTTTCCATGTTTGAAAGACAAATCAACTCGTTGATGGTAGCATAATCCCTTATGTTTCCTTTTTTGTCGGGATTGGCATCTCGCCATTGCTTGGCGGTCATGCCGAACATGGTTACGTTGAGTACGTCTGCCTGTTCCATATTCGCTCGTTGTTCATTTACGCTTGTTCGCGACAAAGTCCTATTGTCAATCGATGTGTTCATGAAGATATTCCTGCATCTTGTTATACGGGTGCAAAATTATACAAAACAACGAAAAATACAACTTTCTGGTTGTGTTTCTGCTGTTTGACGAAGACAAAAAGTCATTTTGTGTGTGTTATTACCTAATTATCCCATCCAATAAAAGACGTGATGAGATTGTCGTAATCACCGTCTCTTCTTGCGCTGTTGCAAGGAAGGCACTGGCGGAAAGAGAAGAGGCCTGAGCATTGTCTAACGGGTGTAAGTCCCCAAGCCGCCCTAATAGCGGGAAGGCTATAGCCCAAGGCAAGGGTGTCCACCGCGAGGTGGAATCTGGAGGAAGCCGGTGGCAAACATCTGACCTAACGGACAGAAATCCCTGACAGCCATGGTTTCAAATAGCAGTCCCATCGTGTTCAGGTCATTGGTCAAGTCTTTGGGGCCGATTCCCAATGCAGCGGTAGCAATTGATGGGTCAACAAAGTATCTTGTATCGCTTGTTCTGATGGCAGCCTTTGAAAGCAAGTTGGGGTTCCAGGCTTCCATATCTTCAATCACAAAGATTTTCTTCAGAACTTCTATATATGATGATACCGTGTCTACGTCAAGTGCGTTAGTGTCATTAGCTGCCATGTCAGCCTTGATTCCAGCGATTGTGACTTGTGTTCCTTGATGTCGGGCAAGAGAACGCATAAGTCTCTTGGTGCGGGTCGGACTTCGTTTCACTCCATCCACACGAGAGATGTCTATATCAGTCACTGCGTCATAATAGTCAAACTATATAATCTGTTAATCCACAAAGCTTTTTATAAAAATTCCGTAAGATATGGATTATTTTTCCGTGAATTGTGGAAATAATATTCCGTAATATGAGGATAACTCGTTCCGTTTCTTCTGCAACGATGCTGCTTTACCAGACGTTAATTGTGGCGAATTCGCCATAATTTCTGCTGTTTGACGAAGACAAAAGGTCATTTTGTGTGTGTTATTACTTAATTATCCCATCCAGTAAATGACGTGATGAGATTGTCGTAGTCACCGTCTCTTCTTGTGCTGTTGCAGGAAAGCCGCTGGCGGAAAGAGAAGAGGCTGTGCCTTGGCGGGCACAGCCTCTTCTCCTATTTGATTTCGATTTCTTCCTTCATGTCAATCTCTTCCCCGTTCGGGTCGTAGAAGACATATTGCAGAAAGGCAAGTTTCTGGCTGGGAATAATCTTCAGGCCGAATCCGTACTTCATCTGCCATTTGCGCTTCAGCGAAACAATTCCCTGATTGATGTAAGCGGCGATGTACGGATGGACGTGCAACGAGAATTTCTTTATCTTCAGCTTGTTGGTCAGGTAGTCAATCTTGCTCTCCAGCGTGTCGGTGAAGAGGATGGACGACTTGATGGTGCCCTTGCCGAAGCAGGTGGGGCAGGTCTCTGTGGTGTCTACGTCCATGGCCGGACGTACACGCTGCCGGGTGATCTGCATCAGGCCGAACTTGCTCAGCGGCAAGATGTTGTGCCGGGCTCTGTCCTTCTGCATGTTGTGGCACATGCGCTCGTAGAGTTTCTGCCGGTTTTCGGCTTCGTTCATGTCGATGAAGTCCACCACGATGATGCCTCC
The DNA here is from genome assembly GCA_051875915.1 of Bacteroides sp. GTDB lineage: Bacteria > Bacteroidota > Bacteroidia > Bacteroidales > Bacteroidaceae > Bacteroides. Next base: position 1,978 of record JBJEHI010000051.1, read on the forward strand.
CATATCCCTCAGCCGGAGCTGGCGTGCCAGTTCGTCGGCGGCACCGAGGTTCACTTCCAGGGCGTTGGCTTCCTGTCCGTTGGCGTTCTTGGTGCGGTTGCCGCTGTTCACATCCACCACGTGGAGTGCTTCGGTGTGCTCGATGATGAGGTATGCGCCGCTCTTGTAGGAGACGGTCTTGCCGAACGATGACTTGATCTGTTTGGTGATGGCGAAGTTGTCGTAAATGGGGAGTTGTCCTTTGTAGAGCTTGACAATCTCCGCCCGTTCGGGTGCAATCAGCGTCACGTAGTCCTTGATTTCGTGGAAAACGGTTTCGTTGTTCACGTAGATGTTTTCGAAAGAGGGGTTGAACAGGTCGCGCAGCAGTCCCACGGCGCGGCTGGTCTCTTCGTAAATCAGGGTAGGGTACTTGGTGGCCTTCTGCACTTTGGTGATGGCGTCATCCCAGTGTTTCAGCAGCACTTTAAGCTCTCCGTCGAGCTCGGCTACCCGTTTTCCTTCGGCTACGGTGCGGACGATGACGCCGAAGTTCTTCGGCTTGATGCTCATCAGCAGCTGCTTGAGGCGGGCGCGCTCTTCGCTCGATTTAATCTTTTGGGACACGGAAACCTTGTCGTTGAAGGGGATGAGCACGAGGTACCTGCCGGCAAACGACAGCTCGGAGGTGAGGCGCGGCCCCTTGGTGGAGATGGGTTCCTTGACTATCTGCACCACTACTTCTTGTCCTACCTTGAGTGTGGTGGCCACTGTGCCGTCTTTTTCAAGGTCGGGAAGTATGGTTGCTTTGGTGATGGGATTGAGTTTCTTCTTGTCGCTTAAAGTCTGCTTGACGTATTTCTCTAACGAGTTGAACTGAGGTCCTAAATCCTGGTAGTGAAGAAAAGCGTCTTTCTCGTATCCGACGTCCACAAAGCAGGCATTCAGACCGGGCATCAGCTTCCTGACGCGGCCTAAATACATGTTGCCCACCGAGAAGGAGATGTTTCTCCCCTCGCTCTGCAGCTCTACCAGCTGTTTGTCTTCCAGCAGGGCGATAGAGACCTCTTTGGGCTGTACGTCAACTACAAGTTCGCTTGTCACAATACATCGTTTTTTAGTTCAGTTTCCGCTTCGTCCCTCTCGCCTGTGGCGGGAGGGGGCGGTCTTCCAAATAAATCGGTCACGTAAACAAAGAACAAACTCGCGAGACATTTTGCTTCACAAGTTTGTTCTTTATTTCGTCTTTCAGACTGAAAAGATTACTTCTTGCTCTTATGTCTGTTCTTTCTCAGTCTTTTTTTACGCTTGTGCGTAGACATTTTATGTCTTTTTTTCTTCTTTCCGCTTGGCATAGCTTCAAAATTTTATGGGTTAATACTATGGTTTGTTATTTCTTCACTGAGAGAGTGAATGTCTTTGCGGGCTTGAATGCCGGAATGTTATGTTCGGGGATGATGATGGTTGTGCTCTTGGAGATGTTGCGGGCTGTCTTCTGCGCTCTCTTCTTCACTACAAAACTACCAAATCCGCGGAGATAAACATTTTCATCCTTAGTCAAAGATGATTTCACTGCTTCCATGAATGCTTCTACGGTTGTAAGAACGGTTGTCTTATCAATACCGGTATTCTTAGCAATCTCGTTTACAATATCAGCTTTAGTCATTTTTCTTTAAAAAAAATATTATTACTATAGTTTTCCTAAATTTTTGGACTGCAAATATATAGCTTTTCCGCGTCTCTGAAAAATATATTTCGGAGATTTTTTTGAAAAAGTCCTTCTAAAGGCTTCTGTCTGCGTTAAAAAAGAGCTATTTTTGCGGCATGAACAGATTCAGCGAAACTTTGATTGAGTGGTACGGAGTGAACGGGAGGGATCTGCCATGGCGGAAAACCAGCGATCCGTATCGGATATGGATATCGGAAATCGTTTTACAGCAGACCCGCGTGGCGCAGGGAATGGACTATTTCAGGCGTTTCATGGAGCGATTTCCCGACGTGACGGTGCTGGCCGAAGCTCCCGAGGACGAGGTGATGCGCTGCTGGCAGGGACTGGGCTACTATTCGCGTGCCCGCAACCTGCACGAGGCGGCACGCAGCATGAACGGACGTTTTCCCGATACCTATCAGGGGGTACGTGCCCTGAAGGGGGTGGGCGACTATACGGCGGCAGCCATCTGCTCGTTTGCCTACCAGATGCCCTATGCGGTGGTGGACGGCAATGTCTACAGGGTGCTGGCCCGCTACTGGGGCATCGACACGCCCATCGACTCGACCGAAGGCAAGAAGCTGTTTGCCCGGCTGGCACAGGAGTTGCTGGACCCGCGCCGGCCGGCCCTGCACAACCAGGCCATCATGGACTTCGGTGCGCTGCTGTGTACGCCGCAGTCGCCAGCCTGCCGGGAGTGTCCGCTTGCCGACAGCTGTCAGGCACTGGCCTCGGGGCAGGTGGACAGCCTGCCTGTGAAGCGGCACAAGACGCAGGTGACCGAACGCTACTTCTACTATATATATGTACGTGCGGGGGCGTGTACCTATCTGCATAAGCGGCAGGGGGCGGACATCTGGCAGAATCTGTATGAACTGCCGCTGCTGGAGAGCGACCGACCGCTGGCCGAGGAGGAGTTCCTGCAGTGGCCCCGCCTGCACGCGCTGTTCTCCGGCGGCTGTCTGCCCGAACTGCACAGGTGCTGTGCCCGCATGAAGCACGTGTTGTCCCATCAGATACTCTATGCCGACTTCTACGAGGTGCAGCTACCCGAAGAGGCCGAACCCTTTGCCGGCTGCCTGAAGGTGAAGCGCGAGGAGCTGGAACAGTATGCCATTCCGCGCCTGATAGAGGCTTTTCTGGAAAAATATGCATAAAAGTTGGGAGGAAGTTTGCAAGATGCGGATATTCTCGTTAATTTTGGCCTCAAAATATAAATCAGTGATGATATGTCGGTAAATAAAGTGATATTGATAGGCAATGCAGGTCAGGATCCGAAGGTGACATACTACGATGGAGGCAACTGTGTGGCCCAGCTCTCGTTAGCCACTACGGAGAAAGGCTATACCTTGCAGAATGGTACGCAGATTCCCGATCGTACGGAATGGCACAACCTGGTGTTCCGCGGCAAGCTGGGCGAGGTGGTGGACAAGTATGTGCACAAGGGCGACAAACTCTATGTGGAAGGGAAGATACGCACCCGCTCGTACGATGACCAGGCCGGCATCAAGCGGTATGTCACCGAAATCTTTGTGGATAACATGGAGATGCTGACCCCGCGTCAGGCCGCTTCGATGCAGTCGTCTGCCACGCCGCAACCGACGAATCCCGTCGTCACCGATCCGTTCTAATTGTTTCACTAAAACCCTACTCTTTGGACCCGGACGCTTATTTATGCCAGTTGGCAGATGTATTTAACGGTATAACCGTACAGACACCCTCTATTTCGGCCCTGATAGCCATCGTGCTGGCAGGCGGACTGCTGCTCGTATCGGGCTTTGCCTCCGCTGCCGAGATTGCCTTCTTTTCGCTCTCACCCTCCGACCTGAATGCGGTGGCCGAGGGAAAACATCCTTCGGATGAACGAATCAGCAACCTGCTTTCGGACACGGAACGGCTGCTGGCTACAATATTGATTACGAACAACTTCGTGAACGTGACCATCATTATGCTCTGCAACTTCTTCTTCATGCAGGTGTTCACGTTTGCCTCGCCGCTGGCCGAATTTCTGGTGCTGACGGTGATACTGACCTTCCTGCTGCTGCTCTTCGGCGAAATCATGCCAAAAATCTATTCGGCGCAGAAGACGCTGGCGTTCTGCCGCATGGCGGCACCCGGCATCACCATGTTCCGTTCGCTCTTCTATCCGCTGGCCTCGCTGTTAGTGCATTCTACCTCGTTCATCAACCGACATGTGGCCCGGAAGAACCACAACATCTCGGTAGACGAGCTGTCGCACGCGCTGGAACTGACGGACAAGGCGGAGATATCGGAGGAGAACAACCTGCTGGAGGGTATCATCCGATTCGGCGGAGAGACGGCCAAGGAGATCATGACTTCGCGGCTGGACGTGGTGGATCTGGACATCCGCACGCCCTATAAGGAGGTGCTGAAGTGCATTGTGGAGAATGCCTATTCGCGCATCCCGGTCTATGCCGACAACCGCGACAACATCAAGGGGGTGCTCTACATCAAGGACCTGCTGCCGCACCTGAACAAGGGTGACAACTTCCGCTGGCAGTCGCTGATACGCCCTGCCTACTTCGTGCCCGAGACGAAGATGATTGACGACCTGCTGCGCGACTTCCAGGCCAACAAGATACACATCGCCATCGTGGTAGACGAGTTCGGGGGCACCTCGGGCATCGTGACCATGGAGGATATCATCGAGGAGATTGTGGGCGAGATTCACGACGAGTACGATGACGAGGAGCGTACCTACACGGTGCTGAATGCCAACACGTGGGTGTTTGAGGCCAAGACGCAACTGACGGACTTCTACAAGATTACGAAGCTGGACGAGGAGACTTTTGACGAGGTGGCGGGCGATGCCGATACGCTGGCCGGCCTGCTGCTGGAGCTGAAGGGAGAATTCCCGGCACTCCATGAGAAGGTGACCTACGGGCGCTACGAGTTTGAAGTGCTGGAGATGGACAACCGACGCATCCTGAAGGTGAAGTTCACCATCGGGGAGACGGACGACAAGGAGGGGAAAGATGGCACTCTTCCTACAGCATAAGGAGCCCGGATGGCTGTTGGGAATCTGGAAGATGGAAGAATCCCTGGACGAGGTACGCCATGCACTGGACGATGAACCGTTGTGGCAGCAGGCGCAGCGTGCGTTTGCATCGCCCCACCGCCGTCTGGAGTGGCTCTCGGTGCGCCTGCTGCTTTTCCGCCTCTTGGGCGAGCGCAAGGAGATAGCCTATCTCCCGTCGGGCAAGCCCTATCTGGCCGACGGCTCGGCACATATCAGCATCTCGCATACGCAGGGGTATGTGGCCCTGCTGGTGGGCGATTCCCTGGTGAGCATCGACATCGAACACTATTCCCCACGGGTACATCGGGTGGCATCCCGCTTCCTGCGCGCAGACGAGCAGGCTACGCCCTATCAAGGTGACCTGACGTGGGGCCTGCTGCTGCACTGGTCGGCCAAGGAGGTGCTGTTCAAGAGTCTGGAGCAGGACGAGGTGGATCTGCAACGGCATCTGCGGATCGAACGGTTTGACACGCAGGAGGCCGGCCTCTTCCGGGCGTACGAGTACCGCACGGAGGCAGCGGGCAGGGAATATCTGATTCGTTACCGCCTCTTCCCCGACTTCGTGCTGACGTGGTGGGTTACATCCCCCGGTTCTTGGCTAACGTGAAGACAAACTCCAGTCCGCCGCCCTGGTTGTTCTTGGCGGAGATGGTACCGCCGTGGATGAGGACGGCATTCTTGACGATGGCCAGTCCCAGTCCGGTCCCTCCCAGTTTGCGCGACCTTCCCTTGTCTACCCGATAGAATCGCTCGAACAGACGGTTCAGGTGTTCGGGTGCCACGCCTACCCCTGTATCGGCAAAGCTGAAATAGTAGAACTTTTCATCCTCGCGGAAGCAGCTGATGTGGATGTGGATGTGTGTGCCAGCATAGGCAATGGCATTGTCCGTCAGGTTGCGGAAGATGGAGTAGAGCAGCGAGTAGTTGCCCCGCAGCTGTATCTTGGGCCGCAACGAGTTGACCACCGTAATCTGTTTCTCCTCCAGCTCCAGCGCCACTTCGTTGATGATGTTGGCCACCAGCAGACTGATGTCTACCCGCTCCATGTCTATCATGTTGGCGGCTTCGTCCATGCGTGTCAGCACGGAGATGTCGCGCAGCAGCCGGCTCAGGCGGTTGCTCTGGGCATAACATCGTTCGATGAAGGTCTGCAGCTTGTCGTGAGGCAGATTTTCGTTGCTGACGATGGTCTCCAGATAGCCTTGTATGCTGCTGACAGGCGTTTTCAGCTCGTGGGCGATGTTCTGTGTCAGTTGCCGTTTCAGCCGTATCTGCTCCTCCTCCTGAGTGATGTCGTTGATGGATATCTCGAAGCTGAGGTCCTGGAAGATGATGCACTCTACGATGAAGATGCGTCCGTTCTTGGTGATGTGTACGGACATGCGCTTCTCCTCGTTGTACATGGGACGTTGCTGCGCCTTGTTGATGAAGTCGGTCAACTTTTGGAACTCGCAGACGGAGAATATCTCCTCCGTAGTCTGCAGATTGGAGTCGGATATCAGGTTGCCGTATTGGGTGAAGAGGTTGTTGACCAGTATCTCCTTCTTCTCTTTGTTGAACACCCCCAGTCCTTCGCGTGAGGTCTGCAGGTGGGTAATCAGCTTCTCGCGTTCGATGTAGAGGGCCTCCTTGGTCTCCCTCAACCGCTTGTATATCTGTATGATGTGTTGCGATATCTCCCCCAGCTCGTTGTGCGGGAAGGCGGTCTGGATGTTCATGTCGATCGGCTCGTTCTTGTCGGCACGTTGGGCAAACTCGCGCAGGCGGCTGATGGCGGTGCCCAGCTTGGCGGTGAACTTGTAGAAGACAAGGATGAGCAGCAGCGAAACGATGAGGGTGAACCAGATGTAGTGCGGGTCGGCAGCCAGCGTGTTGATGAGGTTGATGTCGTATGGCAGGGCCGAACGGATGATGTACGAGTTGTAGGCGGTGGCCGAGTAGAAGTAGGGCGTGCCGGTGCTTTCAGAGGTGCGCCGCACATCGTATCCTTTTCCCGTCTGCAATGCCATCTGCACCTCGGGCCGTTGCAGGTGGTTGCTCCAGTGGGAGTGCTCGGTCTGCTGGCTGTCGAACAGCACGTTACCCTGCAGGTCGAGCAGGGTGATGCGCAGTGTTCCTCCTGCATGGTGGGTGGCGTGCTTGCGCAGCAGCTCCGCATAATGCGGTTCGGGTATCTCGGCCAGTTCCTGGTTCAGTTGCTCGTTGTAGGTCTGCAGCTGCAGGTCGAGCAGCTGAATCTTGTACTCCTTCTCGCGCTGGTACTGGTAAGCGATAAAGCAGGCGGCGAATACCAGAAAGAGTGAGATGACCGACAGGAAGAGCTTGCGGCTGAAGGTGAGCAGCGGGCTTCGTTCATTCGTTTTCGAAGCAGTATCCATATCCCAAACGTGTTACGATGCATTTGCCATACTTGCCTATCTTCTTGCGGAGGCGGGTGATGTTCACGTCGATGGTGCGGTCCAGCACATAGACTTCGTCACTCCATACCCGGCTCAGGATGTCTTCGCGTGAAAAGACCCGCCCCTGGTTCTGCAACAGGAGTCGCAGGATTTCAAACTCCTTTTTCGTCAGAGGTACCTCTTCTTCGTCAATGCACACCTTCTTCTTGTCGGCATCCAGTACCAGTGTCTGGTAGGTGATGCGGGTGGGGGCCTGTGCTGGTTCGTTCGGGCACGAGCGGCGCAATACCGCCTTCACGCGGGCGGCCACTTCGCGTAGCGAGAAGGGTTTGGCAATGTAGTCGTCTGCACCGAGGTTGAAGCCGGTCACCGTGTCGTTCTCCGTCTCCTTGGCGGTGATGAAGATGATGGGAATGTGTGCAGTCTTCGGATCTTTCTTCAGCAGGCTGGCCATCTTGAATCCGGAGATTTCTCCCATCATGACATCCAGCAGCAGGAGGTCGTAACCGGCAATGTCCATCTGAAGCGCCTCTTCGGCGGAGTTGGCTGTATCCACTTCATATCCTTCGTTCTCCAGGTTGAACTTCAGGATTTCACACAAATCCTCTTCGTCGTCTACTGCTAATATTCGGTAATTGTTCATAGCTTTGTTTTTTTCGTTGTTGTTCGTCGTCTTGACAGTGCAAAAGTGAAGAATCGGTGTTACGGTATGATGAAACAGATGTTACAATCCTGTTACACGCCGGCGTTACCCTTCATCCAGCATGCCTGCTCCTTGCCGCACGATGACGGCCTCGCCGGTGGTACAATCGACGATGGTGGAACCCTCCGTACCACCGATGCCTCCGTCAATGACCAGGTCTACCGTCTCGCCAAATTTCTCCTCAATCAGTTCGGGGTCGGTGCAATATTCCATCTCTTCCTCGTCGTCGCGAGGCAGCGTGGTGGTCATGAGAGGGGCGTCCAGCAGGCGGGCTATCTCTTGTATGATGGGATGGGCCGGCATACGGATGCCCACCTCCTTGCGGTTGCGGAATATCTTGGGCAGACGGGTGGTGCCGTTCAGTACGAAGGTGAAGGGACCCGGCAGGTTCCGTTTCATCAGCTTGAAGGTCGTGTTGTCCATCTTGGCATATTCGCTGATGCTGCTCAGGTCGTAGCAGATGATGGACAGGTTGTTTTTCTTCGGGTCGATGCCTTTCAGGCGGCAGATGCGCTCGATGGCCCGTTCCTTCAGGCCGTGACAGCCCAGGGCGTACATGGTATCGGTGGGGTATATCAGTATGCCTCCGTCGTCCAGCAAATCGATGACCCGTTGCAGGTCTGCCGGATGGTTGTTCTTTTCGTAGAGTTTCAGTAGCATGGCAGTATGATTGGATGGTTGGGTTATTTCTTCAGTTCTTTGTCCAGCTTCTTTATTTTCTTCCAGGCTTCCTTGAATGTGGGGCAGAGGGTGACCGCTTTCTCGTAATTCTTCATGGCGGCCTCCTTCATGCCGTGCTTCACACACTCGTCGCCCATCTGGATGTATTCGCGTGCGTAGCGCACCAGTGCCTTCTCTTTCTCCTGTGCAGCCTGTTTGAGTGCTCGGTTCTCTTCCTTCAGCCGGTTGATGATGTGCAGTTTTCTGCGTATGAACCGTTGGATGGCAGGCTTCTCAATGTCATACCGGGAGTGTATGGCCTTGAAGAACTCGTTGAGGAACTGCTCAAAGTCTCCCCGGTCGAAGGCATGGACGGCAGCGATGTATTGTACGTCGGCCTGTGCCTGCTTCAAGGCACGATCGATGGCGGTGCGGTTGTTGAACTGCTCGGAGAAGCTGACAATCTCGGGACGGATGAAGATGTCGGTGCGGTTGATGGGCTTCTTCAGCTGGATGCCTTCCAGTGAAGTGCAGCGGCTTAGCGCCACGTACGTCTGCCCGCCGGCAAACACCCCTCCCGTGAAGTCGATGACCGCTCGGCTGAAAGTCAGCCCCTGACTCTTGTGTACGGTGATGGCCCAGGCCAGACGGATGGGGAACTGCTTGAATACGCCCAGTACCTCCTCCTCTATCTGGTGCTTCTCTTCGTTGTATGTATAGCGTATGTTGTGCCACGACTCCTGCTTGACATCGCACTCCTTTCCGTCGTCGGTCCGTACATACAGCGTCTCCTCCTCGGGGTCGAACCCGCTTACCGTCCCGATGGTACCATTTACCCAGCGGTGGTCGAAATCGTTTCGGATGAAGATAATCTGTGCCCCGGGTTTCAGTTGCAGCTCCTTGGAGGTGGGCAGGCTGCTTTCGGGGAAGTCGCCCGTCACTTCTCCCAGAAAGGTGACCGGGTCGCCGGGCAGTTCGGCCAGCTTGCGCTCGTTGATGTAGTCAACGTTGTCGCGTCGGGTGGCCAAGGTGATGTACATATCGTCTTCCGACCGGGCAATGGAGGTGCCATACCGGGTGTTGAGCAGTTGCAGGTCGGTGGCTCCTGCAGTACCGTTCCGAATGTGGTCCAGCACATTGATAAAGCGTTGGTCAGTCTGCCGATACACCTTCTGCAGTTCGATGGATACCAGGTCAATCTGCTGGAAGACATGTGCCGAGAAGAAGTAGGGAGTCGGGTAGAAGCGGTTCAGTATTTCACGCTCATCCCCCTTGACGACCGGCTCCAGCTGGAACACATCGCCCACCAACAGCAGTTGCTTGCCGCCGAAGGGCTCGCGCAGGTTGTGTGAGTAGACCCGCAGGATGCGGTCGATGGCATCAATGAGGTCGGCCCGCACCATGGAAATCTCGTCGATGATCACCAGCTCCAGCTCCTCCAGCAGCTTCCGATGCGGCTTGGTATATTTGAAGAACTCGTGGATGCGTCCCCGTTGCAGGCTCAGGTTGGGGTCGTCGGGCAACATCAGGTGGAAAGGCAGCTTGAAGAAACTGTGCATCGTGCAGCCTCCGGCATTGATGGCCGCGATGCCGGTGGGAGCCAGCACGATGTGCTTCTTCTTCGTGTTCTTGCAGACATAGCGAAGGAAGGTGGACTTGCCTGTGCCGGCCTTCCCCGTCAGAAACAGTGACTGCCGGGTGTATTGTACAAGCTTCAAAGCGTCTTGAAACTCCTTGTTCTGACTATCGGGTACGAAATCCACAGGCTCCTCCTTTCAGCGGTTAGGTGACGGGCAAATCAGTTTGAAGTGCTCCAAGGCACGGGCGATGCCATCTTCGTCTACACTGGCGGTCACATAGTCGGCCGACTCCTTTACAGCGTCCAAGGCGTTGCCCATGGCCACTCCAATGCCGGCATAGCGCAGCATGGGGATGTCGTTGCCTCCGTCACCGAAAGCCATGACCTCTTCGCGTTGCCAACCGAAGTACTTCAGTATGGCATCAATTCCTTGTTGCTTGGTGGTCCCCTGTGCGGTGATGTCAACAAAGGCCGGATGCCAGCGCCCAATCTCACAATGGGGAATGGATGGCAGCAGTTCCTCCTCTTCCGAGGCGTTGATGAACGGGGTCAGCTGGAAAATCTCAGACCGTTGCAGAGCCTGGGCGGGTGTCTCGATGGGCAGTTCGTCCACTTTCAGGTGCTCATAGAAAATCTCCTTCACGATATGGCCGGGGTGGCATACGCCGATGTCGTGTTCACCTACCACGATGCAGGCAATGTCCCGTCGGTCGCAGTAGTCCATGATGGTCTGTACCTCGGCGGCAGGAATGGCGTGCTTATAGATGACTTCGTTGCCTACGAAACAGTATGAGCCGTTCATGGTGACATAGCCGTCAATCAGACCTCGTTCTTGCAGGGGATGGAGGTTGTTGATGATGACGGTAGGACGCCCGGTCGCAATGAACAGCCGCACACCGGCAGCCTTCGCTGCTTCCAGTGCTTGGATGGTGGAATGGGGAATCGTATGTGTCCGAAAGCTGACCAGCGTGCCATCGATGTCAAAAAACAGTGCTTTAATCATATTTCCAATCTCAAGTTCGTTGCAAATATATTCAAAAAAACGGTTGAACGGATGAAAATACGGAAAATTGATGCCGGGAATAGCATGAAACCGCTATATTTGCATCTGTTATTATAAAAAGAATCTACGATGAGCAAACATTCATTCAAAGAATGGCTGATAGCCGTTCGCCCCTGGTCATTTCCGGCATCGGCCATGCCGGTGATTGTTACGTTGGGCTATCTGTTCTGGAGCGGAGCCGATGTGAATTGGATCAATGGCATTTGGGCACTGCTGAATATCATAGTGTTTCATGCGGCTGGAAATACTTGGAGTGACTATTTTGATTATCGCACCGGGGTGGATGCAGCTGATACCTTCGGCGTACGTACCCTTACGGATGGACAATTCACACCGAGGGAGATTTACAGATTGGCGCTGGGTCTGTTGGTGGCAGCTTTGGCCGGTGGCCTGGGTCTGCTTTGGCGCAGCGGATGGCCTCTGCTCTACATCGGCTTGTTGGGAGCCCTTTTCACCGTAGCCTATCCCTCGCTGAAGTATCGTGCCTGGGGCGATGCCGTCATCTTCATCACGTATGCCATCTTGCCTACGCTGGGTACCTCCTATGTGGCTGCGGGCTATTGGGAATGGAATGTGCTGTGGATAGCACTGCCTGTAGGCCTTATCACGGTGGCCATCCTGCATGCCAACAATACGCGCGATATCCAGACCGACCGGCGGGCTCACATCCGTACTCTGGCCATGCTGTTGGGTGGACGTACCTCCATTCTTCTCTACTGCTTCGAAATACTTTTCCCCTTCTTGTGGGTATCTGTATGTGCGCTTACCGGCCTTTTTCCCTGGTGGAGTGTATTGATACTGCCGGCTTTGCTGCCTGCTATAGGCAATGTCCGCATGGCGCAGCGGTTTGAGATGGAGTCGGCAGCCGGCATCGCCCGTCTGGATGAGCAGACAGCCAAGTTGCAGATGCTTTTCAGCCTTTTGTTTGCATTGTCGTTCCTGCTTGCTGCTTGTGTCTCATGAAAAAGTTGCTCGCATCGTTGTGTTTGGCGTTGCTGTTGTGGAGTCTCATGTTCTCCCCTTGGACAGCACCCCTGTTCCCATTCTGGTGGATGATGACCGGATCGGCCCTGCTGTTGTGTATCCTCTCTTCCTGTTTCAGCCCAGGTTGGTGGAAGGAGGTACGCTTGCATGGAAGCGATGTGGCCTTAGGTGTCGGCATTGCCGTGGCGTTGTGGGGAATCTTCTGGCTGGGCGATAAAATGGCAGCCTGGCTGTTTCACTTTGCCCGTCCGCAGGTGGATGCCATTTATGGTATGAAGGAGGGGGAATCCCCCTGGCTTCTTACGGGATTGATGCTTTTCCTCATAGGTCCGGCTGAAGAGATATTCTGGCGAGGCTATGTGCAACGTACATTCACTCGTCTGTGGTCGCCCAATGCCGCCTGGCTGGTAACGGCCCTTGTCTATGCGCTGGTTCATGCCGGATCGTGCAACTTTATGCTGACCATGGCAGCGCTTGTGGCTGGTGCTGTGTGGGGTACGTTGTATCGCTTCTATCCATCTCGGCTGGGTGCCATTATCCTGTCCCATGCCTTGTGGGACGTAGCTGTATTTGTACTTTTCCCTATCTGATAATCCTCCTGTATTCCACCTTTCTTAGGGGACGAAAGGTGGAATAATTGGTGCCAATGAGAGGAGTATTTGTCGGAACCTGAACGAATCGGCAGATATTCCTCCTATTCCAACAATTCATAATCCTCTCCGGATGCTTGAAATGACTATTTTTGTGCCGTAAATTTATATCATGAAGGCACGGAGGAAAAACATCGGTCAGTGCCTGAGAATCTAATCTAATCAATTTTAAGGATGTCTAACAAGATGAACAATGCGCGTGCCTTGCTACTTCTCCTATGGGTGGCAGTGACATCAATCGGTGTTTCGGCACAGAATGTAACCGTAAGGGGTACTGTGACAGACAAAACGGGAGAGACCGTGATAGGTGCTTCCGTAGTGGAAAAAGGGAATACAGGTAACGGAACCATTACCGACATTGACGGTAACTACACGCTGACCTTGCCCGCCAATGCTTCAATCGTCTTTTCCTTTGTGGGGTATAAGACGCATGAAGAACCCGTCAAGGGACAACAAACCATCAATGTAGTGATGGAGGATGACTCACAAGCCTTGGAAGAGGTGGTTGTAATCGGTTATGGTACGGTACAGAAGAAGGATTTGACCGGTTCGGTATCGTCCGTCAGTGCCAAACAGCTGGAGTCGATACCCGTATCGAATGCATCGGAAGCCTTGCAGGGAAAGATGGCAGGTGTGCAGATTACCACTACAGAAGGATCTCCTGATGCCGATGTGAAAATCCGCGTTCGTGGCGGTGGCTCGCTTTCGCAGGACAACTCTCCGCTTTATATTGTCGACGGCTTCCCCGTAGCCAGCATCAGTGACATCGCTCCTACTGACATCCAGTCGGTGGATGTATTGAAGGATGCTTCTTCTACTGCCATCTATGGTGCCCGTGGTGCCAATGGTGTCATTATCATCACTACCAAGTCGGGCGCTGAAGGCAAGACGCAGGTCAATTTCGGAGTAACCTATGGTATACGTAAGGCTGCCAAGCAGGTTGGAGTGCTCGATGCGTATAACTATGCACTCTATCAGTATGAACTGGACCAGACGGGTACTTCGTATGGCGCATACAAGGATTTGGAAATATGGAAATCGGTGGAAGGTAACAACTGGCAGGACGAACTCTTCGGCCGTACAGGCAACCAGCAGCAGTACAACGTCAGCGTGAGCGGTGGTAGCAAGACCACCAAGTTCAATATCAGTTATACTCGGAACGACGAGAAGAGCATCATGTATGGGTCGGGTTACTC
>JBJEHI010000052.1:0-15865 GCA_051875915.1 Bacteroides sp.
AAGATACATATTTTATCATTACGCTTCGTCACGACATCCGTTTTTCTTCCTTACAAATGCCGTGCCAGAATTTTTGTCCCTGTAAATCAATCTTATTCCGCTTCCTACAACAAACTTTATGGGTGAAAACTTTCGTATGTCAAGAAAAAGCTGTACTTTAGCGTGATTTTTCGAGAATCGTCTGATGTATAATTAATTTTTTTGTTAAATGCTTGAACAAGACAGAATTATAAAGATTAATATCGAGGAGGAGATGAAGTCGTCTTACATCGACTACTCCATGTCAGTCATCGTATCGCGGGCTCTGCCGGATGTAAGGGACGGTTTCAAACCCGTTCACCGCAGAATTCTTTTCGGTATGATGGGACTGGGAAACACCTCCGACAAACCTTATAAGAAATCTGCCAGAGTAGTGGGCGAGGTGCTGGGTAAGTACCACCCGCATGGCGATAGCTCGGTGTACGGTGCATTGGTACGTATGGCACAACCGTGGGCCATGCGGTATATGCTGGTGGACGGACAGGGCAACTACGGATCGGTGGACGGTGACAGCGCAGCGGCTATGCGTTATACCGAGTGCCGTCTGCAGAAGATAGGCGAAGAGATGATGCAGGACCTGGAGAAGGAAACCGTGGATATGCAGAACAACTTCGACGATTCGCTGCAGGAGCCTACCGTGATGCCTACCCGCATCCCGAACTTGCTGGTCAACGGAGCATCGGGTATCGCAGTAGGTATGGCTACCAATATGCCTACGCACAATCTGTCGGAAGTGATTGACGCCTGTGTGGCCTATATCGACAACAACGACATCGACATTGAGGAGCTGATGGACTATGTAAAGGCTCCCGATTTCCCGACAGGGGGATATATATATGGTATGAGCGGCGTGCGCGAGGCGTACCTGACCGGAAGGGGCAGGGTGGTGATGCGTGCCAAGGCCGAGATAGAGAGCGGCAGTACCCACGATAAGATTGTGGTTACGGAGATTCCATACGGAGTAAACAAGGCCGAACTGATTAAGAGCATAGCCGACCTGGCCAACGAAAAGAAAATAGAAGGCATCTCCAATGCCAACGATGAGTCGGACCGCGAAGGTATGCGTATTGTCATTGACATCAAGCGGGATGCCAATGCCAGCGTCGTGCTGAATAAGCTCTACAAGATGACGCAGCTGCAGACTTCCTTCGGCGTGAACAACGTAGCCCTGGTACACGGCAGACCGCGCCTGCTCAATCTGAAGGAGCTCATCAAGTATTTCGTCGAGCACCGTCACGATGTGGTCATCCGCCGTACGCAGTACGACCTGCGCAAGGCCAAGGAACGTGCACACATCCTGGAAGGACTCATCATCGCCTGCGACAACATTGACGAGGTGATTCACATCATCCGTTCGGCCAAGACACCGAACGATGCCATCAGCGGATTGATGGAGCGGTTCGAACTGTCCGACCTCCAGGCACGCGCCATCGTAGAGATGCGCCTGCGCCAGCTGACCGGCCTGATGCAGGATCAGCTCCATGCCGAATATGAAGAAATACTGAAACAAATCAATTTCCTGGAGGAGATTCTGGTGAATGACGAGCTGTGCCGCAAAGTCATCAAGGATGAGTTGATTGAAGTGAAAGAGAAATATGGTGACGAACGTCGCTCGGAGATAGTTTACTCTTCAGAAGAGTTCAATCCGGAAGATTTCTATGCAGACGACGAGATGATTATCACCATCTCGCACATGGGCTACATCAAGCGTACCCCGCTCAGCGAATTCCGTGCACAGAATAGGGGGGGAGTAGGCTCTAAAGGAACTGAAACTCGCGATGAAGACTTCGTGGAACACATCTACCCGGCAACCATGCACAACACCATGATGTTCTTTACCCAGAAGGGCAAGTGCTATTGGCTGAAGGTGTACGAAATTCCCGAAGGAACCAAGAACTCGAAGGGACGTGCCATCCAGAACCTGCTGAATATCGACTCAGACGACAGTGTCAATGCGTATCTGCGTGTGAAGAATCTGAACGACGAGCAGTTCATCAACAGTCACTACGTGGTGTTCTGTACGAAGAACGGCGTCATCAAGAAGACGCTGCTCGAACAATATTCGCGTCCGCGCCAGAACGGTGTGAATGCCATTACCATCCGTGAAGACGACCGCGTGATAGAGGTACGTATGACCAATGGCGACAACGAGATTATCATCGCCAATCGGAATGGACGCGCCATCCGCTTCCATGAAAGCGCAGTGCGTGTGATGGGTCGTACGGCTACAGGTGTCCGTGGCATGACGTTGGACGAGGACGGACAGGACGAGGTCATCGGTATGGTTTGCATTAAAGATACGGATGCAGAGTCCGTCATGGTAGTGTCCGAACAGGGATATGGCAAACGTTCTGATGTCGAAGACTATCGCAAGACCAATCGAGGAGGCAAGGGCGTGAAGACCATCAACATTACGGAGAAAACGGGCAAACTGGTGGCTATCAAGTCGGTGACGGATGAGAATGACCTGATGATCATCAACAAGTCTGGCATCACTATCCGCCTGAAGGTAGCCGATGTCCGCATTATGGGACGTGCTACACAGGGTGTCCGGCTAATTAACCTGGAGAAACGTAACGATGAAATAGGTTCTGTCTGCAAGGTGACTTCTGAAAACGAGGAAGATATCTTGGCAACAGATACCGAAGAAAATGTGAATGAATAGACATATATATTAATTTTTAATTTTTCTATCATCATGAAAAGAGTATTTTTTTCAGTAGTATTGCTGCTCGCTGCCGGCTTTACATTCGCTCAGATCAAGAATGTAAAAGACGCCAAGAGCATCGCCAGTGAAATGAAGCCGGATTTTGCCAAGGCAGAATCACTGATCAATGCGGCTTTGACCAATCCTGAGACAAAAGACAACCCCGAGACTTGGAATGTGGCTGGCTTCGTTCAGCAGAAGAGAAGTGCCAAGGAAATGGAGAATGCGTATCTGAGAAAGCCTTATGATACACTGCAGGTGTACAAGAGCGCGCTGGAGATGTGCAAATATTATTTCAAGTGCGACGAACTGGCTCAGGTTCCCGATGAGAAGGGCAAGATTAAGAACAAATATCGTAAGCCCAATGCAGCTGCCATCATGGGCGAACGTGGCAACTTGATTAACGGCGGTATCCAGTACTTCAACATGGCCATGGGTGACGAAGCCAAGGCTAAGGAGTACAACCAGAAGGCATTGGACTTCTTCGGCGCATACATTGATGTAGCCGCTCATCCGATGTTCGAGAAGGAAAATCTGCTGCAGACTGACACCGTGCTGCCGCAAATCGCCTACTATGCCAGCTTGGCTGCTGCCAAACTGGAAGACAATGCCAGCATCCTGAAGTATGCTCCGTATGCTCAGGATGATAAGGAGGTAGGCAAATATGCAATGGAATTCATCTCTACTGCACTGAAGGCTCAGGGTGACACTGACAAGTGGATTGCCTCCTTGAAGAATGGTATCCAGAAGTATCCCGATCATCCTTTCTTCTTCGGTCATCTGATTGATTACTACAGCAATAACAACAAGTATGACGAGGCCATGCAGTTTGCTGACGAAATGCTGGCAAAGGATGCCAAGAATACGTTCTATCTCTATGTAAAGGGCTATCTGTATCACAACATGAAGGATTATGACAATGCCATCAAATTCTATATGCAGACGGTAGAGGTAGATCCGAATTATGCAGAGGCATACTCTAACATGGGTCTTGTATATTGCCAGCAGGCTCAGGACTTCTCGGAGAAGGCTACTACAGACGTGAACGATCCGAAGTACAAGGAGGAGCAGAAAATCTTGAAGTCATTCTATGAAAAAGCTCGTCCCAACTATGAGAAGGCAAGAGCGCTGAAGCCCGACGCAAAGGATTTGTGGCTGCAGGGTCTGTATCGTGTATATTACAACCTGGATATGGGTCCTGAATTCAAGGAAATAGAAGACATGATGTAATTCCCGACATCGGTTATATTATACAAAAACATCTTCCGTGGAATGGATTATTCCATACGGAAGGTGTTTTTTTTATGCTTTATCCCCACAGCTCATCGTGCATAAAAAAAAGGTGAAGTAGAAGACCTCACCTCTTAAGCTATATTATATTAAACATAATACATATTATGATAAAATTGATATAAGGCTCACAAGAGAGCCTTCATCGGCTTTATGATGACATAAAGTTATTGGTTTTCCGCAGCCTTTTCTGCAGCCACTTCATCCAATATCTTCAATGCCTTTTCAAGCACCGTCGTATCATCGATTGTGACCAGGCCGCCATCCGGACCAGGTTCCAGGTGAATGCCTACGCATTTGCCCAGTTTGAAGTTATGGCCGCCGAAGAAGTTGCGCACGGTGTCTACTTCTAATCCCAATTCGTCCGCAATGCGGTGCATGCTACCGCTGGGCAACGAATCCTTTATTTTCCGCAGTTCATTGAATGTAATGGTTCTCATAGTATATTAGCATTTGATATTCAGTTCGTCCAGAATCTTGCGCATCGCCTCGAATGTGGTGATACGAGTGGGTACCAGCGGCAGACGGAGTTTGTTGTCTATCATGCCCATCACATTCAGCATCGCCTTGACACCGGCAGGATTGCCGTCGACAAACAGCAGCTTGAAGAGCTCTGCGAATTTGTGATGGATGGTCAAGGCGTTGGCATAGTCACCCTGCAGTGCCAGACGCACCATACGGCTGAATTCACGCGGGAAAGCGTTGCCGATGACCGATATGATGCCTACGGCTCCCAAGGTGATGAGCGGGAAGGTAATGCCGTCATCGCCCGATATGACATCAAAGTCAGCCGGCTTGTTCTTGATGATATCGTCCATTTGCGTGATGTCGCCAGATGCTTCCTTGATAGCGATTACGTTCTTGAAATCACGGGCGATACGCAACGTCGTTTCCGCTTTCATGTTGACACCTGTACGTCCAGGCACATTGTACAGGACAATGGGGAGCTCGGTAGCCTCCGCAATGGCCTTGTAATGCTGGTAGATGCCTTCCTGAGAGGGCTTGTTATAATAAGGTACAACAGAGAGGATGGCATCCACACCGGTGAAATCGTCGGTTTTCAGCGTCTCTACGATGGCTTTCGTGTTATTTCCGCCTAAGCCCAACAAAATGGGGATGCGTCCGTTTACCCGTTCGATAACCACCCGTCTGATTTTTTTCTTTTCTTCCTCGGTCAGTGTAGGTGTCTCGGCTGTTGTACCCAATACGCACAAGAAGTCTGTATTGTTCTGCAACAGGTAGTCTACCAGCCGTAAAAGTGCGTCGTAATCTACGCTTTCGTCTTCTTTGAAGGGAGTAATCAAGGCTACTCCCATACCTCGCAATCTTGTCTTTATCATGAGTTTACTAAATATCGTGGTGATGGTTCTCTGAGAACCGTTGCAAATGTACAAATTCTTTCGGTTTGCTACAACTATAAGTTATAAAAAAGCGATTTGTATCGTTTTCTTAGGATATTCGTTCCAGAAATTCATCTTCGTTTACTATTTTGATGCCCAATTTCATCGCTTTCTCCCATTTGGCCGGCCCCATGTTCTTACCGGCCAGAATGAAGCTGGTTTTGGAGGAGATGCTTCCCACGTTTTTCCCGCCATGCTTTTCTATCAGCTCTTTGTATTCGTCGCGCGAATGGTGCTCGAATACGCCGCTGATTACAATCTGCTGGCCTGCCAGTTTATCGGAATGGTCTTGGGTTTCCTCTTCCTTTCTGCTGAATTGCAATCCGGCAGATTTCAACCTCTCTATCAGTTCTCGGTTGGTCGGGTTGGCAAAGTAGTTGATGAGACTCTGTGCTATTTTTTCGCCGATTTCATCGATGTTTTTCAACTTTTCAAGTGACGCATTCTCCAGTTCGTCAATGCTGCCTAACGCTTTGGCCAGTCTTTTTGCAACCGTCTCTCCTACAAAGCGGATACCCAATGCAAACAGTACCCGCTCGAAGGGGACACTCCGGCTGGCATCAATGCTCTTGATGATGTTATAGGCAGACTTATCTCCCATTCGTTCCAGCGAACTGATGTCCGAAGCCTTCAGCTGGTAGAGGTCTGCCGTGTCCTTGATAAGCCCTTGTTGGAAGAACATATCTACCGTTTCCGGTCCCAGGCCGTCGATGTTCATCGCTTTGCGGCTGATGAAATGTTCTATCTTGCCCTTGATTTGAGGCGGGCAGGCCGTCTCATTCGGGCAATAGTGTGCGGCTTCGCCTTCGTAACGTATCAGTCGGCTGCCACACTCAGGACAATGCGTGATGAAGCGTACCTTTTCGCCCATCATCATACCTCGGGCATCCAGTTCTACCCCTGTGATTTTGGGGATAATCTCTCCGCCCTTTTCCACATAGACCATATCCCCTATGTGGAGGTCCAGTCCCTCAATGATATCCGCATTGTGCAGAGAGGCCCGTTTTACGATGGTGCCCGATAGCTGTACGGCATCCAGATTGGCAACCGGCGTGATGATTCCCGTACGTCCTACTTGGTAAGTGACCTTGTTCAGACGGGTCAGTGCACGTTCGGCCTGAAACTTGTATGCAATGGCCCATCGGGGCGATTTGGCCGTATATCCAAGTGCCTTCTGCTGTCGTATGCTGTTCACCTTCAGCACGATTCCATCGGTTGCCACCGGCAGATTCCTGCGCTCCTTGTCCCAGTAGTTGATGTAGGCGAACACCTCTTTCAGCGTCTGCACCTTCTTCATGTGCTCTGATATCTTGAATCCCCACTCTGCCGCTTTCTGCAGGTTCTCATAATGTCCGTCAGAGGGCTGATGGTCTCCCAGCAGATAGTAAAGATAGGCATCCAGCTTGCGGGTGGCCACTACGGCAGAGTTCTGCGACTTCAGGGTGCCCGAGGCCGCGTTGCGTGGATTGGCAAACAGCGGCTCTTCGCGTGCCTCACGTTCCTGGTTCAGCCGTTCGAAACTCTCCCAAGGCATCAGTATCTCCCCTCTGATTTCAAACGAGGGCGGATAGTCACCGTGAAGCACCAGCGGGATGGAGCGTATGGTCTTTACATTGTCCGTCACGTCATCGCCCTTCTCGCCGTCTCCGCGGGTGACGGCCCGCACCAGTTTTCCCTCTTCATAAGTCAGCGAGATGGAGGTGCCGTCGTATTTCAGTTCGCAGCAGATTTCAAAATCCTCATTCAGTCCCTTCCTGACCCGCTCAAAGAAGTCGGTGACTTCGCTTTCCGAGTAGGTGTTGCCCAAGGAGAGCATGGGGTATTTGTGGGCCACTTGCGTGAAGTTCTTGTTAAGGTCACTGCCCACGCGCATGGTCGGCGAGTTGGGGTCTGCATATTCGGGGTGCTCATTTTCAAGCTCCTGCAGCTCTCGCATCAGGTCGTCAAACTCCTTGTCGGTAATTTCGGGCGCATTCAGCACATAGTAGTTGTGGTTATGTCTATGCAGTTCTGAACGCAGCAGGTCTATTTTTTCCTTTATATTCATGGTCTCATTCGGATTGTTGTTGAATGGCAAAATTACGGTTTATAATTGAAAAGTTCGTCCCATCTGCGCATTTTTATGTATTTTTGTCCCCAGAAAACAGAAAAGCTACATAAAGTTATGCGCATAGATATAATAACGGTATTGCCTGAGATGATTGAAGGTTTCTTCAATTGCTCCATCATGAAACGGGCCCAAACCAAGGGACTGGCAGAGATTCATATACACAATCTGCGCGACTATACCGAAGACAAGTACCGTCGGGTAGACGACTATCCCTTTGGAGGTTTTGCGGGCATGGTGATGAAAATAGAGCCTATAGAACGTTGTATCAACAGCTTGAAGGCCGAACGCCCGTATGACGAGGTCATCTTCACGACGCCCGATGGCGAGCAGTTCTCGCAGCCCATGGCCAATACACTCTCGCTGGCGCAGAATCTCATCATTCTGTGCGGCCACTTCAAGGGTATCGACTATCGTATCCGCGAGCATCTGATTACGAAAGAAATCAGCATCGGGGATTATGTGCTTACGGGAGGGGAACTGGCTGCTGCCGTGATGACGGACGCCATTGTGCGCATCATACCGGGGGTGATTTCCGATGAGCAGTCGGCTTTGTCCGATTCGTTTCAGGACAACCTGCTGGCAGCGCCGGTCTATACCCGCCCGGCAGACTATAACGGTTGGAAGGTTCCAGATATTTTACTCTCCGGTCACGAGGCGAAAATCAAGGAGTGGGAGTTGCAGCAATCGTTGGAGCGCACCCGCCGTCTGCGTCCTGACTTGTTAGGCGAATAGGATGTCTGTATGTAAAGAAAAAGGAGTGACATTTCATGACGCGGGTGTCACTCCTTTTTCTGTTAGGGCTATACTTCCAGCGCACCTACAATATCCTTGACGGATTGGAAGCCGTGCCTGTCCAAGTAGTCGTTTATACCGTCAATCACTTTGATGGTGACCGTCGGGTCAATGAAGTTGGCTGTTCCTATCTCGACGGCCGATGCCCCTGCCAGCAGGAACTCTACCGCATCACGCCAATTCATGATGCCGCCCAAGCCGATAACGGGTATCTTTACCGCCTTTGCCACCTGCCATACCATGCGCAGGGCAATGGGCTTGACGGCCGCTCCTGACATGCCTCCCGTAACGGTTGAAAGCAGCGGACGACGCTTCTCGGCATCGATGGCCATACCCAGCAGGGTGTTGATCAGCGATACGCTGTCGGCCCCTCCGCATTCGGCTGCGCGTGCTATCTCGGTGATGTCTGTCACGTTGGGCGACAGCTTGACGATGAGTGTCTTTTTATATACCTTGCGCACGCTTTTCACCACCTCTTCCGCCCCCTTGGCTGTTACTCCGAAGGCCATGCCACCTTGCTTCACATTGGGGCATGATATGTTCAGTTCTATGGCAGGAATGTTTACAAGTTCGTTGATGATGGCGGCTGTCTCCACATAGTCCTCAATGGCCGAACCCGATACATTGACAATCATGTTCGTCTGAATGTCCTTGATGCGTGGATAGATGTGGTCTACAAAGTAGTGGACGCCCTTATTTTGCAGACCTACAGCGTTTAACATACCTGAAGGAGTCTCGGCCATGCGTGGATAGGGATTGCCTTCACGTTTGTGAAGGGTAGTTCCCTTAACGATGATTCCCCCTATTCGCGCGATATCGATGAAGTCGGCAAATTCTTCACCATATCCATACGTTCCCGATGCTGTCATCACGGGATTCTTCATTTGTAATTCGCCGATGTTTACACTTAAATCTGCCATAACAATTTCTCTATATTAAATACCGGACCCTCTTTACATACGCATAAGTGTCCTTCCGTTGTGTTCTCTACGCAGCAGAGGCAGGCTCCCACGCCGCAGGCCATCTTGTTCTCCAGCGAGACTTCGCAGGCGATGCCGTTGCTCTTGGCATAGCGTGCCACGGCCACCATCATCGGCTTGGGTCCGCACGTGTATATCTGCCGGAACTTCACCTTTTCGAGGATGGAGTGTTGGGTGACGTAGCCCTTTTCGCCGTGACTGCCGTCTTCCGTGGTGGTATAGACGGAGCCATACTCGGCAAACTGCTCCAACTGCAGCAAATCGTTCTTGCTGCGGGCTCCCAGCAAGAAGGTAGGGTGGCATCCCTTCTTCCGCAGCTGTTCACCCAGATACAGCATCGGAGCCGTTCCTACGCCTCCGCCTACCAGCAGCAGGTTGTCCGCATTGTTTTCAGGCATTGTAAAGCCGTTTCCAAGCGGAAGGATTACATTGATTACATCCCCCTTTTCCGCCTTTGCCAGCTGCTTGGTGCCGTCTCCCACCAGCTGGATGAGAAACCATACTTCGTTGCGGTTTCTGTCCACATAATTGATGGAGATGGGACGGCGCAAGAAGGTGGTTGGCGAACCGTCTACCCGCAGTTCCGCAAACTGTCCGGGCAGCATATCCGGCAACACGGTCGGTGAGGTCAGCTTCAGCAACACATAGTTTGTGTGCAGTCGGATGTTCTGCGTGACCGTCAGATCCAATATATATTTTTTCATATTCTGATGATTGTAATAGGTTTTGTTGTACATAGCTGCAAATGTACATGATAATTTTTGAATTCCCGCATTATTTTTCGGGTTTGAAGGTTTCATACGTATTGTCATCAAAGAAGATTCTTATTTCAGTGATTCGTCTGGGCGGACGTTCTTTATAGATAATCTCCTGTCTGACAACTTCTTTAGGGGCATTGTTCTCTCTTCCTAAGGCCATTTCCTTGCGATTTTCCGATTCGTTCGGCCGATAGGGCGCATTTTCTCTATTCTCAGCGAACAAAGGATAGGCATTCGTGTCGCTTCCCTGGGCAGATGCCGCATCGGCAAGAGATAGCGGCGACTCGTTGGCGCTCATGCTGCCTTCGCCGGTCAGCAGCCAGTTGAGGTCGATGTCAGGGTAGCGTTTGTGCAGGCGGAATAGCACTTCGGTACTTGGCATGTTTCTTCCTCTTAGGATTTGCGAGATGGTAGCCTGCGCCACATTGATGGCATCGGCAAAAGCGGCGGCTGTCAACCCCTCCCGACGCATGATTTCAAGGATTCTACCCTTTACATTTTCTTTTACGTTTTCCTTCGACAATTCTTCGTCTTCCATTGCATTCACCATTTTTATGAATTATAGCAGCGCATTACAAATGCGTAGGCGCTCAAAACTAAAACACAAAAGTAATATTATTTTTTCGCAAAAGCAAATTGTTCATTTGAAGAATGTGATACTTTACATTTGTACCGCCATAATACAAATGTAATACTGCGCCTCGTAATACAAATGTGAACGCCTATTACTTCTATTAAATTTTAAATCCATCAAAATAATATAAATAATTAGTATATAATAATATAAGTATATAAAATAGGACTGATTGCAGCAGATAGGACATATCGAGCCGCAATCCCCTACTCTATTTTCGATATTTAATTGAATATATATCTGTACAGCATTGATTATGAATTAGAAATATTCAAAATAGAGAAATAGTTAACCTTATTATAAGATAAATTACATTTGAAATATTCATCAATATTATATCTTGTAAAATGCAAATGATTCAAATGTGTTATTCTGCATATATTCACAAATGAATATGCTATATAAAATACATTTGTTCGTATGTTTATCTATGTAATTTCCACTTATTTCCCTTTTCAACTAATTCGCTAATTATTCCTAAGCTGCATAAGAAGGTGTACACATTATTACAAATGAATAATAGGTAATAAATGTTTATAGTAAAACCATCCTATCAGGACAGAAATTGCCCTAAATGGCAAATCCTTGTATTCTTTCGACGGAGGGGAAGGAGTGCAAGAAAATAAACGATTCTCAGCGGCTTAAGAGGGGGCAATTTGGACATGTTTTCCGATGTAAATAGCTGATAGAAAACGGGTTGCAGTTCCATACGGTTGTCTCGTTTTCTTGTTGCAGAGTAAGAGCTGAAAAGTAGGATTGGGGCGACTATTCCTCTTTATGGCCTATTTTAACGACCAGGATGTTTTTTCTGTTTTTCAAGTTTCGATTTTACATCAACAGATTGATAGAATGGCTATTATCACTGTAGGGGCGCAATATTTTGCGCCCTGAATGTTGTTCGCGGTAGTATCGTCCGCGGATGCGTTGCATGCGGTTTTGGGCGGAAAATATTCCGCCCCTACGGCGGGATGCAACGTATCATCCGTAATGTCGCCCGCGGAGGTATTGCGCGGTGCAGATGATGCCTGTGAAACGTCATGTGTAGAAGGGGCGCAATATTTTGCGCCCTGATTTCGCTGCGTGTGGCTTTGGGCGCAAGATATTGTGCCCCTTCTACACATGTCGGATAATTAGTGCAGGATGAAGAATATCAGTTCGCGCAGCAGGTCGCTGTCCGTAGTATTCGACGTAGCCCCTACGCCCTTTGAGTGAGCGTCTGCATATCTGATTTCTCCGATAATCCGCATCGTCTTGGTTCCGCTGTACCTGCGCATGGCAAGCAGATATTCACGTGCCTGCCATGGCGATTTGAGTCCTAAGAACGCCGCAATCCCCTGCTCCGTCTTCTCGGGCGCATAGTAGGCCAGCATCAGGTTGGAGAAGAAACCGAAGAGTATGGAGAGGGTCATTTGGATGGGATTCGTTTTCGGATTTTCTGCAAAGTATTTTACTATCTTGTTTGCCTTGAGCACATCCTTCTCGATTAACGCGCTCTTCAGTTCGAAGTTGTTGTAGTCTTTGCTGATTCCGATGTTCTGCTCCACCTGTTCGGGCGTGATACGTGTCTGGTTTTTTGGAAGCGTTATGATGAGTTTCTCCAGTTCGCCGGTCAGTCGGCTCAGGTCTGCCCCTACATATTCTGCCAGCATGGCGGCGGCTTTGGGGTCGCAGTCCACCCCCTTTTGCTTCAGGTAGCTGTTGATGAAGAGGGGCAGCTGCGCCTCCTTCACCTTAGGCGATTCAAATAGCACGCCTACCTTTTCAATCTCTGCTGCCAGCTTCTTCCGCCTGTCCAGCACACCGTGCTTGTGGCACAGTACCAGCAGGGTCGATTTCAGCGGTTTCTGCAGGTAGTAGGTCAGTTCCTCCATGTTGCGCACCGCCTGTGCCTCCTTGACGATGACCACCTGATAGGCCGACATCATCGGGTAGCGTTTGGCCGCATTGATGATGGCCGATATGTCCGTATCCGCTCCATAGACCACGGTCAGGTTAAACTCCTTCTCCATCTCCGTCAGCACGTGGTCGGCAATATAGTCTACTATGAGGTCAATGTAGTAGTCTTCCTCTCCCATCAGGTAGTAGACGGGGCGGTATTGCTTGTTTTTCAGTTCCTTCAGTACCTCTTCGCAGGTGATTCCTTGTTTGGCAGCCATATATATTTCGATGTCTCTGAGAGTTTACCAATCAAATTTCAGGTGTTTTACAGTTTTTTTCTCTTCAATAATCATGCGGAGCGAAGCGATGCCTATCTCCACATGTTCGGACACGAAGTTCTGTGTCACCATATTGTCGCTCTGTTCTGTTTTCACCCCTTCGGGCACCATCGGCTGGTCCGACACCAGCAGCAAGGCACCGGTAGGTATGTGGTTGGCAAATCCGCAGCTGAAGAGGGTGGCCGTCTCCATATCCACCGCCATGGCCCGTGTCTTCTTCAGATACTCCTTGAAGTCGTTGTCATGTTCCCAGATGCGTCGGTTGGTGGTATAGACGGTTCCTGTCCAGTAGTCGCGGGCATGGTCTCTGATGGCCGACGACACGGCACGTTGCAGCATGAAGGCCGGCAAGGCAGGCACCTCGGGCGGGAAGTAGTCGTTGGATGTACCTTCGCCTCGGATGGCAGCGATGGGCAGTATCAGGTCGCCCAGCTTGTTCTTCCTGTCGATGCCACCGCACTTGCCCAGAAAGAGGCAGGCTTTGGGGTGTATGGCACTTAGCAGGTCCATGATGATGGCAGCGTTGGGGCTACCCATGCCGAAGTTGATGATGGTGATGTCTTCGGCCGATGCAGAGGTCATGTTGGCATCCCTTCCCAGGATGGGTACACCAAACTTCTGGGCGAAAATCTCTACATATTTGTTGAAGTTGGTCAGCAGGATATACTCCCCGAACTCCTCCCGTTTCCGTTTGGTGTAGCGCGGCAGCCAGTTGGCTACGATTTCTTCTTTTGTTTTCATAAGAATTCACTATTTTTGCGGGGCATTTTGCATCCGATGTCCCCCTATGTTTCGGACAAAGATAGTGCAAAGCTGAGGTAGAACAAAATAAGTTCCCCTGTTTTTTACTTTGAAAAGCGAAAAGAGATGGAAGACAACAAGCTGCAGGCATTGAACCTGCCCCCCATTCAGCCCCGACTGACGGAGCGTGCCGATGGCCGGCCGGCCATTTTCGACGTGATACGTCGCCGTTATGTGGCGTTGACCCCCGAGGAGTGGGTACGTCAGCACTTTGTCCACTACCTGCTGGAGCACAAGGGCTATCCGTCGGCCTTGCTGGCCAATGAGGTGCAGCTGACGCTGAACGGCATGAGCCGCCGGTGCGACACGGTGCTCTATCGCCGCGACCTCACTCCCCGTCTCATCGTGGAGTACAAGGCCCCCGAGGTAGAGATTACCCAGCGGGTGTTCGACCAGATTACGCGCTACAACATGGTGCTGCGGGCCGACTACCTGATGGTGAGCAACGGCCTTCAGCACTATTGCTGCCGGCTCGACTACCACCGGCACTCCTACTCCTTCTTGCGCGACATCCCCGCGTACGGCGAGCTGTAGCCCTCCGCCGCCGCGGGTGCATGGCACATGCCCTCCGTAGGGGGCTAAAGCGATTCGATGCTGTCACGATAGCTTCGCAACTGCTCCTCTGTCAGTCTGCTGCTTGCCTCCTTTAGGTCATGCAGAATCACCTTCCTGTCCGTAGGCAGGTATCCTGTGAACGGGATGGGGTTGCTTACGGTCCTGGCAAGTATATGCGTGCGGCACGTCAGTTTGCTGATGAGCGTTATCATCTCATCCAGCCGTTCGTGCTCGGTGGCCTCTTGGTATAGTCCCTCCTTCATCTCTTTGTACAATTGGCTTTCTGGGAACAGCGTAAGGGAGAGCAGTCCTATGCTGATGGGATGCAGCTGGTTGAAGACGGCAGCCGAACGGGTGGCATTGCGCTCACCCTGTCCCTTTCCGGCCAGGCCGACAAGGTAGAACAGATTATATTGGATGTCTGCAGCCTCTAACTTCATGCATTGTTCGATGATCTCTTCCGAGCGATATCCCTTGTTTACCATCGACAACGTTTCGCTGTCCCCACTCTCCACCCCGATGGTCAGATGGTCGAATCCCAGATGGTGCAGTTCCCGCAGTTCATCCAATGTCTTTTTCGTGATGTCCGTGATTCTTGCAAAGCATCCGATGGTGGGATGCCCCTCGCCCACGTACTTCCGTATGAGCAGTGCAATGTCAAGAAGGCGGCTGCTGGTCAGCACGAAGGGGTTTGCGCCTGTAAGGAACACTCTGTGTGCACGAGGCTGGATGCGATTGATCACCTTAAGGTCACTTTCTATCTCGTCCATCGGAGACATCCGGAATTTCTGCTTGCCGTAGAGGGTACAGAACTTGCATCTGTGCCACGTGCAGCCAGCCGTCACCTGCAGCAGCTGTGATGTAGCTTCGTAGGGAGGCCGCCATACAGGTCCGTCAAAATGTAATTTGATTTCCATACTTGTTTCGTTTTATATGATTTTGGGGGTACAAAAGTAGGTTCATCATGGGCATTTGTCCCTTTTATGCTCATTTTTTACACTGACGGGAAGGTAAGTAATGTCTCCGTTACATTACAAAATTGTACTTTTGCCCATCATATATAGGAAATAATGAAAAGACTCGATTACAACTATTGCCATGCAGCCCCCATTTTAGAATGGATGAGCCACAAGTGGGCGCTTGTCACCCTTTTGAAGATAGAAGAGATGTGTGCGGACGGCCAGTTGGCCACTGTTCGTTTTGGAGACCTGTTCCGTTCCATACCGCAGATATCAGAAAAGATGCTTGCATCCACTCTTGATTATCTCGTTCAGGAGGGATTGCTCATTCGCCGTCCCTATCCTTCGGTTCCTCCCCGCGTAGATTATGGTCTCACGCCGATTGCCAGAAGTTTCCTGCGTGAAATCAGTTACGTCATTGAGTGGGGACAGCAACATTTCGAAGAGATTGCTGCTTCCAGAAGTTACGGACATGTGGCCCTTACAAAACAATGATGCGTGTCGTTTTTAGGGGACATAAGTTCTAAGTTTGTGGGGCAAGTTATGTTCAGAAATCAGTACTTACGAAACTTAACCCACATTGCAGCAAGGTCAAGCCCATTTGTTAAAGAATTCCAACCCAAA
>JBJEHI010000053.1:0-15676 GCA_051875915.1 Bacteroides sp.
CCCGACGGATGAGAGCTATCATCTCGTTCTTGTCATACTTTCCGCCATAATAGCCCACCATAGGCAGGCAGCCCAAGCCAATGGGAGACACGCCAAGTCCCATCAGGTGGCGATAGCTCTTATCGTCAATCACCGGGTTTAAGGGCTTGTTATCACCCTCTGAGATGGTGCCTTCCTTAGCCAGCAACCGTGATGCACCGCTCCACTGGCTTGCTGTCATCAACGCCCCTGCGGCAGACACCTTCAAGAAACTTCTTCTGTCCATACTCAATGTTGTTTAATGTTATACATGCGAATCAGGTCACGAATGATAGTTATCTCATTTTCCTCCAAGTCTACTTTCAGACTGCCGCCGATGACACTTTCTATCACATCATCTGCCGTTGCATGATGACGATGGGCTATATATTCTACCACCTCGTCATCCAGTATCTCTTCCGTTATGTTCGTTCGGTTATCCATGATTCCGTGATTGTTTTGACGATGCAAAAGTACAGCGAAGGCCATGCCGTCATGTTACCAATAATCGGGGAGTCCTAACCATTTTTGCGGTTTCTCTCCCTGTTTGTACCACCATCCAAAGAAAATTGATTAGTTTTGTACCCGTTATCACATACAACTTCATCCTGATGAACAAGATACTGAAGGTAAGAAAGGTGGGCGACTATATCCGATACCTTGGAGGGCAGGAGCAGCACCCGTTGGTAGGAATCGTAGACTATGCGGCTCTCTCGCCCATACGTCATAGCCTGAACAACTATGGCGTGTATGGCGTGTTCATGCACGAACACCTGTCTGTTGACCTGAAGTATGGTTGTGGAAAATATGACTATCAAAGCGGAGGCACCGTCATCTGCGTTGCGCCGGGGCAGATAGGAGGAAAAGAAGACAACGGAGAGCGGATGAATCTCGACGGATGGGCTTTGCTGTTCCATCCCGATATGCTGCACGGCACTCCCTTGGAGAAGAAGATGCGCAATTACTCCTTTTTTGATTACAACGCCAATGAGGCCCTGCATACTACGGAAGAGGAATATGCACTGCTTGCCGACATCATGAAAAGGATAAAGACAGAGCTGGACACAAGGCAGGATGACAGGCAGGACAACATCCTGCTGGATTATATCAGCCTGCTGCTGAACTACTGCAAGCGATTCTACGACAGGCAGTTTCTGACACGAAAGGTGGAGAATGTGGATATGCTTCAGCGTTTCAGCACCGTTCTTGAAGACTATTATGCCCAAGAGAAGCAGTTCCAGCAAGGAGTACCTACCGTGGCTTATTGCGCCGGTCGTCTCTGCATGTCAGCCAGTTATTTCGGCGACTTGGTAAAGAGGCATACAGGCGATTCTGCCAAGGATTACATTCATCACTTCATCATTCAGAAAGCGAAAAACCTCCTTGCTTCGGGTGAAACCATCTCAGCCGTCAGTTACGACCTGGGCTTTGACTTTCCCCAGCATCTCAGCCGCCTGTTCAAGAAGAAGGAGGGCATATCGCCCTCCGAGTATGTAGACAGAATGAAACGCAAGTGAATCCACATTCATCTTCTCCTTTGACCTGAGATGTACTTGCCCACTGGGGAACCGTACTCACGATTATGCTGAGGAAAATGGCTGCGAGGGGATAACTGCATGTCAAAAACGAAATAGTAACCATGATACCAATGAAAACGGTCGCTAATACCCTAAAAATACCCGTCTTGCGACCGATTTCGTTGTTTTTCTTGGTTCGGTAAAGGTACACAACAATCAGCCCAAATAGACTTGCTGATTGACCGGGCTGACAGGACTATCAACCTTTGTGAGATGAAATTCTGGAACAGGCCTTATGTGATGACCGTCCAGGACGAGGAGGCTATTGAGCGCAAAGTGGCTACATTTATAGAAGCGACAAAGACGGACAAGAATGTCATCGTCACGTTGATAACCACAAAAGGCATAGAAAGGAATGAGCATTCGGAATGTATCCAACGGGAAGTCACATTGGACGACCTGTTCTGTTGACAGGGGCAGACGGGCTAAGAAAATGAGACCAACGAAGCACGCTCTGTCTCTGACAGAGTCTGTGCGGCTGCTAATTATTCACGTTAAAAAGATGGTAACCAATGAACGCCAATACCAATGAAGGGAAAAGGCTCACTATGGCAATCGGATAAATAAAAGCCAAGCACATGTCAAGATACTCCTCATCAAAATAACCGCTCATCCAGCCATCTGCCAGTAAGTATATGAACAGGAGCAGAAGGAATATGACTTCATAGACAAGCCCGAACACGAGCCAATGTTTCCCGTTTGCAATAAGAAATGTAAGTAACCCACTTGTACAGCAGGAGCCGACAAAGAAAAACAATGTTCCTGCTGCCGAATTGCCCCAAGCCATAAAATCGAGAAGCGTCAATGCTATTGCATACAATAGGGTGAAGCCCTCGAATATCCAGAATCGTTTATCTGCCAGTTTCATTGTCTACCTCTTATATATAAGGATTCAGTCACTCTCTTTCTGTCTTTATTCGATGCTGGCTATAGTGACATCATCAAATTCGTCCATGTAGTCGATCAGCCGTTCATTATGATTGCCTCGTTTGACCTTCATCTCAATTTTAGCCTCGAATATTTCGCCTTGTGAGGTTCTGCGATCACGCAGTTCATAAGAATACAATTCAATGCACTAAGTGATATTTCTAAAACCATATTCATTGCCTATGTATTTTAAGTTCTCATTAATAACTGGGGTTGTTTTGTAACGATAAGACTTTTTTATCGTCGAATCTGTCAAGACAGAAGGGATATTCCTTTTTTAGGGTGGTCGTATTCTAAACATAGCATCAGTTACAAATATAGTGAATAAAAAAGATATACAGCTTATTACGGCTCCTTATTTGCGAATATTTAACGATGTTGCACTTTAATTGTCGCGGAATAAACATACATGAGAAAGGCAAGGCCGCATAGTTACCTTGAAAAACACAGAATGCCTTTGCTGAATTTTTCCTGTATATCAGTGTACTTATCAAATATTTCATTACTTTAGCACGATATGGAAAAGCATTTTCAAGAAGAATGTGGCAATAGTGTCACCCATCTCATAGGAGTTCTATGTCATGATTGCCTGTTCATACACTCCCATCTGTGTGTCTGTGGTAGGCGGTGCAGTCGGCTGGACTGTCTTCGCCCTCCTGTGGGCGGTCGCCTTGGGCGGCTCTGATATCAGTCTGCTGCTGAACTACTGCAAGCGGTTCTATGACAGACAGTTCCTGATACGGAAAGTGGAGAACGTGGATATGCTACAGCACTTCAGCTCCGTTCTTGAAGACTATTGGCATCCAAGTAATCCATAACTTAATTTTTGCAAAATTGTTTCATTGTTACAAATATAGTCTATATCTTTACATTTTGATAAGTGAAAATAGACTAAAGCAACCTTTTTAATAGTATGAAACAACTTCTTTTAGGAGACGAAGCAATCGCGTTGGGAGCCATACATGCCGGACTGTCAGGCGTGTATGCGTATCCGGGGACACCGTCCACCGAAATCACGGAATATATCCAGCATTCGCCCTTGGCGAAAGAGAGGAAGATACATTCCCGCTGGTGTACGAATGAAAAGACGGCTATGGAGGCCGCCCTTGGTATGTCGTATGCCGGGAAGCGGGCATTGGTGTGCATGAAGCACGTGGGCATGAATGTGTGTGCCGATGCGTTTGTCAACAGTGCCATCACGGGAGTGAACGGAGGATTGGTGGTGCTGGCTGCCGATGACCCCTCCATGCACTCCAGTCAGAATGAGCAGGACAGCCGTTTTTATGGAAAGTTTGCCCTGGTACCTATCTTCGAACCATCCAACCAACAGGAGGCGTATGACATGATGGGGCAAGCATTCGACTTGAGTGAACGGCTGAAGGAACCGGTACTGCTGCGCATTGTCACTCGTCTGGCGCATAGCCGTGCTGCAGTGGTGACCGGTGAAGCGCGAGGGGAGAACAGCATGAATCCCTCTACAGACCAATGGGTATTGTTGCCGGGTATAGCCCGAAAGAAATATGCAGCCCTCTTACAGAAGCAGTCGTTGATGGCAGAAGCGGCTGCCGCATCGCCTTTCAACCGCAAAGAGGGGCAGGGTGGAGCGATGGGTATCATTGCCTGCGGCATCGGTTATAATTACGTGAAAGAGGTGATGGGTGATGAAGCACATCTGCTCAAGATAAGTCAATATCCGTTGCCGGAAGCGGTTATCCGCGAACTGGCTGCCGAGGTTGATACCATTCTGGTGGTTGAGGACGGACAGCCGGTTGTAGAGCAGGAGGTGAAGGCATTGTTAGGAGCCGGCTATCCCATTCAGGGAAGGCTGACGGGGGCATTGCCACGTACCGGCGAACTGCACCCCGATGATGTGGCCGCAGCCGTCGGAAAACCTTCGGCACGGGTATATGATGAGGCCGGAAATCTGGCAAACCGCCCTCCACAGCTTTGTCAGGGGTGCGGGCACAGGGATGTATACGGTGCCTTGGTGAAGATTATCGAGGAATATCCGGATGCCCGTGTCTTTGGTGATATCGGGTGCTATACTTTGGGCGCATTGCCTCCCTTCAAGGCACTGGCCAGCTGCGTGGACATGGGTGCCTCCATCACGATGGCTAAGGGAGCTGCCGATGCAGGCCTGCGACCTTCGATTGCCGTGATAGGTGACTCTACCTTTACGCATAGCGGCATGACGGGCCTGCTTGATGCCATCAACGAGAATGCACCGATTACCGTCATCATCAGTGACAACCTGACGACCGGTATGACAGGCGGACAGGATAGTGCGGGCTTGAACAAGTATGAGGCCATCTGCCTGGGACTGGGAATGGACCCGGCACATCTGCATGTGGTGACGCCGCTGCCTAAGAACATCCCCGCTATTGCCCAGCTGATTCGCGATGAGCTGGCCTATGAGGGTGTCAGCGTCATCATACCCCGAAGAGAATGTATTCAAACAGCCGCACGTCATGCACGTGAGGCAAAGAAAGCACAGGAGGAACGGAAATGAAAAAAGACATTATACTATGTGGAGTAGGCGGTCAGGGCATCCTGTCGATTGCTACCATTATCGGTGAGGCGGCAACCAAGGCCGACATAAACCTGAAGCAGGCCGAAGTACACGGCATGTCGCAACGAGGCGGTGATGTGCAGTCCAATCTTCGTCTCTCTACCGAACCCATCTACAGCGACCTCATCCCGCTGGGTGAATGCGATTTGATTATCTCTATGGAACCGATGGAGGCGTTGCGCTATCTGCCCTACCTGAGCAAGGATGGGGTGGTGGTGACCAGCAACAAGCCTCTGGTCAACATTCCCAACTATCCCGATGAACAGGCGCTGTTTGCCGAGCTGAATGCGTTGCCGAATGTGGTGCAGCTGGACATTGAACAGATAGCCAAGGAGGCCGGCAATCCGCGTGGAGCCAATGTTGTGCTGTTGGGTATGGCGGCCAAGTATCTGCAGATATTGTCGCCGGAGCAGTTGAGGCAAGCCATTGTCACCATCTTTGCCCGTAAAGGAGAGGCGGTGGTAGAGGCCAATCTGAAGGCGTTTGATGCGGTGAGAATTTAAAATTTAAAATTAACAATTTAAAACTACAGTGCCCAGACGACACAGCAGCTCGTAACTTGTAGCCCGTAGCCCGTAACTCGTAGCTCGTAGCCCGTAACTCGTAGCTTGTAGCTCGTAACTTGTAACTAAAAAACATGACTCTGATAGAAAAACTAAATAATGAAGACCGCTTTGCCAAAGGCATCGGTGTACAGCTGACGGAGCTTCGCGAAGGATATGCCCGTGCAGAACTGACTGTGGAAGAACGCCACCTCAATGGGGCGGGCGTGTGTCAGGGCGGTGTGTTCTACACGTTGGCCGACCTCGCCTTTGCTGGTGTGGCTAATAGCAGAGGCATTCTGACCTTAGGCATCAGCAATACCATCACGTTCATCCAATCGGCACAGTTGGGCGACCATCTGATAGCTGAATGTAGAGAGGTGGTAGACCACCACCGGTTGCCCTATTGTGATGTCCACATCCGAAAGGAGGATGGAAGCATTCTGGCCGTCATGACGGGGCTGGGCTATCGGCTTCATAAACCACTGAATGTAAACTCATAATTTATAACCCTAATTTACAATTAATCCATGATTCACAATCCTGCCATTGAGTGTATGTCTCGTGAAGACATGCGCAAATTACAGACCGAGAGACTGATTCAGACAGTAAAAACCTGTTATGAGAAAGTACCTTTCTACAAGAAAAAGTTCGACGAGATGGGCTTGAAGCCGGAGGATATCCGCTCGCTGGACGACATCACGAAACTTCCGTTCACTACCAAATATGACCTGCGCGACGAGTATCCCTTCGGACTCAATGCCGTTCCTATGGACCAGATTGTGCGCATCCATGCTTCGTCGGGAACCACAGGAAAGCCGGTAGTGGGAACATATACCCAGAAGGATATTGACAACTGGGCCGAAGGTGTGGCTCGCGTCATGGCTGTGGGCGATGTAGGTCCCGGTGACGTGGTACAGGTGTCCTACGGCTACGGACTCTTTACAGGAGGTCTGGGTGCTCATGACGGTGCCGGTAAGTTGGGTGCCGTGCAGTTGCCTACCTCGTCGGGTAATTCTGAAAAGCAGATTATGCTGATGAAGGACTTCGGTACAACCGCTCTCTGTTGCACGCCCTCGTATGCCCTTCACCTGACGGAGGTGATGGCCAAGATGGGTGTGACGAAGGACGACCTGAAACTGCGTGTCGGCTTCTTCGGTGCAGAACCTTGGACCTGGGGTATCCGTCGCGAACTGGAAGAGAAGATGGGCATCAAGGCCATTGATATCTACGGACTGACGGAGATGTCGGGACCCGGTGTGGGTGGCGAATGCGAATATCAGGACGGTACGCACATCTGGGAGGATATGTTCTATCCGGAAATCATCAATCCAGAGACGCTCGAACCGGTGGCTCCGGGCGAGGAGGGTGAACTGGTATTCACCTCGCTGACCAAGGAGGCAATGCCTATCCTGCGCTACCGTACGCGCGACCTGACGCATCTCATCTATGAGAAGTGCCGCTGTGGCCGTACGGCTGTACGTATCGGCAAGATTCTGGGACGTTCGGACGACATGCTTATCATCCGTGGAGTCAATGTATTCCCGTCGCAGATTGAATCGGTACTCTCCGAGTTTACGGTCTACTCGCCCCAATACTTCATTACGGTAGACCGCCGGGACAACGAAGACACCTTCGATCTCGATGTGGAATTGCGCGACGAATACTTCTCGCCCAATCCGGCCAAGCAGATGCCGTTCATCAAACCGCTTTACGACCGTCTGGTGTCTGTCTGCGGTATCAAGCCAAACATCCACATCCTGCCTCCGGGCACCATCGAACGTTCCAACGGAAAGGCCAAGCATGTGAACGACAAGCGTACGCACCTGATAAACTGGAAATAATAGGACATGAAGATATTCAGTGACGAATTAGTGGCAGAGGCGGCCCGTGTCAATCACGTGGCCGACCTCTCGCACGCTACCATCGGTGAAACCTTGCTGGTGGCGCAATACCTGGAACAGAAGACGGGCATCCCCTTCATCCGTATGGATCAGGGGTCACCCGGACTGCCTGCCAACCGCTATGGTATAGAGGCAGAGAAAAGGGCACTTGATGCGGGCATCGGATCGCAATATCCGGCAGCGGCAGGTATCCCGGCATTGAAGGAGGCTGCCAGTCAGTTTGTCAAAGCCTTTCTCAATATCGACATTTCGCCCCGTGCCTGCATTCCCACGGTGGGTAGTGTGGCCGGTTCGTTTGGCGGATTCATCGCTTGTTGCCAGCGTCAGGCCTATCCGCAGTTGGGCAAGGTGCTCTTTATAGACCCCGGTTTTCCGATTCAGAAGTCGCAGTTGCGGGTATTGGGCATCGGGTGGAGAGAGTTTGATATCTATCCCTATCGGGGTGAGGCGTTGCGCGGCAAGCTGGAGGAGGAGCTGCAACAGGGTGATATTGCAGCCATCGTCTACAGCAATCCCAACAATCCGGCCTGGATATCGCTGGAAGAGGAAGAACTGGCCATCATAGGCGAGCTGGCCACAAAGTACGATGTCATTGTGATGGAGGACCTGGCCTACTTTGCCATGGATAACCGTCGCGATCTGAGCCATCCCTTCGAGGAACCTTATGTGCGCACCGTGGCCCGCTATACGGACAACTATCTGTTGATGCTCTCCTCCTCTAAAATCTTCTCGTATGCCGGTCAGCGCATGGCACTGGTCTGCATCTCCGACAAGCTGTTCGACCGCCAGTTCCCGGCCTTTGTAGAGCGATACAACGACGAAGGTCTTTTCGGACCTACCTTCATTGCCAGCATTCAGTATATGATTACGTCCGGATGCACGGCCACCACACAGATGGGTTATGCCGAGATGCTGCGTCTGAGTTGCGAAGGGAAAATCAACTTTGTGGAAGATACCAAGGAGTATGCCGTCAGAGCACAGAAGATGAAGAAGATTTTCTGTGACAACGGCTTCACCATCACCTATCCGCGCGATGTACACGAAGCCATCGGCGATGGTTTCTTCTTCTCCCTTTCCTATCCGGGCATGAGCGGCTCCCAGTTAGTCAGGGAACTGATACATTACGGAGTGTCCAGTATCAATCTCGACACAACCGGATCCCTTCAGCAAGGGGTGAGGGCCTGTACGTCGCGGATGCGGGACGAACTCTATCCGGTACTTGACGAACGTATGAAACAATTTAAGGAGGATCATCCATGACAATAACATTATTGCAACAAGACATTGTATGGGCCTCTCCGTCGGCCAATCAGGAGGCGGCAGAGCGGGCCATTCTGGCTGCACCGAAGAGTGATTTGTATGTACTGCCCGAGATGTGGAGTACAGGTTTTGCCACCGAGCCCGAGGGAATTGCCGAGACCGATGGTTCGTCCTTGCACTGGATGGAGCAGATGGCCATTCGCATGGATGCAGCCATTGCCGGCAGCGTAGCCACCCGGGTGGATGACTGCTATTACAACCGATTCTATTTTGTCAAGCCTACGGGCGAGGTAAGCTGGTACGACAAGCACCATCTCTTTACCTACGGTGGGGAGCACCGCCGATACACTGCCGGTCGGCAACGGGTGGTGGTGGAATGGCGGGGAGTACGTTTCCTGTTGCAGGTATGTTACGACCTCCGTTTCCCCTGTTTCTCCCGCAACCGCGTACAGGGGGACGAGGCTTACGACGTGGCACTCTATGTAGCCTCTTGGCCTACCTCCCGTCGCCTGCCGTGGGACACGCTGCTGCGTGCCCGTGCCATCGAGAACCAGTGCTATGTGTGTGGTGTTGACCGGGTAGGTACAGACCCGGCTTGTACCTACAACGGTGGAACTGCCCTGATTGATGCCTACGGACGTACGGTTGCTGCCTGTCCCGATGGGGAGGTGGCTGCCTTGACTGCCTCGATTGACTTGGAGGGCTTACGTGCTTTCCGTCAGAAGTTCCCTGTGCTGAACGACCGGGACTGCTGACACTCCGTCGCCACGCTCTCCCGTGCTATCGCGGTACTTTTTGGGTGACATGCCTGTCATTTTCTTGAAGAAACGACTGAAGTAGTAAGGGTCGTCATATCCCATTTTCAGGGCTATCTGATGAATTTGCAGACGTGTGTTGTGCAGTAGTGAACAGGCATGCTCCACTTTCAGGTGCATGAAGTAGGTCATAGGTGCATAACCCGTCTGCTCGTAGAAGAGGCGGTAGAACTGCGATTCGGAATAGCCCATGTATGAGGCCATGTCACTGACGGATATCTTGTTTTCAATATTCTCGTTGAGGTAGTGTGTGGCACGACTCAGGAAAGAGATGTTCTCCGACGGCTTCATCGGGTTTTTGGCTTCGCGATAGACGTTTACAAAGAGAAACGAAGCCAACAAGGCGTTGAGTGTCAGGTTGGCATAGTTTACCGTATCATTGTCGGGTACGCCCTCCATCACGTTCAGCAGTTCGTCAAACTGTGCAGTGCGGTCTTGGATTCTTGACCGCGGGCAGATACCGATGGTGTCGAGTCCCGGTATTCGTCGGGCGATTTCGCATGCCCGGCTTCCTTTGAAATGAATCCAGTAGATGTACCAGGGATCATCGCTATCGGCACCATAGGCGTGTGGCTCGTTGGGCGGCAGGATGAAAAACTGGTGAGCATTCACTTGGTGCCGTTCGTCTCTCAGGGTGTACCATCCTTTTCCCTGTACACAATAGATAAGGATGTATTCGTCGGTTCCTGTCGGACGGTTGATGAAGTGGTGCTCAGCATGTGGAAAGTACCCCATGGAGTGGATGGCCAGTCCCGGTGTAAGGGGATTGTGCAATGCTTCTTCAATCAGGTAGAAGGGGAATACCACCAATCGCTCCCCAGGGAATCCGTGTCTTACTTTAATCATGGTCTTCGGTAACATTGATTTGGTTTCAAAGGTAAGCACTTTTTTTGGCCCCGCAAGTGTAATGCCGTCCGATGCAACGATAATCCATTATTTTTGCTATATTTTGTCAGTATGTTCCATCCTATGTTTGCAACGGCCTGTCAGCAGAGCAGGCTGAATCTCCTTGTCCTATGGTTCAGTTTTTGTAGGATGCAATGATTTTCCATTGGCAATGGCGAATTATTGCATCTTTGCTTTGAATGATGTGCCGTATCTTTGCACCGTCACAATGAATCACAACAAC
Organism: Bacteroides sp.; assembly: GCA_051875915.1. Lineage (GTDB taxonomy): Bacteria > Bacteroidota > Bacteroidia > Bacteroidales > Bacteroidaceae > Bacteroides. Next base: position 10,742 of record JBJEHI010000053.1, read on the forward strand.
TATGGAACAGAAAAAATATCACTTGGGACTCGATGTAGGAGGCACCAATCTGGTGGCGGGAGTCGTTGACGAACAGTATAGGATTGTATCGAAATGCAGCCGACCGGCAGGAGCCGGACGAAGTATCGAAGCCATTACGACAGATATGGCCGATGTGAGCCGTGAAGCTGTGGAACAGGCTGGACTTTCTATTGGTGATGTGGCTTATTGGGGCATTGGTATGCCCAGCTGTGTAAACTGTCATACCGGCTTGCTGGTTCATGCCAACTGCTTCGGGTGGAAACAGGTACCGATATATGACTACTTGCGTCCTCTGCTACCTCTTGAAGTACGGATTGACAACGATGCCAACTGTGCCGCATACGGTGAGGCTCTTGCCGGTGCGGCCAAAGGCAAGGAAAATGTCTTGATGCTGACTTTGGGAACTGGTGTAGGTGGTGGTATCATCCTCCATCGTGACATCTACAAAGGAGCCGATGGTATGGGAGCCGAGTTGGGGCATACAAAACTGGTTTTCGACGGGGAAGCGTGTACTTGTGGTCAGCGGGGGTGTCTGGAGGCTTATTGTTCGGCGACGGCTCTTGTTCGCCGTGCACATGAGCGGACGGGTAAAAAGATGACTGCCAAAGACGTTTTTGATGCAGCGAAGAGAGGCGATGGAATGTACCAGACTCTTGTTGATGAGTATGTACGTATGTTGGCTGCAGGTATCTCTACGTATATCACCATTTTTCGGCCGGAATCTGTCATCTTGGGAGGAGGCGTGGCCGACGCCGGTGACACTCTCTTCGTACCGCTCAATGCAGAATTGAAGAGGTGTACGTTCGGGGCAAGTGAGATTGGAGTTCCGACGGTGGTGAAGGCTTTGCTTGGCAACGATGCCGGACTGATTGGTGCAGCATTTTTATAAGGTAACAGATAATGACAAGATAAGTATGAAAAGAAGAAGTAAAGAAGAACTGGTAGAGATGATGCGAGGTGGACTGATTGTATCGTGCCAGGTACAACACGACGATCCCTGCTATTCCATTGATTTTGTAGTGAAGATGGCCAAGTCGGCACAATGGGGCGGAGCGGTAGGCTTGCGTGCCAACTCGCCCGACCAGATTGCCGCTATCAAGGCGGAGGTGGATCTGCCTATGATAGGTTTGTATAAAATATGGCATGATGACACCGATGTCTTCATTACCCCCACGCTTGATGCGGCCAGGCAGGTTTGGGAGGCTGGTGCCGACATTATTGCACTGGACTGCACGTCGCAGATAACGCACGAGGGAAGGCCAGCGTATGAGCTGCTTCCGGTGGTAAAGAGAGAGATACCTGAGGCTCTTGTATTTGCCGATGTCTCGAATTTTGAGGAGGCTGTACGGGCTGTTGAACTGGGAGCCGATTTTGTCGGGCCTACACTCTATGGATATACGGAGCAGACAAAAGATATTACCGGCCCTGATTATCGTGAGTTTGCCCACATGTGCCGCGAGTTCAAGGACAAGGTACCTGTGGTGATGGAAGGGCACATCTATTCGCCGGAGGATGCAATGAAGGTGCTTTATCTCGGAGCTCATTCGGTGGTGGTGGGCAGTGCCATCACCCGGCCGCACCTCATCACAGCACGCTTTGTCGATTTGATTGGCGGTTACCGGCGCAACTGGCGGGAAGCAGAACGTAGCAAACACTGATTGATATATAGAATAGAAAGGAGGCGGAGAAAGATGTTGAAATTCAATGTCGAGACAGCTCAGAATGTGGAGCAGAGCAAAAAAATTCCCAGCTGCAAGCCCTTGGAAGAACAACTGAAAATCATGGAGGAATATACGGCGGTACATCACAGGTATTCCACATGTATGGAGAAGGGAAACCGTCGAGGTATCGAACGGCGTGAGATAGAGTGCCTGAAGGTACTGTACCCTCGTCTGTTCCGTCCGATTGAAGCGGGTGACCTCATTGCCGGCAGACTTGACTTCCTGCCTATAGGTTTCGGCTGCGTCACCTCACTGGGTGGGGTAGGGCACTACTGCGTGTTTCGTAAGTTGAGGCAGCTGCAGCAACAGTTGGGCGAGGCTTATTTCGACCGGGTAGAAGCGTTATACACCTATTGGCTGGAACACGATGTCAAGACGCAGTACAATAAAGAAATGTTGACCGGCGATACATTGGGTATGTTCATCGATACTTCTTATCCTATGATTGCCACAGCACGCCTTTCGGGTATGATGCTTGACTATCCGCTGCTTTTGGACAACGGCATCGACGGACTACGCATCCGGATAGCTGACCGTTTGCAGACAGAACCCGATAACGAGTTTCTGCAGGCAGGGCTGGAGTGTCTTGACCTCTTTGTCTGCTGTGCCGACCATCTGAAGTCTATGGTCTTGCAGCTGCAGGTCGGGACCGACGAACATCGTCACCTGCAGTTATCCCGCATGGCGGAAGCTCTCGAAGCGGTCAAGAATCGCCCACCTGCCACCTTCGTTGAGGCTCTGCAACTCTTTTGGCTCTATGCTTTGCTGGCAGGCGTGATTAATTACGGACGATTGGATGATTACCTCGGACCCTACCTGGCTGCTGACTTGGCTGCCGGTCGTCTGACTGAGGAAGAGGCTTACGAGTATGTCAAATCGTTGTGGACGTTGATAGAAAATCGCCGTACCACGGTCAATGGCCGCATCATTGTAGGCGGACGTGGCCGCAAGTATCCTCATGAGGCAGACCTTTTTCTGCACCTCTGCATGAAGGTGTGCAAGAATACCCGATACGTTGAACCGCAGTTTACGTTGCGGTTTGATAGCCACACCTCCGAACAGATTTGGAACGAGGCTTTGGATGCCATTGGAGCCGGAGCCACATACCCCACACTCTACAATGACGATGTCAACATCCCCGCTGTAGCCTATGCTATGCGTGTGGATGAGGCAACCGCCGAACAATATGTGCCGTTCGGCTGTACCGAGTTCGTCATACAAGGTCAGAGTACAGGTACTCCGAATATCTGCATCAACCTGCTCAAGCTGCTTACCATCTATATGAATGGTGGTATCGACCCCATTGACGGTAAACGTAAGGATGGAGGTGTTCCCATCTGTCCGCTGGAGGAGTACGAAACGTTTGACGATTTCTACAATGGCTACAAACAGCTGGTCGACTATTACCTTGATTTGTCTGCCCAGGCGCAATATCATTCCTATGGAGTGATGAACCGCGAGGTCTGTTTTCTCTTCTCCAGCCTCCTTACTCGCGACTGCATAGCACGTGGACGGGCCATTCTGGACGGTGGTGTACGCTATCTGGGCGGCACAAACGAGACGTATGGCAACATCAACACCTCCGATTCACTGTGGGCCATCAAGGACTTGGTATTCAACCGTCACCGCTATTCATTGCGTCAGCTCCATGATGCCATGCTGGCCAACTTTCAGGGATATGAGACGTTGCGCAAGGAGTGTCTGTCGTGCGACAAGTATGGCAACGATCTGGACACGGCCGACGGCATGGCCAATGACCTTTATGAGTTTGTTGCCAAGGGAGTGCGCCGGCGCGGCATCGAGGTGGGAATGCAGTACTTCCTTATCGTCATCAGTAACAACCAGCTTAATACCGAGTGGGGAAACCAGACGGGAGCTTCGCCGGACGGTCGTCTCTCGGGGATGTATATGAACCCAGCCAACAATCCGCAAGGAGGTGCCGACAAGAGCGGTCCCACAGCCATGCTGAACTCTTTGACCCGTTTCCATCCCAAGTATCATGCCGGTTCGGTACAGAACATCAAGTTCTCCTGTAGGTTGTTCAACGATCATCGTGCCGTGATACGTTCGCTGATGCAGGCCTATTTCGCCAAGGGCGGCTGTCATCTGATGGTGACGGTAGTAGACCGTGGAGCTTTGGAGGATGCCATGGTGCATCCCGAGCGATATCCCGACCTCATCGTGCGGGTGGCGGGCTTCTCGGCTGTGTTTGTAGAGCTGCCACGCAATGTGCAGGAAGAACTGTTAAGCCGGATGCTTTATGATTGAGGTCCCCTTGTTAGAGATAGAACGCTTTGCGGTGAACGACGGTCCCGGCATCCGTTCGGTTGTCTTTCTGAAGGGTTGTCCGCTCCGTTGTCCCTGGTGTGCCAACCCTGAGTCACAACGGTATGGTCCGGAGACCATCTGTCGTAACGGAGAGAAGATATGGATAGGCCGTCCGGTGGAGGCTGAAGAGGTGATGAAGATACTGGAGCGGGATGCAGCCTATTACGTTTCTTCAGGAGGGGGTATCACTTTTTCGGGCGGTGAGGCGTTGTCTCATCCTCAAGTGCTCTGCCACTTGTTGCGCTGTTGTCGGGAGCGGGGATGGCATACCGCTGTCGAGACGTCGGGTGCCGTGCCGCTCTCATGCTGGCAGTCACTGCTGCCTTGGGTCAACCTCTTTCTTTTTGACTTGAAACATACCGATGCACAGCGGTTGTACCAGGTTACAGGTGCCGAGTTCGACCGCATATTTGCCGCCCTGCAGACCATTGTTGACACCGGTATACCGGTGATTCTGCGTATGCCCTGTATACCCGGTTTCAACCTATCTGACGACCACTTTGCAGCGGCTTTTCGTCTGGCACTCCGGTTGGGCATCCCACGTATCGACCTCTTGCCCTATCACACACTGGGTGTGGCTAAGTATGCTCAGCTGGAACGCAACTATACCTATCCGCTCACCCCACTTTCTCCCCAAGAGTTGCAAGGCTATAAGGAATTGGGGGAGGCGATGGGGCTGCAAATCAACATAGAAGGGTGAGGCTCTTCAGCCGATGCAACGATAGTCCATCTTTTTCGCCGTGATTCTGCATGGCTGTTTGCAGGAAAGAGGCGTAACTTTGTCACACAAACATAATAAAAGTGATATTATCCTTAATTCCGCAACAAAATTAATAATTATTTTTATAAGCACCTGAGCAACAAA
>JBJEHI010000054.1:0-17769 GCA_051875915.1 Bacteroides sp.
GGTCGCTTTTCTTCAGGTGGGCGATGTCGGTCAGCGACATGCCGCAGGTGTAGAGGCTGAAGAGGAAAATGTCGCGCGAGAAGTCGGCGGCGGAGTCGGGCGGCAGTTCCTTAGTCTTGATTTTCTGCACCTCCCCGATGTTGACGGCTCGCTTCACGGTCTTGGCAATGCCTGTATAGACACGGGCGAAGGGGTGGCTTTGCGGGGTGAGCCCTTGCACCACTGCCTGATTGTAGATGGCACGCAGGTTGCGCATATAGAAGGAGGTGGTGTTGGGGCACAGTCCAAGGAGTTTCAGATAGCTCTCGTAGCTGTGCATCAGCGGGGCATCAATCTCCTCGAAGGTGAGCCGGCGGCCATCGAGAAAGCGGCGGAGGCTGTTGAGCGAAGTCTGGTATTTGACGGCCAGAGACAGATGCCCTTCCTCCTGCTTTTGGCCGATAAGTGTCTCTGCAAATACGGTAAATTCATCGGACGGTTCCTTCTTCAGAAAACGCCGTATGACATCCTCCGCCTGATACTCCTTGCGATTATGGTCGAGTGCGAGGATGATGAGTTGCAGGCGGGACGCATCCTGCTGCAACGCCTCCTGCATGGCACGAAGGTAGCGGATGCGGTCGGGAAGCGTGCCCTTCGGGATCGTGACCGATTGCCCGGTGGCCTCCCATTCTCCGGGATAGAGTTTGTACTGCGTGCTGACCTGACGCGCCACACGCCTGTGAATCACTTGAATGAATAGTGTGCCCTGTTTCCCTGAAACTGTAGAGGCACGGAATCTGAATTTTATAGATGCCATTGCTGCCGGTTTGTGAGTTTATGAGTTTTTGAGTTTTTGAGTTTTTGAGTTTAATTCTATCAACCTGATTTTACATTATCTTTTCATAAGATAGGCTGCATCTCGGAACAACTTTTTCATGCGAGCATGAAAGTTCTTTTCTCGATTTTGTTGTATCTTTGCCGCCGAAAAATCAGCGCAAAGTGAAAATTAGTGCTTTGCAGCATTTATACATTAAATAAATAGGTATGAGTTACAATTTGTTGAAAGGAAAGAAAGGCATTGTTTTCGGTGCTCTGAACGAGCAGTCCATTGCCTGGAAAGTAGCAGAAAAAGCAGTAGAAGAAGGAGCCGTCATCACGTTGTCCAATACGCCGGTGGCTGTACGCATGGGAGAAGTATCTGCATTGGCTGAGAAACTGCATTGTGAGGTGATTCCCGCCGATGCCACCAGCGTGGAAGATTTGCAGCATGTGTTCGAGCGTTCGATGGAGGTGCTGGGCGGTCCGGTGGACTTCGTGCTTCACTCCATAGGTATGTCGCCCAACGTGCGTAAGAAACGTACGTACGATGATTTGGACTATGATATGTTGGACAAGACGCTGGACATTTCGGCCATCTCTTTCCATAAGATGATACAGGCTGCCAAGAAGCTGGGGGCTATCGCAGATTACGGTTCTATCCTGGCGTTAAGTTATGTGGCAGCGCAGCGCACTTTCTATGGCTACAACGACATGGCCGATGCCAAGGCGTTGCTGGAGTCCATAGCCCGCAGCTTCGGATACATCTATGGCCGCGAGCATCATGTGCGTGTCAATACCATCTCTCAGTCGCCTACGATGACTACTGCAGGCAGTGGCGTGAAGGGAATGGACAAACTGTTTGACTTTGCCAACCGTATGTCGCCGTTAGGCAATGCTTCGGCTGACGAGTGTGCCGACTATTGCATCGTCATGTTCTCTGACCTCACCCGTAAGGTCACCATGCAGAACCTGTACCACGACGGTGGTTTCTCCAGTGTAGGTATGAGCCTCCGTGCCATGGCTACCTATGAGAAGGGTCTGGATGAGTATAAGGACGAGAACGGAAACATCATCTACGGATAATCCCCCTAAACGCTCATACTGCCATGCTCCCAGCCTTGTATCTGTTGCCCGTGACGTTGGGCGACACAGCCATCGATGCCGTATTGCCTGCCTATAACTGTGAGGTGATACGTGCCATCCGTCATTTTATTGTGGAAGATGTACGTTCGGCCCGCCGTTTTCTGAAGAAGGTGGACCGTGAGATTGACATTGATGCGCTGACCTTCTATCCGTTGAACAAACATACTTCGCCTGAAGCGATTTCCGACTATCTGAAGCCGTTGCTGGCAGGCGAATCGATGGGGGTCATTTCAGAGGCCGGGTGTCCGGCAGTAGCCGATCCGGGAGCAGATGTTGTGGCCATAGCCCAGCGGAAGAACTTGAAGGTTGTTCCGCTGGTAGGCCCTTCGTCTATCATCCTGTCGGTCATGGCGTCGGGATTCAACGGGCAGAGTTTTGTCTTTCACGGTTATCTGCCTATCGAGCCGGTCGAACGTGCCAAACGGCTGAAGCAGCTGGAGCAACGCATCTACAACGAGCAGCAGACCCAGCTCTTTATCGAGACACCCTATCGCAACAACAAGATGGTAGAGGACATCCTGCACAATTGCCGTCCGCAGACCCGTCTTTGCATCGCTGCCAACATTACGTGTGAAGGCGAGTATATCCGCACGAAGACGGTAAAGGAGTGGCAGGGACATACGCCCGACCTCTCCAAAATACCTTGTATATTTCTGCTTTACAGTTAACGAGCTACAAGCTACGAGTTACGAGCTACAAGCTACGAGCTACGAGCTACAAGTTACGAGGTGTTAGTTACGAGCTACAAGCTACAAGCTACGAGTTACGAGGTGTTAGCTACGAGCCTGTATCTTTCTGCTTTACAAATAAAGCAAGTTTCGGATTTACATACAGATTGATAGAAGGATTGTTATAACTGTAGGGGCGGAATATCTTCCGCCCAAAGCCACACGACAGCGGGTTCAGGGCGCAAAATGTTGCGCCCCTACACGTATCGGATAATTTACTTACCTTACTCTTTTGTTTATAAATGGGATATCAGTTCGTCTACCGCCTCTTCGCGTGTAGCCCAACTGGTGACAAAGCGCACGACGGTACTCTCGGTGCCGCGCGGTCCCCACAACTCGAAGGTGGCGTAGCGAGCCAGACGGTCAATCTGCTCGTTGGGCAGACGGAAGAACTGCTGGTTGGTGGGTGAATCGATGTGTACCTCGTATCCCTTGGCACGGAAAGCCTCTTTCAGTTTCATGGCCAGCCGGACGGCATGGCGTCCCATCTTTTCGTACAACCCGTCGGTAAACAGCGTATCAAACTGTACCCCTTGCAGACGCCCTTTGGCCAGTAAGGCACCGTGCTGTTTGATGAGCGGGAAGAAGTGGGGGAGCCGGTCGGGATGGGCAGCTACCACCGCTTCGCCGAAGAGGGCACCGACTTTGGTGCCTCCGATGTAAAAGACATCACACAGGCGGGCTATGTGGGGCAGGGTGACATCGTTGCCTTCGGCGGCCAGCGCATAACCCAGACGGGCACCATCCATGTAGAGGGGGATGTGTGCCTCGTGGCATACTGTGCTGAGTGCTTCCAGCTCGGCCAACGTATAGGTGGTGCCATATTCCGTGGGTTGAGAGATGTAGACCATGCCCGGTGCCACCATGTGTTCGTAAGTCTCGTCGCGGTAGAAGTCATCGATGTAATGTTTGACATCTTCGGCTTTCAGTTTCCCCTCCTGATGGGGGAGAACCAGCACCTTGTGACCGGACGCCTCGATGGCTCCCGATTCGTGTACGTTGATGTGGGCCGTTTCGGCTGCCAGTACACCTTCGTGACGTGCCAGCAGGGCGTCAATGACGGTGGCGTTCGTCTGTGTACCTCCTACCAGAAAATGCACCCGGGCCTCTTCGGGCAGGCCGCAAGCCTTTTTGATTTTCCGTTTTGCTTCGGCTGTATAGGCATCATTGCCGTAGCCTACCGTTTGTTCCAAGTTCGTCTCCATCAGTCGGTTCATCACGGCCGGATGGGCTCCTTCCATGTAGTCAGTGTCAAAATGTAGCATATCAATCCATTCGTTGAGTTAAGTTTTACTTTTAGGGAAACGGAGTGCATTGCAACTCTTCGTTTCGGGTGGCAAATGTAGATAAAATCCGCGAGTTTTACACCGGCAGGATAAAGAAAGTGTTTTTCTTTAGAGGAAAGGTAAGAGAAAAATAGAATATAGGAAAGTATATGGCGGTCTCATTCTTTTTACTTATTTTTGCATGAGAAACAATTGTAAAGTTTAGTGCAAATGAAGAGATTCTCTATCGGCTTGTTGCCCCGCATCGTGATAGCTATTCTGCTGGGCATCCTGTTCGGCAATATCTTGCCGGGTGTGTTGGTTCGTCTGTTTGTGACGTTCAATGGTGTTTTCAGTGAGTTCCTGAATTTTTCGATTCCTCTGATTATCGTCGGACTGGTGACGGTGGCCATTGCCGACATCGGTAAGGAGGCCGGACGGATGCTGGTGGTGACGGCTCTGATAGCCTATGGTGCTACGCTCTTCTCCGGTTTTCTTTCCTATTTCACCGGGACGGCTTTGTTTCCTTCGCTGATAGAGCAGGGCATCCCGCTGGAGGAAGTGAGTGAAGCCAAGGGTATTGCACCCTATTTCTCCGTCTCCATCCCTCCGCTGATGAATGTGATGACGGCCCTTGTCCTGGCCTTTACGTTGGGCTTGGGGCTGGCCTATCTGAAGAGTGATGCCTTGAAGCAGGTGGCCCGTGACTTTCAGGAAATCATTGTACGTACCATCAGTGCCGTGATACTGCCTTTGCTGCCCATCTACATCTTCGGCATCTTTCTGAATATGACTCACTCGGGACAGGTGGTGACCATCTTGATGGTCTTCATCAAGATTATCGGCATCATCTTTGTGCTGCACGTCCTGTTGCTGCTGTTGCAGTATGGAGTGGCCGGCCTGTTTGTGCATCGAAACCCCCTGCGCCTGTTGGGACGTATGTTACCAGCTTACTTCACGGCGTTGGGTACCCAATCGTCTGCTGCGACCATCCCTGTGACTTTGGAGCAGACCAAGCGGAACGGTGTGTCGCCCGAGATAGCCGGCTTTGTCATCCCGCTCTGTGCCACCATTCATCTGTCGGGAAGCACCTTGAAGATTGTGGCTTGTGCGCTGGCTCTGATGATTATGCAGGGTATGCCTTACGACTTGTCCCTGTTTGCTGGCTTCATCTTTATGCTGGGCATCACGATGGTAGCGGCTCCCGGCGTGCCGGGTGGCGCCATTATGGCGGCGTTGGGCATCTTGCAGTCGATGCTGGGCTTTGACGAGAGTGCCCAGGCATTGATGATTGCCCTCTACATCGCTATGGACAGTTTCGGTACGGCTTGTAACGTGACGGGCGACGGTGCCATTGCGTTGGTCATCGACCGTTTGATGGGGCAGAAGGCCTTAAAGACCCAGCGGCCAGCCTGACAGGTACCAGCCGACAAACAGCAGTGTCCATGCCAGCAGGACACAGAGGGCGTATCGCCATGTATAACCGAGCAGCGTGGTGTACGTGGCTTTCGGGTGATACTGTTGCAGGTACGTCAATACCAGCGGTATATAATAGAGGAAGGGGGTAATGGCATTGGTGGCACTGTCGCCGATGCGGAAAGCGCATTGTGTGACATCGGGAGCGATGCCTTTGTCGGCTAACAAAGGCAGGAAGATGAAGGCCATGAAACTCCATTTGGCACTGGCTGAAACCATCAGCAGGTTGACTGTAGCAGTGAAAAGGATGAACAGTATCAGGGTGCCGAGTCCGCTGAGTTGGGTAGAGGCAAGGTGGTGGGCTCCCCAAATGGCCCAGCAATAGTCTAAGCGCGAATGTTCTAAACAGGCAATCATCTGTGAGGCGAAGAAGGCCATGACGAAGTAGCCGCCTAACGAACGCATGGATTCGCCCAATCCCTCGATGACATCTCCGTCCGTACGGTATCGGCCTGCTGCAAATCCATAGACCATCCCCATCAGTCCGATGCCGAATGACAATAGGAAGAGTAGGGCTGCCAGAAAGGGAGAGTGCATCAGTCCGCCGCTCACTCCCCGCAGGATGCCGTAAGGCGTGCAGGTGAGCAGTACTAACAGCAAGGCGTAGCCGCCACCGGCTATCCAGGCAGTCGTCATGGCTCTCCGCTCCTTGTGCGACAGCTGTTTCCGGGGTTCGTGGGGTAGGGGGGCTTCCTGTCGGTTCAGTCGGGGCAGCAGATAGCGGCAGGTCACTGCATAGAGGACGCAAGCCAATACACCTACCGATGCCGCCAGAAAGTAGTAGTTGCATAGCGGACCGCTTCGTCCGAATGAGATGTCGGTCGTGTCTGCCACTTCACGTGTCGTGGCAGCTAACAAAGGGTCGAGGGTGCTCAGCAACAGGTTGGCACTATATCCGCACGACACCGAGACATAGGCTACCACGATGCCTCCCACCGGTGAGAGACCTACGGATTGAAAGAGTGAGGCAGCGATGGGGAGCAAGAGAATGTAGCCGGCATCACCCACTACGTTAGAGAGCAGTCCGGTGAGGATAACGCTCAGTACGATATGCCGCGGATGCCTGTTTGCGCCCGACCAGCGACGGATGCAGGCACCGATGAATCCTGAGTGACGAGCCACTCCCATGCCGAACATGGCTACGATGGTCATGCCCAATGGAGCGAATCCTGTGAAGTTGCTCACGACATGGCGCAGCATCCAGCGTAGCCCTTCCGGACTGAGCAGGCTCTGTACCCTGACCTCTTCGCCTGTCTGCGGGTGGGCCACACGCAGGCCGTAGATTTCAAAAATCCACGAGAGCAAGATGACTCCCAACGTCAGCAGGAAGAACATCGTGGCCGGATGAGGTATATGGCGTTTGACTTTCATTGGCTGTCACTCTTTTCTGATTGGATATAAAAAAAGTCTGGTGTGCTTTCGCACGTCAGACTTTCAATTCTCTCGTAAGTAGGGGGTTGAGCCGAAATTATTCAGCTACAACTGCGCTATCTGCTACTACAGTATCAGCTGCGGCTGCCTCTGCTGCTGCTTCAGCGGCTGCTGCCTCAACGGCTGCGATAGAATCAGCGATGCGGATAGAATCAGCTTCAGCTGCTGCTTTTTCTGCTGCTTTGTTACCACAAGATGCGAAAGATACTGCTACGATAGCTGCTGCCATCAAAACTAATTTTTTCATTTTCTTTTTCCTTTAAAAAACGTAATACAATCAATTGCTTTATTAAAAACGCTGCAAAGGTATGCACTTTTTAGATACGTTGTTCTCCGAAACCCCACTTTTTTTTATGTTTTTTTTTGAAGTCGAGCAAAAAAACATGTTATTCAGCAGATAATGAGTCGATATGGAAGCACTTTGCATTAGATGTGATTGTATAGGTAACGTTTGATGCTTCGCTTGGGTGTTTTCTCAAATTCTGTCGGATAGAGCTGTATGCGGCTTATCTTTTCGTATGCAGCTACACTGCTGTTCAGGGTTTTCAGGTTTTCGTCCATCACGGCCTTCAAACTCTCCGTGTTGTTCAGTCCCAGCGAGTCGAGTGCCTCGTAGTCGGCATAGACCAGGGCTACCAGTTTCTTGTCGCGTTCGACTACCAGACTCTCCAGTACGAAGGGCAGGTTGTTCAGCTTTGCCTCTATCTCTTCGGGGAAGATGTTCTGTCCGCTGGCTCCCAGTATCATCGTTTTGCTGCGGCCGCGGATATAGAGGTTATTGTGTTCGTCCAATGTGCCCAGGTCGCCTGTACGCAGCCAACCGTCTTCGGTGAAGACTTCACGGGTAGCCTCTTCATTCTTGTAGTACCCTTTCATCACGTTTTCGCCCCGTACCTGTATCTCACCCAATGCGTCGTCGGGATGACTCTTGAAGATGCGGGCTTCCATGATGCGGGGCAGTACCCGTCCCGATGACGTAGGTACGAATTCGTTCCAAGGGGCATAGCTGATTAAGGGTCCGCACTCCGTCATGCCATACCCGATGGTGAAGGGGAACTTGATGCGGTGGAAGAACTCTTCGACTTCGGGGTTGATGGCCGCTCCACCGATGATGACCTCCTTGAACCGACCGCCCAATGCGTCGACCAGCCTCTTGCGTATCTGGCCGTATATCTGATTGTCCAACAAGGGGATGCTGAGAGCCCACTTCATGGATTTCTTGTTGATAATGGGTTGAATCACATTCTTGTAAATCTTTTCAATGACAAGCGGTACGGTAATAATCAGGTTGGGCTTTACCTCTTCGAAGGCTTTCATCAGGATTTTGGGAGAGGGAACCTTTCCTAACAGGGTGACGTGGGTACCTACGGCGGTGGCTGTCAGGAAGTCGAAGGCACAACCGTAAGCGTGAGCCAAGGGCAGGAACGAGAGCACCTTTTCACCTCGTTTCAGCAGACCGGTTTGGATGCCAAAGGTCACATTGCCTGCCAGGTTGTTGCCGGTCAGCATGACGCCTTTGCTGAAACCTGTAGTACCCGAGGTGTAGTTCAGCAACATCACCTTGTCATTCGACAATTCTGTGTAGACGACATCCTCCCGATGGAATCCGTTCGGATATCTTTCCTCCATCTCGGCGTCGGTCTGTTTGACAAACGATTGGATGGTCTCGCCATCACGCTGAAACAGTACGTGGAAATCGGTGAGTGAGAATACCCCGCGCAGGCCTGTCAACCGCTCTTCTTCCAACCGTTCCCAGATGGTATCGCTGGTGAAGAGGAAGACCGACTCCGAGTGGTTGACGATGTGGTGTACATCGTTGGGGTGGAAATCTTGCAGGATAGGGACTACGATGCCGCCATAGGTAATGGTGGCCATGTAGGCGATGCACCAGCGGGCGTTGTTTTTCCCGATGATGGCTATCCTGTCGCCTCGCCGCAGTTGGCAGTGCTTGAACAGCAGGTGCAGACGGGCTATCTGTTGGGCTACTTCGCCATAGGTATAACTCTCTTTCTCACCATAATTTGTATAGCAGGGAAGATCCCAGTGTTCGCGGAAACTGTGTTCGTACAGTTTGATGAAATTCTCTTGTATCATGACATGTTTTTGGATGATTTTTGCAAAAGTAGCCATTTTCTAATAATAATCCGTACATTTGCACCATAAAAGTGTTAGAAAGGATATGATAGATACCCAATCGTTTCAAGACAAGACGGCCGTATACTACACACTGGGCTGCAAACTGAACTTCGCAGAGACCTCCACCATCGGGCAGATGCTGAAGGAGGCCGGCATACGTACCGCCCGCAAAGGAGAGCGGGCAGACATCTGTGTGGTGAATACCTGCTCGGTGACGGAGGTTGCCGACAAGAAGTGCCGCCAGGCCATACACAAGCTGGTGAAGCAGCATCCGGGAGCCTTTGTGGTGGTGACCGGCTGTTATGCCCAGTTGAAGCCCGATACCGTGGCGAAGATTGAAGGGGTGGATGTGGTACTGGGAGCCGAACAGAAGCAGGAGCTGATGCACTATCTTGGTAATCTGCAGAAGAAAGAAGCCGGTGAGGTTTTCACATCACCCTTGAAAGAGATCCGTTCGTTTGCCCCCTCCTGTTCGCGGGGCGACCGTACCCGCTTCTTTTTGAAGGTGCAGGACGGATGCGACTATTATTGCTCGTACTGTACGATTCCTTTTGCCCGGGGGCGTAGCCGCAATGGCAGCATCCGCTCGTTGGTAGAGCAGGCCGGGCAGGCGGCTGTGCAGGGAGGGAAGGAGATTGTGCTGACGGGTGTCAACATCGGCGATTTCGGAAAGAGTACCGGTGAGACCTTTTTTGATTTGGTGAAAGCACTGGATGAGGTAGAGGGAATCGAACGCTATCGCATCTCGTCCATCGAACCCAATCTGCTGACCGATGAGATTATTGACTACGTCGCCCGTTCGCGCCGTTTCATGCCTCACTTCCATATTCCCTTGCAGGCCGGTTGCGATGAGGTGCTTCAGTTGATGCGTCGTCGCTATGACACTGCGCTGTTTGCATCGAAGATAGAGAAAATCAAGGCGGTGATGCCCGACGCTTTCATTGGTGTGGATGTGATTGTGGGAACACGTGGCGAGACGGACGACTACTTCCGGCGGGCGTATGACTTTATCAATGGGCTGGACGTGACGCAGCTGCACGTCTTCAGTTACTCCGAGCGCCCGGGAACGCAGGCTCTCAAGATTGACCACGTGGTGGCACCGACCGAGAAGCATCGCCGCAGTCAGGCACTGTTGGAGCTGTCCGACAGAAAAACGCATGCTTTCTATGAACGCCACATCGGGCAGACCATGCCTGTGCTGCTGGAGCGTCCGAAGCCCGGTGCACCGATGCATGGCTTTACACCTAATTATATACGTGTGGAAGTGCCTCATGACGATGCGCTCGACAATCAGGTGGTTTCAGTCCGTTTGGGTCAGTTCAATGCCGACGCCACGGCTTTGCAGGGAACAATTGTTAATGGTTGATGGATATGTTTCGGATTGTATATTGGTTGACCTATGCAGGTATGTGGCTGTTGGCCCTGCTGCCTTTCCGGCTGCTCTATGTCTTGTCGGACGGACTTTACCTGCTGATGCGTTACGGGGTCCACTATCGACGGAAGGTGGTACGTACCAATTTGAGAAACTCTTTCCCCGAAAAAGAGGAGAAGGAGCTGCGCGAGATAGAACGTCAGTTCTACCATTATCTGTGCGACTATATGTTGGAGGAGGTGAAGACGTTGCGAATCTCGTTTGACGAACTGACCCGCCGGATGTTGTACGAGAACAAGGAACAGTTTCTGGAGATGATTGAGCGCCACGGGGGTATTGTACTGCTTATCCCTCATTATGCCAACTTCGAGTGGATTATCGGGATGGGTAGTATCATGCAGCAGGGCGATTTGCCGATTCAGGTCTATAAGCCGCTGCACAATCCTTTTCTGGACCGCCTCTTTATACGCATCCGTTCCCGTTTTGGCGGCTGCAATGTCCCCAAGCACTCGACAGCCCGTGAAATCATCCGGCTGCATCGGGCAGGGAAGCGGATGGCGGTGGGACTGATTACCGACCAATCGCCCAACCCCAGAGAGGCTCACTATTGGACCACATTCCTCCATCAGGATACCGTCTTCATGGACGGAGCAGAGCGCATCGCCAAGATGATGGACTTCCCCGTCTTCTATTGTGAGTTGCAACGCATCAGCCGAGGCCATTGCCGCGTGCGTTTTGACTTGCTGACCGATACGCCCAAGCAGACGGCGGAAGGTGAAATCACCGAGCTTTTTGCCCGAAGGCTGGAGCAGACCATCCGGAGGGATCCGCCCTATTGGTTCTGGTCGCATAAACGGTGGAAGCGGAAACGGAACTGAATGTGGATTGAAAAAGAAACAGATGTCATGAATGCAGTCGTCATATTGAATTGGAACGGAAGCCGGATGCTTCGTCAGTTTCTGCCCTCCGTCGTACGATTTACCGAGGCTGAGGAGGCTTGTGTCTATGTAGCCGACAATGGTTCGACCGATGATTCGGTGGAACTGCTTCGTCGTGAGTTTCCCACGGTTCGTCTCATCCTGCTGGATGCAAACCATGGCTTTGCCGAAGGATACAATCTGGCGTTGCGTCAGGTGGAAGCCGACTATGTGGTGTTGCTCAATTCGGATGTCGAGGTTACAGAAGGGTGGCTTCACCCGCTGACCGACTATCTGGACCGTCATCCCGAAACGGTTGCCTGCCAGCCCAAGATACGCAGTTGGCATAAGAGGGATTGTTTTGAATATGCCGGGGCTGCCGGCGGATTTATCGACCGCTATGGCTATCCCTTCTGCCGGGGACGGCTGATGGGCGTGGTAGAGGAGGATAGGGGGCAATACGATGAGGTGATTCCCCTCTTTTGGGCAACGGGCGCTGCCCTCTGCATCCGCTTGAAAGAGTATCTGGAGGTAGGAGGGTTGGACGGACGTTTCTTTGCCCACATGGAAGAGATTGACTTGTGCTGGCGGTTGCGTTCGCGCGGACGTCGCATCGTCTGCATTCCACAGAGCACGGTCTATCATGTAGGTGGGGGAACCTTGCAGAAAGAGAATCCGCGCAAGACCTTCTTGAACTTCCGCAACAATCTGCTGATGTTGTATAAAAACCTGCCTGATGCAGAGTTGCGCACCGTCATGCGCGTGCGTTGCCTGCTCGACTATGTGGCGGCCTTTTCCTTCCTGCTGAAGGGACAGGTACCCAATGCCCGAGCCGTATGGCAGGCCCGCCGGGAGTTTCATAGGCTGCAACCCTTGTTCACTGCCTCCCGCCGGGACAACCTTCAATCTGCTACGCAGGTCGATATCCCCGAGCGTAGCCGTTTCAGTCTGCTTGTCGCTTTTTACTTGTTGGGGAAGAAACGCTTCAGCCAGTTGATTATCGGGTGCGGATGATTTCCACACCGGCCGATTCGATGTCTGCTCCCATGGGTGGGTTGCGTTTCAGCAGTGTCAGTTCTACCGCTTCGACGGCAGGAAATTGGCGGAACAGCTGTTCCACCATCCGTCCGGCCACCCGTTCCAGCAGGCGGCTGGGTTGGGCCATCTCCGCTTTCAGTGTCTCATAGACATCCGCGTAGCTCACGGTGTCGGTTACCTCGTCGCTTGCCATGGCACGGCTGATGTCAACCTTCAGGCGGAGGTTGACTGTAAATTCATTGCCTACCAACGCTTCCTGAACGCCTACTCCATGGTAGGCGTGGAAGCGTAGGTTGTTCAGTACAATGTAGCTGCTCTCCATGGATGGGTCACTTCAGCAGTTGCTCGGGTTCCAGGTGGTCGGCTTCAATATCCTTGAAGTAGCGGTATGTACCCACTTTCAGTTCGTCGGTGGCTGCGTCATCGCATACGATGATGCCGTGCTGGTGCATCTGCAGGGCACTGATGGTCCACATCTGCATCACCGGGCCTTCAACTGCATGATACAGGGCACGCGCTTTGTTGTGTCCGTTGACGATGATCATCACCTCGCGGGCATCCATCACCGTACCTACTCCTACGGTCAGTGCCGTTTTGGGAACCAGGTTCACGTCGTTGCCGAAGAAGCGTGAGTTGGCGATGATGGTATCGGTAGTCAGCGTCTTCTGCCGTGTGCGTGAAGCGAGTGACGAGCCGGGTTCGTTGAAGGCAATATGTCCGTCCGGCCCGATGCCTCCCATGAAGAGGTCTACACCGCCATACGATTTGATTTTCTCCTCAAAGCGTGCACATTCAGCATCCAGGTCAGCCGCATTGCCATTCAGGATGTTCGTGTTTTCAGGAAGAATGTCTATGTGGCTGAAGAAGTTGTTCCACATGAACGAGTAGTAGCTCTCCGGATGTTCCTTGGGGAGCCCGACATATTCATCCATGTTGAATGTCACCACATTGCGAAAAGAGATGACGCTCTGTCTGTTCAGGTCGATCAGCTCCTTGTACATGCCCAGTGGAGATGAACCGGTGGGACATCCCAAGACGAACGGTTTATCCGGAGTGGGGTTGGCCGCCTTGATTTTGGCAGCCACATAGCAGGCTGCCCATCGCGATACGGATTGATAATCCGGCTGAATGATTAATCTCATAGTTGTGTTGTTTTAACGTTATTGTCTATCCTTCTTCAAGCGGTTGGCCATGGCACGTGCCAGGTTCTCGCATTGTTGGTAAGTAATCTCCTTCATGGCTTGCTTCATCTCCACCGGCTCGCCCACAATCTCCAGCTTGCTCTTCTCGGCAAATTCGCCGATGCGCTTCACGGCTGCACCTGCCCAGCAGAAAGAGCCGAAGTAGCCTAAGTAGCGTCCTTTCACCTCGCGTACTTGGATTTTGGAGAGCAGTGATTCTATCTCGGGATAAATCTGGTTGCTGTAGGTAGGAGAGCCGACGATGAGTCCGCGGTATTTGAATATATCCATCAGAATGTACGATGGATGGCTCTTGCTTACGTTGTGCATCACGATGTTTCGGATGCCTTGTGCCGACAGTTCGGCAGCGATGGCTTCGGCCATCTGCTCGGTGTTGCCATACATCGTGCCATAGGCAATGACCACACCCTCCTCGGCTTCGTAGCGGCTCAGCCGGTCGTATATGCTTACCACACGGGCTATATTCTCCGTCCAGACCGGTCCGTGTGTCGAGCAGATGGTTGTGATGGGCAGGCTGCCCAGCTTGGCCAATGCCTTCTGAACCGGATTGCCATATTTGCCTACAATGTTCGAGTAGTAGCGCACCATTTCATCCCAATAGCGATCCAGATGGATGCGTGTGTCAAGGAATCCGCCATCCAGTGTGCCGAAGCAGCCGAAGGCATCGCCGGCAAACAACACTCCCTCTGTCTCGTCAAAGGTCATCATCGTCTCCGGCCAGTGCACCATCGGGGTCAGGTAGAAGCACAGTTTGTGGTGTCCCAGTGCCAGGAAGTCACCGTCTTTCACCACATACTGTTCGCCCGTCACGCCGTAGAATCCCTCTATCATGCCAAAGGTCTGTTTGTTGCCTACGATGATGATATCGGGGTAGTGCTGCTTGATGAGGCGGATAGAGCCGGAGTGGTCGGGCTCCATGTGGTTGATAATCAAGTATTGGATGGGTCGTTCGCCGATGATACTCTTAATCTTGCGCAGGTATGTCTCAAAATAGCAGACATCGACCGTATCGACCAATGCCACGGTTTCATCGTCTATCAGATACGAATTGTATGATACGCCGTATGGCAAGGGCCACATTCCCTCAAACAGGTGCTTGTTGCGGTCGTTTACTCCTACGTAGTGGATTTTTCCTTTTACCAGTGTCTTTTCGTTCATTGTCATTCTATGTATTGATGTTTTTTGTTTATGTTCTCGTATCAAAGCTCTCTTTCTTGTCGGATGATTCCTTGACAGGAATAACAACAATTTGAACGCAAAGTTAGTTCTTTTTTCTCATATAATTTATATGGATGGTAATTTGTACGTTCAAATAGGGAAAAATCTGCCTCTTTCTCCCTATGGGGTGTACCTCCTTCCCTGATAGGCGCCCAGCTCCTTCATCCGCTTTTGCAGGCGGTGGTTGAATTCGTAGTTTTTCAGTCCCCAGTCAGGTGCCAGCAACAGTTCCTTGGGCGATTGCGAGAGGAACCGCTCCAACACTAAATCGGGTCGCAAGTGCTCCACATAGTCAATCACCAATGCTATGTATTCGTCTACGTCAAACAGATGAAAGTCCTGCGGACACCGTTCATATGCTGTGGCCATGCGGGTACCCCGTATCAGTTGCAGTTGGTGCATTTTCAGGGTAGTCAGCGGCAGATGCGATAGCGTGGTAGCCTGTGTCACCAAGTCGTCGTGCCGTTCGCCGGGCAGTCCCAGAATGACATGTCCTCCGGTCAGTATGCCACAGGCAGCGGTCCGTTCTATCGTCTCTTGCGTGGTTCGGAAGGTATGTCCCCGGTTGATGCGGCGAAGCGTCTCGTCGTTGCAGCTCTCTATGCCATATTCCACCAGCAGAAAGGTCTCCTTGTTCAGCTCCTCCAGGTAGTGCAGCAGTGCATCGGGCATGCAATCCGGACGTGTACCGATGACCAGCCCCACCACATCCTCTACGGCCAGTGCTTCTTCATATTTCCGCTTCAACACCTCCAGTTCATCATACGTATTGGTATAGGCTTGGAAGTAAGCCAAGTATTTCATTTGCGGATACTTGTAGGCAAAGAATCGTTTTCCCTCCTCCAGTTGCTGGGCAATGCTCTTCTCCGTCCGGCAGTAGTCGGGGTTGAAGGTCTGGTTGTTGCAGTAGGTACATCCTCCATACCCTGTCCGTCCGTCCCGGTTGGGGCAGGTGAATCCGGCGTTAATCGAAATCTTCTGCACTTTATAGGGGAAGTGCTTCCGTAGGAAAGAGGGGAAGTCGTTATATAAAAAAGGAGGGTTATTCATGATGTTCATATACTATGCTTGTAGCTTTTTGTAACCGAAGTCATTGATGCAGCTTGTTTCTGATGAGAAACTGATACCAACCTTGTAGAGAATGCGTGGGTCTGAAGCGTAGTGGTCGGCATAGCCCTTTGCTTCTATCTGGTTGAGCGCAGCAGCAGCGGTGCTGTTGAGCTTGAACTCGATGATGTAGATATAGTCTGGACATTCAAGCATACAGTCAATGCGGCCACGGCTTGTCTCTCTTTCTACATAGACATTGAACTGTCCGAACATTTGCATGATGAGATAGAAGGTGTAGTGGAAATGGCGTTCGCATTCAAGGACGTCATTCTTGCGCTGAAAACGATAGCTGATGCCGGCAAGCAGCGATGTAAGTTCAAGTCTGAAGGTTTCAAGATCACCCCGACGGAGGCTGTGAGTGACTGTTTTTATCCAGGAATCGTCACTCCCATTTGACGGGAAATATTCGGTAGAGAGAAGTGAAATCATACCGGCGCGCACTTCTTCGTTGGGGAAATCAAGACTATAGGTGTTGAATTCGCTGTCATATCTTTTGATAGTCAGATAGCCACTCTGATAGAGCATCGGCAGAGGCATCTGTTTGGTAGCCTTATAGTCAACAAACTTCGAGGCTTCGTAATCTTTGCCTATGTAGTCATTGATGTTTGTATGCTCATTTGCCATCAGACGCATGAGGTACTCAGGAGTACCCGATGCGAACCAATAGTCTGAAATATCGCCTTTGGCAAGGCAGTTGAGCACACTGAACGGGTTGAAGATGCCACACAGACGTTTGCTGAAATGGTAGCCGTCGTACCGCCTCTGCAACATCGACACCATCTGGGAATAATCCACATGATAGCTTTCTGCCAGTTTGTGAATGGGTTCGTCGAATACGGTAAGCAACTCCTCCTTGGTGATGCCGCACAGGGCATCGTAGCGGGCATCAATACTGATATCGTCTGGCTGGTTAAAACCGCTGAACACACTGGCTTGAGAGAATTTAGTCACACCTGTGAGGAAGACAAATCGGATATGTTGGTCGGCCGGTTTGAACACACTATAGAACGACTTAAGGATATTGCGGTTGATCTCTTCAAGTGTTTTTTCCTCGCCATCTTCAACGACTTTCTTCTTGGATTCAAGGACATCAAGGAGGGGTTTGTCGTATTCGTCTACAAGTACTACCACACGATGGCCTGTTTTTTCTTGAGCCTGTTTAAATACGTACTTGATACGCTCACCCAAGTCGAGATTTATAGGGTCACGTCCCCACTTCTGTTCCCAGGTTTCCACACACCCTACGACTTTCTGCTTCAAAGTGTCCCTTTCCGTAAAGTTCGTGCCATTGAAATCTATATGGAATACGGGGTGTTCAAACCAGTCTTTCTCCAGTTTGTCAATGGCAAGTCCCTTGAACAGTTCTTTCTTGCCTGAAAAATAGTTTTCAAGCGTAGAGAGAAGGAGGCTTTTGCCAAACCGACGAGGACGGCTCAGAAAATAAATAGATCCTTGGCTCACGAGATTATACACCAGTGCGGTTTTGTCAACATAGACATAACCTCCTGTCCTGATTTTCTCAAAGCTTTGTATTCCTATCGGGTATTTCATCATGATGTGTTATTTAGACGACATGAACCATTCTCTCGCAAAGGTAGGCAATTAAAATGGGACGGGCAAGGAATTTGTGGTGATATTCTTGCGATACTCCGTTGGCGAGTAGCCGGTCTCACGTTTGTAGAATTTCGTCAGCGAAGCTTGGTCGGTGAATCTGAACCGTTGGGCAATCAGCTGGATAGGGTCGGCCGTGTTTTCCAGCTGTTTGCTGATTTCACCCACTAAGTGGAAGTTGATCCACTCGGATACAGTACGTCCGGAAACCGATTTGACGATGCGGTTCAGGTATTGCGGCGTGACGCAAAGGCGATTGGCATAGAAGCCGGTGAAGTGTTCGGTTGCTGCGTGGCCGGAAAGCAGCTTCATGAATGCACGGAA
>JBJEHI010000054.1:17869-58413 GCA_051875915.1 Bacteroides sp.
AGACCTCCTTGAGGAGGCTGATGCGATGCTGAAACATACGCATGGCATCATGGCTCAGCGTGCAGACTGGCTCCTATTCGGACGCTTCGGAGTGACCTCGCTCTCCGGGCGACGGTGAGGTGCTGACCTTCTGCTTTGCTCTTCAAACGGCGTTCGAAGCCAATTCGAACGCCGTTCAACTGTTTACTTCGAGTAGAATAACGGCTATTGATAATCAGTGGATTATCAAAAAATCTGTCTACTCATTCATTCAACCGGGTGCTGTTTTACATTTTTTTAGCTACCTTTACCCGATGAACGGCCGATAGCAGTCTGTCTGGAGGCCGATAGATTGTTAAAACAAGCATTACTATGAATGACCTGAAAAGAGTGTTCGTTGCAGTTTACATCATAGGGCTGGCCAGTATTCCTGCCTGTCTGTCGGCGGGACGCACCGCTGACGACAACGAACCCATCCTGCAATTGCTGGATGCCTCCATCCGGCAGGCAGACGAATTTAGAAAGGAGAAAGCACGCGCCATAGCCTCGCTGACGGCTGCCTCACATCCACAGACGGACGAAGCGCGTTACCACCTCAACGTCCGGCTCTATGAAGCCTACATGGTGTACGACTCCGATTCTGCCATGAAGTACGTTGACGAGAACATCGCGCTGGCCATACGCACTGGCCAGAACAGTTGGCTCACCGACAGCCGCATACGGAAGTCGTTCGTGCTGTCAGCCACCGGATTGCTGACCGAAGCCCTCGACGAACTCAGCGGGCTGGATGTGCCGGCTATGACGGATGCCCAGAAGGTGGAATACTACGGGCAAAAGATGTACCTGTACTCCCACTTCGATCAGTTCAACAAGGATGCCAACGGCTATGCCCAGACCAGTCAGGCCTGTACCGACTCACTGATGAACTACATAGAACCCTCGCATCCCATGTACCTGTGGTACAAAGGCTGGTGGCTGATGCACAGACAGGCCGATGTGGATGTCATCATAGCCAAGTTGTCTGCCAGGGTGGACCATCCCTCCGAGGCCCGTACCCGGGAGTACGCCATGGAGGCCTATCTGCTGGCTCGCCTCTATCAGGAGCGTGGTGACACCCAGCGATATGTCCGTTACCTGGCCCTGTCGGGCATGGCCGATGTGCGCTCGTGCAACAAGGACATCGCTTCGCTGGAGGAGCTGGGCTACCTGATGTACGATGCCGGCGACATGGACCGTGCCTTCGAATACCTGAACTACTGCTTCGACGTGGCGCAGCAGTACCAGAATCGCGTGCGCATAGTGGGAATATCGGACAAGTTGAACAAGATACGTGAGTACTACCAGCAGTGCAACAAGCGGCAGGAGCGCACCCTGCACTACTATCTGGCCGCACTGACTGTGCTGGCCGGGGTGCTGCTGATAGCTATAGGCTGCATACTGAAGCAGATGAAACGGCTGGGCCAGCAGCGCAGAGAGCTGAGCGAAACCAACGGCAAGCTGACGGCCAATGTGGTCGAGCTGAATGCCACCCAGCAGCGCATGGCCGACATCATAAAGGAGGTGCGCAGGCAGAACGGCGAGCTGAACCAGAAGAACAACGAGCTGAAAGAGGCCAACTATCTGAAGGAGGAATATATAGGCTACGTATTCACACTGTGCAACAGCTACATCAAAAAACTGGACGACTACCGCATCCGCATCAACCGCAAGCTGAAGGTAGGGCAGACCGCCGAGGTAAAGCGGATGACCGAGAATGCACAGACGGTGGAAGAGGAGACGAAAGAGTTTCTGCACCAGTTTGACCTCTTCTTCCTGAACCTTTATCCCAACTTTGTGAGCGACTTCAACAAGCTGCTGCGGCCCGAAGAGCAGATTGTGCTGCATGAGGACGAACTGCTGAACACCGTGCTGCGCATCTATGCCTTGGTGCGGTTGGGCATCAACGACAGCGTGAAGATAGCCAACTTCCTGCACTGCTCCACCCAGACGGTGTACAACAACCGGCTGAAGACCCGCAACAAGTCCGTCATCCCCAAGGAACAGTTTGCCGAGGCGGTGCGTACGCTGGGCAAGGTAGACATCTGACAGAGGGTAGGAACGGTCTACCCGACACCGCAGGAGACATTACCGAAGGAAAGAAAACGAATGCTGAATATGAGACGTTTATGAACGGGAGATACTACTCCGCGCGTTACCCGGTGTGGCGCAGGTACGGAAAAGCCGATACTTTTGCACCGACAATCTGTATCACACAGGAAATAATGCAACTTTTTTATTAACATCAAAAAATCTAACATTTATGAGACAAAGTGAAAGGAGAACACAGGCGTCCAGACTATGCATGGTGGTAGCAGCCCTGCTCTGGTGGTCTGTTTCGGCATTCGCGCAGAGTGTGACCCTCAAGGGTACGGTAAAAGATGCGCTCGGTGACCCCGTCATCGGAGCCAGTATTGTGGTAAGCGGCACCTCCATAGGTACCATTACCGATGTGGACGGACACTTCAGCATCCCCGGTGTAGAGATGGGGGCGCAGATAGAAGTATCCTTTATAGGCTACATCACGCAGGTGCAGAAGGTGACGGCGGACGAACTGACCTTCGTGCTGAAAGAGGATTCACAGGCACTTGACGAGGTGGTGGTTATCGGCTATGGCGTGCAGAAGAAGTCGGTAGTGACCGCCTCTATCGCCCGGGTAGGTGAAGAGCTGCTGACGCAGACCTCGCCCGTGCGTGTAGACAATGCCCTGAAGGGACTGGCATCGGGTGTGCAAGTGACCACGCAGAACGGACAGCCGGGCAACGGAGCCAAGATACGCATCCGCGGTACGGGTACCATCAACAACTCAGATCCGCTCTACACAGTCGACGGTATGCCCATCGGGGGCGGTATCGACAACATCAATCCGGCCGACATACAGTCCATCGAAGTACTGAAGGATGCCGCCTCGGGTGCCGTGTACGGAACACGTGCCGCCAATGGTGTGATACTGGTCACCACCAAGCGGGGCAAGACGGGTCGTCCGCAGGTAACCTACGACTTCTCCTACGGATGGCAGAGCGCATGGCGCAAACGTGATATGCTGAATGCATCGCAGTATGCCGAACTGATGAACGAGGCGTTGGGCTATGCAGGCGAGTCGCCGCGTTTCGCCAACACCAATCTGGGGGCAGGCACCAACTGGCAGGAAGCGCTGTTCAACGACGGGGCTCCGGTGCAGAACCATCAGCTCTCCGTCAGCGGCGCGTCGGAGAAGGTGAACTACTACTTCTCTGCCGGCTACTACAACCAAGAGGGTATCATTGGTGGCAATTATGACAAGTCGAACTACGAACGTCTGTCGTTCCGTAGCAATACGCAATACCAGCTGTTCGACGAGAGCCAGAACCGCAACTGGCTGAAGTCGCTCACCTTTACGCTGAACATGAGCTATTCGCGCGTCAACAGCATCGGAGTGACAGCCGGTAGCCTGACAGGCTCCCCGCTGGGCGATGCACTGCTGATGGATCCCACCGTGCCGGTGTATGCCGATGACGAGAGCCGGCTGCAGGCGTATGACCACACGCTGTATGGCAACCCTGTAACCGACCAGCTGACGGGCAAGCTGTTGGGTATGCCCAGCAGTGACCTTAACGAAATAGCCAACCCCCTGGGACGCATCTCGGCCGAACCCGGCACCAAGAACAATTCCGACAAGTTCATCGCCAATCTTTCGGCCGAACTGGGCATCTGGGACAATCTGAAGTACAAGTTCTCGTGGGGCAGTGACCTCGCCTTTTGGGGAAACGACGGATGGAGCCACCCCTTCTACCTGAACAAGAACTGCAATAACTCCACCTCCAAGGTGTGGTCGCAGATGAACCGTGGCTATACCTGGCAGATAGAAAACGTGCTGACGTATGACAAGAGCTTTGGCCGCCACACGGTCAACGTGGTGCTGGGCCAGTCGGCCGAGCGGTACACCAGCCGTCAGGTAGGCGGTTCGGCCTACGATTTGATAGAATACAACGCCGACAAAGCCAACATGGACTTCACCACCGGTCTGGCCTCTGACGGCAAGCGCGATGCCTATGGCGGAGCAGGCGACCCGCACTCGCTGGCCTCCTACTTCGGCCGCCTCTCGTACAACTTCGACGAACGCTATATGCTGCAGGCTACCGTGCGTCGCGACGGTTCGTCACGTTTCGGTAGCAACAACAAGTGGGCCACCTTCCCCTCCTTCTCTGCAGGCTGGAACCTGACTAACGAACCCTTCATGCAAAACCGCCCGAAGTGGTACACCAGCACCAAGGTGCGCCTCTCCTGGGGTAAGAACGGAAACGAGAACATCGGAAACTTCCTCTATACTGTCAACACGGCTACCGGCAACAATTACGTCTTCGGCAGCGCAGGTCATCAGGCCATTATCCTCGGATCCAAGCCTTCGGGTACACCCAATCCCGACTTGAAGTGGGAGGAATCCGAGCAGATAGACCTGGGTCTCGACTTGGGCTTCTTTGACAATGCACTTACCCTCTCGGTAGACTACTTCAAGAAGAAGACCAACGGTATGCTGAAGACCATGGCCATCCCATCCTATCTGGGTGAGTCGCTGCCTTGGGGCAATGTAGGCTCCATGGAGAATTCGGGTATCGAGCTGGAACTGGGCTACAAGTATAGCAACAACGACTTCCACTTCGGCGTGAATGCCAACGTCAGCTACCTGAAGAACAAACTCATCAATCTGGGCAATGCCGACGGCTTCGAGATGATGGACCACGTACACATCATCGGCAATGTGTCGCGTGCCGAGAACGGACAGCCCTATCCCTACTTCTATGGCTATCTGACCGACGGCATCCTGCAGAACCAGGCCGAGGCCGATGCCTACAATGCCCGGTACGGTGCGCAAGCCGTGCCCGGTGACGTACGCTTCGTAGACCTTGACGGCAACGGTACTATCAACGATCAGGACAAGACCAAGATAGGTAAGGGAACGCCCGACTGGACCTACGGCATCAACTTCACTGCCGGCTACAAGAGTCTGGACTTCAGTATGCTGGTATCGGGTGTGCTGGGACAGGACATCCTCGACGTGACCCGTCGCTTGGATTGCCGCTACGTCAACCTGCCTGCCGAGTTCATGGACCGCTGGCACGGCGAAGGCACCTCCAACACGATGCCCCGCTACACCTTCACCAACAACAACGACAATTACCGCATCTCCGACCTCTACGTGAAGAACGGCAACTACCTGCGTCTGAAGAATATCCAGTTGGGCTACACCCTGCCCAAGGCTTGGACTCAGCAACTTTTCGTACAGCGCCTGCGCCTCTATGTGGCTGCCGAAAATCTGCTTACCCTCACCTCCTACAAGGGTCTTGACCCCGAGTTGGGTGGTGACGAAAAGTCCAACGGCATCGACCGCGGCTACTATCCGCAGGCACGCACCTTCACCGTCGGTCTCAATCTGACGTTCTGAGTGACGAGCTACGAGCTACGAGTGACGAGCTACGAGTTACAAGTTAATTGATTTAGTACTTATATTTAACATACAATTCAAAATGAACAAGAAAACATTATATAGCATGATAGCTGCCGGAACCATGGCGATGGGACTTTCCGCCTGCGGCAGCGACTTCCTGACGGAGGAACCTTCCAGCAGTCTGCCTTTGGAGGGATATTACAACACGGCGGCACGTATGCAGGAGTCTATGGTGGCAGCCTATGACCCGTTGCAGTGGTTCGACTACTTCAATGGATGGGCACCGCTCAACTTGATGTGGGACAGTCAGGGTGACGACCTCTATGTAGGTGGAGGTTCTACTTCCGACCAAGGCCAGTTGCACCTTATCTCGCAGTTTAAGTCCGATCCCAACAACTCCATCGGCGGACTGTGGTCGGCCTGCTACTCGGGTATCAACCGCTCCATCCACCTTATCGACAATGCTACAGCCAATGCCGGCAACTGCCTCAGCGAGCAGGAGCAGCGTGCCTATGTGGCCGAGGGGCGTGCCATGCGGGCCCTCTACTACCTCATCCTGTGGAAGACGTGGGGTAATATACCGCTCTATATGGAGAATCTGACCTTTCCCTACGAGGCCGAGCAGTTGAAGGCCGATGAGGTCTATAGCACGATTATTGCCGACTTGGAGGAGGTACTCGACCAGAACATCCTGCCCATGAAGCAACCCGACGAATGGGCCGGACGCATGACGCAGGCGGCTGCTTCGATGGTGTATGCCGACTATGTGATGTATCAAGGCGACAAAAGCCGTTACGCCAAGGCATTGCAATACATGAAGGCCATCATCGCTTCGGGCAAATACAGCTTGGTGGACGGTGACAACTATGACGACCTCTATGCGCTTGATACGGAGTGGAACGACGAAATTATCCTTGATATCAATTATCAGTCGAAGGGTGGCAAACGCGACTGGGGTTCGGCCAATGCGACAGGCGGTACAGTGGTTCCTGCCATGATTGGTATCGACGGATTGAGCTACTCCAGCATGGAAGGGGTCGGCAAAGGCCGCTACTCGGAATTCAATCTGGGAGGATGGGGCTTCTACGTAGTCTCCAAAGAGGCATACGATGCCTACGAAGAGGGTGACAAGCGACGCGATATAGCCATCCTCAATATGGACAAGTACATTCAGGACATGGCCGGAAAGGGAATCACTGTCAGCTATGGCGGACGATACCAGAATACGGGCTACTTCTTGCGCAAGTGTCTGGGACGTCCGGGTGGCAACGACGGCTATATCGCCTCGGATGCCTTGAACTGGGACAACAACATGCACATCTATCGCTATGCGGAGACGCTGCTCAATGCGGCTGAATTGGGCATGGAGACGGGGGATGCTGCTGCCCAAGGCTACTTCGACCAGGTACGTCAGCGTGCCGGTCTGGCACCCAAAGCCCTTACGAAAGAGAACCTCATTGACGAACGTCACTTCGAGCTGTTGGGCGAGGGCAAGCGTTACTTCGATCTGGTGCGCTCGGGACAGGCATCCACCGTACTCAAGGCAGGTGGAGGCGTGCTGCTTCAGAACAAGAATCCGCTGACGTGGGGTGGACAGGCCATTCCCGAGCGGCCTAATTGGACAGAGAACAAGAAGTACCTGCCCATCCCGCAGGGCGAGATAGAGGCTGCCCGCGGTAAGATTGTACAGAATCCCTACTAAGTTATTTTTTACCATTACTAAGCGACAGACGCAAAATACATCATACTGACACACGGACGATAGTTTCAATAGGAACATTAATATTCAGGGTTGGGGAGGTAAGACGAGTGAACCGCTCGTCGAGCCTCCCCTTTTTTTTGAGGTCTTCATAGCTGTAATTGTAACTCTTCTCGCGCGCGCGTGAGAAGTTTTATTTATCTGCCATCTGCCACACACGTTCCGTTAGTTTCCTCTATATAAATGGATTAACCATCAAATAAGTGTGGCAGATATTTTGAGATTTGCAATTGTTAACACAAAAATGGCCTATTTTTGTGTTAAAGAGCGTTATTTCACCTCTGTTTTTGAGCGTTTTTTTGCACTTTGTGGCAGATTTGTGGCAGATAACCATCGCAGTTGTCAAACGTGTACAATAGCAATGGAACAACTGTTTCACCTATAGATAACAACTGTTTCATTAGGACTTAACAACTGTTTCATACTATCTTTACAGCTGTTCCATTAAAAGTTGTCGTCACCCGCCCTGCTTCTATATGATATGTCTATCCATTGCGAATGGCTGCTTCTGGGTGATTGGCCCCAAGTCGAACGACAGGTGTTATGGGGAAAGACATATACCTACGGGTATTTTTAGACTTACCGATTTATTTTGTTATCTTATTGATATTCAGTTGTGTCAGGATAGTTTCCGTTTACTTTTTCCGTTTGCTGTCCGATGTAGATGCCTTTCCTCTTTTATTTTTTTATACCTTTGCATAAACCCATTGGATGGAAACATAGTAAACTCTTACATATACATTGATACGCATGAAACAGTTATTTCTATGTCTGCTGGGAGCTGCGGCTCTCTGGACAGCCTGTACCGACCGAGGCGCAGGCCGGCACGAAGAAGCACCCAAGTATGTCACCATTTCCGGCCGGAATCTGCTCACGCCACAGGGCGAGAAGCTCTTCATCCGCGGCACGAACCTGGGCAACTGGCTCAATCCCGAAGGCTACATGTTCGGCTTCGGGAAGACCAACTCGGCACGATGGATTAACGAGATGTTCTGCCAGCTGGTAGGCCCCGACTTCACTGCCCGCTTCTGGCAGGCGTTCAAGGACAACTATGTCACCCGGAAGGACATTGAGTTCATCGCTTCTACGGGAGCCAATACCATCCGCCTTCCCTTCCACTACAAACTCTTCACGGACGAGGATTACATGGGACTGACTTGTCGGCAGGACGGTTTCGAACGGGTGGACAGTGTGGTGGCTTGGTGTCGCGACAACGGTCTCTACCTGATACTGGACATGCACGATGCCCCCGGCGGACAGACGGGCGACAACATCGACGATAGCTATGGCTATCCCTGGCTGCTGGAGAGCGAGGCGAGTCAACGGCAGTTCTGCGACATCTGGCAGCGGATTGCCGACCATTACAAGGAGGAACCGGTTATCTTGGGTTATGAATTGCTCAATGAACCCATCGCCCCCTATTTCCCCAATATGGAGGAGATGAACGCCAAGTTGGAGCCACTCTACAAAGAGGCGGTGAAGGCCATCCGTCAGGTCGATACGAACCACATCATTCTGATAGGCGGTGCGCAATGGAACTCGAACTTCAAGCCCTTTACCGACGGACAGTATGACGATAAAATCACGTACACCTGCCACCGCTACGGTGGTGATGCCACCAAGGAGGCCATCGGAAGCTACATCCAGTTCCGCGACAGCGTGAACCTGCCTATGTACATGGGCGAGATAGGGCACAATACGGACGAGTGGCAGGCTGCCTTCAGCCGGGTGATGCAGGAAAACGGCATCGGCTACACCTTCTGGCCTTATAAGAAATTGGACAATTCCTGCATGATGGGCATCAAACGGCCTGAGAACTGGAGTCAGATTGTGTCGTTCTCCGAGACATCACGCGCCACCTATAAGGAGATACGTGAGGCAAGACCCGACCAGGAGCTGGCCCGACAGGCCATGCGTGCGTTCATCGATAACTGCAAGTGTATCAACAGCATACCTCAGGAGGAATATATCCGCTCCATGGGACTGAATGTACCGTTGAATGGGAAACACTAATACATATTACATAGATAAATTATGAACAAGAAGATTGCATTATCCGTCACAGCATCGTTGCTGTTGACGTGTGCCCTGCAAGCACAGACACTGCCTGTCTATTTGGACGACAGCAAACCGATAGAGGAACGAGTGGAAGATGCGCTACAGCGCATGACCGTGAATGAAAAAGTGGCCATGACCCATGCCCAGTCAAAGTTCAGTTCGCCGGGCGTACCGCGTCTGGGCATCCCCGAGGTGTGGATGACTGACGGCCCTCATGGCATACGTCCCGAAGTGCTGTGGGACGAGTGGGATCAGGCCGGATGGACCAACGATTCCTGCGTGGCCTTTCCGGCACTGACCTGTCTGGCCGCTACTTGGAATCCCGATATGTCCCTGCTTTATGGAAAGAGCATCGGTGAGGAGGCCCGTTACCGGAAGAAGAGCGTCCTGCTGGGTCCCGGTGTCAACATCTACCGTACTCCTTTGAACGGACGCAACTTCGAGTATATGGGTGAAGACCCCTACTTGGCTTCGCGCATGGTGGTACCTTACATACAGGGCGTGCAGCAGAACGGCGTGGCCACCTGTGTGAAACACTTCGCCCTCAACAACCACGAAGTGAACCGTCACAATACCAACATCATCGTCAGCGACCGTGCCTTGCGCGAAATCTATCTGCCTGCCTTCAAGGCAGCCGTACAGGAGGGAAAATCATGGACACTGATGGCTTCCTACAACCTCTATAAGGGGCAACATGCCTGCCACAACCAGTATCTGCTGAATGATATATTGAAGAAGGAGTGGGGCTTCGATGGGGCGGTGGTATCCGACTGGGGTGGCGTACACGATACCGATCAGGCCATACATAACGGGATGGATATGGAGTTCGGCAGCTGGACCAACGGACTCTCTGCAGGCACCAGCAATGCCTACGACAACTATTACTTAGCCATGCCCTATCTGAAGAAAATCCGTCAGGGAGAGGTCGGCACACAGGAACTGGACGACAAGGTGCGGCGTGTGTTGCGGCTCATCTTCCGTACGGAGATGAACCGTCAGCGTCCCTTTGGCGCATTGAACTCCGAGGCCCACTATGCAGCTGCCCGCCGGATTGCGGAGGAAGGCATCGTCCTGCTGAAGAATGCGGGTGATGTGCTGCCTGTCAATCTGGCCCGGACGCGCAAGATTGTGGTGGTGGGTGAGAATGCGGTGAAGATGATGACCGTAGGTGGCGGTTCCTCTTCGCTGAAGGTGCAGCGCGAAGTCTCTCCCTTGGACGGCATCAAGGCTCGTGTCGGCAATCAGGCAGAGGTGGTCTGGGTACGTGGCTATGTGGGCGACGTGACCGGTGAATACAATGGTGTGGTGACCGGCCAGAACCTGAAGGACGACCGTTCGTCGGAGGAACTGATTGCGGAGGCTGTAGAGGCAGCCAAGGAGGCCGACTATGTCATCTTCATCGGCGGATTGAACAAGAGTGCCGGACAGGACTGCGAGGACTCTGACCGCAGCGGATTGGGTCTGCCCTATGGACAGGACGAGGTGATTGCAGCGTTGGCCAAGGCGAACAAGCGGCTGGTTGTGGTCAACATCTCGGGCAATGCCGTTGCCATGCCGTGGGTCAGCGAGGTATCTGCCATTGTGCAGGATTGGTACATCGGCTCCGAGGCAGGTCATGCCTTGGCTGCGTTGCTGATGGGTGATGTCAATCCCAGTGGCAAGTTGCCCTTCACCTTCCCGGTACGTCTGGAGGATTCACCGGCCCATGCCGTGGGGCAGTTTGTGGCAGAACGGATGAACAAGGAGGTGGATGTGGAGTACAAGGAGGGCATTTTTGTAGGCTATCGCTGGTTTGATACCCGCAAGATTACCCCTCTCTTCCCCTTCGGTCATGGCATCAGCTACACGACCTTCCAGTACGGCAAGGCTACTTTGGACCAATCCACGATGACAGCCGACGGCACCCTGACACTCACGGTGCCTGTGACCAATACCGGCCGGCGCCAGGGAGCAGAGGTGGTGCAACTTTATATCCGCGACCTCAAGTCGTCGTTGCCTCGTCCGTTGAAGGAGTTGAAGGGCTTCTGCAAAGTCTCTTTGGAACCGGGTGAAACGCGCGAGGTGACGTTCACCATCGACAAGGCGGCCCTGAGCTATTACGATGACCGCCTTCAGCAATGGGTGGCCGAGCCGGGACGCTTTGAGGCACTGGTGGCCGCGTCGGCTACCGACATCCGCTCGAAGGTGACATTCCGGCTGGCGGAATGAGGATGTAAATGACAGTTTTTTGGGTATTCAGGTTGTTTGATTGAAATTGTTCAGGTAACCGCGACGGCGAAGAGGATGAACGCTCTTCGCCGTCGCTCAATTTATCGGGCCAAGTCCTCCTTCAGGTGGCAGATGGCCTTGTCGGCATCGCCCTGATACTCGTTGAGCAAGGTGACGAATCGGCTGCCGATGATGGCACCCGAGGCGTGGGCACAGGCTGCTTCGAAGGTCTGTCGGTTGCTGATGCCGAATCCTACCATGCGGGGATTGCGCAGCTGCAGCTCCTCGACACGGCGGAAGTAAGCCTGCTTCCGGGCATCGAAGTCGTGTTGTGCTCCGGTGGTGGCGGCACTGGACACCAAGTAGATGAAGCCGCCCGTGTGGGCATCGATGTCGCGGATGCGTGCTTCGCTGGTTTCGGGGGTGATGAGCATGATGACGCGGATGTCATAGCGCAGGGCAATGTCCTTGTAGCTGGCTTCGTAGTCGCGGAACGGCAGGTCGGGGATGATGACTCCGTCGATGCCGCAGGCTACGCACTCGCGGCAGAAGGCTTCGAACCCGAACTGCATGATGGGATTGAGGTAGCCCATCAGGATGAGGGGAATGTGTACCTGTTGGCGGATGTCCCGCAACTGGTTGAAGAGGAGGCGGAGCGACATGCCGTTGCGTAGGGCGCGTGTGGCAGCCTCTTGTATGACGACACCGTCGGCCATGGGGTCGCTGAAGGGTATGCCTATCTCCACCATGTCCACTCCGTTGCGCGCTAAGGCGCGGATTACATCGGCTGTTCCCTCTAAGGTGGGGCATCCGGCGCAGAAGTATATGGAGAGCAGGTTGTGAGGGTTCTTCTGGAAAAGTTGGTCAATTCTATTCATAATCTTTTTTTATGTGTTATGTTATTCAAGTTTCAGCTTTATTTCAGCGAATCAATTGGATGATTGCTTCGCGGATGGAGAATCGGCTCCAGTTCCCGTAGGAACTGACGGAGGAGTGCCACATCCTTGATGCCGGCTGTGGTCTCGAAGCGACTGTTCAGGTCGATGCCTGCCAACAGCGGATGACGCAGGTCGCACAAGTCCGGAGCACTGGTGGGTCCGATGCCTCCGCTCAGCAGGAAGGGGGTATGGCCCTCGTATTGCTGCAGCAGATTCCAATTGAACGTCCGGCCGCTGCCTCCGTATGCCTGACACTTGGTGTCGAACAAAAAGTAGCGGCAGATGCCTTCGTAGGCCGACGTGGCCTGAAGGTCACTCGCATCAGAGATTGCGAAGGCCTTGATGAGGGGCAGTCCGCACGAGTCGTGGAGCGAACGGCAGTAGTCGGGCGATTCGTGGCCATGCAGTTGGATGTAATGCAGACCGAAACGGGCGGCTTGCTGCACCACTTCATCCTGCGTGGCGTTGACAAATACACCTACACGCCGGGCACGGGTGGGTAGGTAGTCCGGCAGGCTGCATACACAACGGGGCGAGCGTGGATAGAAGATGAATCCCAGCAGGTCCACATCCAACGACTCCACTTGACGGATGTTGGCGGCATCGGTCATGCCACAGACTTTGACTATCGGTTTCATGAGAGCGAACGGATGAATTGGTGTAGCGTTTCTCCCGGACAGGGAGTCTTCATGAAGGCTTCACCCATCAGGAAGCCCCGGTAGCCTGCCTGTCGCAGTTGCAACACGGTGTCGGGACGTGACAGTCCGCTCTCCGATACCAGCAGCGGCGGTGTGTCAGTGGGGGTGTGCGGCCGAATCTGACGTTGCAGGCTATCGGCCAGACGGAAGGAGGTCTCTACATCGGTGACGAAGCTGCCCAGATGTCGGTTGTTGACACCCACCATGTCGGGGGCGGCGGACAGGTAGGCCAACTCGGACTCGCTATGTATTTCCAACAGTACCTCTAATCCCAGCCGATGGGCATAGGCGGTGAGGGCTTCGCACCGCTGGGGGGTGAGGCAGGCGGCTATCAGCAGCACGGCATCGGCTCCCACAATGCGGGCCTGCAGCAACTGATATTCGTCAATGATGAACTCTTTGCGCAGGATAGGTATCCGGACGCGGGGACGGGCTGTGCGGACATCGTGCAGTGTGCCGCCAAAGTAGCGTTCGTCCGTCAGGATGGAGAGGGCAGCTGCTCCTGCCGCCTCGTAGGCGGCAGGAATCTCTTCGGCACGGGCCTCCTGCTTAATCCATCCTTTGGAGGGAGAACGTCGCTTGAACTCGGCAATGATGCCGCTGGGTGAGGCGGCCAGTACCTGCTTCATGCTGCGGGGAGTGTGCGTCGGTGCCTGCAGCAGTGCGTCGGCTGCGTGCTGCAGCTGGTCGGGGGTGACAATCTGCTTCTGGGCCTCTACCTCCGTCCGTTTGTGTGCCACTATTTCAGAGAGTATATCTTTCATGCGTGTAGGGGGTATCAGCTGTTCAGTTCAATGAATTTCTTCAGCGTGGCCAGTGCCTTGCCGCTTTCCAGCGACTCGCGTGCCTTGCCGATGCAGGTCTCGATGTCCTGTTGTGGTTCCATCACCTGGATGGCGAATGCGGCATTCAGCAGCACGCATTGGGTCTGTGCGGGTGTGGCACAGTTGTTCAGCACGTTGTCGAAGATGCGGGCGGCCTCTTCCTTGCTCTGTCCGCCATACAGCTCTTCACTGCGAGCTATGCTGAATCCCAGTTCCTGCGGGCGGTAAATGTGTTCGGAGGTGCGGGTCATCACCTTGAACTCGCTGGTGAGTGAGATTTCGTCGTATCCGTCCAAGCTGTTGACCACGGCAAAGTCGATGCCGAGCCGATAGAAGACGTTGGTATAGAGGCGCATCTGGCTGAGGTCGGCCACGCCCAGCAACTGATAGGAAGGGCAGCAGGGGTTGACCAACGGACCCAGCAGGTTGAAGAGGGTGCGTACGCCCAGTGCCTTGCGGACAGGGCCTACCGACTTCATGGCCGGATTGAAGAGTTGGGCATGGAGATAGGCCATGTTGCACTGCTCGATGGAGCGCCGGAGGCGGTCGGCATCGTTGGTGAAGCGCACGCCGTGTTGCTCTATCACGTTGCTGGCACCGCTCACCGAGGTGGCTCCATAGTTCCCATGCTTGGCCACCTTGTAGCCGGCACCGGCCACGACGAAGCAGGCACAGGTCGATATGTTGAAGGTATTCTTGCCGTCGCCGCCTGTGCCCACAATGTCGATGGGGTGATATGGAGCGAAGTCAATGGGGACACGGGTCTCCATCAGTGCCTGGCGGAAGCCGAGCAGTTCGTCCACGGTGATGCCGCGCAGCTGGAAGACGCTGAGCAGGGCAGCTATTTGTGCGTCGGGATAGTTCCCTTGGGTGATGTTGAGCAGTATTTGTCTGGTCTCTTCCGAAGAGAGTTCTTCGTGATTAAAGAGACGGTTGAGTATGGCTTTCATTGATGCAGTGGTTTTTAATGTTCTATATAGTTCTGGATAATCTGTTTTCCCTGTGGGGTCAGTACCGATTCGGGGTGGAACTGGATGCCGTGGATGTCGTACCGGCGGTGGCGCAGGGCCATAATCTGCCCTTCGGGGCTGGTGGCGGTGATGGCTAACTCTGCGGGGAACCGGTCGGTATCTACCACCCAGGAGTGATAACGCCCTGCGGCTATCTCCTCGGGTAGTCCGTCGAAGATGTAGTCGGGCTCGTCCGCCCGTAGCCGGACGGGTGTCTGTATGCCGTGAAACACCTCGCTCAGATTGGTCAGTCGGCCTCCGAACAGCTCGCCGATGGCCTGATGTCCCAGGCAGACACCCAGCATGGGTTTGCGTCCCGCATAGTGGCGGATGACGTCCGGCAGCAGGCCTGCCTCCCGGGGAATGCCGGGGCCGGGCGAAAGGATTATCTTGTCAAATGCTTCCAGCTCCTCTATCCGGAAGCGGTCGTTGCGTATCACCGTTACCTCAGCCCCTGTCTCCTTCACCAAATGGGCCAGGTTGTAGGTGAACGAATCGTAGTTGTCTATGATTACAGTTTTCATATATATATAGTATCATTTGTGGTAATGCTGTGTTTACATCCGTTCGGCTTCGGCGATGGCCTTTTTCAGTGCGCCCAGCTTGTTGTTGACCTCTTGCAGTTCGTACTCCTCGTTGCTCTTGGCCACGATGCCGCCTCCGGCTTGGAACCACAATACCCCGTTGCGGCTCACGAAGGTGCGGATGGTGATGGCCTGGTTCAGCGATCCGTTCAGGCCGATAAAACCGATGCAGCCGCCGTAGGCACCCCGGTTGTGAGGTTCCAGCTCGCTGATGAGCTGCATGGCACGTACCTTCGGTGCACCGCTCAGCGTGCCGGCCGGGAAGGTGTCGATGAAGGTCTTGATGGGGTCGGCATCGTCGTTCAGCGTGCCGCCAACACGGCTCACCAAGTGGATGACGTGGCTGTAGAACTGCATCTGCTTGTAGAAGTCCAGGTGGACGTGGTGGCAGTTGCGCGACAGGTCGTTGCGTGCCAGGTCTACCAGCATCACGTGCTCAGCGTTCTCCTTCGGGTCGTCGTGCAGGTATTGTGCGTTGATGGCATCTTGCTTGGCATCGCCGGTGCGTCGGGTGGTACCCGCTATGGGGTCGATGTAGGCTTGGCGACCCTCGATGCGGCAATGGGTCTCGGGTGAGGAGCCGAAGATGCGGAAGCCTCCGAAGTCGAAGTAGAACAGATAGGGCGAGGGGTTGATGCTACGCAGGGCACGATACAGCTTGAAGTCGTCGCCCGTATAGCGTTGCTCGAAGCGGCGCGACAGCACAATCTGAAATACATCCCCACGCAGGCAGTGGGCGATACCCTGCCGGATGTTGGCCTTGTGTTGCTCGTCGGTCAGGGGCGATGTGGTCTCACCGATGGCATGAAAGTCGTAGAGCGGGCAGGCGGTGCGGTGTATGGCCTGTTGTATGGTCTCCAACGTGCTCTCCTCTCCCTCGGACACCATCTCCAGCAGCAGCATCTCGTTCTTGAAGTCGTTGAATACAATCAGGTATCTGTAGAGGATGTAGAGCATGTCGGGTGCATCGTTCCGGCTTTCGCGGCTGTCTTTGACGGGAATCTCCTCAAAGTAGCGCACGGCATTGAACGAGGTATATCCGTAGAGTCCGCAGTAGCGGCTGTATTCACCGCTTACCTGAAAGCGGTGGATGAAGTCGTTCAGTGCATCTTCTACCCGGTAGTCGGGTTGCAGCGGGTATTCCTCGCGGCGTTCATCGGGCAGGCGCATCACAGCTGTGCCATGCTCTATGCCGATGCTGGCTACGGGGCACAGTCCGATGAAGGAGCGGTTGTTCTCGCTGCCGTGGTAGTCCGAGCTCTCCATCAAGGCACTCTGTGGAAAGAGGTCGCGCACCTTCAGATAGCAGCTGACGGGGGTATGAAGGTCACCCAACACGGTGCGGCTGACGGTATGATAACGGTATGTTTTCATAATTTACAATTTATAATTTACAATTTACAATTCTTCAAGTAGGTTTCTATGTCCTTGTCACCGCGTCCTGACACGGTGAGTACTACCACGTCTGTGGGCTTGAAGGCTATCTTGCCCAATGCGCCCAGTGCATGGGCACTCTCCAGCGCAGGGATGATGCCCTCTAAGCGGGTCAGTTCGTAGGCTGCACGGATGGCTTCGTCGTCGTTCACCGCCAGCACCATGGCTCGCTTCTGCTTGGCCAGATGGGCGTGAAACGGTCCGATGCCCGGATAGTCCAGTCCGGCCGAAATGGAGTAGGGTTCCTCTATCTGTCCGTCTTCGTTCTGTATCACGTAGGTGCGGGCACCGTGGATGATGCCCATCTTGCCTAAGGCGATGGTAGCGGCTGTCATGCCTGTATCAATGCCTTTGCCGCCGGCTTCGGCCAGTACAATCTGCACGTCGGGATTGTCCACATAGTGATAGATAGTACCGGCGGCATTGCTGCCTCCGCCTACGCAGGCTATCAGGTAGTCGGGGGTGTCGCGTCCCTCCTTTTCCGGCAGCTGCTTTTTAATCTCCTGTCCGATGACCGATTGCAGGCGGGCCACCATGTCGGGATAGGGGTGCGGACCCACGGTAGAGCCGATGATGTAGTAGGTATCGGCGGGATGGCAGCACCAGTCGCGGATGGCCTCGTTGGTAGCGTCCTTCAGGGTCATGTTGCCGCTGGTCACGGGCACCACGGTGGCTCCCAGCATCTTCATCTTCTCCACGTTGATGTGCTGGCGTTCCACGTCCGTCTTGCCCATGTACACCACACACTCCATGCCCATCAGCGCACAGACGGTAGCCGTTGCCACTCCGTGCTGTCCGGCACCGGTCTCGGCAATGATGCGCTGTTTGCCCATGCGGCGTGCCAGCAGAATCTGGCCGATGGTGTTGTTGATTTTGTGTGCTCCGGTATGGTTCAGGTCTTCCCGCTTCAGGTAGATGCGACAACCATACTTCTCGGAGAGCCGACGGGCCAGGTAGAGGGGCGAGGGGCGTCCCACGTAGTCCCGCAGCAACTGGTCGAACTCTTGTTGGAACGACTCGCTTTGCAGCACCTTCAGATAGTTGTCCTGCAACT
This sequence comes from Bacteroides sp., assembly GCA_051875915.1. GTDB lineage: Bacteria > Bacteroidota > Bacteroidia > Bacteroidales > Bacteroidaceae > Bacteroides. Next base: position 35,877 of record JBJEHI010000054.1, read on the forward strand.
CTTCCACACATTTGTGCAGTATCTCGGGGATGTAAGCCCCGCCGAATTCTCCGTAATATCCTTCTTTGTCAACTAAGTAACTCATTTTATTATTGTATTATAGTTCTTTCTATTTCTATTTGCTTTCAGTGGCCGGTGTCCGTCGGGGCACCAAAAAACCAGAAAGCCCTGCCGCAGGTGCGACAGGGCTTTCTGGTTCCATTTTTATTTGATATAGGTACATACGAGCGCTGCTCCCTTACGACTGTCGGAGTTGTAACGGGCGCCACCACCAATATGTATTCTTAATCATTGCTTTCATTGTCTTTTTTTGTTTTATCGGGGGCAAATATAGACAGTTTGTTTGTAATAACAAAACATTACCGACTTTTTTTTGTCGATATGAACAATTTTGTGGATGCTTTGTTGAATATTTACGGGCATATCGATGGAAATGTTCGAGGAATGATGTATCTTCGCAAGCAAACAAGAAGTATTATGAAAGGAATTAGCTATTCATTTTTGCGAGCCGTATGTGCTCTGGTTATGGGTCTGTTGTTGGTCATGTTTCCCGAGCAGGCCGGCAACTACCTGGTCATCACCATCGGTGTGGTGTTCATGGTGCCTTCGTTGATAGGGTTGATAGCCTACTTTACCCAGGAAGCCGAAGTACGCCGGCGTTTTCCTGTGGAGGGAGTAGGCAGTCTGCTGTTTGGCTTGTGGCTGGTTATCATGCCGGGATTTTTTGCCAACCTGCTGACTTTCGTCTTGGGCTTTATCCTGCTGATGGGGGGTATACAGCAGATTGCCTCACTGATGGCAGCCCGTCGTTGGACGGTGGTTCCATGGGGCTTCTATCTGTTGCCGGTACTGATACTGGTGGCCGGGTTGGTGGCTTTGCTCAATCCGATGGGCGTGCAGCGTACCACGTTCCTGATACTGGGTATCAGCTCGCTGCTCTATGCGCTGATTGAGTTGCTCAACTGGTTTAAGTTCATGCGCCTGCGTCCGAAGCAGAGGGCAGAAAACGTAGCATCCCCAACGCCGATAGACGACATTGAGGATGCAGAGATTATAGAGGATTGATATCGGTGGGCTTATTCGTCCAGCCACTGGCGGATGAGGCTCTTTATCTCCTCTTGGGTAGCCTCCGGCATGGTATGGATGCGTGCACGGTGGCTGCCTCCGGGCTGAATGAAGACGTGCGTGTTCTGTTTGCCCTTCAGCCAGGTGACGCCGGCTGCTGTCCAGGGGTCGTTCTCACCATAGATGAAAATCATCTTCGGGTCGTTCTTCTTCAGATACTTGGTTATCTTGCGTCCCAACGTCTTGTCGAAAGGCATTCCCTTCAGTTCAGCGGGGAGCATCAGGCGTTCCAGATATCCTTTGGCCGAGGTGATGGAGAGATACTTCTTGAACGGACGGGTATCGTAGCCGTAGTAACCCAACTCACGCGCTGCCTGCACGAAGAATGACTCCTCGGAACTGCCATTGGCAAAGTAGCTGGGCTCGCTGATGGCCAGCAGGTGGGCAAAGATAGCGTCATCGTCAGCCGTGGATGCCGGAATGGTGGTAAGGGGAGTGCCCCACTGCCACAGGGCGAACGAATACTCCAGCACGCAGAAATCCAGAATCTCTTCAATCGGGGCATTGAACCGATATCCCTTCTCATTGCAGTACTTTTCAAATCGGGGCAGCAAGGTGGCCTTGCGCTTCAGCACCTCCAACTGGAATTCTTCTATCTTCTGCCGGTCTGCCGGTGTGGAGATGTGACGGATGAAAGGTTCGTGACGACCGTCTTCCACGCCGTAGCACAGGGGAGCCACGTAGGGCACGGAGATGTCTACGTCATCGGGATAGAACGTGCGGTACAGCATGGTGGTCTGTCCGCCCTTGCTGATGCCGGTGGCTATCCATTTGCCGGGGTAGAGGCTGCGCAACGCCTCACGGATGGCATGAAGGTCGTCTGCACTGTTCTCTGCCGTCAGGTACTGCCAGTCTTTGGGAGTAGGGGTCGATTCCAGGAAGTAGCGGTACTCTACAAATACCATGTTGGCATCGAACAGCTTGGAAATCTCTTCGCGGTACTTGGCATTCAGGGCGTAGGCGGCACCGTAGCCCTCTGTCACCAATACCGTGGGGCGGTCGAAACCGACATGTGAGATGATGACCCGCTGGCTGAAGCTCCCCTTTTCGGGATGCTTGTGGTCCAGCGGTTGGGTGAAGCGTGTCAGATATTTTTCGGTAAATTCGGTGCTCTGCAACGGTTTGATTTCGGTAATGGCAGCTACGCCCTGCAGCTTCTGCTGCAATGTGCTCTGTGCAGCCAGGGTGGTGGCCATTGTCAGCAATGTCCAGCAGAGGAGCATGTGACTATAGAAACGTAATTTGTTCATGGTGATAAACGTTTAGTGTGAATAGATTCTGTTTTGGATGGAGAATGTCAGTTCTGGTATTCTCCCTTGGCAAAGGCAATCCCGCGGTTGACGTAGTACAGAAAGGGCTTGGTGCTCTGGAACAGCTGTGCCGTGCGTTGCACGAGTCCCTCCCGGCAGATAAAATCGTCGCTCAGACTGCGGCACAGGCAGAAGGTCTTCAGCCGGATGTATTCGGCGTAGGGAGCATCGGCCGCAAAACCTTTGGGGTTGCGTTTCAAGGCTCCGTCCCGATCCAGTACAAAGCCCGACTCCGCCTGCTGCAACGCACGCTCAAAGTCGCCCTCTCCGTTGACAATGTCCTCGCGTAGGATGCGCAGTGACTCCGGGGTGAAGCAGTAGTCGCCTACAGCCAGCATGTGGCCGTCCGGATAGGAATTGCCTCCGGTGCTGACGTGGAAGTAGTAGCCGGAGTAGCCTGACTTCTTGCCGCCGGGACAGATGAAGGCACCCATGTGGGTCTTGTACGGACTTTTGTCTTCAGAGAAACGGACGTCGCGGTAGATGCGGTAGGTGCAATCCTTCACGGTCAGCCCGGCCACCGAAGGGTCGAACAGCGCGATTTCCTGAATCAGCTGTTCGGTAAAGCTGTTGAAATGTGCTTGCAGCCGGAGGTAGTCGGCCTTGTGGGCATTGAACCATTCCCGGTTGTTGTTGCACTGCAATTGCCGGAGGAATTGGATAATCTCTTTCATATTCCGCTTTCGATTAGTGTACCCAGATGACGTAATTCTCTTTTCGCGGAGATTGAGGTTTTGGTTCTCCGTCGGCATAGCCTAAGATGCAGTGGCCGATGCCTTCATACTCCCCTTCGATGCCGAGGTCGCGGAGCAGCTGTTTGCCCTCTTCGCTCTCAAACTCCTCTTTGGCCCGGTGAATCCAGCACGAGGCGATGCCCAGACTGTGGGCGGCGTTCATGAGGTTGCCCATGACCAGCGAACCGTCGTACACACGGGTGTTGACATCCTTGCGGGCCAATACGACCAGCACCACAGGTGCCCCATAGAACGGATCGCCCTGACAACCCAGGATGGATGCGTTCATACGGCTCAGCTTGTCGCGCAACTCCCGGTTGGTGACGGCAAGGATGAGGGGCGACTGGCGGTTCATGCCGGTCGGCGCATAGGTGCCGGCTTTGACAATCTCTTCTATGATCTCTTGCGGTACGGGCTTGTCGGTGTACCTCTTTATACTGCGGCGTGACAGCAGATGTTGGATGGTTTCGTTCATGATGTTTGGTGAATATACTTAAGTCCCGGATTTGTTTCAACAGATTGATTGAATACGTGCTACAGCTGTAGGGGCGCAATATTTTGCGCCCTGAACCCAAAAGCGTGTAGCTTTGGGCGGAATATTTTCCGCCCCTACACGTATCAGACAATTCACATTAAAGCAAATCCGGAACTTGCGTCCTTACTCTATGTGTATCAGTCAAAGCAGCCGTAGCAGGTGGGCAACAGCTTGCGGTCGCCTAATGTATTGTCTACACGGGCTACGTTGACCCAGAACTTGTTGTCGCGTACGCTCTCTATCGGATAGGCGGCCTTCTCGCGGCTGTAGGAGTGTTCCCACTTGTCGCTTACTACCTCGTATTCGGGATGCGGAGCGTTCACCAGCACGTTGTCTGCCTTGTCGGCTTTGCCCTCTTTGACCTCCTGAATCTCGTTGTAGATGGTGAGCATCACCTCTACGAAGTTGTCCAGTTCGGCCAGACTCTCGCTCTCTGTCGGCTCTATCATCAGCGTGCCGTGTACAGGGAAGGAGAGGGTAGGAGCATGATAGCCGTAGTCCATCAGACGCTTGGCGATATCGTTCTCGCTGATGCCCGTCTCTTCGTGCAGCGTGCGGCACTCCAGAATCATTTCGTGGCCTACGAATCCGTTGGCACCACGGTACACAACACCGTACGTGTCCTTCAGACAGGCGGCCAGGTAGTTGGCGTTCAGGATGGCAATCTTGGTGGCGCGTGTCAGACCCTCTGTTCCCATCATGCGGATGTAGCCGTAGGTGATGGGCAGGATGCCGGCACTGCCGAAGGGAGCGGCGGCCACTTCGTTGGTGGAGTTGCCGAAGAGGGCATGACCCGGCAGGAAGGGTACCAAGTGCGGTGCTACGCAGATGGGGCCTACACCGGGGCCGCCGCCGCCGTGGGGCGAAGCGAAGGTCTTGTGCAGGTTCAGGTGGCATACGTCGGCACCGATGAAGCCCGGATTGGTCAGACCCACCTGGGCATTCATGTTGGCACCGTCCATGTAGACCTGTGCACCGCAGGCGTGGATGATGCGGCAGATCTCTACAATCTCGGTCTCGAAGATGCCGTGTGTCGAGGGATAGGTAATCATCAGGGCGGCCAGGTCGTCCTTGTTGGCCTCGGCCTTGGCACGCAGGTCGTCCATGTCTACGTTACCATGGTCGTCGCAGGCGCAGGTCACGGTGGTGAAGCCGGCCTGGATGGCCGATGCGGGGTTGGTGCCGTGGGCCGATGCCGGAATCAGTATCTTGTTGCGGTGTCCCTGACCGATGCTCTCTAAGTAGGTGCGGATGGTGCGCAGACCGGTATATTCGCCGGCGGCTCCCGAGTTGGGCTGCAGGCATACGCCGGCAAATCCGGTAATCACCTTCAGCTCGTCGCAGAGGTTCGCTATCAGTTCGCGGTAGCCTTCGGCCTGGTCTTCGGGTACCAGCGGGTGCAGGTTCATGAATTCAGGACGGCTCAGCGGCAGCATCTCGGCGGCGGCGTTCAGCTTCATGGTACACGAACCCAGTGAAATCATGGAGTGGGTCAGCGAGATGTCTTTGCGGTCCAGCCGCTTGATGTAGCGCATCATCTCTGTCTCCGTATGATACTTGTTGAACACTTCGTGTGTCAGGAAGCTGCTTTGGCGGGTCAGTCCGGCCGGCAGTGTGCAGGCATCGGGGATGTCGCAGATGCGGGTGTAATCCTTCTCTGCTGCCACGGCAAAGATGGAGAGCAGCACGTTGATGGCGGCCACGTCGGTGGTCTCGTCGATGCTCATGCCCACATCGCCGTTGCTGAAGTAGCGCAGGTTCACCTCCTTGGCCAGCGCAATGGTACGTATCTGCTGGGCGGAGATGTTGTCGGGCAGCGCGAAGCGCAGGGTGTCAAAATAGTGGCTGTTCAGCTGGCGGTATCCGAAGCTGCTGATGCTCTTCTCAAGGAAGGCAGCTATGCTGTGGATGCGTCGGGCAATGGTGCGGATGCCCTCCGGTCCGTGGTACACGGCATAGAATCCGGCCATGATGGCCAGCAGTGCCTGGGCGGTACAGATGTTGGAGGTTGCCTTTTCGCGCTTGATGTGCTGTTCGCGTGTCTGCAGGGCCATGCGGTAGCAGAGCTTGCCGTACTTGTCCTTCGACCAGCCGATGATGCGGCCCGGCATGTTGCGCTTGTACTCGTCGCGGGTAGCGAAGTAGGCAGCCGAGGGTCCGCCGTAGAACATCGGTGTGCCCAGACGCTGGGTGCTGCCGAATACGATGTCGGCTCCCCATTCGCCCGGAGGAGTCAGCAGCACCAGACTCAGGATGTCGGCTGCCACAGCCACCTTGCAGCGGGCTGCATGGGCCTTCTCCACAAAGTCGCGGTAGTCTTCGATGCTGCCGTCGGCATTGGGGTACTGGATGACGCAGGCAAATACATCCTCCGTCAGTTCGGCTTCGCGGTACTTGCCCACTTTCAGCTTCATGCCTTGCGGGATGGCGCGGGTGGTCATCACGGCCAGTGTCTGCGGGAAGATGTTCTCGTCTACAAAGACCACGTTGGCACCGGCCTTCTGCTGCTCGCGCGAGCGCAGGGCGTACATCATGGTGACAGCCTCGGCGGCAGCTGTGGCTTCGTCCAGCAGCGAGCAGTTGGCCAGCGGCATACCGGTCAGGTCGGTGATGGCGGTCTGGAAGTTGAGCAGTGCCTCCAGGCGGCCTTGCGACACTTCGCTCTGGTAGGGAGTGTACGAGGTGTACCATACGGGATTCTCGAACACATTGCGCTGGATGACGGCCGGTGTGATGGTGCCATACCAGCCTGTACCGATGTACGTGGTGTAGAGCTTGTTCTTGGCGGCCAGTGCGGCAATGTGTTGTCCGAACTCATATTCGGTCATGGCTTCGGGCAATGCCAAGGGCTCTTTCAGACGGATGTTGGCAGGGATGGTCTTGTCAACCAGTTCGTCCAGACTGCTCACTCCGATTTTCTGTAACATGCGTGCCTCCTCTTCGGCATTGATGCCGATGTGGCGTGAGGCTAATAAATCGTTTTTCATATTCCTATATAAGTTTAGATGTTCATGGATGGGGTTGCGCTTCGTGTCGCCTTATCTGAAGAAGGGGTTTTCTGCCTTCTCGATGCCGATGGTCGTGGGTGCGCCATGACCCGGATAGACAATGGTCTCGTTGGGCAGAACGAACAGGCGGCTGCAGATGTGGTCTATCAGCTCGTCGAAGTTGCCTCCCGAGAGGTCGGCCCGGCCGATGCTGCCTTGGAACAGCACGTCGCCCGAGAACATACATCCGCTCGCGGCACAGTAGTACACCAGACTGCCGGGTGAGTGTCCCGGCACATGGATGGCCTCCAGACGGGTGTGGCCGAAGGTGATGATGTCGCCGTCGTGCAGGTAGTGTCCCAGCGGCACAGGGGCCTCCTGCAGCTTGAAGCCGAACATGCGGCTCTGCTTGGGAGCCTCGTCAATCCAGAATTCGTCGGCTTGGTTGGCTTCGGCCTTCACACCGAACTCCTGCAGCATGAAGGGATTGCCGAAGATGTGGTCCAGGTGCAGGTGGGTATTCAACAGGTGCTTCACGGTCAGCTGATTGCCTTGAATGAAGGTCTTCAGTGCCTGCTTCTCCTCTTCGTAAAAACAACCGGGGTCTATCACAGCGGCCTCATTGGTCTCGTCCCACAGTACATAGCAGTTGACCGGGAACATGTTGAATTCAAATTTCTTTATTTTCATACAGCTTCATGTGTCTTTCTATAATATAATCTGTCTTTACTCGTTCAAAGGCCTACATGCACCACCTTCTTGGTCTGGAAGTACTCCTCCTCAAAGTACTCTTTCAGGTTCCACAGGGTGGTCCGGTGCTTGAAGGGGAGGGTCTCGTTGGCCAGTTCGCCCCCCTTCAGGCAAATCAGTCCGTTGGGCAGGGCGTTCTGCGGACGGGAAGCGATGTTCTTGCGGACAATCTTCACCAAATCGGCCAGCGGCATCACGGCCCGGCTCACTACGAAGTCGAAGCGCTGCTTCTCCTCTTCGGCCCGCTCGTGGCAGAAGGTGACGTTCGTCAGCCCGATGCTTTGTGCCACTTCGGTAGCCACACGCACCTTCTTGCCAATGCTGTCCACCAAGTGAAACTGGCACTCGGGGAACAGGATGGCCAGCGGTATGCCGGGGAAACCTCCGCCGGTACCCAGGTCCATGATGCGGCTTCCCGGGCGGAAGCGGATTACCTGGGCAATGCCTAAGGAGTGGAGCACGTGGTGCTCATACAGGTTGTCAATGTCTTTGCGCGAAATGACGTTGATTTTCGAGTTCCAGTCGCGGTAGAGTGCGTCAAGGGCGGCATATTGGCTGCGTTGCTCCTCGGTCAGCCGGGGGAAATATTTCGTAATCAGTTCCATGGGCAGAGTGGGGGATTATGCGTTTATCTCGGTTCTCCATCGGGTCAGCTCTTCGCTCTCCAGGTGCGACAGCGATGCGTAGGGCAGGGTTATCTGGATGGCTCCCATGGCATAGGGGGCTATCTCATACACATTGTAGACGAAGGTGATGCCTTGCTTGTCCAGGTAGAAGTTCTCCGTCGGCTGCAGGTCGCCGGTGCTGGTGTAGCCCAGCTCTTCCAGCTCGGCGTGTGTCGTCACCTGGTTGTCGGCCATCAGCTGGTTCCACAGCAGGTCGGTCAGCGGCTCCTCGTAGTCGCCTACAAACAGGTCGGCCAGACGGATGGGGACCAGCGTGCGCAGGTCCAGGTTCAGGTAGGTGGTCATGTAGATGCCGTGTGCGCCGCCGGTGTACTCCTCGTAGTACTTGCGGTAGGTCAGCAGGGTGCCTGCGCAGAGCTGTATCCGGCTTTGGATGTTCTGGTAGTACGAGTACCACGAGCCTACCTCCATGCCGTTGGCCTGCGACTCCTTCAGGTCTTTCTGGTACATCGGCTCCAGGTCCTTCCGGTAGTTGCTCACGTAGTGGTGGGCATACTTCTGCACGCCCTCTTCCACCGTCTCCGTGCCATACTTGTCGCCGAAGCAGAAGGCCAGGAAGTAGCTGTTCAGGCTGTCCTTCAGTCGCACGTCGGCCGTCTCGCCGGCGTATGCAAAGTTGACGATGAGGTTGCAGGCCGGTTTGGTGGAGTCGCCAAACAGGTGTACGGTTTCGTTCACCTGGATGCTGTCGGCTTCAACGGCGTTCGCCTCTTTGCCCTTCGATTTTCCACAAGCTCCTAAAAGAAAACTTGTGGCAAGTAAAATGGCGAAAGTGTTGACAATATGTCTTTTCATACGGGTTTCTTGTTTAAAAAGTTTATAAATATACAGGATGGTCGCCCTTTCTTTATCGACAAATATAGGACAAATTATTGGAATTATACCAAAAGATGGGGATGATTTTTCTTCCGACACCACGGTGGCGTCTATTTTCCGTCCTGAATGCCGTTTGCCATGATGCGTTGCGTGCGGTTTGGGCAGACGCACAGGTCTGCCTCTACGGTGAGGCCGGATGAGTCCGCTGCAGGCGGACAGGTGTTTTTTATATATTATGTAAATAATTATTGAAATCGAACGATGGAGCGGAAACGCGAAAAATTGCCTTTGTAACCCATTGTAAAACAGATAGTTACAAAGGCAACATTCAGTCGTATTCTGAATGTGTTTCATGATACGACTGAATGGCATTCATGATACGACTGAATGTATTTCATGATACGACTGAATGTAGCACCCTCCTAACCGCAGGGTTTTTGCCTGTCGATTTGTCCGGATATTTTACAATTATTTCACATCCTTCACGGTGCGGATTTTCATTTTTGTAGTACCATAGGTCAGATTGACCAGAGTGGGATGGAATTTCCAGCAATTCTCACTGGTTCCTTCTTTACCATCACCATAATCCTGGGAGTGTGAGTAGTAGCTGCTGCACAGGATGGATTGGTCGTTCCACCAGGAGGCATCGGTGTACAGATACAGCAGGGCTGCTTCGCGGATGTTGGGTATGCGGTAGCCTTCCTGTGTGACGGGGGAGTTGTCGGCATCCATCAGGCTCTTGATGGTATTGTAGTCGTACTCCTCGCTGGAGAGGCTGCCGGTCTCGAATCCTTTGTAGAGGCGTGCCATCTCCTTGGTCTCGTCCGTCGGCTCCAGTTCGCGCGAGGTGTAGAAGCGCAGTGACTTGTCGTTGATGTTCGACAGGTCGAAGCGGTACACCGTGTTGACATCCACCGTCCCTCCGGTCACGTTGGTCACCTGAACCAGTTTTTCGGGAATGCGGTCGCGCTCCAGAATGGTGGTCGTGGTGGGCGCTTCCATACCCAGATTGCGTACGCAGCGTGCTGTCAGGATGGGTTGTTTGCTCCAACTGCTTGCATAGGTTCCGGTAGAGATGCCCTCTTCCGCCCACAGCCGGGTGGGGTTGGCGTTGGCTCCGAACCGGGTACTTGCCAATACATGGCTGCGCCATTGGTACGAACCGTAGAAGGGGTCGTTTGCGTCGCTGATTCGTCCGTCGGCATTGCGGGCACTGGTCGGGTAGAGCTGGGCATCCTGTGCCAGGCCCTGGTCGCCCATGAAGAGGCCGTACAGCTGGTCCAGCGAGGCGATGTACCACCGTATTTCCTCCGGATCGATGATGTCGTCGCCATTGTTGTCGCGGTTGCGCATCAGCACCGACTGAATCATGCAGCGGTATTTCTCTCTGAGGAAGAGGATGCCGTTCAGCTCTTCATCGGTTTGTCCGGTCTCCTCGTAGTCGTTGGGGCGGTCGTAGTTCAGGAAGGTACTCCAGTGCAACGTCCGGTAGCTGCCCCCACTAATCAGGTCGAGCAGGCAGCAGGTGTTGTACAGCCCGTTGTATTTGTCGTCGTTTCCTTTGTCAGCCTTGTAGTCGGCATCGGTATTGTCTTGGTCGATGTCTCCATCAGTTTTAAACTTGTCACCGGGATGGAAGAAGAGGCGGTAGGGCATGGTCTCGTCTACCTGCTCACAGCCCCAGCCGGTCAGCAGGCCGGCCTTGGTGATGTTGTAGGGGGTCTGTATGGAGCGTTGGCGCAGGGTGATGACGCTGCCGGTGGCGGTACTCTCGTCGTCCATGCTGCGCTGGCTGTCGCACAGGATGTGCATCATGCGGTTGGGCTGGTTGACGAACTCTTTCCAAAGCCCTTCGCGCTTCTCGCCTGTGATGGGGTCGGCATCGTAGTAGTATTCGTCGATGAAGACGGTGGCATAGATGCGCTTGCGGTACCACATGCTGGAGTTGTCCGGGAATGCGGTTTTCAGGTCGGGGTCTTCCTCCTCGCGGAAGTCGTTGGGCTGTCCGGCATCCAGCAGCCGTTTCTGCTCCTTGATGTATTTGGTGAACTGGATGACGTCCATCAGTCCGTCCTTATTCTCGGGATAGGTGTGGCTGTCTCCCGGATAGGCACGGTTGTTCTTCGAGTAGGTGTCCGTTCCGTCGTCTATCTTGTTGATGCAGAAGTGTACCCACTTGTAGTCCATACCCGACGGGATTTCGGTATCGCCTATCTTTTCGGGTACGCCCTCTTTGCCGAATGGTGTCTTGACGTACCAGGTCACGGTGCTCGGGTCGATGTACTTGGAGTCGAAGCAGAACACCCGTTGGCCGTAGTGGGCATCGAAGGTGAAGATGCTCTCCTTGGCGATGTACACGCTGCCGGTGGCTCCTGAATTCTCTTCCTTTACCTGGGTGGGATCGTTGGCCTCCGAACTGGTCACCTCGGCCTCGATGGCATTCACCCCTTTGATGGTGATGGTGTAGGTGTAGTAGTGGTTGCGGCGTATGTTGTAGTCGTCCAGGTGGGTGGCGAAGTCGCCCAAATGGATGTAGTAGGTGACGTCGGCACAGAGTTGCTGCTGTTTGGCTTCGTCGCTCACGTCCACCTCCATCTTCACCTGCCCCTTTATCTCTAAGTAGGTACCGTCCTCGGGGGCATACTCCCACAAGCCGTCGGTGGTGTCGTAAGCACCGGTAGCGGCATTCTTGTTACGGCGGTCGCGCAGATGGAAGTCAGTGCCTACGCTTTTCTTTTTTTCAGAGTAATTCTCCAGCATATAGAAGGAGAAGCTGTTCACATCGCTGGTCACGGTATGGCTGGCGCCTCCTGCATCGGTATAGGTGAACGCTTCGCTGCCCTGTCCCTCGAAGGTCAGTGTCTCGGTATCGAAGTAGCCGGCACCGTCGAAGTCGTCGTTGGCATAGTCTATAGCGTCTATCCCTTCGGAGGGTTCCACCCGTGGCAGCACGTAACTGCCTTTGGGTACGTTGACCACCCGCCACGATTCGGGCACAAACTCTTTCAACTTCTGTGTGGTAGTGATGCCGCTTTCGGTCGTGCTCAGCTCGTTGTCGGTGGCTACACGCACCCTCACTTTGATCTTGGCATCCAGGCGTCGCAGCTGTACGGTGGCATCGCCGCCACCGGCAGCGGTGATGGTACCGTTGTCGGCAATGTTGATGGAGGCAGTGCCCGCCATGGGGAAGTAGCCGTTGCGCGAAGTGATCTCCTGGTTCAGCGAGGCAGTCAGGTTCTTCAGCTCCGCCTCGGTACGGATGGTGTTGAGGCTTTCCGGGGAGATGTTCACCATGTCAGCATCAATGTTGGCTATCATGTAGAGTGTGGCACCGGTCACGGCGGGGGCAAAGATGCGTACCGTGCCGTGTGTCTTGGTGCTGTAGTCATTGGGGCGGGTGGGGTCATCGGCCTTTACGTCACTGGTCGTGAGGTTCGATACCCACCAGCAGTTCTTTTCGATATTCGGTAAATCGGCCTCGTCACCGACGCGGTCGTTCGAGTCGAAGTAGTGCACGTAGAGCCGGTTGCCGCTGCCATCGAACACGTAGAGGAAGAAGTTGACCACACGCGACTCGGGTACCAGATCCAGTGTGGCACGGGTGGCGATGTTTACATCGGGCGATGCGGGTGTGTTGAAGTTCAGAGTCGCCCAGGTCTCTGCGCCTATTACGCTGGGGTTGCTGTTGCTAAAGGTGTCGTCGCTGCAGGCGGTGGCCACTCCCAACCACAAGAGCAGGGCCGGGAGCAGGAGGCTGTGAAGGAGTTGGGCAGATGGGCTCGTCTTCGGGTGTTGTATGCGTTCGTTAGTCATAGCTGATATCCTCATTTTTTTCGTTCCAGTGTTCTACTTCAAACATGAATTCACCGGCCTGGTCGTTGTAGGCCACCGTCACCAGTACGTTGATGAAGTCGTTGCGGTCGATGCGGGTCACAGGGGTCACCACCGAGGTAATCGGGTCGATAGTCTTCAGCACAATGTCGCTGTCGAATGTAGGGCTTCCGATGGAGGCCGATACGGGGTAGAACAGGAATTGGCTGTTGTTGTCTGCTTCGTACCATCCACTGATGATGGGTGGATTGTTATTGTTGTATACATTGATGTAATCTTTTTCCCCTTGGCTGGATTTCAGTGCCAAGTACCCGTCAACTGTAGACAATGTATAGTAAGCCGATTTGGTAGCAAGCAGCGGAATGTTGGCATCACGTGCATTGTTCCCTAAGTAGTAGCTCGTCTTTCCCACGCTTTTCAGGTAGTAGGAACTGCCTGACTGTTGTTCCAGCTCCCAGATGTGCGTATAGTTCTTGTTCTCTATCTCGGAGCGGATGTTGGCAATGGAGGTCGATTCGTTGCCGCCGGCTATGCTGCCGGTGGTGGTCGACTTGAAGAATACGCCTGTATTGCCTCTGTTCTGGATGACGTAGTACTTCGTGTCCGACGCATAGTTGCTGTTGATGGTGCTGACTTCACCGATGCCCGTCACGGGGTCGCTCAGGGTGTATTGGCCGTAATCGCTGACACTTGAGTACGCCACATTCAGGCGATAGGTATAGGCGTCGCCGCTGGTTTGTTTGCTTTCCAGGATGTAGGCATCGAATACCACGGCACTGTTCATGCCGCCACCGCCGCTTCCTCCCCGTTTGGCGATGGTCCGGTCGTGGTAGGGCACGATGGCATCTGTCGAGGTGACGGTGAGGGCACCCGCGCTCGATGCATCGAAGCGGCTGTCGATGTCGTCGGGGTTATAGAAGAGGTAGGCGGACTGCTGCGCAAAGTAGTTGCAGAAGCTGAGACCGTTGACGGAGAGGTCTTGCTTGTCGCTGTTGTTCTGCACCTCGATGCGGATGCGCGAGTAGGTGCGTAGCAGTTCGCCCGTCACGTTGTTCTCTCCCGGATGCAGGTCTATGTACTTCACCAGTACCAGGGGTTGCGGCTGTTGCGGGCAGATGCGGTCGCTGCCTGCGTCTATCTTGGAATAGAACAGGGTGCTGTAGGTAGTGATGAAGTCGGCGATGCCGGTAGCCGGATCGGCATTGAATGCTGTCGTGGCATTTGTGATTTGTGTCTCGACCCCGCTGAGTCCGCTGTAACTGTTTCCGCCATACGTATAGTCCGAATAGTTTGCCACCGCTATCAGCATGTAGCGCTCACCCTTGAGGCGTTCTTTCGAGGTAGAGGCATTGCCGTGCAGCGGATACAGGTAGTTGAACGTGACCACCGCCTCGTCTGTTGCGGTAAAGCCGTTCTCGCCTTCCGGGTCAGTAGAGGCCTTGATGTCCGAACTGCCGCTGTAGAGGTCACGATAGCCTACCAGCCTCTTATCCTTGTCCAACAGGAAGAGGGTGAGGTGGTAGAACATCCGCCCGTCTACGGCACGTTCCCAATTTGTCCAGGTAGCAGGGTCACTGTCCGGGTTGCTATAGCCGGCACGTGTACTGACATGGACTTTGGGTACTTCCAGGCGCAAGGTCAGGTTGGCAGCGTTGTCGTCGTCGGGCAGCACAGGGGCGGCCTCCTCGCTGCACGAGGCAAGCATCACGAGGCACAGTGCCACCAGCCACCACGCCTTGTATCTCGTAGCTTGTAACTTGTATATAGCATAACTGTAGGGGCGCAATATTTTGCGCCCTGAACCCGCTGTCGTGTGGCTTTGGGCGCAAAGTGTTGCGCCCCTACACGTGTCGGATAATTTACTTACCTTACTCATTTTCATAATTCGTATCTCATCACTCGTAGCTTGTAGCTCGTAGCTAACTAAAAAGAAATATCATACGATGACTCCATTCGGTTCCACGGTGCGATGCCCAGTGTCAGTTTCAGGTCGGTACGGCTGATGCTGACGGTATAGGTGTATCGGTAGCTGCGGATATACCAGGTGCCGCTGCTGCTCTTCCCGCTTTCGTCGGTACCGGTCACGGCAGGCAACAGGGTGCTGTAGACCACGTCGCCGCTTCGCTCGGTGGTGAAGCAGAGGCGCAGCTTGCCCTTCGACTCTTGCGGAAGGATGAGCAGCCAGCCATCGTTCGTGGCGTAGGAGCTGCCCACGCTGCTGCCCGCCGGGTCGGTATAGGCAACGGCTTTCTCTGTGCCGTCGATGTCGTTTCCGCTGGAATCCTTGCCCTTATCCTGGCTGAAGGACAGTCCGGTGCCGTGCTCCCAGTGGTAGAGCTTCATCCCGGCAGGCGGATAGTAGCTTAGTTTCCATAGCAGGTCTTCGGGTTTGTTGGGGATGCCGCCTGTATCGTCCGACGGGTCGTTGTCGCCATACGCCATCAGTCCCACCGTGCTGAAGGCATCATCGGCATCGTTCACCAACCAGCAGGCGGTGAGTTTGTCGTTGTCATCATAGTCGCTGCTGAACTGGAAGCGGAACTTCAGGGCAGCAAGCGTATGCTTGAACTGCAGGGGGACAGGATTGTTCAGGTTGTATGTCTTGGTATCTATCTTGTTGTAAGCCACCATCAGATCCTTCTGGGTGGTCTCGCTGTTGTAGTCGACGATGAAGAGATTGGCATCCGATGAGCTGACGACCGATGCCGATACGCTTTGCGGATAGTAGGCACGGAAGATGTATTCGCCTCCGATAGCCCAATAGAGGTCGGTACCTTCGTAGTTCCACCAACTATGCGGATTGCCATCGGCCTTGTCGAAATACATCAGTTTGGTGTTGCCGAAGACGTTGTTCACCGTCTGGTCTACGCCGCCTATCGTGATGTCGTAGTCCGCCCAGATGCCGATGCCTTCGCCTTCGCCACCATTGGCTACGGGTGCACAAGCCTTTTTCAAAGCGGTTTGGTCCTCTATCAGTCCGCGTGTCTCTCCCTGCATACCTTCCACCGACTGCACATCCCACCGGATGGGGAGGTCGCTTTCGGGAGGCATCATGGGGAATGTCTCTGCATCGCTGTCGCTGCAGGCAACCATGCACAGCACGGCCCATACTCCCGCTAAGTAGGTGCTCCATCGAAGGAGGTGAGGGGAAAGGGTATCTCTATTCATATTTATATATATACTGTCTTGTTGAATGAGTTGGAGAAAGATGGAGGTGTGTCAAAACGTAAATCGCCTATCGTTGATTATGCTGTAGGGGCAGACCTGTGTGTCTGCCCGGATGCACCAACCACGGTATTCAGGGCGGACACGCAGGTCCGCCCCTACAAACTCGATGGACAATCTGAGTTTTGACACACACCCATGGTTATGAGGGGTTAGATGTTGATATCGCCGGGATCGGGAGTAACATTCTCCCAGTCTTCAACACTAGGTGCAAAGTAAATCTTATCCAAACCAAATACAATCGTATAGGTGTAGCGTTTGCCGATCTTCCAACTACTAATGTTACCTGCTTCGGTCTTAATCGCGGATAATTTCTGTTCATGAGTTTGAGCAATTTCAGAAGAGCTGGCAGATTGGATAGTGTATTCTACTTTTACGTTAACTTGATCGTTTTGTTCCGTTGTGCCATCATGGAATACCTGTGGCATCAAAATCAAGTCATTGGCATCTGTTAATAATGTAGCCGTAGTGGTTACTGTTTGGCTACCGGTGAAAGGGATGTAAGCGTTTGCTGCTAATACCTTGTCTGTTGTAATCGTCCACTGAGGATTCGGAGTGTACGTACCTGGAGTTGATTCATTAATGTTTTCTTCAAATTTACCTTTTTGTTCTACATTATAGACAGAAATCTTCTTCACTTTAATCATAGTTCCAGTATAGTCATCTTTCAGTTTCACCATGAATCTGATGGAAGAAAGCGCATGTTGGAACTGGATGTCCACACCATCGTATGTAGTATTTGTACCATCTGTGCTTGTCGTTTTATTATAGGTACGTTTACTGAACATCAGGTCATATTGTTCTGCTGCAGTGCCGGGTATTTCAAAGTTCTCTATTGTCAAACCGTCTTTGCCATAGCTGAAATCAGCTACTGCATCAGAAGGTGAATAGGCGGCAAAGGTCAACTTGCCATTCTTGGGCCAATAATAGGCTGTTGCGGGTTCCCATGCTCCACTACCTGTTGTAGCATCGTCAATGGAGCTATTGTAGCTCACTTTTATACCTTCTTTGTTGGTTCCAGTATTACCCATATACCATTGGGCTCCTGTAGCTTCCCAACCTGCAAAATCGTCCTGTGACCATACGGCATATACATTGAAGGATTCTCCCGTGGGGTAAGTAGCGGGCATTTCACCGTGTTGAAATATCGCTCTTGTATGGCCATAAAGTACCGGCGAATTGAATGCAATCGGCTTGTCACCCGGAGTGGCATCGATAGTCGGGCTTTCATCGCTCACGCAACCGGCCAGCGCTACACTGGCCAAGGCTGCCAAAAATAAAAACTTCTTCATAACTAAACACTTTAAGAATTAAACAATCATTGAATTTGCTATTATTATTTATTTGTTTTGTTGCTGTATAGTGGTCTCACATCGGTGAAAGCCGCTTTAAATCGGTATCTCGCTGTGGATATCATCCCAGTCATCAATGTCCGGCTGGAAGCCTCCGCCACCGCCAATGACCTCGGGTGGCTCTATCACAATCTCACGATCCAGGATAATCCATTGCTGCTCTATCACATCCGACGTGCTAAACAGGGGCGTGATGCGGATGGTCTCTACCTGCGAGCTCCCATCGGCTTTCACGAATTCAAAGGTCACTTGCAGGTCGCTGTCTGTATGCTCCAGCTTGCCGAAGGTGTTGAACGTGGTGTAGAGGATGGCACGCTTACCGCCTTCGCTATCGGCAGCAGCGGGCTGGGGCGTGTCGTAATCCACCGACAGCATGTTGAAGAAGAGGGCGACAGGATCTTCCTCGTTCATCTCCAGACTGGAGATGAGCTTGGAGCCTGCCAGACCGGTCATCAGCGAGGCCGAGGACGATACGTACTCAATGCCTCGCACACCTACCTGTAGGTAGTAGCTGTACACCATGGAGGTGGCCTTGAACCACTCTCCGTTGCTGCGGCGCAGGGTATCTACGTGGTTGGTATACGGAATCTCCAGCGCCTGGCGCGTCGTCTGAAAGAGGTGGTTGGGCTCGTACACCAACTTCTGCTCCTTGGTGATGGCACGCACACCCGGCAGGCCGGCATAGAGGTAGGAGGCTACGGGGTTGGTGTAGGCCAAGGCCCGCCAGAAGGACTCCTCGTTGGCAATCTGGGTCGATTCGGTACCGAAGTTGTATACCATCAGGTTGTAGCGGCCGGGGGCTGCTGTCAGATGGCCGTCCAGATAGTAGCCGTGTGCGTCGCTGCCTGCATGTTGCAGGTAGGCTTCGGCGACCACGCGGTCTTCGTCTATATCGCACAGGGCTACACGCAGTACGGTGGGACGGACGTGGGCAGGATGCTCATACGAGGCGTTGTAGTAGCCGAAGGTGATGTTGCGCAACTGCTCGTCAATGTAGACGCGGATATAGTGGGCGTTGTTCGGGTCGACCAACGGACGATGCTCGCACCCTGTCAGCAGTACAGCGAGCAGCAGCAGAACCGCTATGTGGCAATGATGTCTCATCGGTTGCCTCCTTTCTTCTTATATTTCATCAGGATGGGCAGCACCAGTGCCACTTCTGCCTTGGTGGGGCCTACGTAGTGCCATGTGCCGGTCTTGTCGCGGTCGCGTATCAGCAGCGAGTAGTCTTCGGTGGGCACATAGTGGCGGTAGGGGATGGAGGCATACCCTACGGAGAGCGAGAACTCTAAGTTCAGCCGTCGGCCTATGGGCATGGCATAGCCGTAGGTGAGGCCTGCGCTCCAGAACTCACCCTGATAGCAGTACTTCCGCTTCCGCTCGAAGTCCCACTTGCCGCCTTGGCCATACAGGCCCAGGAAGTGTCCCATCAACTTGTCACGCTTCACGTGCCGCTCGTCGGCAGGGCGGGGCATGGGGCGGAACCACCAGCGTGCCTCGCCGCCGATGCCCAGGAATCGCATACAGTACTTATTGTTGTGCTCACCGCCCCGCCACCAGGGGAACTGATGGTAATAGAGCAATGAGAAACGCTCGTCGTACAAGGGTACTTCGATGGCGAAGTTCAGCCAGGTTACGGCATCGTAGAGCAGGTTGCTCTTGATGGCTACTACGGTGCGGGTGTCATACTCTTCGCGTTCAGGCAGTTCGTAGCAGGGGGCAAGCAGGTCGGTAGGGAAGCGGGTGGCATCCGGCATACGGTAGGACACCGGCTCGGGCAGCAGTATCTCCTCTTTGGGCAGTTCACCCCATACCGACACCCAGGTGGCGTAGCGCAGATGGGGCATGTGATGCTTCAAGAGGTATTGCCAGGTGATACCGTGGTTTAGTCGCTTCAGGCGTCTCTTCTTCTGCTCGTCCGGCAGGTCGCTGTCAAGGATGGCCAGCACCTCGCTGCGGTCGGTACGATGATAACCGTTCCAAACCTCCTCACGCAGACCTCCCCAGTTCTCGGCTTCGGGACGCAGGTGAATCAGTGTGTCGGGGAAGTGCCGTCCCTCAGGTACACGCGACAATATATATTGTTTGGCTGCCGCTCCACGCTTGGCGGCCAGATATTGATTTCGCCGATACGAACCTTCGGGGGATGCATACGAGTAGATGACGATGCTGTCTATCCAGGGAGAACGAGCCAGATAGGTGTCTATCTCCTTCAGATTGATGGGATTATCCATGTAGGACGTATCTACCTGAATCTGGTTGACAGGATAGTAGATGTGAAAGCGCATACCTTGCAGTCCATCACTTGTAGCGACGGAGTCGATATGCTGTGCAAAACCTATCTGCACACCTGAAAACAGAATGAATAAATATGTTATAATGCTTCGATTCATCTTATAACAATTATTCGCTTTAGTACGTCTCGAATATGGTTAGTCTTATTGTTGTTTTTAATTTTTTCTGCAAAGTTGTGTTTTTATTTCCAAATTCTAAAATTAAATCAAGTTTTTAACCTGATTAAAATAAAATAATAAACTTTTTTAACCTGACTGAAGAACTCAGTGTACGTATATAGAAAACTCTTGTATCTTAGCTTCATTATATATCCATAGCTTCCGTATGTCCGTTCCAAGCTTTCGAACGTACGTTCCAAGTCTTCGGATGTACATACGAAGCTTTGGGATAAAGCTTCCACTTGCCTCCGTTCAAAAGTCACATAATGTCATCCCAATAGGGAGCCTACTGCTAACTGGGAATCTTCCTGAAAGCCGTCTACTGTGAGGCCGGAGGAGCCCGCATCGCAAGCTACGAGTTACGAGCTACAAGCTACAAGTAGGGGCGGAATATTTTCCGCCCTCACCCCGCCAGTAGTGCCACTTTAAATTTTAAATTATTAATTTTAAATTGAACAGGGCGTGCGGGTGTGTCACTTTTCTTTTGCTTGTCCAAAAGAAAAGTAACCAAAAGAAAAGACCCCGTCTGCACCTACGGAGCTACTGCGCGGGGTGTCGGGCTAAGCAAAAAGAACTCGCCTCTTCGAGGCTCAGACAGCTTTTTGCTCTTCACGCCCTCCGTACCCCTCTCCGCTTCACGCTCCTACGGTGAGGCCGGAAGCGTCCGCATTGTAAGCTACGAGCTACGAGTTACGAGCTACAAGTAGGGGCGGAACATTTTCCACCTTCACCCCGCCAGTAGTGCCACTTTAAATTTTAAATTTTAAATTGAACAGGGCGTGCGGGTGTGTCACTTTTCTTTTGCTTGTCCAAAAGAAAAGTAACCAAAAGAAAATACACCGTCTGCACCTACGGAGCTACTACGAGGGGAGTCGGGCTAAGCAAAAAGAACTCGCCTCTTCGAGGCTCAGACAGCTTTTTGCTCTTCACGCCCTCCGTACCCCTCTCCGCTTGACGCTCCTGCGGTGAGGCCGGAAGAGCCCGCCTCCGGCGGACATGGGGTTTCTCGTTGACCAACAGGAACTCCACTTTTAAATTTTAAATTGTTAATTTTAAATTGAGCGGAAAGAATCGGCCTAGGCGCAGGAGCGTAAAGCGGAGGCGTTGTCTGAAGGGCAGGAGGAGCGGCTGTCTGAGCGCAGCGAGTTCCGCGACGACCCCTTCAGGCAATGTCGGAGTAGCGACGGAGACGTGAGCCTTGAATTTTCTTTGGTTACTTTCTTTGTTTCAAGACAAAGAAAGTGACACCCGCACGCTAATATATATAATATGGTATATGAACACCTCCACAGAGGCAACCGATAAAGAAAACATGTTGTAAAACATATCTGAAAACCAATCATTTAGGAAAAAACTTCAAAAAAAGTATGAAAAAAGTTGTGGATATATTTGGCGGTTATCCATAAACCCGCTACTTTTGCACCCGCTTTCGGAAAGGAAGCGGCGCCTGAATGACATGATGGAGACAGCGGAGCCCGGGAGGCACCCTTTCGTAATCCTCTTCAAGAGAGGCCATCGAAAAAAACTTCCGGAAAAATTTGGAGGATATACAAAAAACTCCTTACCTTTGCATCCGCTTTCCGATTCAGACCGGCAGGCAAATGAAAGAAGAGATCTTTGAACAGATTTACATAAACAATACAAGTAGTACAAGAGCAAGAACGAAAGTTCTTGGGTAAAGAGAACCGTCACGTCTGCGTATATATAAATATGTATATGCATTCGTAAAGAGATTCTATCAAAGACCGGACATCCTGACAGAGCAAGAAATGCCGAGGGCCTAAAGCCTGAAGCATCAAAGATACTTTTACAATGAAGAGTTTGATCCTGGCTCAGGATGAACGCTAGCTACAGGCTTAACACATGCAAGTCGAGGGGCATCACAGTGTGGCAACACACGGGTGGCGACCGGCGCACGGGTGAGTAACACGTATCCAACCTGCCTCCAGCCCGGGGATAGCCTTCCGAAAGGAAGATTAATACCCGATGGCATCCTTCCCCCGCATGAGGGACGGATTAAAGATTTATCAGCTGGAGATGGGGATGCGTTCCATTAGGCAGTCGGCGGGGTAACGGCCCACCGAACCGACGATGGATAGGGGTTCTGAGAGGAAGGTCCCCCACATTGGAACTGAGACACGGTCCAAACTCCTACGGGAGGCAGCAGTGAGGAATATTGGTCAATGGCCGGGAGGCTGAACCAGCCAAGTAGCGTGAAGGATGACTGCCCTACGGGTTGTAAACTTCTTTTATACGGGAATAAAGTCCGCTACGTGTAGCGGTTTGTATGTACCGTACGAATAAGCATCGGCTAATTCCGTGCCAGCAGCCGCGGTAATACGGAAGATGCGAGCGTTATCCGGATTTATTGGGTTTAAAGGGAGCGTAGGCGGGATGTTAAGTCAGTTGTGAAAGTTTGCGGCTCAACCGTAAAATTGCAGTTGATACTGGCGTCCTTGAGTGCGGCAGAGGAAGGCGGAATTCGTGGTGTAGCGGTGAAATGCTTAGATATCACGAAGAACTCCGATTGCGAAGGCAGCTTTCTGGACCGTAACTGACGCTGATGCTCGAAAGTGCGGGTATCAAACAGGATTAGATACCCTGGTAGTCCGCACAGTAAACGATGGACACTCGCTGTTGGCGATACACTGTCAGCGGCTTAGCGAAAGCGTTAAGTGTCCCACCTGGGGAGTACGCCGGCAACGGTGAAACTCAAAGGAATTGACGGGGGCC
>JBJEHI010000055.1:0-15531 GCA_051875915.1 Bacteroides sp.
TGTAGAGCCGGCCAAGGCTCCTCCCTTGTTGCGTACCCAGCTGATGGTAGGTTTGATGGTCAGGTTTTTTATATCAGCACCGTCGAGCAGCTTCGTAAACAGACCCACGTTGTCATCGGATTGGTCTGGCTGTTTTTCTGACCCCTTAAACGTAAATTTAATGTAGTGTCCGCCGCCATCATAGTGCCCGGCAAACGCCTCTCCTCGATAGCCGCGTCCGTACGTTGCCTCACTTACATACGGTGCACTAAAGTCGGCAGTCTGCTTGAAGTAGAGGCCCTTTCCATGTGTAGTGTCGTCATCCTTCAGACCTTCCAGAAAGAACAAGAAGTCGTCCTGCCCTTCTATCAGATAGGGGTCGTCCTTGGTACCTGTTCCGTTGGTCAGGCAGTACGAATTGGTCACGGCCAGATGAGCGTGCAGCATCTCGTCGCGGAAAGTCACCGTGATGCACTTGTTCAGCCCCTTGCCGTCCTTCAGAAATCCCCTCATCTCGTAGTCGCTGTCGGGTATGCTTTGTTCAGCCGGAATCTTGAGGGTGATTCTATGCATGCCGTCCGCGTGCTCGCAGTCGGCCTCAAAACAGAGTTCGCTGTCGTCGGTATGCGAGGTGAGCCTGATGTCGATGGTGCGGACCGAGTCCGGAATGCTCCATGTGCCTTCATCCAGTTCGAACGTGCTCAGGCGGTAACCGCCGCTCTCGGTAAGCTGCGATCCCAGCGTGTTGACACGCCACAAATCGTCGCTGCAGCCACTCACTGCAGCCAGCAGTGCCAGCAGCAGGCAGGACAGAAATAGTTTATAGGTTTTCATCGTCTTATTTGTTTATCGTTTTTTGCATGGCCGAGTTCTTGGGTACAGGGAAGTAGCCCGGCGTAGCAGTCACTGCCCAGAGCGAGCCATCGTTATTCATATCCCAGCCCGAATAGTTGCCCGCAGCACAGAGCTGCCCGAACTCAAATCCCTTGGCCGCGAATTCACTATACGTCCGTCCCAATTCCTCTCTTTGATCCTCGTACCACCCGAAGTAGAAGTGATTGCCGATGAAGTCGGCCGAGAGGTTCGCCGATAGCGCGACGGGGTCGTTCCAGCCGTTGCCCACACTCATGCAGCGGACAATTTCGCATCCCGCGCTGGCATATCCCAGCACGGCTCCGGCCTTGGAGTCATACAAATCGCCCTTGCCGGCACTCAAGCAGTCGCTTACGTAGCAGTTCTGGTGGGCATAGCCTATCACTCCTCCTCCATGGGCTATTTTATTGTAGTGCAAGGTACCGATGTTGGCACACTGGCTCACCACCACCACGTTCTGCGTGTAGTTCTGGCAGCCCTCGGTAATGGCATTGGCTCCTCCGATGATGCTCGATACCGACCCTCCTAACAGGGCAAGCAACGGAGCCGTGGTTCCCCCTGTGGGAACCATGCTGACGATGATAGCGGCACCGGTGACAAGCACGCATACGCCTGCGATGACCTTGTGTGCGATTTCCTCTACCCGCTTTGAGTGTTCCAATTTGCCGAGACGCTTCTCGCGTGCCTCGTTCATGTTGTAATTCACGTTACGCGCGTTCTCATCCTGGTCGAACGAGTCGCATACCTTCTTGAAGTTACTCCAATATCCGTCCAGTGCCCCGGCATCCAGCGGAGCGGTCAGCACGTTTGCGAATTTCACTTCGTCGCGGAACCTCTTCATCGTTTCCTTCACCTCCATGCTTTTGTTTTCCACCATCTCCAAGGAGGCTTCGTCTATCCGCAGCTCCTCCTCGGTCAGCATCTTATAGGTGCCCCATCCCAGTCCGTAGAAGAGGTCGTAGGCCAGGGTACCGGCATCGAGCAACGTCTCGCCGATGTGCATGACGTGTACAAACTTGGAGAGGGCTGACCCTGCAGCCAGTGCCGACCCGCTGTAGCTGATGAGCGGCGACACAAATCCCATCACCATCTCCGCTGCACCTATCACGCAGAGGGCGATGTCATCGTCCGACCACTTGCGGGGTGCACCGATTTCACCTATCACACCTCCTGCCGTAGTACAGTCGGAACAGCTTACCTTCCCGAGATTGCAGCAATAGTCCACTACGGTGTAGTTGCCGGCCTTCCCCACAATGCCGCCTACGGTGTGTCCGTTGATATCCACCTCTTCCAGATTTTGGCAGGCATAGAAGTTGCCCCAATTGGTCTTGCCCACGATACCGCCTGCTGTACCCACATTGCCGCCTACATTGCCCTTGTTCATGGCATTGTAGAGCACGGCAATGGAGGTGTTACCCGCAATGCCGCCCAGATGTCCCTCGGCATAGTAGGCCGAAACGACACCGGTATTATAAACAGAATGGCAGCCGAACTGCGCCTCGCCCACAATGCCTCCTACGGCAGTCAGCCCGCGTACATAGCCCGTGTTGTAGCAGCACTGGGCAGAGACATCGTTAAATATCAGTCCGTTCTTAGCATCCTGACAGATGCGCGTACTGCCTATGATGCCGCCCACACCCGTATGTCCCTCTACCAAGGCCTCGTTGCTGCAGGCCACGACGATGGCCGAGCCCGAGCCTCCCGCGATACCTCCGGTACCAAGGCAACCCGGGTCGCCGGGATGCCTGATTTCACCGTAGTGGGCGGCTCCCCTCACTTTACCCTGGTTGGAGCAGCCCATCACCAACAGCGAGTCTACCGAGCCCGCAATGCCTCCGGCACCGGTATATTGGGCCGTGATGGGAGCGTTATTGGTACATCCCTTCAGTACAGAGCGCGATGCCTTTCCGCCGCCTCCTAACAGGCCGCCTACACAATAGTCACCATTCACGGTGGTGCCATCGTTGGTGCAGTCGTTCATCATGATGTCGGTGCTGTAGTCCACCATGCCCACCAGTCCTCCTACAGCCAGTCCGTCCGCCGAAGTGGCCACGCCGCTGTTCTTGACGGCGCAGTTGACGAGCGCCACCCTGGTGCGTCTGTTGCCCACCGTCACGGCACAGCCCAGCAGCGTACCCACGCCCATGTTGCCCACTACGCTGGCCGACTGGATGTTGACGTTGCGGAAGACGGCGCTTTCGGCAAAGCCGAACAGCCCCACACAGGCGTTTTTGCTGAAGGTGGGACGGTCTATCCACAGGTTGGATATGGTCTTCCCGTTGCCGTCGTAGATGCCTCGGAAGGGGCAGTTCGAGAGGTTGCCTATCGGTATCCACCCCTTCTCCCGGTCGGATCTGATGGATGCGGCCTTCATGTCGATGTCGGCCGTCTGCAGGAAGTAGGTTGCTTCGGTCAGCTGCACGTTCGTCTCGTCATCGTTGGTGAAGTTGCGCAGTGCCTTCAGGTTGTCGCTGCACGATATGATGTAGGGATCCTCCTTCGTTCCGCAGCCGAAGAGGCTCATCTCCTGATTGTACACATCCAGCACCATCGGGGCGTCTGCATTGGATCCTAACTGGATGCGGCAGCCTAAGCCATACTCCACCCAGGTGGTATCGGCCGTGGCAGGGTCTATCTCGGCAGCCAGCAGACGCAGCAGCCGGTAGGTGCCGGGACAGAGGCCTACGTCGAGGTGCAGCTCCGACTGCCCGCCGATGCGCAGGTGACTTCCCTCACGCCGCACCAGGTCGCCGTTCTCGGCACTCAGTTCGCACACGAAGTCGGCATATCTGAATCCCTTCATCGGCTCGCCCAGCGTCAGCAGTTTGTATTCGCCTTCATAACGGTCCGCCCCCACATCAGGGCGTGAATTGGAGTCTGACTCATCGTCGGAACAACTCGCCATTGCCCAGGCCGCCAGTGCAATGAAGAGAGTGGATATCCATCTGTTCATGTTGTTCTTATTTTATATTGAATTCAAAGCGTTTGTCCCACTCGCGGAGGATGGACATAGTGACGTTTTTCTTGCTGAGGTCGAAAATTTCCGACCATTGGGTGAAGCCCGTGGAGAGGGTGTCGCCAGGGCCTTGGGCCACTTGAGTCATCACGTTCATCCCCTGTTCGAAGGTGGTCTGATAGCCCAGGTCATAAAGTGCTTTCTTGAGTATCTTGTAGCGGTCCATGCCATGATGGGATTTGTTGTAGCCATCATCGGTATTGGCCATGGTGGGCGACACGTAGAAGTTGGTTACGTAGCGCAGGGTGTCATGCCCCCTCAGCACCTCCATCTTATTGGGATAGGAATCACCGGTATTGATGGGGTTGGTGTATTCCACAATGGCATAGTCGCCTGTGGCATCGGCCATGAAGAAGTGGTAGCTGGCCCGAAATTCGTCCATCACCATATTATAGTCTTCCAGCATATGCCATGCCTCCTCCACTGTGCTTGCCCTGTCCAGCAGCATGCGCATGGCCACGGTAGTGAAGATATCCTTCCTGCCCGACTCCTTCTGCCAGGTGTGGTTGCCGTCCAGCTTCAGCACGCTGATGGCAAAGCCGTCTTCATTGATGCCGTCCAGCAGCAGATAAGGCAGTGCAATCAGCATAGAGAGATCTACGTCTTTGGTGGTGTAGAAACCGGTTTCGTAGCCCACAAACTGACCGTCGACAAACGATACCGACTTCTTGCCTCCCTTGGGGGCTGTGTGTACAGCTATGGCCGGAATCATGATGCGCTCGTCCGTACCGGGTCTGAAGTGACCGAAGTCAAAGTTGCGGCCCATCAGGTAGTGACCCGTACTCTTGTCCGGGCAGGCAAAGGCACTACAGCCCGCATCGAACGTGAGCCGGAGGTCGGCACCCTTTGTACTTGCATTCTTCGGAGTCTTGGTGTCGAAGAGGTGGTTCTGTACGAATGCCAGCAGGGTACGGGTACTGTTGATTCCGGCATCCAGTGCCTCGTCCAATTTGTAATCCGTGGTGTAAGTCATTTCGTAGAGACGCCCCTTGTCGCCCTCCAAATCTCGGAGCGAATAAATCATGGCCAGCTTGTCCTCGTCGGTGATATAAGCTGCATCATTGTCTGTAGGGGTCGGTGCGGGAGCCGGAGAGTCGTCGTCGCTGCAAGCAGTCCACGACAACGCAATCAACATACTGCCTGCCAACAGCATCAGCAGGGATTTTGCGTAATTCATTGTTGCCATAAACATAGATTTTAGATAGTATTTCTATGCAAATATAGCAAACATCGGTCATGATGCACAGCATCCCCGTTGCCCTCCATTCATATTTTGAAGAGCAGACATTTTTTTGTTGAATATGCAAAAAAAACGATTTGCCTATTCGTCAATTTGCTGTTCAGGCCTATCTGTAAGGGGTAGATTACTCCGTCTGGCTTCTGCGCCAGCGTGCCGGCGAGCAGCCCTCTCGCTCGCTGAAGGTACGGGTGAAATGGCTCAACGACAGGAAGCCCGCGCTCTCCGCAATCTCCTGTATCTTGCGCTGTGGCTGCTGCTTCATCAGCTGTTTGGCATACCCGATGCGCAGGTCGGCAATCCAGTCGCGGAAACTCACTTGATAGATGTTATTGATATACTCCGACAGGTAGGTGCGGTTGGTGCAAAGCTGCAGTGACAACTCGTTCAGCGTCAGTCCCGGCTTGCGATAGCCTTCGCTCTCTATCCACTCCCCTACACGGCGTGCGATGTCCGAATGATAGGCGGGAGTCTCTTCGCCACCTACAATGGGCTGCGGCAGGTCGGCCACCGTTTCAATCGGTTCGTTATCCTCCTGAAAAGCACCCTCCACCTTCTCGTAAAACAGCATATAGTTCTGATAGCAGCAATAGAGATAGATGTAGAAAGGTACCGACGACAACACCCAGATGAAGATATATTCATCGGGCAGGAACGTCAGCAATCCGCAGCTCACACCGAACCCGATAGCCCAATAGGTGAAAACGGAAAGCCAGCGAATATAGGATCCGATGTCATCGGAATGGGTATTCTCAAACATTCTGATAGCCTTGGTATAGGTTCGCAGCAGGCGGACAGCAAGAAACAAGCCATAAGCTACCAAGCAGACGGCCAACACAACCGTCCCCCAAAACTGAATGTCCGCATCGGCGAAGCCATACACCCCACAGGCCAGCAGTGCGAATACCATCCATACGCCCAGATGACAACCCCATCGCCAGCGGGTGATGTAGCGGTTGTCCAGCAGCGTCATCATAGCCGAACTGAACAGCCAATAGCAGAGGCAGTAGGTAACCAGATTCATCAGAATGGTGGCACCCTGATCCTTCAGACGTATGGAAAAGAAGAAGTGTACGGCATAGTTGGCTGCAAGGATGAGCAACGACGCACCCATCAAGCGTCGCGACAACAGGAAGTTGGCAAAACGCTTCCGGTCGGGAACGGGTGCCCACAGCATGTGAAACCCGAAAAAGAGCATCAGCGACAGGGCAATGCAGAGCGAATAGTGATACAACGACTGATCCATACGACAAACAGGTATAACAATATAACTTTGTAGCGCAAAAGTACGAAATTATCTCGAAATCCATCGTCGCAGGCTCGGAATTATTCGTCGGCTTCATCGTGCATCCTGTAGCGGGTGCAGGCAATCTGATAAAGGTATTTAACCTGATGAAAATTTTCCCTTTTCGCCGGATTTGTCTATTTTTGCCAAACAATACCTCTTTCAAGGTTTGAATGCCAAAGAAAATGAATGACCGATGGACACCAATCAGATAACCCCCTTCGACTACGTGCGGTTCGACCGTCAGATGAATACCTTTCTGCACATGATACAGGTGCTTGTTGAGGGATGGGAAGACTATGGCACGCAGGAAATGACATTCGACATCCTTTCGCTCTCCGCCAAGGCTGCCCGTCTATGCCTGATGTCTGATGAGGACTTCTCGTTGCAGAACAGTGACATCACAAGAAGCAGAAAGCTGATGAACCTGCATTATCGGATGACGATGGAACTGCTGATAGAGCAGCAACTCGTTCCTAAGATGAAGGATGCCATTCAGCGGATTCAGACAACCGGTCGTTTGGAAGGGGTGAAATGGCCGGCAGTGACCACCGATATCATTCAGATGTTGCCCCTGCTTGATGGTGCGGATGGAGATACAGACGGACATACATTCAGTGACTTGACCGATTCTGTCAGATTGATAGAGAAGGCACTGCAACAGCAGGGGAAGCCTACCGTCCTGCCGGAAATGCAGTCGGCTGAACGGATGTGGCATCTGATGAATCTGTTTGTGCGTACCGCCTATCTGATGTTCCACTTCCAACGTGCTGAAATTTTGTGTGGCAGCAGTCTGGAGGACGAAGAGTTGGAGCGTCTTTTCTTGGGATGCATCCAGCGATGTGCCGAATCAGAAAAGGGCCGGTACGAGTTGGAGCTCTATTGGGAGGGGTTGCAGTTCGACTGTGCAGGAAGTCCGTTGACGGTTGAGAAACTTCAACTGGCACGTCGGGCGCTACGTACTGAAGTGCCCAAAAACATGCAGCTCTGCTTTATCCGTCATGCCGACAATCCGCTTGCCATGGCCAAGGAGTACGTAGGGTTGCTGCAGGCCGGGGTGACCATCAGTGAGGAGGAATTCGATTCCTTCTTGATGGCTGTTGCCAAGTGGCAGCTCGTCGGGCAGGAAATCTATCGCATCGAACATCCCCAGACTATTGAACCGCCTCTTTACAACGAAGTGTTTCGGACGGCCCTTAATGGGAAAACCATTGATATGCACCGGCTAAAGAAGTGTATCGGGCAGATGATCCGACACATCAAACGCAAGAACCATTGGTTCGCCTTGTGGTGTGTGCTGAAGCATCACAACCTCATTGCAGACTCTTCGTTCGAAGGCTTTGCCCGTCAGATGATGCATCCCGACTGGTTTGCCTGTGTCGACGAACATATCAGGTTCTCGGGTGATACCTTGCGCGAGTACAACGGCTATTTCACACAGCGGGATTATAAGGTCTGGACCCAACAGAGCTACCAGTATTACCGGAGCATGAACAACAAAAAGAAGTGGTCGCCCCATCTGTGCGACCACATGCTGCGTATCATTTTTGATATGGAAGAGGATTATCTGAAGGTTTGACAAGAACCTCCTGATACTGATAGCGATCGAACCCGACCGACGGATTGCCGCCCTTCTTACGGAATATCTCCAACAGCTGTTCCTGAAGAAGCGGTTCGATGGGATACGCTCCCCGTTTGTATCGGTAGTACTTCGTCTCGCTGCTGAACGGCAGCTCTGTATAGAAACGGCTGGCTGCACTTACTGGCAACGTCTGGTACAGGTTACAGAAGCCGTATGCCATTCGCCATTGCTGACTTACCAGCCGATGTTCACATCCCTGTTCGTCGGGTTTCAGCTTTTTCGGATTCAAGGTCTCGTAACTTTCAGCGTTCTCTTCTGCTTCTTGAAATCGTTTGTAACGGACACACCGGCCGCTCATCTTACAACTTCTTATCGGACAAACAATATGCTCTTTCATCTTCTTTTGGTTTTAGTTAAACAATTGCATCATATAGGTATTCGGGTAGCTGTCGCGCCGTTGACAGTCTGTTTTCATCCGCTTGCAGCCTCACTGTCAGCGTACTGCAGTATGACTGTCAGCCTACTGACAGTGGCATCGGAGTCGGTTGTCGGGTTGATGGAAGTGCATGGATGGTGCGTTTTTACCCTACATCCTACACCAAAGCCGTTCAAGTAATTGATTACAAGCGAGATGAGTTCGCACAGACCTATTCGGATTCTACATCACCCTACACCTCATATCATCCTTATCGGGCAATCAACTGATAGGTTTGCCCGGCCTTGGTGCGTTTGGTTTGGCATCCTAAGCTCCTCAGCGATTGCCCGATTTTTACTTTGGTTCCATTCCCGACCGGCAGATAGGGATATTGCATCAGCAGTCGTTCGCAGATGTCACCCATTTTCATCCAGTCGCCCTGCTCGTTTTCCGCCGGTATACGCAGACAGGTGTTGAGCATCACTTCCAGATTTTCCGTTTGCTGATAAGGGGCGTTCGCCTTTTGTATGCGTGCCGTCTCCTCGTTGCTGAACCAATAGGGTGTTTGCTGCGTACACAGTTCATACATGACCTGCGCGTAGAGTTGCGGATAATTGATTGATGCCTGGTTGTCTATCAACCCTCCATCGGCAATGCGCAGGCAGAGGAATCGACGGCTGCCGGTCGGGTCACAGAGAGGGCGTGGATTGTTGGTGGTGGCAATAAATGAAGCAAAGCGCAACCTCTCTTCCTGACATCTGCCGAAGATGGGTCGTCCGTTCACCTTGACGCGCGAAAGCGTCTGCTTCAGCTTTCCTTGTTGCGACTCTTTCATGTTGGCAAATTCGTCAATGTTTACCAACAGATTGTGTGTCAAAGCCATGTCACTATCGAATTTGTTGCTGAAATTGATGTGATCCAGATAGTAGACACGTAATTCCGGAGGTAACAACCGATAGACAAACGTACTCTTGCCGCACCCTTGAGCTCCGATGAGGATAGGTACACACTCGTTGCCATGCTGTGTATCCAGATGCAGCCAATGTGCTACGGCCGACCGTAGCCACGTGGCACACCATCCCAGATGTTCGGAGGTGATTCCGGGCAGACGGCTGAAAAGATGGGCTACATGATTCTTCCCGTCCCATTGGGGTAATCCCTTCAAATAGTTTTCTATGGGATTGAATACCTCTACAGCATCTGACATGATGTACTCCTCAATCTCTTTGCGCGGAGATTTATTTCCTCCGATTCCCTCTTTTTTAGCCCTACGGACGATGGAGTTCAACCGTTCTTCCGTCATGCTGTACCATACTTCGCACGGATTCTCTTTCACTTCCGTTTTGCCGCTAAGTATGTTTTTACGAAATTCATACTTCTCTTCCAGATAGCTCTCTACTTCGTAGACGGCCTTCTGATTTTGTGTCATAGCTGACAACTCGTTCACGCACTCCTCTTGATTCATAAGCTAACAATTCTTTTGGTTAAACATATTGTCTCCTGCAGGTGTGGGGTGATGTAGAGTGGTGTAGGCTTTCTTGTAGAAGAATGCTTATAACTTCTAATTATACAGCAACTTGTGCGCCATTGGTACAGGGTGCAGCCTTTATCTGCAAATTCTCTTCATTACCTCACAATGCTTTTGGCGATACAAAGATGCTTCTGCCTCTTACCTTTCTCCAAATTTTCCCTGCAAAGGACGCCGGGAAATGACAGGAAATGGGGAAATCTGTGGAAGGCACAGGGAAAAGAGTGGGGAAAAGTTGGAATCCTTCAAAATCCGAAGCCTGATGACGTATAGGAGGACGGTGCAGGCTCGGAATTATTCGCCGCGGAAGAAACGTTCTACCTTCAACGCTTTCAGCCGCTCCTCCGCCTCGGTGAGGAGCTTGGCGTACTTTTGTTCCTCTCCACTCTTCCTGACGGCTTCCACAAACCGGCGCGTGTAGCGTTCTTCGTTGGCCTCGTCGTGCATCATGTAGTAGGTATAGGCAATCTGATAGAGGTATTTCCACTTGGTGGGATTCAGTTCCAGCACCTTCTCGTAGCAGGGCAGGGCCGCCTTGAAATCACGATACATAGTATGGGTATCTCCCAGCGTCCCCCACAGGGTGGTAAGAAGTTGCGGGTCGGGTTGCAGTTTGGCAATCGCCTCCTTGATGTCGGCTATCCCCTGCTCTTTATCCCCCATCTGGCAGCGCAACATACCCAGTTGCCCCAGTATGATGGCGTTGCTTCCCTGACTCAGTTCGCAGGCGTGCTTCAGCCGTTCGTGCGCTTTCCAGAGGGCACCGTCCTCTTGTGAGCGGAGGTAGCTCATGCCAAGGTAATAGTTATTGCTTGCATCGTCATTGCCTGCCGCTATCACCTCCTCGTAGAGGGCGATGGCCGACTCATAAACCTGCATCTCGTAGTAGGTATAGGCTCGCAGCGCATTGATGATAAGGTTGGTGGAATCGTTCAGTGCATAGTTTTCCAGATAATAGATGGCATAGACAGGTTCGTTCAGCTTGAGGTAGTTCTGTGCCAACGTGAAGGTGTTGCTGTAGTTCTCCACATCGCGTTCGGCCACGATTTTGCGGTACACATTGGCAGAGTCCAGCTTCTCTATCTTTTCGTAGCCGCGAGCTATCTGTTGCAGGTCTTCGTCCAGCGAGTCAGGATAGAGCAGCTGTTGGCTCAGGCAGATGCTCTGTCTGAAGTAGCCTCGCTGGAAAAGACAGCGGGAGATGTCACGACGAATGGTGTCCGTCGGGTGAAGCTGCAGGGCCGCTTCGTAGTGGGCAAGCGCACGCCCCACCGAGGAGCGACGTTCGCAATGCTGCGCCTCCTCGTAGTGCTGCTGCCAGGTCAGGGTTGTGTCTACAGCCTGCTGTACACAGGGATAAGCCGGCAGCGTGACAGACAGGATCATGAAAAGAAAAACAATACGGTTCATACAACGATGTGATTGGAATTGGACTGGGGGATAATTTAGCATGTGTCTTATATCTTCTCTTGGACTTTGTCTTGCAGGCTGAACACCACAGGAAGCGTGTATTGCACATTCACCGGTTGCCCTTTCTGCTTGCCGGGTTTCCATCGGGGCATGGAATTCACTACACGAAGGGCCTCCTCATCGAGCAGCGGATCCACACAGCGCAGCAGTTGTACGTCTTGAAGACACCCCTCTTTGTTGACGATAAACTGCACCACCACACGACCCTGTTTCCCTTTGGCCATGGCCTCGGCAGGATAGCTTGTATTCGTCATCAAGAATTTCAACAAGGCATCATACCCTCCGGGGAATTGCGGCATCTCCTCCACCACTTCGGTAGAGGCCTCATCCATCAGGACATTCTGCACATTGCGGAGGCGGTTACCATCTACATCAACTACGGTGCCGCTATAGGTCACCCGTTTTCTCTCCTGTTGAGCAGCTTTTACAGCCCATACATCGGCATTGATTACCAGCGACATCAGGGCGCACAGGGGCAGGAAGAGCAAACACTTCAAATAGCCTGCCCTGCTGCTTCTTTTCTTGTTCATCATGTTGATTCGTCTTTTTAGGGGTGAAACATTGAAGTGATTATAGAGGCCGGAAAGAGCCATGGGACAGGAAAGTGCCAACAGATGAACCTGATACAGCTTGCGGTTGTGCCCCCGATTCAGCACATGCGCATCGGCCAGATACTCCAGGTTGCTGCGTACTTCGCGCTTCATCCACCAGGCGATGGGATTGGGCCAACAGACGATGCAGTGCAGCTCGCTGAGCAATACATCAACGGAGTGATGCTGACGCACATGGGCCAATTCGTGATCCAGTATCTCCTCTTGCTCCTCGGGGGTATGCAACGAGGGATGCATGAAAATCCAGCCGAAGAAGGAGAAAGGCGTCTGTGGTCTTTGAGGCACATAGAGCTTTATCCCTTTCATATAGCGTGTAGTACTGCGGGCCCGTAGACGGCAGATGGCTGCAAGCTGCACGAAGAAGCGTATCAGCAGAAACATCATTCCAGCAAGGTAGCCTCCCCAAAGCAGCAGTTCGCTCCAGACCATAGAGGGCCACACTCCCTTTTCCGTAGCAGCAGGGGGAGCAACCAACAAGTCGATGAGCCCTATATGGATGTAGAAGGAGGCCACGGCTTCATTCCCCTCGCGCCACAGGTTCGGTTGTGCCAACGGAAGAAGCCAACCTACAGCATAAATACCCATAAGGGTGAAACGCTTCCAGCGGAAGAAGGTATCACGGCGAAGCAACAGCATGTAGAGTCCGAAGAGCAGCGTACATACCAGATTGACTTTCAGCAGGTAGGTCGTCATCGTATCCATGGCATTCAGTCCTTGTCTTCCTGTTCAATGCTGCGGAGAATCTCCTTCAGCTCCTCGGCACTGATTTTCTGTTCGCGGGCAAAAAAGGTCACCATCTCTTTGTAGGAGTTGGCAAAATAGTCGTTGACGAATCGTGACATGAAGTTGCGCTTGTAGTCACTCTTCTCTACACGTGGATAGTAATAATAGGTATTGCCTTTTTGCAAGGCTTTGACAAACCCTTTCCGCTCCAGATTCTTCACTACCGAAGCCAATGTGGTATAAGGCGGCTTCGGGTTGTCCATACAGCCCAAAATCTCCTTCACGCAGCAGTTCTTCAGTTCCCAGATGCATCGCATCACCTCTTCCTCTTGTTTGGTAAGTTTCTCCATACTCATACGACTTTGGTTTCACTACTGCAAAACTACGAATATATCGTAAACAACACAAATATAACGAACTAAATAATATTAAAAACTACGATATTTCCGTAGATAGAGTTTAGTCGCTTACTCTGTCAGGGAAGAAGGCGAAACTCCGTTTGGCAGACTTTCTGCGTGCTGCAAAGACAATGGGACTGGAAGAAAAAGTAGTACAGCGTCTCATTACAGGTCTTCATAAGACACTCCCTAAATGGCAACAGCTTATAAAAGATTCCTTCCTCAGTGAAGATGGGCAAAAACGAGGATAAACAGGGTTCATCCGACATTATTTCAAAGCGCCCGACATGGCCACGGGCGCGTATTCCTATTTTCTATGGAGGATGCTGAACAGAGCGTGACCGTCGTTGTACATCTCACAGCAGTTCTTACCTCTTTTCTTGAGATAGAGACGCTCATCCCTATCCGTATCGCCGTTCTCCTTGAGGAAGGTGAAGTCGATGCAGAAGTCATACCACAGGCCAGTATCGCCGCCATACTCCTTTACCGTATAGCGGAACTCCCTCATGATGTAGGGTGTATAGGTAGGACTGCTCCCTTGGCTGTCCACCCACAAGCCTGTACCATCCTTCTTGAAGGTCCAGATATAGCTGCCGGGATTGCCGGTGGGCTGATGGGTACTCAGGTCTATCTCTTCCGTACTCCACGAGTCTGTGATATAATCGGTATAGTCCTGGAAATCGTCATCGTCCTGGCAGGATGCGAATGCGATTAGAGAGAAGAGAACGAGTGCACAGGCTACAGCCTGACTTTTCAGAATAGCTTTTCTGATAATCTGCGCGCGACGCAGAAGTTTAGTTTCATGTTTCATAATTCCTTTGCTTTATAAATTCGGCCGCAAAGGTAGGGGTGTTCCAAACATCGCAGTTGTACAAAACGGACATTTATGGGCAATACAACATCACTTTGGGCGGGAAATAATGGGTTCGCGACAAAAAAGTGTGAAAATATCGCAAAGATTCAGAGCTTATTAATTCTGTTTTACAGAAAATGCCCAATTTTGTAAGGCAAACTTAATGAAATTGCCCAATTCCTATTAAATGTAATTTATATGAGTATAAGTAAAGATGTCATCAAACAATGCTTGATTAGTAAACAACGCGAGGTGGATGAGGCAGTGATTGTGAACCGTCCCATAGAATTCGAGGAGAACGGAAACTATGTGATAGTTGGTGTGAGACATGCGGGTAAGTCGTACTTGCTGTATCAGCGTGTGCATCAGCTGCAGGCTGCCGGAAAGGGATGGGACGAGATATTGTTTGTGGACTTTGAGGATGAGCGTCTAGCTGAATTTCAGACGGATGACTTCAACAGTCTGCTGGAGGCTCATTTGGAACTGTATGGCAAGAAGCCAGTGGTGTTTCTGGACGAGGTGCAGAACATTCCACACTGGGATAAGTTTGTACGCCGACTATCTGATGCTAAATATCGTGTTTACGTGACGGGTAGCAATGCCAAGATGCTGAGTAAGGAGGTGGCAACTACGCTGGGCGGCCGGTTCTTTATCTATGATGCGTACCCATATTCATTCAAAGAGTATCTGGCAGCGCAGCAGGTGGAACTGAAAGAACATTGGGAGTATGACACTATCCAAAGAAGTGAAGTAAAGCGACATCTGAATGAATATTTCTATCATGGCGGTCTGCCAGAGATCCTGTCATTCAAGAATAAGCGGGCCATGCTGTCAAGCCTTTACCAGAAAATTTACTTGGGTGATATCTGTGCACGAAACAACATCAAAAATGACCGTGTGATGAACATCCTGATCAAGAAAATGGCAGAGAGTGTGAAGCAGCCTCTGTCATTTAACCGCTTAAGGAATGTGATTGTATCAACAGGATCGGCCCTCAGCGTCCCGACAACGATTGACTATGCGGGATATGCAGCTGATAGTTGGCTGATACTGCCCATGGAGAATGAGATTGGGAAGCTGACGGAGAAGGAGACGCAGAAGAAGTACTATTTTATAGACAACGGATTGCTGAATCTGTTCTTGATTAACTCAGAGACTTCATTGCTGGAGAACATGGTCGCGGTGGAACTGTGCAGGCGGTTTGGTAAGGGGAATGTGTATTATCTGAATGCTGATAAAGAGATAGACTTTATTGTGTCTGATGAGAAACTGGCCATCCAGGTGTCGTATAGCATCAGGGAGGAGTCAACCTACAACAGAGAGGTGCCGCCATTAGCGAAATATGCCAAGGTACACGAGGACTGGAAGTGTCTGCTGATTACGTATGATGAGGATGGCACGGAAGGGGGAATACCCGTGGTGCCAGTGTGGAAGTGGCTGATGGAAGGGTGACTATCCCTAATCTATTATTTTTGATCTACCAAAGACAAACCTGACGAATAGGTAGGTATATAGGGGCCCACCCCGTTGTAGGGGCAGGCCGATGGATCAACAGGTACAG
>JBJEHI010000056.1:0-58003 GCA_051875915.1 Bacteroides sp.
AGGAAACTGGTGACTGGCATAAGGTTGTGTTCAGTCAAATCACCAAGGCATGGGTGAGGAAATGATTTATCCCTGCTACAGTTGCATGTGGCAGGGTAATTCCCGAGATAGAGTGTTTGATTCCTGAACAAGTGACGATAGTCGGTTCTGATGGCAGCTTATTCCATATCATTGGTCATGGCGGACATTC
Source organism: Bacteroides sp. (assembly GCA_051875915.1). Taxonomy (GTDB): domain Bacteria; phylum Bacteroidota; class Bacteroidia; order Bacteroidales; family Bacteroidaceae; genus Bacteroides. The sequence continues at coordinate 191 of JBJEHI010000056.1, forward strand.
CACTCCTATAGAACGGTCGACAGCCGGAGAGGCAATGGACTAACTGACAGTATGTCGAAGACATGCGAACTTTGAACTACTTAAAAAGTGGGATAGAAAGCATCTTCGATGTGGTGTATCTCAAACTCCTCTGTTCCGACAACGCTCACGATGTCAAACCGTACCGGCATATCCAGTTGGAAGTGCTTGAGGTAGGCATCGGCCGCCACCACAATGTGGTGTGCCTTTTTCCAGTCAACGGCATCTTGCGGGTCGATGTACTCCGTGTTGCGCCGGGTCTTCACCTCCACCACCACCAGTTCGCCCTCTTTCTCGGCCACGATGTCCAGTTCCAGATGATTCTTGTGCCAGTTGCGGTGGCGTATCACATATCCTTGGTTCTCCAGGTATGCAACGGCGGCCTCTTCGCCCCGTTTTCCTAAGTTGTTGTGTTCTGCCATACCTTTTCAGCTTCGTGAGACATTCCATTTTCGGCAAAAATGCGAAAAATGTATCTTTCTACCACAAATTTACGCATTTTCTGCTTTGATATTGCGGAAGTAAAGCTAAATTTGCAGAGGATATGAGAAAAAAAGAAAAAACACATCAGAAATCCATCCTTCAGGAACCGCAACGCAAGGAACGTATGGTTTGTCTGCTCAGTCCGGAGGAGCAACGGATTGTGGATCGTTATCTTCAGCGCTACAAGATAACGAACAAGTCGCGTTGGCTCCGTGAAACGATTCTCACATTCATTCACAAGAATATGGAGGAAGATTATCCTACGCTGTTCGGCGAACACGACATGCGGCGGTAAGCCTTGGCTCGTCCGGCTCATTCTTTTATTTGACAATCATGGAAATGGATGATACCTACTATATGAAAATGGCTCTGCAGGAGGCGGAAAAGGCCGGAGAGCGGGGAGAAGTGCCTGTGGGGGCTGTGGTGGTGTGCAAAGGACGTATCATAGCTCGTGCACATAATCTGACTGAGACGTTGACCGACGTGACGGCTCATGCCGAGATGCAGGCCATTACGGCTGCGGCCTCTACCTTGGGCGGCAAGTACTTGAATGAGTGTACGCTGTATGTCACGGTGGAACCATGCGTGATGTGTGCCGGTGCCATAGCTTGGGCACAAACGGGCAGACTGGTCTTCGGGGCGGCCGATGAAAAGAGAGGGTATCAGCGTTATGCCCCACAGGCGTTGCATCCGAAAACGGAGGTGGTACAGGGGGTGATGGCCGACGAGTGTGCTGCCTTGATGAAGCGTTTTTTTGCGGCCAGACGTCATTCTTAAAAGCCTCTATTCGTTGATCTCCTCAAAGTCGACGTATTCGCCTTCGTCTTTTCCGAAGATCTTCTTTCGGTTGATGTGCAGCTCACCCTCCTCGGTATTTACCGTATCTTCCCTCTTTTCGGAGGTGCGGGTATACGTCTGCGGACGGGCTGGTCTCCGTCCGGAGCCAAAGAGGAAGCGCACTACGGAGCCTAAAATGCTCAATCCGATAATCAGAATGACTAATATAATAATGAATAAGAATCCTAAGATGTGAAACATGGCTAATCCTTTTTGTACGGGTTTATGAACAGGTGTACAACAACCGTGCCAAGCGATCGGTTCACCCCTTTCTGTTGCAGAGTGACAGCAGGATGTACCAGACGATAATAAGCGCAAGGCCGCTTACGCCCAACAGCAACAGGGGCAGACATCCCAGTAGAAAGAGGAAGCGCACCCGGTTGTCACGCCAATGCAGATTCTTGAACTTCAGGGAGAACATGGGAACCTCTGAAACCAGCAACCCAGAAAAGAGGCAGATGCCAACCACCAGCAGCCAGGGAGAGAACGTGCGTAACCAGTCACGGCATCCGCAGACTAAAGCCGCCCAGAAAAGCGCATTGGCCGGTACAGGCAGTCCGATGAACGAGGTGGTCTGGCGGGTATCGTTGTTGAACTTGGCCAGTCGCAAACCGGAAAAGACGGCTATCAGGAAGGCACTGTAGGGAAGCCATGTCAGAGAGTCGGGATACTCCATCTCGCACAACAAGGCAAAAAGAATGGCCGAAGGTGCAAGGCCGAAGCTGATGTCGTCGGCCAATGAATCAAGATCTTTCCCGATGGGGGAGTAGGCATGGAGCGTGCGGGCTGCCAGTCCGTCGCAAAAGTCGAACAAGGCACTCAACACAATGCAGAGCAGAGCTGCATCGTAGTGTGAGCGGAACGCCATGACACAGGCCACACAGCCAGAGAACAGATTGAGGCAGGTGATGGCATTGGGAATATGGCGGGTAATGCTATGAGCCATTTTGTCAGTTTGTTATTTAGTTGAGTTTTGCTATCACAGTTTGGTTGCCGGTGGTCAGTTGGTTCAGCTTGACCAGCACGTCGGTACCCAAAGGCAGGAAGACGTCTACCCGTGAACCAAACTTGATGAATCCCATGTGCTCGTCAATGTAGCACTCCTCGCCCGGCTCGGCGTATGTCACGATGCGGCGTGCCATAGCTCCGGCTATCTGTCGTGCCATGATTTCCACTCCTTCCGGTGTCTCTATCACGACGGTGGAGCGTTCGTTGTCAGTGCTGGCCTTGGGCAGCCAGGCCTTCATGAACTTGCCGTTTTGGTGCCACACCTTCTTCACGATGCCGTCTACCGGATACCAGTTGGCATGTACATTGACCAGACTCATGAAAATAGATACCATGATGCGGCGGTCGTGGAAATATTCGTTTTCGTCAACCTCTTCGATGACCACTACCTTCCCGTCAGCCGGTGCTACTACTATCTTCTCCGTATCTTGTCCGAACAGGCGGATGGGGCAGCGGAAGAAGTTCACCATGATGCCGTATACAATCAGACTGACCGCACCCACGATGTAGGCGGGCAGCTTGTTGCGTAGGCCGATATAAAGCACCAGATTGACTGCCAGCAACAGCAGAAAACTGATGGTCAGTGTATGGGTTCCCTCTCGGTGAAGGCGTATCTTTTTCAATCTTTTCAGTCGATTCATCTATTTCGTTTTGCTATTGGAATGAAAATTATCTGCAAAAATAAGTTTATTTTGAATATCTGACAAGAAATCGGCGCGAGAATTGCCCTTGTTGATAACTTTTTGTGGATAATTTTTGCCGACTGAAGGATAGATTGTACTTTTATACGCGAAATTTTAAGAAGTAAGAGGAGCCAATATGCAAGATTTTGTTCATTTACACGTCCATACCCAGTATTCCTTGCTCGATGGGCAAGCCAGCATCCCCCGTCTGGTTGACAAGGCCATGAAAGACGGCATGAAAGGCATTGCTGTGACCGATCATGGAAATATGTTTGCCATCAAGGAATTCACCAATTACGTTAACAAGAAGAATAGCGGACCCAAAGGGGAGGTGAAGGATTTGAAGAAACGGATGGCTGGCATCGAAAGCGGGGAGATAGCCTGCGAAGACAAGGAGGCCGAGCTGGCGGCTTGCAGGGTTGCTATTGCCGAGGCGGAAGGCCGGCTGTTTAAGCCGATTGTAGGATGTGAGATGTACGTGGCTCGGCGTACGATGGACAAGAAGGAGGGAAAGCCTGACCAAAGCGGATGGCATCTGGTGGTGCTGGCCAAAAACGAAAAGGGATATCACAACTTGATAAAACTGGTATCCAGGGCTTGGACAAAGGGATATTACATGCGCCCGCGTACCGACCGCAGCGAGTTGGAGAAGTATCACGAGGGACTGATTGTATGTTCGGCCTGTATCGGTGGAGAGGTGCCCAAGAAGATTATCAACGACGACTTGGAGGGAGCCGAGGAGGCCATTCGCTGGTACAAGAACCTCTTTGGGGACGACTACTACCTGGAACTGCAACGACACCGGGCTACGGTGCCTCGGGCCAACCACGAAGCCTATCCGATGCAGCAGAAGGCCAATGCCAAACTGCTGGAGTATGCGCAGAAATACAACATCAAGGTCATCTGCTCGAACGATGTCCATTTTGTGGACGAAGAAAATGCCGAGGCACACGACCGCCTGATATGCCTCAGTACGGGCAAGGATCTGGACGACCCCACCCGGATGCTCTACACCAAGCAGGAGTGGATGAAGACCAAGGCGGAGATGAACGAACTGTTTGCCGATGTGCCGGACGCGCTCTCCAATACGCTGGAAATACTCGACAAGGTGGAATATTACTCCATTGACCATCCGCCCATCATGCCTACATTTGCCATTCCTGCGGAGTTCGGAACCGAAGAGGAGTACCGGAAACGGTTCACCGAAAAGGATCTTTTCGATGAATTTACGCAGGACGAAAATGGCCGTGTCGTGTTGGATGAGGAGACGGCCAAGGCAAAAATTAAGCGACTGGGCGGGTATGACAAGCTCTATCGTATCAAGCTGGAGGCCGACTACTTGGCCAAGCTGGCATTCGATGGAGCCAAGCGGTTGTACGGTGATCCGCTTACGGATGAAATCAAAGAACGGCTGGTCTTTGAACTCTATATCATGAAGACCATGGGTTTCCCCGGCTACTTCTTGATTGTACAGGACTTCATCAATGCCGCCCGTTCGCAACTGGGTGTTTCGGTGGGACCGGGACGTGGCTCTGCTGCCGGCTCTGCTGTGGCTTACTGCTTGGGTATCACGAAAATCGACCCCATTCAGTACGACCTGCTGTTTGAACGTTTCTTGAATCCCGACCGTATCTCATTGCCCGATATTGATGTGGATTTTGATGACGACGGTCGTGGGGAAGTGTTGCGTTGGGTGACAGAGAAATACGGACAAGAGAAGGTGGCACATATCATCACCTACGGTACCATGGCTACCAAAATGGCTATCAAGGATGTGGCACGGGTGCAGAAGCTGCCGTTGGCTGAGTCGGACCGTTTGTGCAAACTGATACCGGATAAACTGCCCTCGGGAAAGAAACTCAACCTGGGTAATGCCATTGACGAAATACCTGAACTGCAGGCGGCGGAGGCATCGCCCGACCCGTTGCTGCGCGACACAATGAAGTATGCACGTATGCTGGAGGGCAATGTTCGGGGTACGGGCGTACACGCTTGTGGTACCATCATTTGCCGCGACGATATTACAGACTGGGTACCTGTGAGCACGGCCGATGACAAGGAGACGGGCGAGAAGATGCTGGTGACGCAATACGAAGGATCGGTCATTGAAGATACGGGATTGATCAAGATGGACTTCCTGGGGCTGAAGACGCTCTCCATCATTAAGGAAGCGGTAGAGAATATCCGGCTGCACAGAGGAATCGAACAGGATATCGACAAGATTCCCATTGACGATCCGGCTACGTACCAGCTCTATTGCGAGGGACGTACCATCGGAACGTTTCAATTCGAGTCGGCCGGTATGCAGAAATACTTGCGTGAATTGCAGCCCGGTACCTTTGAAGACCTGATTGCCATGAATGCGCTCTACCGTCCGGGTCCGATGGACTATATCCCCGACTTCATTGATCGTAAATGGGGCCGTAAGCCGATAGAGTATGATATCCCCATCATGGAGAAGTATCTGAAGGATACCTATGGCATCACGGTCTACCAGGAGCAGGTGATGTTGCTCTCCCGTCTGTTGGCCGACTTTACCCGTGGTGAGTCGGATGCCTTACGTAAGGCGATGGGTAAGAAGCTGCGCGATAAGCTGGACCACATGAAACCCAAGTTCATATCGGGCGGACAAAAGAACGGCCATGACCCCAAAGTGCTGGAGAAGATATGGGCCGACTGGGAGAAGTTCGCTTCGTATGCCTTCAACAAGTCGCATGCCACCTGCTACTCGTGGGTGGCCTATCAGACCGCCTATCTGAAGGCCAACTACCCGGCCGAGTATATGGCTGCGGTCATGAGCCGGAGCTTGTCGGATATCACGACCATTACCAAGCTGATGGATGAGTGTAAGTCGATGAATATCAAGGTGCTGGGACCCGATGTCAACGAAAGTAATATGAAGTTCACGGTCAACCCCGAAGGAAACATCCGTTTCGGTCTGGGAGCCGTCAAGGGAGTGGGTGAGAGTGCCGTAGCCAGCATCATTGAAGAGCGGAAGAAGGGAGGGGCCTTCAAGGGCATTTTTGACTTTGTGCAGCGTGTCAACCTCAACGCCTGCAATAAGAAGAACCTGGAGTGTCTGGCACTGGCCGGAGGTCTGGACAGTTTCCCGGAACTGACTCGCGAACAGTATTTTACGGTGAATGCCAAGAACGAACTCTTTCTGGACACTTTGGTGCGCTACGGTAACCGCTATCAGGCTGACCAAGCTGCGGCAGCCAACTCACTGTTTGGAGGGGAAAACGTGGTGGAGATCGCTACGCCGGAGATTCTGCCTGCCGACCGATGGAGTGATCTTGACCGGTTGAACAGGGAGCGTGAACTGGTAGGTATCTACCTCTCGGCCCATCCGCTCGATGAATATGCCATCGTGCTGGAGCACGTATGTAATACCCACATGGCCGACTTGGAGGACAAGGCTGCCTTGGCGGGACGCGACATCACGATGGGAGGCATCGTCACATCGGTGCGCAGGGGCACCAGCAAGAACGGGAATCCCTATGGTATAGCCAAGATAGAGGACTATTCAGGTTCGGCCGAACTGCCCTTCTGGGGAGCCGATTGGGTGAATTACCAGGGTTATCTGGGTGAACGGACCTTCCTCTACATCCATGCCAAGTGCCAGCCCAGACAATGGAAACCCGATGAGTTGGAACTGAAAATCACCGGTATAGAACTGCTGCCAGACGTGAAGGAGAAGTTGATAGAGAAGATTACCATCTTCCTGCCGCTTTCGGCACTCAACAAGGCATTGGTCTCTGATCTCTCCGAACTGGTGAAACGCCATCCGGGGAATACCGAACTCTATTTCCGTTTGCAGGATCAGGAAGATCACATAACGCTGGATATGGTTTCACGTCCGCTGAAGCTTTCTGTGGGACGTGAACTTATCTCATATATAAACGAGCATCCAAACTTGGAGTTTCAGATAAATTGAGTATCTTTGCCACGAATCTGATGAGACCGGCTGCCGTGCCGGAGACATCAACAAGAGAAAAGTTAATTTAAAAAATAGATTAGACATGGCTTTAGAAATTACAGACAGCAATTACAAAGAAATCCTGGCAGAAGGCAAGCCGGTAGTTATGGACTTTTGGGCACCTTGGTGCGGCCCTTGCAAGATGGTGAGCCCCATTATTGATGAACTGGCCGCCGAGTACGAAGGACGTGTGATTATCGGTAAGTGTGACGTGGACGATAACGATGAGGTCGCTGTCGAATTTGGTATTCGCAGCATCCCTACGGTGCTCTTCTTCAAGGACGGCAAGCAGGTGGACAAGCAGGTGGGCTCGGCTGCTAAGTCAGCCTTCGTTACCAAGATAGAGGCCTTGCTTTAAGAATCATAGACCCGACCGACATGGTTACGGTTAGTATAAACCTGTTTAAATAGAGAATTATGGGACTGGAAGACGAATTCTTGCTGGAAGATGCCGATGACGAAAAGACCATCGAGTACATCAAAAACTATTTGCCTCAGGAGTTGAAGGACAAGTTCTCGGACGATGAACTTTACTACTTTCTGGATGTAATGGACGAATATTATGTCGAAAGTGGCATATTGGATGCCGATCCGGATGCCGACGGTTATGTAGAGATTGACCTGGACAAGGTGGTAGACTATATCGTCAAAGAGGCTCGTAAGGATAAAATGGGTGAGTACGATCCGGAGGAAATCTTGTTTGTCGTACAAGGCGAGATGGAGTACGGTGACTCTCTGGCTGGGGAATGACCAGATGGTAGTCACTGCTTCTCGCGTAAAGATTGCAATTCCCCCAACCGCGCCAATGGTCGGTTGGGGGAATTGCATTCTATATGGGTGGCAAGAACCACTCGTTTATCAGTGGAATTGGGCTTCGTCGGTCAGGCGGAAGCCTCGTAGCAATTCGTCTACTGCCAGTCGTTTTTTGCCTGGTAGCTGCAGGGAACGGATACCGATAAAGCCATCGGCCACGGCTACGCGCAGATACTTCTTCCCGTCGGTCTGTATGCTGCCCACAGTCAGTGAGTGGACGGCGGGTAGTTTTTCTGTCTCAAACACCTTGACTGTCAGTATCTCTCCAGTGGGTAAGTGAAGCTCGGACCAAGCAGCCGGATAGGGTGACAATCCTCGGACGAAGTCGTATATACGCTTTGCCGGGTTGTTCCATTGGATGCGACACGTCTCTTTGAAAATCTTGGGAGCCGGACGTAATACCTCGCCGGATGCCATCTCTTCTTGGGGAATGGTGGTGACCTGACCACTGAGTATGGCATCGACGGTCTCCGTTACCAACTGCCCGCCCAGCATCATCAGACGATCGTGCACGATGCCTACATCGTCGGTGTCGGCGATGGGTACACGTACCTGTTGGATGACTTCGCCGGTGTCAATCTCATGCTTTAGGAAGAAGGTCGTAATGCCGGTCTCCGTATCTCCGTTGATGACGGCCCAGTTGATAGGGGCAGCTCCCCGATACTGAGGCAACAGCGAGGCGTGCAGGTTGAAAGTGCCCAGACGAGGCATGTCCCATACAACTTGGGGCAACATACGGAAGGCAACGACAATCTGCAGGTCGGCCTGCCAGGCATGCAACGATTCCAAGAACGACTCGTCTTTCAGCTTTTCCGGTTGTAGCAGCGGCAATCCTTGTGACAGGGCATACTGCTTGACGGGTGAATACTGCAGCTTGTGTCCGCGTCCGGCGGGCTTGTCGGGCATGGTGATGACACCTACCACGTTGTAGCCGCCTTCTACCAGACGGCGTAGCGACTCCACGGCAAAGTCGGGAGTTCCCATATAGACAATTCGTAAATCTTTCTTTTCCATATTGTTCTGGATTTCCAATGGTTAGCAGACAGGAGTGCCGGTGTCATTCGTCGGAGAAGTGTACCAGCACTTGTCGGTATGAGTTGAATATCTTCGATTTGGAGACAAAGCCTAAATATTTACCGGAAGCATCGACTACAGGCAGATTCCAAGCATGGGTATCGTCAAAGGTACGCATCACCTGTTCCATGCTGTCGGTATCGTGCAGGCGTGCGGGAGCTGATGTCATGAACTTCTCTACCCGGAAGCGGTGATACAACTCTTGCCGGAACATGATGTTGCGGATGTCATCCAGCAGGACGATGCCCAATAAGATACCTTGCTCGTTAATGACGGGGAACATATTGCGCCGCGAGGTAGAGATGACCTTGACCACTTCGCCTAAATCCATCTCGGGATGTACGGCAATAAAGTCGGTCTCTACCACGTTCTCCACCTTCATCAGTGTCAGTACGGCTCTGTCCTTGTGGTGTGTCAGCAGTTCGCCCTTCTTGGCTAAACGCATGGAGTAGATGCTGTGGGGCTCAAAGACGATGATGGTGAGATAAGAGCTGACAGCCACAATCATGAGCGGCAGGAAGAGGTCGTAGCCACCCGTAAGTTCGGCAATCAGGAAGACTCCGGTCAAAGGGGCGTGCATCACACCGCTCATCACACCGGCCATGCCCATCAGGGCAAAGTTCTTTTCGGGCAGATAGGCAGTCGCAGCAAACTCGTTGCTGAAGTGGGAGAAGACGAAACCGGCAATGCAGCCCAGATAGAGCGAGGGAGCAAAGATACCACCGCAACCGCCACCTCCGTTGGTGGCGCTGGAGGCGAAGACCTTGAAGAGGATGATGAGCAGCAGGTACAGCAGCAACAGGTTGCCGTGCCCGTAGAAGAGGGAATTGTTCAGTACAGTGTCCCACTCATCGTTGCTGACTCCGTTGAGCAGCAGTTCTATGGTGTCATAGCCTTCACCGTAGAGGGGGGGGAACAGAAAGATGAGCACGCTGAGCATCGTACCGCCTAACAACAGCTTCTTGTAGGGTGACTTCAGCTTGCCGAAGATTCCCTCCACAGAGCTCATGGCGCGTGTAAAGTAGAGCGATACCAGTCCGCAGAAGATGCCCAGCAGGATGACATAAGGAATACGTTCCAGCTGGAATGCGTTGTCAAGGTGGAACTTAAACATGGCATCGGTGCCGGTGGTGATATAAGAGACGGTAGCTGCCGTCACCGCCGATATGAGCAATGGCAGGAGTGATGACATGGTAAGGTCTATCATCAGCACCTCCAGCGTGAAGACCAGTCCGGCAATGGGAGCCTTGAAGATGCCGGCTACGGCACCGGCAGCACCGCAGCCCACCAGCAACATCAGCGTGTGGTGCTCCATCTTGAAGAGGCTGCCCAAGTTGGAGCCGATGGCCGATCCGGTCAGTACGATAGGAGCCTCAGCTCCCACCGAACCGCCAAAGCCGATGGTGATGGAGCTGGCGATGATGGACGACCACGTGTTGTGACGTTTGATGCGTCCTTGCCTGCGGGAAATGGCATAGAGTATCTTGGTAACTCCGTGGCTGATATCGTCTTTCACCACCTTCCGTACGAAAAGGCCGGCCAAAAAGATACCCACCACCGGATAGACCAGATAGAGGTAGTTGGCTTCTGTGGTGTTGAAGTTTTCCGTCAGGAAGTTCTGTATCCAGTGTATCAGCATCTTCAGTATCAAAGCTGCCAATGCCGTGAAGATACCTACCAAAAAACTGAGTATCAGGATGAACTGTTTCTCCTTGATGTGCTGTTCGCGCCATAGGAGAAATCGTTGTAGCGTTGTCTTTCGGTCCATTATTTTCTGTCTTTTAAAGTCATACGAATCTCTGCATCCATTTGAAGTCGGAAATCTCTCCCTGAAGTGTTATTCGCGGATTATCTGGACAACTCCTCCTTGTCCCAGCTTGATGATACTGGAGGGACGGGCTGCCGCCTGCTCGTCACGACGATAATCCACAATATAGTCCACAGCCGACTTAATCTCCTCGCTGATTTCGGCGAAGGTGTGGGCGGCAGGTGTTCCGCTGATATTGGCCGAGGTCGATACAATTGCTTTGCGGAACTGTTGGCACAACCGCTGTGAGAAAGCCTCGTGCGTGACGCGGATGCCCACACTGCCGTCTTCGGCCAGCAGATTGGAGGCGAGGTTGCGTGCTCCGGAGTAGATGATGGTCAGCGGCTTGTCGGCCAGTTCTATCAAGTCCCAGGCTATTTCGGGTACATCGCGTACATAGAAGTCTACCTTGACGGCCGAATCCACCAATACCAACATGGCTTTGCTGTCGGCCCTTCGTTTGATGTCGTATACCCTACGCACCGCCTCTTCGTTTGTGGCATCACATCCGATACCCCATACCGTATCGGTGGGATACAGTATGACTCCGCCTTCGTTCAACACTTGGCAGGCTTTCTTGATTTCGTCTTTCATTACTTCCATTTTTTTTCTGACCCGCCCTTCCGCAGCAGGAAGGACTTCGGGCTTACGAGACGCAAAAGTAACACTTTTCCGCAGACAATGAAAAGTCCGCTCCACATTTCGTGCGAATTCTTTTTGTCTCTCCTTCTAAAACGCCGATGAAGGGCTACACGTGATTGTGAAGGGGGAGAAATAAAAATATTGCCATGTAAATGAATATTTTTCCATGAAAGGGGAAATGTTTCATTTGTTTTTCATATCTTTACCGCTTGTTGGAGGAGAGTGGGCGGACGTGCCCTTGTATATGCACATTTGTGCTCTCCCTCTGACTCTGAGATAGAGAAAGAAAAAATAATATATATAATGACTCACAAATGGAACTATGTACCCATTACACCCGAACAGATAGAAGCGAGCCAGCAACTGGCCCAATCACTGGGCATTAGCCCGGTGCTGGGACGACTGCTGGTAGAGCGGGGAATCACTACCGTGGCTGAGGCAAGGAAGTTCTTCCGCCCGCAACTACCTGATTTGCACGACCCTTTCCTGATGAAAGATATGGACATGGCCGTGGAACGCCTGAATAAGGCAATGGGAAGGAAAGAAAGAATTCTGATTTATGGCGATTATGATGTAGACGGAACTACAGCTGTAGCACTGGTCTACAAGTTTATCCAACAGTTCTATTCGAACATTGACTACTACATCCCCGACCGTTACAACGAAGGGTATGGCGTGACGGACAAAGGGGTGGAATATGCGGAGGAGACGGGCGTAAAGCTGGTCATTGTGCTGGACTGCGGTATCAAGGCCGTGGAAGAGATTGCTTGTGCCAAGGAGAAAGGCATAGACTTCATCATCTGTGACCACCACGTCCCCGATGAAGTGTTGCCGCCTGCCGTGGCCATTCTCAATGCCAAGCGGGAGGACAATACCTACCCCTATGAGCATCTGTCGGGGTGTGGCGTCGGTTTCAAGTTCATGCAGGCTTTTGCCATCAGCAACGGCATCGAGTTTCATCATCTCATTCCGTTGCTTGATTTGGTTGCTGTCAGCATCGCGTCGGATATCGTGCCAATCATGGGGGAGAACCGTATCCTGGCTTATCATGGGCTGAAACAGCTGAACAGCAATCCCAGTGTGGGCTTGAAAGCCATCATCGATGTGTGCGGACTGACGGAACGCGACCTGACCATGAGTGACATTGTCTTCAAGATAGGGCCGCGCATCAATGCTTCGGGACGTATACAGAATGGAAAAGAGGCAGTGGATCTGTTGACGGAGAAGGACTTCTCTACAGCACTGGAGAAGGCCGGACAAATCAACCAGTACAACGAAACCCGCAAGGACCTGGACAAGAGTATGACGGAAGAGGCCAATCGGATTGTGGCCGGATTGGACGGCCTGTCGGAACGGCGTTCCATCGTGCTTTACAACGAGGATTGGCACAAGGGAGTGATTGGTATCGTGGCTTCCCGCCTGACGGAGATTTACTACCGTCCGGCTGTGGTGTTGACCCGCACCAACGACCTCGCAACAGGCTCGGCACGTTCGGTTTCGGGTTTCGATGTCTACAAGGCCATCGAGTATTGCCGTGATTTGCTGGAGAACTTCGGAGGACATACGTATGCGGCCGGACTCTCGATGAAAGCAGAGAATGTACAGGCTTTCACCGAACGGTTTGAAGAGTTCGTGTCGCAAAACATACTGCCGGAACAGACCTGTGCCGTCATCGATGTCAATGCAGAGATTGATTTCAGGGATATTACTCCGAAATTCTTCAACGACCTGAAGAAATTCAATCCCTTCGGTCCTGAGAACGTAAAACCAATTTTCTGCACGCACAACGTGTATGATTACGGAACCAGCAAGGTGGTGGGACGCGACCAGGAACATATCAAACTGGAACTGGTGGACAACAAGTCGAATAACGTGATGAACGGGATTGCTTTCGGGCAGAGTTCGCACGTGCGTTTCATCAAGAGCAAACGCTCGTTTGATATCTGCTACACCATTGAGGAGAATACGCACAAGAAGGGCGAGGTACAGTTGCAGATAGAAGACATCAAGCCGAACTGAGAGGAACGGTATGTATCATCAGATTCTGAAACAGTATTGGGGCTATGACTCTTTCCGAGGCATACAGGAAGATATCATTCGCAGCATCGGACGTGGAGAAGACACCCTGGGGCTGATGCCTACAGGCGGAGGCAAATCCATCACCTTTCAGGTGCCGGCATTGGCTCAGGAAGGCTTGTGCCTGGTCATTACACCGCTCATCGCCTTGATGAAGGATCAGGTGGCCAACCTGCGGCAGAGGGGCATACAGGCCTTGGCTATCCATGCAGGTATGAGTCGTGAGGAGGTAGTCACAACGTTGGAAAACTGCATCTTCGGCCCCTATAAATTCCTGTACGTCTCGCCCGAACGGTTGGGGACGGACATCTTTCGCATCAAGCTGAAGAAGATGCACATTTCCATGATTACGGTGGATGAAAGTCATTGCATCTCCCAGTGGGGCTATGACTTCCGTCCGGCTTATCTGAAGATTGCAGAGATACGCTCACTGTTGCCGGACGTGCCCGTGCTGGCTCTCACAGCCAGTGCAACGCCTGAGGTAGTCGCTGATATCCAGCGGAGATTGCTTTTTCCACGGGAAAACGTCTTCCGCATGAGCTTTGAACGGAAAAACTTAGCCTATATCGTACGACGTTCGGAAGACAAGACGCAGGAACTGTTGCGTATACTCAAGCGGATGGCCGGTAGTGCCATCGTCTATGTACGGAATCGCAGACGGACCAAGGAGGTGGCCGAACTGCTGAACGGCGAACAGATTAGTGCCGACTTTTATCATGCCGGCTTGGATGATGCGGCAAAAGACCTGCGGCAGCAACGCTGGAAGCGTGGAGAGAGCCGGGTGATGGTGGCCACCAACGCCTTCGGTATGGGCATCGACAAGCCGGATGTGCGTCTGGTCATTCACTTGGATTTGCCGGATTCTATTGAAGCCTATTTCCAGGAGGCGGGACGTGCCGGACGAGACGGAGAGCAGGCGTATGCCGTTATCCTCTATGCCAATACGGACAAAGTCACGCTGCAGCGCCGCATTGCCGATACGTTTCCCGACAAGGAGTATATCAAAGATGTGTACGAACATCTGCAGTATTTCTATCAGATGGCAATGGGTGATGGCTTGGGATGCGTGCGTGAGTTTGATATTGATGCCTTTTGTCGTCAATACCACTATTTCCCTGTACCGGTAGACAGTGCTTTGAAGATTCTGACGCTGGCCGGCTATCTGGAGTACACCGAGGAGCAGAACAACGCTTCGCGGCTTCGCTTTACGTTGGAACGGGAAGAACTGTACAAGCTGCAGCGGCAAGGTGAGGAGGGAGAGAGGCTGATACAGATGCTGCTTCGTTCGTACACGGGGCTCTTTACCGACTATGCTTTTATCAGTGAGGAGGCGATGGCTGCCCGTACAGGCCTTTCTCTGCAGAAGGTGTTCGAACTGCTGATACACCTATCCCGACAGCGCATCATCAGTTATATCCCTCGTAAAAAGATACCATATATTATATACACGCGCGAGCGGGTAGAGACAGAGCGGATGCACATTCCTCCTGAAGTGTATGAAGAGCGGAAGAAGCGTTATACCAAACGCATCCATGCCATGCTGGAGTATGTGAATGACGACCGTACTTGCCGCAGTCGGTTGTTGTTAGACTATTTTGGCGAACGTAATGAACATGCCTGCGGACAATGTGACACTTGTCGAAGTCAGTTGCACCAGGGTGTCTCTTCGGCTACCCGCGACGAACGGATGCAGCACCTTCTGCACCTGTTGGCTGAGCGCCCTCTTTCGCCGGTTGCGTTGGCGCAAGCTACGCTGTGGCCCGAAGAAGAGTTGAGCGCAACCATCCGGCAGATGCTGGAGGAAAGGAGGATAATTAGCGTCGATGGGATGCTGCAAATCAGAAAATAAATCCGTACTTTTGCCGTCAATCAAATAAACATCGTAATTCACATGGGATTCTTTAAATCTTTCTTCTCCGGCAAGACGGAAAACGCAGCCGATGAGAAACAAAAAAACGATCAGAAACGTTTCGAGATATTCAAGTATGACGGTATGCGTGCCCAGCGCATGGGACGCTCCGACTATGCCATCAAATGTTTTGTGGAAGCACTGCAGTTGCAAGAGGACTTCGAGACCATGGGCTATCTGGCGCAGACCTATATTCAGACGGGCAAGCTGGATGAGGCTCGCGAATTGCTGCAGCGCATGGCACAGGCCGAGCCCGAACATGTTCCAACCTTTCTGACACTGGCTAATGTATGTTATATGCAGGAAGACTATCCTGCGATGGCCGAGGCAGCCCAGCAGGCCATTCGGATAGAGGCCGGAAATGCTATGGGACACTACCTGCTGGGTAAGGCCGAAAACGGTCAGGGAAACGGACTGATGTGTGTGGCGCACCTCACGAAAGCCATTGTTCTGAAAGAGGACTTTATCGAAGTACGCTTGCTGCGGGCGGAGGCATTGATACAGATGCGTCAATTCAAAGAGGCAGAGGAGGATATCGAAGCCATTCTGTCACACAATTCGGAAGAGGAGAGTGCCCTGTTGCTGCAAGGAAAGCTCAAGGAGTCAACCGGTGCTCCCGATGAGGCCGAGAAGTGCTATCGTGCCATCACGGAACTGAATCCCTTCAACGAACAGGCCTATCTGGCATTGGGACAGCTCTATATCACACAGAAAAAACTGTCGGAAGCGATTGCCCTCTTTGATGAGGCTATCGACTTGAATCCTGAATTTGCTGCTGCTTATCACGAACGTGGACGTGCCAAGTTGCTGAACGGTGATAAGGAGGGTTCGATGGAAGATATGAAGAAGGGGCTGGAACTGAATCCGAAAGAGGGCGAACATGTGAACGGGGAGTACAGCAACCAACCCATGGGACGGCAGACCGATATCTTGGGACTGTAATCCCCCTGTAAGAGGCAAGATACACATCAGAGGCACAAAATCACAGGCATCTCCGATAGAGAAAGGAGAACTCCGTGATTTTGTGCCTCTGCCTATTGTCTCTCAACTATAGTAGTTGTACTCCTGTCAAACGTATGTTTCCAGTAATTTTACTGCACCGTCGGGCACAATCGTTACCTCTTGAGTGGTTGCCGGGAGCAGTACGGTGTCACCGGCTTGCAACGTCACCTCGTTCTTCTCGTTGTCTGTTAGCCGGCAGGCTCCTTCCACGCAGATGAAGATGACGAACGAGTCGAGTTCGGAATAGTCGCACGTAATCTCCTCCGTCATGTCGTACACCGACGTGGTGAAGTAGGGGGAGGCGACCATCTCTACCGGTTCGTTCTGAATCCGTTCGTATTCCGTACGGAAGTCGTCCTGTACATCGGCAAAGTTGACGGCATCAATCGCCTGGCTGGTATGCAGTTCGCGGCTCTTCCCGTTCTTGTCCTTGCGGTTGTAGTCAAATATACGGTAAGTGATGTCCGATGTCTGTTGGATTTCGGCGACGAATGCACCGGCTCCGATGCCATGCACACGTCCGGCCGGCACATAAAAAACATCACCCGGCTGGATGGGGCACGATTGCAGTACCTCGGCAAAGGTGCCGTTGTGAACTCTCTCTTTGTACTCTTTCGGTGTAATCTGTTTGGAGAATCCCGATATCAGCTTGGCACCTTTGTCGGCAGAGATGACATACCACATCTCGTTTTTGCCAAAACTGTTGTGCCTTTTCCTGGCCAGGTCGTCACCCGGATGCACCTGGATGGAAAGGTCGAGCTTGGCGTCGATAAACTTGATAAGCAGCGGAAACTTGTCGCCGAAGCGGGCATAGTTGCTTTCGCCTACCAGCTCATCTTTGTATTTGCGTACCATTTCCGGCAAGGTGTGTCCCTTGTCTATGCCATTTGCCACGATTGATTCACTTCCCTCTACAGCGGATACTTCCCAACTTTCGCCCACATTGGCCAACGTGTCGTTCAGGTGTTTGAAAGGAATAATCTTTTCGCCTCCCCAAAGCGTCTGCTTCAGAATTGGCTCAAATTTAAGAGGATACATTTTTTAATCTAAAAATTAAGAATTACAAATTAAACATCGGTCGTATAGATTGTATGATAATTTTACCATACTTATCTTGCTGATAATATCTATTCCAACCTTCATAAATCCATTGTCTCGGCAAACATACGAAAAATATCCCTTTCTCTTTCATTTGTTAAACGCTAAACTTTCCTAAAATGTCTCCCACATTTTATGGCTTTTCCTTGGGAGAACAAAAGAATTTCTCTTTATTTGCAAGAAATTTAAATAAACCATGATATGATAAACACTGCTATGACAGAAAGTAACTTATCCGGCCTGAACCGGAAGGACTTCCAACAGGATATAAACGGAAAAAAGACAGATTTGTTCATACTGCGCAACAAAGCGGGTATGGAAGTGGCCACCACCAATTATGGCTGTGCCGTACTGACCATTATGGTGCCCGACCGTGATGGGAAGTATGCCAACGTTGTGTTGGGGCATGACAGCATCGACCACGTGGTGCACAGCCCGGAACCGTTCCTGAGTACCATCATCGGCCGGTATGGCAATCGCATTGCCAAAGGTAAATTCACCCTTTTCGGCGAAGAGCATAACCTGGCCATCAACAACGGCCCCAATGCGTTGCACGGAGGACCTACCGGTTTCCATGCCCGTGTATGGGATGCTGTACAGCCCGATGACACAACCGTCATCTTTACCTATACCTCTGCCGATGGTGAGGAGGGATTCCCCGGCAAACTTGAAGTAGAGGTCACTTACCGCTTGGAAGACGAAACAAATGCTCTTGCTATCGAATATCGGGCCACTACAGACAAGGCTACGATTGTCAATCTGACCAACCACGCTTTCTTCAATTTGGCTGGTATAGCCAATCCGACTCCTACCGTCAACAACCAAATCATTACCATCAACGCCGATTATTTCGTACCCATTGACAAGGACTCTATTCCGACGGGAGAAATCCTGAAGGTAGAGGGTACTCCGATGGACTTCCGTACGCCGCACACCATCGGCGAACGCATTGATGCGGACGACGAGCAGATAGTCAATGGCGAAGGCTACGATCATTGCTATGTACTGAATAAGAAGGAAAGTGGCTCGTTGGAACTGGCCGCAACCTATTCCGACCCCGAAAGCGGTCGTACCATGGAGATGTACACTACCGAAGTGGGTGTACAGCTCTATACCGGCAACTGGCTGAACGGATTTGAAGGCGCTCATGGTGCTACATTCCCCTCACGCAGTGCCGTCTGCTTCGAGGCTCAATGCTTCCCCGACACGCCCAACCGGGCTCATTTCCCCTCGTGCGTATTGCTGCCGGGAGATGAATACCA
Source organism: Bacteroides sp. (assembly GCA_051875915.1). Taxonomy (GTDB): domain Bacteria; phylum Bacteroidota; class Bacteroidia; order Bacteroidales; family Bacteroidaceae; genus Bacteroides. The sequence continues at coordinate 18,882 of JBJEHI010000056.1, forward strand.
GCAACTGACCATCTACAAATTCGATGTAGACAAGAAATAGTCAAGAGAATCATTAACCTAAATTCAAATCAATTATTTATTAATCCTTTTAATATCATGAGTCAAGAAAAGAAAAATGGTAATCTCATCGCCATTATCACGATGTGTTTTATGTTTGCAATGATCTCCTTCGTTACGAATATGGCAGCGCCATTCGGTAATATATGGGGATTCACATATAGCTGGGCAGGCATGATGGGAAATATGATGAACTTTGCAGCCTATCTCTTCATGGGTATCCCGGCCGGCAAGATGTTGATCAAGTATGGTTATAAGAAGACGGCTCTCTCTGCTTTGGCTGTGGGAGTGGTTGGTTTGCTGGTGCAATACTTCTCCAGTATCTTCGGAGCCGACATTGCAGCCTTCACCTACAATGGTCAGGTGGTTGCGCTGAATCTGGTTATCTACTTGCTGGGTGCCTTCATCTGCGGTTTCTGTGTATGTATGCTGAACACTGTGGTAAACCCGATGCTGAACCTGCTTGGCGGTGGCGGCAACAAGGGTAACCAGCTGATTCAGATTGGTGGTACATTGAACTCGCTGACAGGTACGTTGACTCCCTTCCTGGTAGGTGTCATGATTGGTCAGCTGACGCAGAACACCAGTATGACCGATGTCGCTCCGTTGCTCTTCATCGGTATCGCCGTATTTGCCCTCTCGTTCCTCATCATTTTCTTTGTGGCCATTCCCGAGCCGCAGGCCAACAATAAGAACGAGAAGTATGAGCACAGTCCGCTTGCATTCCGTCACTGTCTGTTGGGTGTGATTGCCATCTTCTTCTATGTAGGAATCGAAATCGGTATTCCTGCCCAATTGAACTTCTACCTCTCCAACCAGTCGTTTGAGGGCGCAGCTGCCGTAGGTGGTGCTTTGGCCGCTCTCTACTGGTTCCTTATGTTGGTGGGCCGTGCATCCAGCAGCGTCATTAGTGGCAAGGTTGCTACTACTTCGCAGATGACGGTAGTGTCCATGACAGCCATTATTCTTATTCTCGTAGCCATCCTGATGCCCGAGAGCATTGTGGTTACCTTCAGAGGCAATCCCGTTCCTGTAAAATGCTTCCTGCTGGCTGCTTGCGGTCTCTGCACTTCCATCATGTGGGGCGGTATTTTCAATCTGGCTGTAGAAGGTCTGGGCAAGTATACTGCGGCTGCATCGGGTCTCTTCATGATGATGGTAGTAGGTGGTGGCATCATGCCACTCATCCAGGACTTCATCGCCAAGGCTACCAACCCCATCGTCAGCTACTGGCTGGTTATCGCCATGTTGGCATACATCCTGTACTATAGTAAGATTGGCTGCAAGAATGTAAACAAGGATATTCCTGTAGATTGATTCAAAAAGTAGAACATTAATTGATTTTATTCACCCTATAAATTGTTAATATCATGGATATAGATCACGTAAGAAGCCGTTTCATTAAACACTTTGACGGAACAACTGGAGCTGTTTATGCTTCTCCCGGACGTATTAACCTCATCGGTGAACACACCGACTACAACGGTGGTTTTGTATTCCCCGGCGCGATAGATAAAGGTATGGTTGCTGAAATCAAGCCCAACGGTACCAATTTAGTAAAGGCATACTCCATCGACTTGAAGGACTATGTAGAATTTGGCTTGAACGAAGAGGATGCTCCCCGCGCCAGCTGGGCACGCTACATCTTCGGTGTTTGCCGCGAGATGATCAAGCGCGGCGTTGAGGTCAAAGGCTTCAATACCGCTTTTGCCGGTGACGTTCCTCTGGGAGCAGGTATGTCTTCTTCCGCTGCATTGGAGAGCACCTATGCTTACGCACTGAACGACCTGTTCGGTGACAACAAGATTGACAAGTTCGAGTTGGCTAAGGTAGGTCAGTCGACCGAGCACAACTATTGCGGTGTGAACTGCGGTATCATGGACCAGTTCGCTTCTGTATTTGGCAGAAAGGGCAGCCTCATCCGTTTGGATTGCCGTTCGTTGGAATACCAGTATTTCCCGTTTGATCCGCAGGGTTACCGTTTGGTATTGGTTGATTCTGTAGTGAAACATGAATTGGCTTCTTCGGCTTATAACAAGCGTCGTCAGAGTTGCGAGGCTGCTGTGGCTGCTGTTCAGAAGAAACATCCGCATGTAGAGTTCTTGCGTGACGTGACGATGGAGATGCTGAACGAATCAAAGGCAGAAATCAGCGAAGAAGATTACAAGCGTGCAGAATACGTTATCGAGGAGATTCAGCGTGTACTCGACGTTTGCGACGCATTGGAGCGTGGCGATTACGAGACCGTTGGCCAGAAGATGTACGAGACGCATCACGGCATGAGCAGGCTGTACGAAGTAAGCTGCGAAGAACTCGATTTCCTGAACGACCTTGCATTCGACTGCGGTGTAACAGGCTCTCGCGTGATGGGTGGCGGCTTTGGCGGTTGCACCATCAACCTCGTGAAGGAAGAGCTGTATGGCACGTTCATCGAGAAGGCGAAGGAAGAGTTCAAGAAGAAGTTCGGACGTAGCCCGAAGATTTACGATGTCGTTATCAGCGACGGAGCACGTCGTCTGTTGTAATCCTTTCGCACGTCGCTAAAGGAGCATAGCATATATAAAAGGCACAGAGCCCATTTACCTCGCAGTAAATCAGACTCTGTGCCTTTTCTTGTTTCCGTTCTTTCCCCCTTATTTCAGTTTCATCATCGACAGGTCGAAACCTCCCTTCATGGAGCTTCTTTCTCCTTGGTCTTGTCTATCAAACGTCACCTCTACATCGCCGTTCTTCTCTGAGTTGAGTTTCACTTTGATTCCCTTGGTCTCCTCAGTGATGTCCAGCGAGGCCAGGTTGAAGGATACGGCTCCATAGGCACGTCGGCCAGTCAGGTCGTCGTAGTCGTTGTACCGCAGTTGCAGTACGATGTATCCCTCCTCGTCTATCTGTTCGTCATTCTTTTCGCTGCGTACCAGGCTGATACGATGCTTCGTATTGGCAGGAACGTTTTGCAAAAAGAGGATGTTCAGGTAACCGCCGCTGATGCTCATGTCTCCTTTGAATATCAGTACCGGATCGTCGCCATAGGCCTCCGCATTGTCGGGTGTCAGGGTCTCCACCTCCTTGGTCAGTACGTTCTGCAGCCCCAGCAGTTTCACGGCATGGTCGTACCCTTCATAGTCATCCCACAGTGGGTTGAAGGTGGTGATGACCCGTTGTCCCTCTACAGGCTTGTACCAGTCCAGGTCTACGTTCACCGGCCAGAGTGTCCCCCAGACATCGCAATCCAGGTAGAACGCATTCCCCGTCAGACGGACCGTAGCCCACAGCGGCGGTGTGAAGTCACCGATGGAATATCCGTCATCATCGTCGTCACACGATTGCAACACAGGCGTTACTGTCAGACAGAACGCCATCAACAGCCATTGAATTCGCTTCAAATACTTCATAATCTATCCAGTTTTAATTGATTCATAAATGTGCGTCATCCGCAACCACATACTAAAATGCAGAAGCCGATGATTTACTGCATCGACTTCTGCATTTTTAACGAATATTCGGAGCCAGTTGTTCTTCCTTTTTCTTTTTTTTACCTCTTTCTACTGCTGTCGTCTCTGTTTCAGTTGGTGGATTATTTCGCGGGCAGCCCTCTGGGGGGCACCGGCCTCACCCAATCGGGTGGCTATGCGCTCGTATCCCTTCAGCATCTGTTCCCGATAGTCCTTGTCATTCAGCAGGGCATTCAGTTCAGCCTTCATCCCTTCCACTGTCATGCTGTCGGCTACCAGCTCTTTCACCACTTCTGCATCGGCAATCAAGTTCACTAACGAGATGTATTTTACCTTCAGGATGTGTCGTTTCAAGAAAGCAATCACCTTTCCTATCGGTGTGTGGTAGCATACTGCCTGTGGTACACGCAGCAGAGCCGTCTCCAAAGTGGCTGTGCCCGAGGTGACCAGTGCCGCTGCCGCATGGCTGAGTAGCGGATAGGTTTTTCCGAACAGAACCGGTACCTGTACATTCCTCATCACCTGTCGGTAGTACGCCGGGGGGATAGCTGGGGCACCCGCCACCACCAACTGATAGCCAGAAAAGGCAGAGGCGGCCCGTATCATGTCAGGCAGGTTGTCCTTTATCTCCTGTTTGCGGCTTCCTGCCAGCAGAGCGATGATGGGGCGGGCAGAAAGACCGTTGGCACGGGTGAAGGTTTCAAAATCCTCGGTATACGCAGAGCGGAATGCCGTCACCTCATCCATGGTGGGGTTGCCCACATAGTGGATGGAATAGCCGTGTTTCCCTTCGAAGAACTCCACCTCAAAGGGTAGGATGGAGAAGAGTGCGTCCACGTCGCGCTTGATGTTTTTGATACGGTATTCCTTCCATGCCCATATTTTGGGAGAGATATAGTAGTAGACGGGGATGCGGGTATGTGCATGGATGTATTGGGCTATGTTGAGGTTAAAGCCCGGATAATCCACCAAAATGAGGACATCGGGGTCCCATTCCACAATGTCCTGTTTGCAACGCCGCATGTTGGCAAAGATAGTACGCAGGTGCAGCAGCACGGGGATGAATCCCATATAGGCCAGCTCCCGGTAGTGCTTCACCATGGTCCCTCCTACAGCGGCCATCAGGTCACCGCCGAAGAAGCGGAAGGTGGCTTCCGCATCCTCCTCTTTCAGGGCCGCCATCAGGTGTGAGGCATGAAGGTCGCCCGAAGCTTCTCCTACTATCAAATAATACTTCATCGTTCTCAATCCGTTTGTCTCAGAACCACGTTTTCATCTCCTCCAGCAATCCGTATGCCGTGGCGTCTACGGTAACGGGCGTTACGGCTACATAGCCATGATCCAGTGCCCAGTGGTCGTTCTTCTCGTTTGCCTCATCTTTGTTCTCAAACGCTCCTGTCAGCCAGTAGTAATGTGCATCGCCCCGATCGGCGAAGTTCTCCCACTCGTTCACCCATTCGCCGCGTGTCTGTTCGCAAATGCGGATGCCTTGCAGCTTCTTGGTGTCGGGAAAGTTTACGTTCAGGCAGGTCAGGGAAGGCAATCCCTTCTCCAATACCTGTTGTACAATCTGTCGTATGAAAGGCCCTGTTGCCTCAAAGTCGGCATTGGGCTCGTGGCTGCAGAGGGAGAATCCGATGGACGGAACCCCTTTCAGGCACCCTTCGATGACGGCTCCCATCGTACCCGAATAGTGTACGTTGACCGACGAGTTGTCTCCGTGATTGATGCCGGCCACCACCAGGTCGGGTTTTCGTTCCAATACGGTGTGAAATGCAAGTTTGATACAATCTACGGGGGTACCCGAACAGCGGTAGACCGTCAGCCCCACATCTTTCCGTACCAGCTGGTAGTGGATGGGCTCCTTTACGGTCAGTGCGCAGGCGGCACCAGAACGGGCAGCGTCGGGCGCCATCACCACAATCTCAGCCAACGGGCGTAAAAACTTGATTAATTCGCTGATGCCTTTGGCAATGACACCGTCGTCATTGGACACCAATATCAAAGGTCTTTGATTTTCCATACAGTACATAGTTATAGAATGAGGTCACAAAAGTAGTCAATATTACTCAGATTCGCCAGTTCGGAGGAATGATATTTCCACAATGGCTTCATGAAGTCAAGCTTTTCGGTATAAATTACGAAAGGAAAGTGCACTATAATTCGCTCTAAACCTTGCTCCAAAATAAGGAGAATCTTGCTTCAATGCTTGTTCGTAGTCTTTGTACGTGCATTCCAAGGCTTCGGATGTACGTTCGAAGGCTTGGAACGGACATTCGGAGCTTGCGAACTTATATTTCATCTACCTTCCCGATGATTTCTACATACGTCTACTATGGAATATAGTTCCCTTCATGGCAGAACTGTTTTCTGAAGCACTATTTTGCACTCACTTTCGTTTCTTTGTTATATCTTTGTAGTCAGAATAAAAAAACAATCTATCAGCATGAAAAACAGAGCTTTTTTAATCATTGGATTTGTGCTAATAATATGTGCTACAAACCTAACGGCACAAGACAAATTGTATTATGACGAGTTTCCACTGGGCGACATCAGGCTGCTTGACGGACCATTGAAGACGGCACGCGACCTGAATGTCGATGTGTTGCTAAAGTACGACTGCGACCGTCTGCTGGCTCCTTACAGAAAAGAGGCAGGATTGCAGCCTCGCAAGCCAACCTATCCTAACTGGGATGGGCTTGACGGGCATGTCGGAGGACACTACCTCTCGGCACTTGCCATCAACGCTGCTACAGGCAGTGAGGAGTGTAAACGAAGAATGGACTATATGATTGCTGAATTGAAGCTGTGTCTGGAGGCTAACGACAGACGTGGAGAGGCGTGGAGCTACGGATACATTGGCGGACATCCTGGCAGTCGAGAACTATGGTCAACCTTACGCAAAGGCGATTTCAGAACTTATTTCGGCGCATGGGCACCTTACTATAACATTCATAAGATGTATGCCGGCCTACGCGATGCCTGGCTCTATTGTGGCAACGAGGAGGCAAAGGGACTTTTCCTGAGATTTTGCGACTGGGCGGTTGATATAACATCGTCATTGAGCGACGAGCAGATGGAAAACATGCTCGGTAACGAGCATGGAGGTATGCCCGAAGTGCTTGCCGACGCATACGCCATCAGTGGTGATAAGAAATACATCGACTGTGCGCGCAGGTTTTCCCACAAGATTCTCCTTAACCCCATGCTACATCATAACGACTGCCTCGATAATATGCACGCCAATACACAGATTCCCAAGGTGATAGGATTTCAGCGCATTGCCGAACTTTCAGGTGATGCCAACTATCACGAAGCAAGCCTTTTCTTTTGGAATCAGGTGGTAGGTCAACGGTCACTTGCCATAGGCGGTAACAGTCGTCGCGAGCACTTCCCGACAAAGGAGACTTCTATAGACTATGTCAACGATATCGACGGACCCGAGTCGTGCAACACCTACAATATGCTAAAGCTGACCGAGGCACTCAATCGCGTCAGCCCCAACGGATGCTATGGCGACTTCTATGAGCAGGCATTGTTCAATCACATCCTATCCACTCAGCATCCCATACACGGTGGATATGTCTATTTCACTTCGGCACGCCCACGCCACTACCGTAACTATTCGGCTCCCAACATGGCAATGTGGTGCTGTGTGGGTACAGGTATGGAGAACCATGGTAAATATGGTCAGTTCGTATGGACGCATAGTGGCGACGAAGAACTGTCGGTAAACCTTTTCGTGGCCTCAGAACTGCATTGGCATCAGCGCGGCATGGTGGTAAGCCAGCACACTTCCTTCCCCTATACCGAGTCAACAGTCATCTCCATTGATGAAGGAAAGGGCGATTTTGTCATGAAAATCAGGAAACCACAGTGGTGCGACGGCTTTGCTGTGCGTGGAGTCGGATTCAAAGTTGAAGGATATGAGCAGAACGGCTATTATTGCATCAAACGCAAGTGGAAGGAAGGCGATAGGGTAGAGGTGTCCTTGCCTATGCATGCCTCAGTGAGTCGAATGCCCAATGTACCGCAGTACATTGCAATTATGTACGGACCGATAGTCCTTGGCATGAAGACTGGAATAGAAGACATGAGCCATCTTGTGGCAGACGACAGCCGCTTCGGACAATATGCTGGAGGTGAAAAACTGCCTCTCGACAAGGCTCCCATACTCGTGCCACAGCACATCGAAGACATTGTCGATCAGTTGAAGCCGATAGAAGGCAAGCCTTTGCACTTCAAGTTGACTACACGCATGGAGAATGCCATCAACGGTGAACTTCAGCCGTTCTTCGAGATTCACGACTCGCGCTACATGATGTACTGGCTTGCACTCAACGAACAGGAGTATAAGACTTATCTCACCGCACTTGCCGATGCAGAGCGTGAACGTCAGGCTTTGGAGAACCTGACCGTTGACAAGGTCATGCCTGGCGAGCAACAGCCCGAGACCGATCACCGCATGGAGACCGACGACTCCAACCGTGGCAGTACCGAAGGAGTGTTCTATCGCGATGCAAGCGATGGGCACAGCTTCAGTTATCTTATGAAGACGGAAGGCAAGACAAACCTTACTCTGAGGCTCAAGTTTTGGGGGCAGGACGAGTGGCGAACCAGCGAGTTTGACATCTACATAGACGATGTGTTGCTGTGTAGCGTCAACAACTCCCACCGCTGGCGCACATCGCAGTTCAAGACCGTTGACTATCCAATCTCTGCCGATTTGCTCAAAGGAAAGAGCGAAGCAAGGGTGAAATTCGTTGCACACAAGAACAGACAGGTCGGACAAATATATGAGGTTCGACTGCTTGACGTTCTGATGTAATTTCTCATGCTATAAAGATAGGAGGAATCTTGATTTTTTTCTTATTATACAGGCATAGAAATTGAGATTTATATCTAAATTTGCCATATATTTTGGGGGGAAATGATGGATATAGTATTGATATTGCTTGCGTTGATTTGCTTGTTGGTTGGTTTGGCCGGATGTGTCATCCCCATGTTGCCTGGCCCGCCGATTGCCTATGTCGGTCTGTTGTTGCTGCATCTGACCCGACAGGCAGACTATACCTCCTCCCAGTTGCTGGGATGGTTGTTGGCAGTGGTAGTGGTGCAAGTACTCGACTACGTCGTACCTATGCTGGGCAGCAAGTACAGTGGCGGTAGCCGTTGGGGTACGCGCGGCTGTCTCATAGGTACACTTATCGGTCTCTTCTTTTTGCCGGCAGGCATATTGGTAGGTCCCTTTCTGGGTGCCGTAGTGGGCGAGTTGCTGGAAGGTCATGATACGGCTCGTGCTTTCCGTTCAGGCATCGGTTCGCTCATCGGGTTCCTGTTCGGTACATTGCTGAAGTGCATGTTGTGCGCTTACTTTTGCTGGCAGTGCATCAAGGCATTCTTCTGACCCGGTACTCTTTCTAAGAATCAGTACAAGATAATTGGGATGGAACAGATTTGGGTAAATTATAGATGATTGATAGTGCTGATGTCTCCTTAGGCGTGAGGGGTCAGTCCTTTAGACACCCTAATGGAACGACCAGTACGCCATCATTGCGGCGGTACGCAAATTCGCCTGCGGTCAACACCATGAGGAACGAGGGAGGACCCATCTTTTCGATATTTACCTTCGATTGCAACTTGAGTAGATTGGTTGCAGCTTCCTCTATCTGTCGGCTTCCCATCTTGACTTCTATAGGTGCCCAGCGGCCATCGGCCAGCTGAATAATCATATCTGCCTCCAGCCCATTTTTGTCGCGATAGTGATATACCTTCCCGTCGTTGGCATCGGTATATACTCGTATGTCGCGCGTACAGAGTGCTTCAAACAGGAAACCGAAATATTCAAAGTCTTTCAAGAGAATGTCTGGCTTGATTCTGAGCACTGATGTAGCGATGCTTGGGTCTGTGAAGTGCCGCTTGTCAGAGGTTCGGATAGCTGTTTTTGAACGTAGTGAGGGTTGCCATGCGGGTAAATCTTCGATGACGAAGATGCGTTTCAAGGCATTGATGTAGGATGAGTAGGTCTTGTCAGTCATGCTGATTTCGTTGGTTGCAACATCGCTGATGATGGTCTGTGCAGTGGCCAGTGTGGTGATGTTGCGAGAGAGGGAACGAAGCAGCATATATACACGGTCAGGGTTCTTTTCTACGCCGTCAACCCGATGGGTGTCCTTGTTGATGATGGCATCTACGTAGGAGTGGGCGGTAAGAAGTGACGCTTGGTCTGACTTACCCACTGACGCAGGCCATCCTCCGCGACAAATCAGGTGAGCTATCTGTTCGATGCTGATGTCACTCATTCCCTCCACTTCATGGTTGCCTTCAAACAGGGAGGAGAGGCTCACCGTACCTGAGGATTCACCGGATTCATAGAGGCTCATGGTACGCATCCGCATTCGGGCGATACGTCCAGCACCACTGTGGTGAATCTCGTCATCGGATGGTACAGCCGATCCTGTAAGGATGAACTGGCCTGAAGCTTGACGGTTATCAACTTGAAAACGTACAGCATCCCAAAGAACGGGAGCATCCTGCCATTCGTCCAGCAACCGAGGGGTCGCGCCTTGGAGCAATAGGGAAGGTTTGGTCTCTGCCATGTGTATGTAAGCGGACCGCTTATCGGGATCCTGCATGAATAATACACTCTTTGCTTGCTGACGGGCTGAACTTGTTTTGCCGCACCATTTGGGCCCTTCTATCAAAATGGCACCTATGGCATCGAGTAGTATTTTGAGTTGTTTGTCACAGATTCTTTGCAGGTATTTCTTGTCTTCCATATCGCTCTTTTTTTTAAGACACTGCAAAGGTAATAATTATTTGTGTAATATTCAATAAATCAGTATTTTTTTTGTTTTCACTCCGAACTTTGGCGCAATTTCACTCCGAACTTTGGCGCAATTTTACTCCGAACTTTGGCTCAATTTCACTCCGAACTTTGGCCCTATGAGATTTGTCTGCCCCTGTATGCCATAGACGGGAATTCGCTGAAACTACATAGTCTGCATCCTGTTCTTGGCATCCCCTCCGGCACCGCTGCCGCGATAGTTGCTCTTTGTGGCATTCAAGCGGTAATGTATGCTGAAGGTGAGGCTATGCCTCTGTCTGTTGAGATATTGTGTCATGCTGAATACGCCAAAGTCAACGAACAGGTTCTCCTTCATTTTCTGCAGTAAATCGTTTGCTGACAGGCGGAAAGTGAGGTTACCGTTCAGGTATGACTTCTGTACGGCTGCTTCTAACGAAAGGATGGATCGTCGGATGTAGTCGTTGTCATGGTTCATACTGCTACGTAACTGCATGTTCACTTCGAATTGCCATGGATTGTGTTTGGGCGTATCGAAGCGGAAGCTGTTGTTTGCATTGAGATAGAACATCGGTTTGTTGAATGTGGCTGTCCGTATTCCTGTAGGGGCGAAATCGTCATGGAAATCGAGGGTGAAGAACTGCTTTGTGAATGCAAAGGTGTAGTTTGGCGACCAGCAACCTATCTTGGGTCTTGCAAGGACGTAGGCCGTCATGCTATTGACCGGTTTTTCAAGGTTCCGTGTCTTTAGTAGGATGACTCCTTGTTCGTTATACAGTTCACCCCAATCCAAAATCTTGTGCGCCGCATTCAGGTATTCTATGCCACAGGTCAGCCAGTGATAGTTGCCCATGAGCGAAAGGGTCTGGTTGATGGTGTTCTGCAATTGTGCATTCCCGCTCTCATAGATATATCGGCTGTGATATCTTGTGACATCTCGCAATTGCTGGTAGTTGGGGCGTCGGGTCTTGATGGAGTAGTTGGCCGACAGACCTAACTTACCGAAGGTCTGGCTCCACGAAATGAAGGGGAAGAAGTTGTCCTGCTGACGGACGTTGTCCTTGATAGCATTTACTTTGTCCTGATAATCCATGTTGACATGCTCGTAGCGAATCTCTACAGACCATTGCCCGATGGACGAAGCAAGGGAATACGAGGCGAATGCAGCCGTTGTGGTTTCTGCCACCTCCGACTCAGAGTTCATAATCACTTCAGAGGAAGTGGTTTGCGTATTGTCGCTTACGGCACGATATACCTCTGTCCCTACCTTGAATTCGCTTTTCCGATATGAATAAGTGAGAACAAGTTTTGTTGCCAGCATTTTGTTGCGTGTGTTAGTCTCAGTCCAGAATTCGCTGTCTTGAATGAGGCTCTGTTCCGTGGTGCTATTGGTCTTGCGTATATGATTGTTGACCATATCAACGTTCCAGTCAATATTGACGTTGCCCACCTGTCCGTTGTAGTAGGTGCTCATCGTAAAGCTGTTCTGGCTGTTCAGCTTGCATGTGGAAGCAGAGATAATATGGTCTTCAAAGACACCGTCACGCCACACCTCTTCATCAATCGTTGTTTTCTCGTTATTGTACAGTGTACGGGCGGTTTGTATCATGAGGCCGACGGTATGATGGCTGTTTATCTGCCAGTTCGTTCCGAAATGGAGCTGCAGCAGGCGATTGATGAAGTCGGTATCCAGTATCCCTTTCTGCTCATGATTCAGACGCTTCATCGCAGTGACACCGCCAATCTCTCCGTGCTGGTAGTATCTGCTGTATCCCAAATGCGAGCCTCCGAAGAAATCCCATCCTTTGTAGCGATAGTTCAAGGAAAGGTTGGCTCCCGGGTCGGTTCCGCCACGAACCAATGACTGACAGACATCGGCTTTCGTGTCCAGACCGAGTCCCTCTCCCTGTGCCGGCCTCAGTTTGATTTTGACCACGGCACGCACATCGGACGCATAGTCGCTACCGGGGTTGTTGATGACCTCCACACTGCGAACCTGCTCCGAGCTGATGCGTTGCAGTTCGGCTGCATCCTGTAGCCTTCGGCCGTTAATATAGTATATGGGCGAGCCTTTCCCTATGACCTGCAGCTCCTCTCCTTGCTTATACATACCTGGAGTCTTGCCGAGTACATCTTCCAGTGTGCCGGCATGTTCAAGATCGGTACCAGCGATTCGTGCCTCCAGCGAGTTGGCTTTGAACTTGACTGTCGGCAAAGTCCCCTTTACTACCACCTCCTCCAGATTCATCTCCTTGAAGATGTCTGTAATGCTGTCGTTTGTTTCGGTTTGTGCTTTTGCCTTGAAAGTTGAAGTGGCTAAGAGCCACCACACGAAAGAAATCAAAAATAAATGTGAATACTTTTGTTCCATAATTGCTGAAATAATACGGTTAATAAATCTGTTTTTAACTGTCACAAGATGCCTTATGACAAAAGCTTTCTGCCGTAAAAATAGAGACCTTTTTCAATGCTGCATCCTATTCGGGATATTCGGGAGCGTATAGGGATAATTGCCCAATAGGGTACGAAATGCGGCTGTTCGTCAGCGATGTAACATCCTTGTCTTGACTGGCTGCACCCCTTTCCGTTCGTCATCAGATACTTTCCAAATATCCCAGTGATGCTTATTCATCCGTGGATAGTTGCGTTGATAGGAATAAATCCATTACTTTTGCGCAAACACATGAGAGAATAGGTATATAGCATTAATTGTTTCACTCCCAAAAGGAAAACCATGAAAAGAATTCCCGACAGACTTGTAAAAGACTATTTGATTGTAGGATGTGCATTCGCTTTTGTATTGTTTTTGCTACATCCCCTCTTTCTGACACCCGATCGGAGAGCTGTTCCACTTATCGTGTTCAAGCTTGTACATGCCTTGTCCTTCTTGTCCACCTTAATTATAAGTGAGATGGTCGTGACCTGTCTTTTTAAAAATCCGTTTTCGTACGCAAGTGGCATTTCGGAGCAGCTAAGGCATTTCGCTCTGTGTGCAGTGGTTGGAGTTCCACTCTTCAATGCCCTCCTGAACCAATCGAACACCATCATGATGTTCGATTTCCAGAAGTATTATTATGCCTGGTTTGATGCGGACGGGAGTTTTACCCTGAAGTGGTACTTGAAGACGTTGGATCTGTGTGTGATTGTGGCTGTCATAATGGTTGTCGCCATGGTGACATTGAGTAAGGTACGACACATCCAGAACAATCTCCGGGAATTGGCTCTCCTCAACGAATTGCTGGAACAGAAACAGGAAGAGATGCGTGCCCGTCCAGTCGATGAGACCGTTGCGGAGAAGATTCTTCTTCAAGGTAGCGGTCGGGATTCGCTCACGGTCAATCCGATTGATATCCTGTATATTGAGTCGGTGGGGAACTATCTCAGCATTGCCTATTTCATAGATACAGCGTTGTGCCAGAAGCGGCTTCGCTGTTCGTTGAAGGAGGTGGAAGAGGTGCTTGAAGCCTTCCCCTTCATCGTACACATCCATCGCGCGTTCCTTATAAACATCCACTTCATCACGCAGGTTTCAGGCAACTCTGCCGGTTGCAAGGTTAGTATGTTCAGCACAGACAAGGTATTCCCGGTCTCAAAGGCGAATGTATCTAAGTTCAGAGACAAGATAAAAGAATTGGGTAAGGAGCTGGGATAATTGGAGCTGTCAATGACATACCCCGATTCACGATGTCTGACGGTGATTAATCAGCCCGTTTCTATGTATAAACATCGTTCATGGTACTTTCTTTTAGCCGGTTCATCGTTTTTTCCCCCTATTCCGATAAAAAATACTCCGATTCCTGTAGCGGCTTTCTTTCCTTTGCAACCGAAATACAGAGGTCGCACCTTATCCAAGATGTTGCCTTATTCTAATTTAGTAACTATAAAAAACAAACGTATGAATCTAAAAAGACTTGCCAAAAGGTCATTGACTACTCTTATGATGAGTATGTTATGCTTAGTCGCTTTTGCACAAGGTCGCCAGGTGAAAGGTACGGTCATCGACGGTACGGGCGAACCCGTGATAGGCGCAAATGTATTGGAAGTTGGTACTACCAATGGTGTAATAACCGACATCGACGGCAATTATACCATCACTGTACAGCCCAATGCAAAACTCCAATTCTCATTTATCGGTTATATTACACAGACTGTAGCCGTGGGCGATCAGGCCACCATTCAGGTGACACTGAAAGAAGACTCACAGGCACTGGATGAAGTGGTCGTTATCGGTTATCAAACCGTCAAGCGTAAGGATCTGACCGGTTCCGTTGCTTCGGTCAACTCCAAAGCCATCGCCGCAGCACCTGTATCCAATGTGGCACAGGCATTGCAAGGTAAGTTGCCGGGTGTGAACGTCACTTCACAAGACGGTCGTCCCGATGCCGAAATCTCCATTCGCGTACGTGGTGGCGGTTCTATCTCGCAGAGCAACGAACCGTTGATTCTGATTGACGGTGTGACAGGTACCCTGAGCGATATTCCTTCCGACCAGGTAGAAAGCATCGACGTACTGAAGGATGCCTCCTCTACTGCCATCTACGGTGCACGTGGTGCCAACGGCGTTATCTTGGTGACTACCAAGGGTGCCAAAGAGGGCAAGGTGAACGTATCTTACAGTGGATATGCCAAGTTCAATACACCTACCAAGTACCTGGATGTGCTCGATCCGTATGAATATGTATCATACGTATGGGCAAATGCCGCAGCCAACGGTTCGGCCTATCAGACACCTTTTGAGAAACTCTATGGACTGGGCGCTTACCAGGGAAGCAATTCGCAGGGTATCGAGGCTTATCGCAATGTGCCGATGTATGACATCCAGCGCGAGGTGTACGACAACTCCTTCTCGCACAGCCACGACCTCTCCGTGAGCGGTGGTACGGACAAGACGAAGGTGCTCTTCTCCGTCAACTATATGGATGAACAAGGTATGAAGGTGAACTCCTACTCGAAGCGTGCCAACGTATCGTTGAAGGTAAACCAGAAGGTTCGCGACAACGTAGACTTGAATCTGGATGTTCGCTATACCGACGTTACCAGCATGAGCGACGAGAGCATCACCAGCGGTTCGGGTTCGGTACTTTCTTATGCCTACCGTTTCCGTCCCATTGCCACGTCTGACATCAAGGGTGATTTGAATGCACTGAACGAAGGCAACATCGAACAGTATGGTAAGTTCTCGCAATGGGATGTGTACGACCCCTACAACCGTCTGAACGACTACGAGCCGCTGAAGCAACGTCAGGCACTGCGCTCTACCGCATCCTTCAACTGGGGCATCATCAAGGGGCTGACCTATCATACCGACTTGAGCTTGCACCGCACCTGGAATCAAAACAAGATTTGGGGTGGTGCCATTTATAACAACTATCTGGACGACAAGACAGGTGAAAAACTGTGGGCCGGTACGGCTGACCTGACTAAGAGCGACAGCTGGGGTGTGCGCTGGACCAACACCATGAGCTACGACTTCGACATCACCAAGAACCAGCATCTGAACATCTTGGTAGGTCATGAGGTCACTAACTCGGGCGGTACGACCATGCGCATCCAGAGCGACCACTTCCCCGCTAACTTTACAAAGGACAACGCTTTCGCCATGATCAACCAGTACGATCGCGAAGCCAGCACCAATACCACTCCGTTCTCTTCAGACATCAGCACCGCCAGCCGTATCCTCTCTTTCTTCGGCCGTGTGAACTACAATCTGATGGAACGCTACCTGTTGACCTTGACATTCCGTGCCGATGGTTCGTCCAAGTTCTCTCCCAATCACCGTTGGGGTTACTTCCCCGCAGCCGCTTTGGCATGGCGTCTCTCCGAAGAGGAGTTCATGAAGGATGTGGACTGGTTGGACAACCTGAAGGTACGCTTCTCGTATGGTGAAGTAGGTAACGATGGTATCAGCTCCGACCTCTGGGCACAGACTTGGACTTCCGAGACCGACAGCCGCTGGCTCTATGCACTGAATGGAGCTACACAGTCTTCCTATGACCTCTCTTCTACCCAGATGGCTAATGCCGACCTGAAGTGGGAGACAACCATCACCCGTAACCTCGGTTTCGACTTCGGACTCTTCGGCAACCGCTTGCAAGGTAGCTTGGATCTCTATTGGAATACGACGAAAGACTTGCTGATGAACACGCCGCTGCCGGGTATCACCGGATTTACCTCTACGTTCGACAACATCGGTCAGACCAGCAACAAGGGTATCGAACTCTCGTTGTCGGGTGTCGTTTTCCAGAACAAGGATTGGAACATCACTGCCGGATTCAACATCAACTTCAACCGCAATAACGTAGACGAGTTGGCACCGGGTATCACGGGTCTGTATGGTACACAGTGGATTCAGCAGAACAAGCCGAGCGATGACTACATCTTGAAGGAGGGTGAGCCTGTAGGTATGGTACGCGGATTGGTATACGAGGGCTTCTACACCACCGACGATTTCATCTACAGCAATGGTATGTACACGCTGAAAGACGGTGTAGCCGACATCAGCAGTGCCATCGTACCTACGTTCCACGGCATCAACCCGGGCGAGCGTCCCGACGGACAGATTGCCTATCCCGGTATGGCCAAGTATAAGGATGTGGATGGAAACGGTGTCATCGATACGGGTGACTATGAGATCATCGGTAACATGAACCCCAAGCACACGGGTGGTTTCAATATCAATGCTTCGTACAAGCAGTTCGATTTGGGTCTCTATTTCAACTGGAGCTACGGCAACAAGATTTACAATGCCAACAAGCTGGCTTCTCTCTACGGCTACAAAGAGACGGGTGTTTACGAGAACAAACTCGCTCTGCTGAAGAACGCCTATAAGATTTATGATATCCAGAACGGACAGCTGGTTCGTCTGAGCACACCTGCCGAATTGGACGCTGCCAACGTGAATGCCAATATGCCGCTCTGCTACAACGAAATGGGTGTTGTATCTTCACTGGGTATCGAAGACGGTTCCTACCTGCGTCTGAACACGCTGACACTGGGCTATACCCTGCCTAAGTCGGTGCTCAACAAGATTGGTCTCAGCAACTTGCGCGTGTACGGTACGGTATACAACCTCTTTACCATCACCGGTTATGACGGTCTGGATCCCGAAGTCAACGCTAACGCCAATGCCAATAAGGCCGTTTATCCGACTACCGGACTTGACTGGGGTACCTACCCGCGTGCACGCTCCTTCGTAGTGGGTCTGAACCTGAATTTCTAATCATCCGATATAAATGCAATCAGTTATGAAAAATATATTGAAAACCATGTTCGCCCTGGCACTTACAGCTTCGATGACCGGGTGCGACGATTATCTGAACGTTTCGTCCCCTTCGAAGACGGACGACACCTTTGTAACCTCCACGCCGGAGGAGACCTTCAAGACCTTGTCGTGGGTTTATGCTGAGTATCGCCAGAATGCTGTTTCGGGCGGTAATTACAACTACGAGGATGTAACTTCGGATGCCGAATACTATCCTGAATACAACTCGGCTAACAATATCATCGGTATGCTCTATCCCGAATCGGCTGCCATCACCAATCAGAACACGCAGTTCAACAGCCTGTTCAACGCTTTGGCTCGTGCCGCTCGTGTGGCAGATATCATCAAGGCGAAAAGCGAATACCAGACCGCTGCCGAGGCCGGCACTACCAACGACTGGACACAGCTCTACGGAGAGGCCGTTACCTTACGCGCCTATTTCTATTTCGAACTGGTACGCCACTTCGGCGATGTGCCTTACGGCGTAGAAAACTCAGTAGTGGATACTTACGGACTGACTTCCCGCTTTGACATTCTGGACGAGGTCATCTCTTCCGTGCAGGCCGTTGAAGGCTTGATGTATCGGTTGGGCGAGGGAGGCATCACGGCCGAGCGTATGTCGCGTACCTTTGCCAATGCCTTGATTGGTGAAGCTGCTCTCCATGCCGGTGGCTGGCAGACCATCCGTACGGATGTGGCTGGATTGTATGGCGATGTTCAGTTCGAGAAGAAGGGAACCGAAGCCAATGGCTGTGTGTATGCCCGTCGTACCGACTACAAGAGCTACTATACGATTGCTCAGAAGTATCTCTCAGCTGCCGTTAACGAGCAGAAGGGATCGCTTGCCTTGATTACGAACGATGACCGTACGTATGCCAACAATCCGTTCCAGCGTCACTGGCAATACATTCACGACCTGAAGGTTAGCCCCGAATCATTGTTTGAAGTGGGTAACGAAGCGCCCAATCAAAGTGAACATCCTTATTCGCAAGGTCGTCCCTCCAACGGTGGCGGTAGCAATGCAGCTCCTTGTAAGGTGTTTGGTGCCATCCGCATCATCCCTTCCTTCTACTACACGGCTTATGAAGAGGGTGACCGTCGTATGGATGCCAGCATGACCGTTACGGGTAGCACCGGTGATGGTAACGAAGCCATCCTGAGTTTTGCTCCGGGCAGCAAGCTGTTGGGCGGTATCTCTACCAACAAATGGGATGACAATCGTATGAGTCCTCCCTATGTAGCTAAGCAGCGTAACTCCGGTTTGAACTACTGCGTCAGCCATCTGGCTGATGTCATGCTGCTGCTGGCTGAGGCAGAAGCCGAGTTGGGGAACGACAGCAAGGCGCTTTCGTATGTCAACCAGCTTCGCGAACGTGCTTTCGGCAACTCCAATCACAATCTGAGCGGACTCTCTGGCGATGCTCTGAAGAATGCCATTTGGAACGAACGCAAGTTGGAACTGTTGGGTGAAGGTGATATCCGTTGGGATATGATTCGTTCGGGCCAGTTCACAGAACGTACACAGAAGGTACGTGCCGAGATGAAGGCCATGATTGCCGGCTTGGAAGCCAACGGTTACTACGACTTCGGAAACGGTCGCGTCATCTCCAACTATATCTGGACCAAGATGGTACAGAAGGAGAACCCGCTGACCTACGATGCCGATCCTTCCGATCCTGCCCTCTATCCCGGCTGGCGCGGACAGTATGACTATGCCAGCTTGTCCTCTATCGCTTCGAAGGTGAAAGGTACGGCTCACAACCTGGCCATCAAGGGTCTCTTTGAATACATTGATCCAAACGGTCCTGAGGCAGCTGCACTCGAAGACGACGGATATACGAAGACTGATTGGGGCGTGACCATCGTGGCCAACAAGAACACCATCTACGACCGTAATATCCTGAGTGGATTGGGCGAGAGCGGTGCTGCTCCCCGTTATTTCCACCCGCTGCCGTTCGAAGTTATCAACCAGTCGGATGGCAATGTAACGAACGGTTACGGCCTGCCGCAACAGTAATTCTTTCAGGCAATTGTAGTTTTCTAAATACATGCACAGTAAGAACACACTGAACCCGAAGTCGTGAGACTTCCACATTAGACATTCTTAGTTGAACGAAAAGGGAGTGTACCACGCCATGCGGTACCTCCCTTTTTACAATTAATCAGGGTGGAAAATCAGACAGCAGCTTCGGCAGGTGTGTTCAGGAAGAAAAAGAGGGACATGCCGATGAGGAGGAGACCCAGCAAGCCGTAGAACCAGCGTGCCTGACGCCGGCCTACGTTACGGACAATGAACTGACTGTTTTGGGCGGTGAAGAACCAATCCCAATCCAAAAGAGATGCCAGCACCGAGAGGATGCCGGCAAAGGCAAAGATGCCTTGAATGATGTATTGGCTCATCCCATCTCTTCCATCGTGAGAAGGCGTGAGCCATCCTCTTGTTCGTTAATCTCCACACGTACGGTATGTCCGGGAAGCAGCTCCTCCACCAGTTCCGGCCACTCGATGAAGCAGAGGGCACCGCTGTAGAAGTAGTCTTCGTACCCCATGTCGTACACCTCTTCCAACTTCTTGATGCGGTAGAAGTCGAAGTGGTAAATCAGTTCACCCGTCGAGTCGGAACGATATTCGTTGACAATGGCAAAGGTGGGCGATGTGATGGGGTCGGTCACACCCAGCTCCTCGCACAGGGCTTTGATGAAAGTGGTTTTCCCGGCTCCCATCTTGCCGTAGAAGGCAAACACGGTGTTGTCGCCCATCTCGGCAACAAACCGATGGGCGGCTTCTTGAATCTGTTCAAGTGATTGAATGGTAATCTCCAGCATGGTCTTATGTATGTTTGATGATTTTAGTTGTTCGGTGTCAGGGTTTCACTTCTTCTGTACTCTCGTTCCGCCTGCGGTAGTTCCATAGGCTTTTACCGGTCTTGCAGAGGGCATAGATGAGGATGGAGAAGAAGATGATGGAAGCTCCCGAAGGAACGTTCAGGTAGAACGACAGCAACAGGCCGCCTATACAGCTGAGGTAGCCGATGCCGATGGAGAGGCCGATGATGCGGACAAACCGATGGGTAAAGAGATTGGCTGTCATCTGCGGGATGGTAAGCAGCGAGATGACCAGCACGATACCTACCATGCGCAGGCAGGCTACAATGGTCAGTGCGATAAACATCATCAGCAGGTACTCGAAACGGCTGACGGGAATGCCTTGTGAGCGGGCATACTCGCGGTCGAAAGCGATGTAGATGATGGGGTGCAGGTAGCGGGCAAAGAAGAGTCCGGTAACCAGAGCGATGCCTCCCAGCAGGAGGATGTCCTCCCAGGTAATGGTCAGGATGTTGCCGAAGAGGTAGGCTGACAGGTCGGGGGCAAAGCCGGGGGAGAGGAAGGTGAAGATGATGCCCAAGGCCATGCCCAATGTCCAGAATACAGCGATGGCCGAGTCCTCGCGCATATCCTTCCGCTTGCCGAGCCATTCTACACCGAAAGCCGACAACACGGCAAAGATACCTGCTGTCAGTGTGGGAGGCCATCCGCTATAGAGTCCCAGCCCGATGCCGCCGAATGAGGCATGAGTCAGTCCTCCGCTGATAAACACCAGTCGGCGGGTGACGATGTAAGTACCTATCATTCCACAGACAATGCTTGCCAGCAGGCTTCCCAACAACGCATGTTGGAAGAAAGTGTATTGCAGTATCTCCATAATTCGTTACCGGTTTGTTCCTCAGGCAGGTGTCCCCATTCGTCGTTCACCGATGATGAGGTAGACCTCCTCTTTTAGTTCATCAGGCAGGTTGATGCCTCGCAGGGTCAGGCTGCGTACCCATCCTGCCACTTCGGTCTCGGCCATGGTATATAGTACATCACGGAACTCTTCACGCTGTTCGGGCGTATAGGCATCCGAGGCGGTGCCGATGTAGCGGTCCAGTTCTTCGTCGTCATAATACTCTATCCGTTTGCTGACTGCTGCCAGCAAGCTCTCTCGTTCGCACACTTCATGCTGTCCGCAGCACTCCGGGTCTACCGTTTTCACTTCGGGCAACTCCTCCAGTTCGCCGTTCTCCATCTGTTTCTGCAGGCGACGGTTACGCAACACACCCGCTATGGCTGCTACTACGGCGAGGAGTATCAGACTGATGAGCAATATCCACATCTCTTTCCTGAATCTCTTTTTTGTATTGGCTGGCAAAGATAATGTAAAAAACCGAGTAAACGAGAGGAAAGAAAATTTATTTACTCTCCCGAGTGCAAGGTTTTTCTTGACTCTCTGAAAGAATCTCCTCAGTTTATCAAGACCACGTTGATGGACGTAAAAAAAGCCAGTTCGAAGCTTACCCAACATATCGACAAAATGGCACTGGAGATAGAACAGAAGAAAAAATCAGAGAAAACGGAGGATGTCGGCATAGAGGAGTAGAAGACAGAAAGTAAGGATGCTGGCCTATTATGCATCCGTTGCTTATTTGTAATCCTTCCCATATGACCATGATTATTCTATGGACATGAACATCCAAGGAGTCTATGAGTAATTGCATGAGATGGAAGAGTTCCAGGAAGAAGAACATGTAGCAAAGGTTGCATTTCACAGGTAATGGTGCTCATTTGTATGATAATATAATCAGCCGCAGGATGTCATGTCTTGCGGCTGATTATCTTCATTACATTTGCTTCAAAATACCTATAAAAAGAAATTGGTTGTATTCGCCCTTAATGGCAAAGACAAAAGGTCTGTCAAGTCTCATGGTCACTGGTTCAGGAAAATCGTCTGGCAGAGAACATCCCGGGGCACATTCTGCTATAGTCAAGGCAGCAGCCTCTGTACCTTCTTCTTCTAGATTGATGACGCATTGCTGCTTTATCTGAGTGATATGAACTGGTTCATCAGTGATATTTGGGAAAGAGTCCTCTTTGTCAAACATATCTCCGAGTCCCAGATCGGTTAGGATTTCCTTGTACGACAGCGTATTGTCAAAGTTGAAGCGTGGCATATAAAGATCTACCTCACAAACCTCTGTGTTTTGGCGAGTCCAATCTGCTCTTCCTATGATGCTTTCAATGGCTACGCCCTCCTTGGGAAGTATAAGAACCATACTGTACGCATTGTTTCGGTAAGGCAGATGGATGAGCTGATAGTCATCAGTCTCGTTGTATGCCGCCTCTTCGATGTTTTGGTACATCATGTACACGACTGCTTCAGAACCATTTGCATTGTGGAACGTATCGAGGTCTGTATAGTCGGGGTCAAATGGATTCTCCCATTTGCCTTTCATAGAGATGGCATCAAGTACCAGTATCAATACATCTTGATTGATTTCTGTGTCGAGCGTCTTAATCATTTGGTGAGTATTGTCAAATACCCACTTGTCTATCATAAGCTTCGTAAACTTCTTTTGTGTAAAATCAGCATGGTGAGCCTCTGCATCATAATCATTTTCAAGCTCGTCAAGATAATCCTTATGGATGGTTCCAAGTGATTTGTTATACCAGATGCTTGATGCGTGCTCCAGTTTGAAACTGTCTTCATCAACAGTTTCAATATCGCTGTTGAATCTGCCAATGAGGTCGCTAACCTTTTCATAGATGGGGCTGTTTTCGTTCATTCCTGTCTGGAGCATTTCAAGAACACGGCACAATCCTACGGGTGAAAAGACGATGTTTCCGTCTGTCTTTGCCAACAGCCCTTTTGCTATGATGGATACAAAATTGTAGCATAACGGATAGGCTTCGTCAACCATCAAACCTTCAAGATCCCTGGGAGGTGCAGGCATACCAAGTAAGGCAGAATCATCGGGTGTTTGAGGACATTCCTGTTCAATAGGGTCGATACCGAGGGCTTGCCGAAGTTCCGCTTCATTCATCAATCCATAGAGGACTACTGGTTTCCCCTCCCACCCTCGCTGGTTAATGGATTCCGTCAAGTAATACACCTCAGCTTCACATTTGGGACAAGTACCAGAACATTCACCCTTATGTGTACATTCTTTTATTTCAAAAGGAATTTCGTTAGCATCCGCTATGCGCTTGCGAAGTTCCTTTAGCACTTGACAAATCCTTTTTCCTTTTTCCATGTCTAATGATTGTTTGTTATGTAGGTAAATCTATCTATGTCTTTTATTCCAATCTTTTGAAGGATGGCGATGCTACTATCCACATCAGCTTCCGTATTGAACGTTGGTATCAACGGTACTCTGACTGTAATTTTTGCTTTATTATCAATAAGGTGCTGAAGATTCTTGATGACCCATGAGTTGTTCTTCCCTGTATATGCTATATATATATCAGGATTCATATCTTTGATGTCTACTATCCAGTGGTCAACAATTTCTTCAAGCTCCTTCACGAATACTTCTGGCACATTGAGCGAGGTTTCGATGTTGATTTTCCATTTATGTCCTTTCTTCATGCATATTTTATGAAAGTGCAAAATCTCTTTGTATGAAATTAATGGCTCACCACCGCCGAACGTTACTCCGCCACTGGTTGCACGGAAATAAAGGTCATCCTGCTTTACATAATTGTAGAGCTCTTCGGGGGTGTATTCCTTCCATACACCTTTTGGGGATAGAGCCTTCGGATTCAAGCAATACTTGCAGTGTAAAGGGCATCCGTGGAATGCCACAAGTGTTGTTACACCTGCGCCATCCACACCGATGCGATGTCTGCTAAGTCCTATGAGTGCCGATGTTTTCATCTACTAACTTTCTTTCCTTTAACTGTAAATCTCCAGTCGCTCTTAAACTTGTCAACCTTATCTACAGTCACTCGTGTGTCTGCATCGTTAAGTTCGATATTCCTTTTAGGAACCCTTACGATCATTGGGCTAGGTGCAGTAGGACTGAAAGCATCCACGCTTTCCTCCCATAGTTCGTATACACAGTTCTTGGGACCTGTTACTGGCTTTTGTGTCGATGCCTCCTCGATGGAACGTATCAGAATACCACCACCAAACCCTTTTTCGGTATTGCTGTTAAAGGTGAGGTCAACTCCGTAATCATGGATGAACCAGCATCCTGCAGGTGCGTTCCTCTCATAGGTAATGCGAGATTTGCCACCTCCTACACGCATATCATCATAAAGAGGGTCATAATAGTAAAACTCTATTTCGTTCAACAGATATGTCTTCCCTCTAGTCTCTATGCCATAGTTCTGCATGATAAACTTAGCCATGTCAGGAAAGGTTGAGTCCAAGTCCTTCTTGTTGAGAGTTGGAACTATTGATTCCAATGTTTTTTTTAGCTCTTTCATAATGTTAACGATTTATTATTCTGTTATACAATCAAATTCTTTTAATAACTTGTCCATTTCATGCTGACGAGACATTTCAATGAATGGCAAGTCTTCCTCTAAATCTATGGCAGGAGTGTGTGCGCCTTTTGCCAACATTTTGGGGTAGTTCTTGTAGATTGTCCACGTACAGCAATTCAATGCTCCACCATGTTCCTTAATGAAATCATGCATCTGTACTTGGTAGATGTTGTCTTCGTATTCAGGAAACAAGTCCTTGTACTGTGCTACCACCTCTGCATCTGTGACAGGGTCTCCTATGCCAGAGATGATGATGTAATCCTGAGTCTGAACGCAGTTGATATATGCCCAACTAAGTTCATCATAGTGACTCAATTTAAGCTCGATGACTTCAAAATGCTTAACAAGAGCCTCGTACATGCAATTGGCTATTTCTTCGTCATATAACTTCAGATTCACCAGCACTCGAGGTTTGCCATTTTCATCTGTTCCGATGTATCGTACAATACCATCTGTGTGACCGAAGATGTCTTTGCTGTCCCATGGAAGCCAGACGATTGGCATATTGTACTCATGGAATGCATATCTGATTATCTGCTCTACCTGATACTTGCTGTACTTTGGATTCTCGACGAGCACTTTCTCTGTCATTACAACGTAAGGGCAATCAATTCCATATCTACATCCTTTGCAGAACACCATATTACCACCATCAAGAATGATTGGTACGTTCACGATTTCGTAATCCTCTGCGAATGGGCAGTGCTTTATAACAATATCTACATCCGTTATATACTTCTTCTGCTCCTGTAGATAGTCGGGATTGAAGATAAACTTCACAAACACATTCTCTTCAGTCTGTATCGGCATGAAGTCGCGTACCCAATAGTCTTTAGTATGAGAAACGGCTCCATAACCTTTTTGGTATTTCCACATTATGTCACTTAGTTCATGAACTAATTCAGGATAATGCCGATATAGTAAACTGGAGAAAATTACTGAGCTTTTTTCTTTTTCCGTAATTATCATATTACTATTTTTATAGAATAAATATGATGATTCGTCGACTAATCACGGTGCAAAGATAAGACACAAAAGAATTCAAAAACAAGTATTCTTTGTTAAATTAGGTTAAGGTTTAAAAAGGGCGTTTATTATTGATTTTCAATATATTAAATACTTATTTTAATATTATTTTTTTTATAAAATGAGTCTGATGAAATTCAGAAAGTTGCGTCATTTTTCTTTCCTTATGAAAACTGTTCTAAATCCTATATCTGGATTTCGTTAGATTTTACTCCTCTGATGAGCTTTTCGCTATTAAAATCAGGATTACGCCATTTGTACGATACATATCTTCTATGCTGAGAATCAAACTCACGGATTATCTTATAATTGTAGGGGCGCAATATTTTGCGCCCTAAGTCCGATATTGTGTGGGCTTGGGCGGAGAATGTTCCGCCCCTACAAAAAGTGACATCTTCCTGTTACCTATTCGCAGCTCGTTACACCGAATCCGGCAGCCCGCAAGTCATCCCAGTAGGCAGGGTATGACTTGGACACCACCTCCGGATGGTCGATGCGGAGGTGTGGCACGCAGAGGCAGGCCGGTGCGAAAGCCATGGCCATGCGATGGTCTTCGTAGGTGGCAATCAATGGGTCAGCCTCGGCCGGACACCGTTCACCGTTCCAGGATAGGATGCTGTCCTGCTCCGAGTGGATTACATAACCCAGCTTGTGCAGCTCGTTGATGAGGGCTTGTATGCGGTCGGTCTCTTTGATTTTGAGGCTTTGCAGCCCGGTGAAGCGGAAGGGGATGTTCATCAGGCAGCAGGTTACAACGAATGTTTGCGCCAGGTCGGGGATCTCCACCAAATCTTCCACTAACCGTGCCACGGGTACCCCCATCTTGCTGAGGCGTACGCCCCGGTCGGTGAAGGCGGTACGTACACCTAAGCGTGCAAACAGGTCGGCTCCGAGGCTGTCACCTTGATAGCTGCGGGGAAACAGACCGTACAGCTCCACCGAGGGAGCCGGATTCTCTTCACAGGTAGGCCTCAGGGCCATCATCTGGTACCAGTAGGAGGCAGCGCTCCAGTCGCTTTCCACCGT
This sequence comes from Bacteroides sp., assembly GCA_051875915.1. Taxonomy (GTDB): domain Bacteria; phylum Bacteroidota; class Bacteroidia; order Bacteroidales; family Bacteroidaceae; genus Bacteroides. Next base: position 45,810 of record JBJEHI010000056.1, read on the forward strand.
AAAGGGGGTGTCACGGTAGCCGCCCGGTTTCACTACGATGCGGTCTGCGCCCTCCCAAGCGGCCTGGGCACCGAAGTCGCGCATCAGCAGCAAGGTCAGGTCGATGTAGGGACGTGATACAATCTCTCCCGTCAGTTGCAGGCGTAGTCCTTGTGGCAGTACGGCTCCCACCATCAGTAGGGCAGAGATGTATTGCGAACTGACATTGCCGGCCAGTGTCACACCCTCTCCCTGTAGGCGGCTGCCGGTAATGAGTAGCGGCGGGAAGCCTTCGTTGCCGGCGTAGGCAATGTCGGCTCCCAACGAACGGAGGGCATCTACCAGTATGCGGATGGGACGTTGCTGCATCCGTTGGGTACCCGTCAGCAGACGGGTACCTGGGGTTACACTGAGGTAGGCGGTAAGAAACCGCATGGCGGTACCCGCTGCCAGTATGTCTATTTCGGCAGCGTTCCCTTCCAGGGCACGTATCATGACCCGTGTGTCGTCACAATCGCTCAAGTTCTCCGGGCGATGGGTACCTCGTGCCAAGGCATGAAGTATCAATGCCCGGTTGCTGATGCTTTTGGATGCCGGCAGGCGCAAGGCGGTGGCCAAGTGCTCCGGCGCTGTTAGTTTGTATTGCATGTGTGTGTCAGTTAGTAATCTCTTTCAATAGTTCCTCTACGGCTGTTCTCAGCTGCGTGTCTTCCCCTTCGGCAATGCGTTCCGGCGCATTGGCTACCCGGATGTCAGGCTCCAGCTGGCGGTTCTCTAAGTAGCCACCGTCAGGCAGTTGATAGCCTACAACGGGAATGCCGAAGTAGAGGGAGGGATCCTGCAACGTTTCCCACGATACACTGGTCATGGTTCCCGGTACAGGCATACCCACCAGACGTCCTATTTCGCGGTGCCGGTAGACCCACGGCGTGCCGTGTGCATTCGAATAATTGGATTCGCAAATCAGCATGATGGAAGGTTTGTTCCATCGGCGGCTGGGCATGTCGCATGCTTCGCGCCCGCGTACCACCTGTGTGAAGTACTTCTGTCCGCTGAAGAGTATCTCGATGTCTTCGTGCAGACGGCCACCGCCGTTGAAGCGGGTATCGATGACGATGCCTTCGCAGTGGTTGTAACGTCCCAGAATGTCGGAGTAGACATTGCGGAAGCTCTCGTCGCCCATAGAACGGATGTGGACGTAGCCCAGACGTCCGCCCGACCAACGCTCTACATCGGCGGCACGCTGCTTCACCCAGCGTTGATAGAGCAGGTCAGAGAGCTTGCCGCTGCTGACGGGCAGTACCACTTCGTCCCAGTGTCGGCCGCTCTGTGGGTCGTACAGTGAGACTAATACCTTCTTGCGGGCCTTCCCGTTGAGCGGCTCGATGCAGTCTGCGGTGGCCGTCAACTTAATGCCGTCTATCGCTTCGATGATGCAGCCGGCTTTTACCTGCGAGTTGGCCTGGTCAAAGGGTCCCTTCTCCAGTACCTCGCTGATGCGAAGTCCGTCGCCTTGGTAGCTCCAGTCGTAGAGCAGGCCGAGAGAGGCAGTCGGCTCTTCAGCTGCCGGAGCGCGGTACCCGCTGCCGGTATGTGAGACGTTCAGTTCGCCCAACCATTCGCTCAGCAGTTCGGAGAAGTCGTAGTTGTTGTTGATGTGGGGCAGAAACTTCCGGTAGGCTTCGCACATTGCCTCCCAGTCTACACCGTGCATGTTGGTGTTGTAGAATCGTTTCTTCTCCTGTCGGTAGACATGATCGAACATATAGGCACGCTCATCGGCCAAGTCCATCTTCAGCTCAGCCTGATAGCGGATGGGGGTCAGTTTGTCACCCGAAGTGTCCAGCTGTTGCATGCCGCGTCCGCCCAATACAAAGAGGTGCTTGCCCTCCTTGTCCGGTTGAAGATAGCTCCATCCGGCATCCATTTTGTGCAACAGTTTGGTCTCTTTCTTGCGCAGGTCCATCTTCCAAAGGTCGAAACCTTTCTCGAAAGAGGAGAGGTAGTAGAGTGATTCGCCGTCGTCAGAGAGCAGTGCGTCCGCCAGATTGGACGAGTTGGGTGTCAGCCGGACAAAACGGTCGGCCAATCCCTCCCAGTCGATGGTGATTGGTTCGGTCGGCTTTTCCCCTTCGTCCTCCTTCTCCTCCTTGGTCTCTTTGTTCTTCTTCTTGCCCTTGTCTTCAGCAGCTTTCTTCAGTTTTTTCTGCTCTTTCTCCAGTTCCTTGTTCAGTTCGTAGTCCTCTTTGCTGAGGCAGTACTTATCGTATGCGTCCCGATTCAGGAACAGCAGCATGGCATCCTGTTGCGAACCCCACGAGGCGTGTGCCCGCATACCGTAGCGTTCGCTCAAGAAGAGAATGGCATTGCCTTTCATCACGAAACGGGGCGATTCGCTGCTGTAGCCGCTGTTGGTCAGGTTGGTGATGGAGCCACCTTGCGCACTGACCAGTCCGATGTCGCTGTAGGGGTCGTGGCGGTTGCCGATAAACTCCAGCGTGAACCATTGTCCGTCAGGCGACCACGAGTAGCTGAAGCCACCTCCCGTGCTGTACCATTGCGAACCATCCGTCACTTGGCGAGTCTGTCGTGTCTCTAAGTTCAGCACCATCAGTCGCGAACGGTCTTCGATGTAGGCCAGTTCTTTGCCGTCGGGCGAGAACTGGGGATGAGCCCGTTCGATGCTCTCCGAGGGGAGTATCAGCTCCTCTTCAATGCGGGTGGCATTGGGGAAGTTCATCTCCTCCGTACGGGTCAGTCGGGCCAGACAGAGTTGCCAGTTGCCGTTGCGTTCGGTGGCATAGGCCAGCGTCCGTCCGTCGGGGGCAAAGTCAGGAGAGGCTTCGGCGGCAGCGGTATGCGTAATCTGTTTGGTTGTATTATACTCTACTGAGGTGACAAACACTTCGCCGCGTACGACGAAAGCTATCTGCTTGCCGTCGGCTGAAGCGGTGGCCGAGGTGGCTCCGCTGCTGTATGAGAGGTGTGCCGGTGCCTGGAAGTCATCGCGCACCAGGTCAATGGCTACCTTCTTCGGTGTGCCGTCGGGTCGTTGCGTGTACAGCTCGCCGTCGTAGGCGTAGCACAGTGTCCCCTCACGGGCGATGGACAGGAAGCGTACGGGGTGCATCAGGAAGTGGGTGACGGCTTGTGCGTCGCCGCTCCCCGTCGCCGGCATGGCATATACATTGAATGAACCGCCGTTGCGTTCGCTCAGGAAGTAGAGCGTCTTTCCGTCCGGCGACAGGACGGGGTTGCGGTCTTCGCCTCCCCGATGGGTCAGGTTGGTATGTCGGCCGGAGGCGGTATCGTACACCCAGAGGTCGCGCGTGATGGAGGAGGTATGGTGCTTGCGCCACTCGTTTTCTCCCCCTTTGCGGTCCTGATAGTAGAAGCGTGTACCGCTGGGGTCCCAGCATACCGCTTCTGCCGGTGTGGGCAGCACCTGTTCGATGCGTCCGCCGCCGGTGGGCACCCGATAAAGCTCAGTCATGGCGTTGCTGGGGAACAGGGCACTCTGTGCAGGGTCTTGTATCGTAGCCGAGAAGTACAGGTATTTGCCGTCGGGGCTGAAGGTCCAGGGACATTCGCGTCCCGAGTAGGTTGTCAGGCGCGTCGCTTGTCCGCCGGCAGCAGGCATCACGAAGAGGTCTTCACTGCCATAGCGGTCGCTGGCAAAGGCTATTTGGGTTCCGTCAGGGCTCCAGACCGGACTGCATTCATAGCTCTCCTGTGAGGTCAGCCGGATGGCACTGCCTCCGTTGGCCGCTACCCGGTAGATGTCTCCCTTGTAGCAGAAGGCGATGTGTTGTCCGTCCGGCGAGATGCGTGCGTCACGCAACCAGAGTGGTGTGCTGCTGTATGCGCCCAGAGTCAGCAGGGCGGCAGCCATTGTTATCAAACTTTTTTTCATAGATATGTCCTTGTTATTAATGGTTATTTCATTCCTCTTGCCTGGTATACTTTCTCTTTGGCTGCGTTGATGGCCTGCATCTTCTCTTCGGATGCCCGGCGGATGTCATCCCCCAGCGTGGCTACCCGGTCGGGATGGTGCTTTAGCACCAGACGCTTGTAGGCTGCACGTACCTCGTCGTTGGTGGCCGTGGGTGATACCTCCAGCACCCGGTAGGCTTCGTCTAAGGTGTTGCCGCCCAGGTTGAGTAGGGAGTCCACTTCGCCGGCAGAGAGGTTCATGGCACCCGCTACCTCGCGTAGGGCATCCAACTCCTCTTGGCATACTGTTCCGTCGCTCTTGGCAATCTCCACCAGAAAAGCCAGCAGTTGCAGGCGTTCTTCATGGTTCAGGTTCATGGCTATCTGCTGGCCACATTCGCGGATGGTGGTCCGGAAGGCTTGCGGGTTGACCGCATCCATCCGCTTGCGCTCTTCGAAGAGACGCAACAGAATCTGTTCGCCTTCGGTCACGGCACTCTCTCCGAAGTTCTGCCGGAGAAAGCGGCGGACATACTCCATCTCGCTGTGCATGATGCGCCCGTCGGCCCGAATGATGTAGGAGGCCATGACGAGCAGCGAAAAGAGGAAACTGTTGCGTTGTCCTTGTCCGGCCGGTGCCTCCTGATGGGGTGTATAGCTGCCTTCTGTCGAAGAAGCCGTGTAGTTGGTCTCAAACAGGGAGCCCAAAGCATATCCTGCCAAGGCTCCCAGCGGTCCGCCGGCCATAAAGCCGATGATGCCGCCTATCCATTTTGCTGCGCCCATAGTCCCGCCGTTAGCTTTCGATGGTTATCCACATCCGTTGCAGACTTTCGTCCTGCGAGTCTCCGCCCACCATCACTTCGTAGCGTCCGGCCAGCGGACGCATCGTGTTGCTTTCGTTGTCCCACCATTCCAGTGCCTTGGGTGCAATCTCTACCGACACCGTCCGGCTCTCTCCGGCAGCAAGGTGTACGCGGCTGAATCCGCGCAGTGCCTTGATGGGGCCGTCGGTATCGCCTTCGCGACGCAGATAGACCTGCACTACCTCGTCACCGTCCACAGCACCGGTATTGCTGAGGGGAACGGTCAGCTTCAGCGGTTCGCCACATTTCAGGGCATTGCGTTCGGCCTTCACCTCTCCATAGCGGAAGGTCGTATAGCTCAATCCGTAGCCGAAGGGGAAGAGCGGCTTCTCTTGCAGGTAGCGGTAGGTACGTCCCTTCATATTGTAATCCTCAAAGTCGGGCAGTTGGTTCGTATTGCGGTAGAAGGTGACGGGCAGCCGTCCGCCGGGGTTGTAGCTGCCAAACAGTGCTTCGGCTACGGCCTGTCCGCCGGCCTGTCCCGGGTACCATGCCTGCAGGATGGCCTGGCAATTGCGTGTCTCCGGCTCCAACCCGATGGGTGAGCCCGAGCAGTTCACCAATACGATGCGCTTGCCGACCCGTGCCAAGGCGGCAATCAGTTCCCGCTGTACAGCCGGCAGCTCGATGTCTGTGCGGTCGCCTCCTCGGAATCCGGGCAACTTCACGCCCATCTCCTCACCCTCCAACGAGGGGGATATGCCGCTTACGAATACCACGATGTCAGCCTCCTTGACGGCGGCCACGCTGCCTGCCAGATTCACTTCCTGTTTGAATCCCAGGTCGAAGTTCAGTTGGGCATCTCCTTGCAGGTATTCGAAGTCCAGCTCAATCTCTACCGGCTTCCCAGCCTGCACGGCATAGGTATAGGTGCTCTTCTTCCCACCGTGTCTGTTTCTGAACTTGCGTACCTCTTCACCGTTGATGCGCAGGCAACCGCTGCCGTAGGCATAGATTTCCATCTCAATCTCGCCCGTGCGGTCGGGCATGTAGGTACTGCGATAGGTGGCCGAGAAGTCGGTCAGGTTGACACCAGGGGCAAACACCGTGGCACCCGATGTGCAGAAGCGGAACGGAGTGGTAATCTGGTCGGTGGCAACCGGCTCGCCGCTGCGCTCCGTGTTGTTCCAGTAAGTGGCATGGAAGCCTTTGCCCTCGGGCGATTGGCAACGGTCGAAGGCACTTTGCGGCAGGGTGCGCTCTACCCACGAGCATCCGGGCTCGTAGATGAGGCGGTCGTCGCTGCCCAAGGCTCGGCGGATGCCTTCCAGTATGGTGATGGTGTGGAGCGGGGTACCGTTGTAGTTACCCCATTGCATGACGCTGTCGTTGGCATTGGGTCCCATGACAGCTATGGTCAGTCCTCCCTTTTTCAGCGGCAGGATGTGGTCGTTGTTCTGCAGCAATACCAGCGAGCGGCGTGCCATCTCCAGCGAGAGGTCGTTGTGTTCCTGACTGGCTACGGTCGAATAGGGAATGCGGGTCCACGATACTTCTGCAGGGTCATCCATTTCGCCTAAAGCAAAGCGTGCCCGTAGCAGGCGGTGGATGCTGACGTCGATGTCCGACTCCTTGATTTTCCCTTCGGCTACAGCCTGCATCAGTGCCTTGTAGCTGGAGCCGCACTCCAGGTCGGTACCGCTCAGCACGGCGGCTGCCGAGGCCGATGCTGCGTCTGCATGGGTGCCGTGCCGTCCCTCCCGATAGAAGTCGTCGATGGCTCCGCAGTCAGAGAGGATGATGCCCTGATAGCCCCAGTCGTTGCGCAGTATCTGTGTGAGCAGACGGTCGCTGCCGCAGCAGGGGTCTCCCTCTAATCGGTTATAGGCACACATCACCTCTTGTACGCCTCCTTCCTTCACCAGTGCTTCGAAGGGATAGAGGTAGGTTTCGTGCAGTTCGCGCGGAACGATGTTCTCGGCATTGAACTGATGGCGGTTCCATTCCGGTCCGGAGTGTACGGCGAAGTGCTTGGCGCAGGCATGGAGCTTGTCGTAGCGTCCGTCGTTCGTGCCTTGCAGACCCTTGACCACCTGTACGCCCATGCGTGCGGTCAGGTAGGGGTCTTCACCGTAGGTCTCGATGCCGCGTCCCCAGCGCGGGTCGCGGAAGATGTTGACGGTCGGGGTCCAGAAGGTCAGCCCCTGGTAGCGCTGATACTCTCCCTCGGCGGCATAGCGGGTGTTCTTGGCCCGTGCCTCGTCGGACACGGCGGTGAATACCTGCTCCAGCAAGTCGGGGTCAAAGCTGGCAGCCATGCCGATGGGTTGCGGGAATACGGTAGCCAGTCCGGCCCGTGCTACTCCATGCAGTGCTTCGTTCCACCAGTTGTAGGGCTTGATGCCCAGCCGCTCTACCGGTTGGGAGCTGTCCATCATCAGTGAAACTTTCTCTTCCAGCGTCAGCTCCTTTAGCAGCAGGTCGGCCCGTTGGTCGGGCGATAGTGCGCTGTTTTTATACGATGATGATTGTGCACATCCTGTCAGCAGCAAGGCTGTCAGCAGATAGGTGTGGCAACTCATAGAAAACGAGTGCCGGCGTGAAGGCTGTCGTAAGCTGTTTTTTTTCATATTGTCAATCAATAAGGTAATAGTAGTTGTTTGGACGCTCAAAGGTAAGCAATTCTCTGCTACGTACAAAATCTTTTTTCACATTCATCCGCATTGGCTGATTATCCACTCCCCGATTGTTCGCCTCTCCGAGTCGAAGTTGATGCCCACCTTCACTATAGGCAGACCACAGAGGGCAAACTTTGACTTGTAGTCCTTTAGGTCTATCTGACTCAAGGCGGCTTCGGCACTCTTGTTAAGTTTCAGCTCGAAGAGGTAGAGGGTAGTTTTAGTTTGAAGTACCATATCCACACGTCCTGTCGGAGTGTGTATCTCCACATCGGCAAAGTAGTCGGAAACGAGGGTGAAGATGATGTAGAGCACCTGCTGGTAATGGCCTTCGGTATTGGCGTCGTTGCAATAGGGAACCGTGCCGAGGAAGGTCTGCAGGAGTTTCAAAGCACCGTCTATGTCGTCCTTGGTGAGATACCGCGCAATGTTGCGGGCTGTGTTGTTGACAATAAGCGTGTTGGACATGACATACGAGGGGACAAGAGCCTTGGTCAGACCTATGCGCACCTCGTTGTTGGGAATACCGAGGGTATAGCTGCGGAAACTCTCGTCGTAGTCCTTGATGGTGATGTAGCCACTTTGGTAAAGAAGGGGCATAATGGTAGTCATGCCTTCTGTGGGGGCGTCGAAATCGTCGGCGCTGCCCTCCATGTGGCTGATGTCAGAAGGGATGGTGGCGAACTTGCGCATCATCTCAATGAGGTATGTCGGTGTGCCGGAGGCAAACCAATAGTTAGTGAAGTCGTGGTCCTGGAATGCGTTGAGAAGGCTATAAGGATTAAACATGCTGGGCGAGGGCCATGAGAAACGGTAACCGTCATACTGATGCTTCAGTTGCATTATTGCATCCCCGCGAGTGATTTGCCGATGTTCGGTAAAGTCGTCAATATAATCGGACATTTGTGACTCCATCTCTTCGAGGCTTATGCCGCATACGGTCGCATAGTCGGGGCGCATGGATATGTTCTTCAGGTTGTTCAGTTCGCTGAAGATACTGAGTTGCGAGAACTTCGTGATGCCGGTGAGGAACACGAACTGCAGGTATGGGTCGGAAGCCTTCAATGGGGAATAGAAATTGCGCATGACATTGCGGAGAACAGGTAAGGTCTGTTCCTCATGTACCACGTCGAGCAGCGGAGCGTCATACTCGTCAATAAGTATGACCACCTTCTTGCCTCTCTGTTGGTACGCTGCCCGAATCAATGCCGTCAGGCGGTCGTTATTGTCGATGGCTGGTTTGGTAATGCCATACTTCCCTTCGTATTCCGCGAGACAATTACCGAGATATCGCTCCAACTGTTCTTTGTCCATGTGTTTGCCCAACGACATATCAAATTTCAGCACAGGATATTCCATCCACTCCTTTTCGACACGCTCTATATAGGTGCCCTTGAATAGTTCTTTCCTTCCCTCAAAATAGGCCTGTAGGGTAGAGAGAAGCAGCGATTTGCCGAATCGTCTCGGACGGCTCAGAAATATGTAACTCCCGAGGTGTATCATGTTCCAGATATACTCCGTTTTGTCAATGTAGAGATAGTCTCCAGCGATGACTTTCTCAAATGTCTGTATGCCCACGGGCAGCCGTTTCAGTTGCTTCTTATCCATATCCTATCTTTTTATAGAGACCTTTCGGATGCAAACTTATAAAAAATCTGCGATTATTAAGCCTGTATGAGAAAAAAGAAGACTCAACAAAAAAAACTTTTGAAGAAAATTAAAACAGGCTCTAAATCTCTCTGATAAATTGATTCTGATGAGTAGGGTGTGAAAATAGCTTTCCTCGTTGCAAACAGACAATATTTGCATGAATTTCGATAATCATCCACCTTTCGGGCACTCAATTTTGCAAATCGGGCACTATTTGGACAGTGCCTTCCATCCAATCTCACGAACTTTGGGCCAGTATTAACAGCAGAGGTTCATGCCTGTGATTCTGAATTAATGGCAGAAATGCTAATCATGTATTCGTTCGTTTAATGAGGTTTTGTACCGTAGATGGCTTTGTGTTGGCGTTAATGCATTTATACCTGATAAATATCAGTAAAAATATTGGAAAAGTAATATTGTGTGCACAACAATATAAGCGGAATCGAAAAGCTTTAATAGAGTAGAGGTAATAATAACTATTACAATTATGAATTTTAATGATTTGAAAGAAAAGGCTCTCTCAAAAGAACAGTTGAGATCCATTAAAGGTGGAAGTGGAACTTGTGGCTACATATCACCGAGCGGTACTGTAGAATGTAATGTAAGTAAAGAACAAGCGCAATTTATGGCAACAGAAGGAGGATATTGGTGTTGCGATAGCTGTTATTTAACTTCTTATTGTGGGTAAATAAATTAGGGGAACTTGTAGGCTTTACAAGTTCTCCTAATTCCCATTTAAGTTGTATGATATATATTCCTTGTTAAACTAATTAGTATGATCGTATGTGGAGAGGTATGCTATTGTTTTTCTTTATTATAGCCTTGTCGTCATGTGAATTACAAATCGATTCAAGTAAGAACGAAAATAACGAAGGCATCGTGTTGTTATTTCAACATTATCATCCGCATTCCTTTCAAACACTTGGCGGATTGAAGCATATACCTCTTCCTAAGGTTCTCTATACTGATAGTGTAGGTGACCTTGTTAAGTATGCACCAAGGGAAGATACTGACACACTTATTCTGTATACGTCCGGCACGTTTAAAGAATTAGCTTTGAATTATGGTGATTTTGAATACATATATTTCTTTTTAATGCCAGGGGATACAATATCCATTTCTTTAGACAGTATTGACTATCCTGTCTTGAACAGCAGGCATTACCCCGAACACGATAGGGTCTACAATCTAAATAGGGAATTGCGAAAGGGTAGAACTCACGAGGGATTGGAAGCGAAAACATGTTTGGGAAGCGATTGGGTACGAATAGCGCAGAATATTGATATGATACGTGAAAAAAGATGGGCAAGATTGTTGATGGATTACTGTCCTTTAGATTCTTTACAATTTATGTTTAGTAGTTATCAGTCTGCTTATATGGATACAATTCAGTCCTATTTAAAACAAACTCTCATTTCTCACGATGTTTATCAACGTTATAAATACATATTAGAATTGAAGAAACATGAGGCACAACGTATGTTGAATGAGGATACACTTTATTATGCAAAAATGGAAACAGGCATTTCAGACAATTTCCTTTCTTATCCCTCTTATTATGCTTTTTTGGAACACTATATATGGTTTGTCCATCGTTGCGCTTCAAAGAATCATTACCCGGATTGGAGAGCAACTTTTGATCGGATAGCTTTAAAACCATTTCAGGCGAAGTCCAAACAAATATTACTTTCAAACTGTATGGATAAAATTGGCGAACTTTGCTCGGCAAAAGATATTCAATGTTATCTCGACAACTATCTCCGTATCACACAGGATACATCTTATTACGAACATGTCAAAGAAAAATATAATTTATCTGCAGACAGTAGCCAATTGCTATTGGAGGATATGAAAGGTTCTTCTTTGACTCTAAATCAACTGTTACATAAATATAAAGGAAAGGTTATCTATGTGGATTTCTGGGCAAGCTGGTGTAGGCCTTGTTGTGAAGAATTGAAAGCTTCGGTGCTCCTGAGAGATGCATATAAAGACAAAGATGTAGTATTTGTGTATCTTGCCTTTAATGACAGCAGAAAGGCTTGGAAGGAAACATCCAGACGGGAAGGTTTGGCAGACATAGAAACAAATTACTTTATCACCAATTCAAAAAATAGTAACTTGGTGGAAACGTTGGAGTTGAAACAGATACCACGCTATGTTATTTTTGATAGACAAGGAAACTTAGTAGAAATGAATGCACCGAGGCCGAGCAACCATTTACTTATGAACACGTTAAACATTTATATTGACGAATAATATGAAAGCTCATCAAAGAATTATTAAAGATAATGCTAAAAGCATCCTTAAAACTATTGCGAAATATTATGGCGTAGAATACTCTGCTGTTTTGTATAAAATGTTTAGAGAACATCCGGATTTCCCGAGTTTTCTATCTATTCAATATATGCTGGAAAGAATGGGGAAAGATAGTTTTGCTATACAAACAGGTTATGAAGAAATGACAAAAATATCGGGACCTTTTATTATTCACGTTATTACCAATGTAGAACTGTTCTTATTTGTGACTAAAGTGGTTGACGGAATAATCTATATTATCAACGAAAAGGGAAATGAGGAATTGATGAGTACTGAGACCTTAATGCAAATATGGGATGGATATATTCTGATTATTGATGATAAGCCTGGTGATATCAAGTTTACATTTCGAGATACAATACAAGTGTATGTTGAGAATAATAAATACAGTTTTTTGATTATATGCGTATTGTGTCTTTTCGTTTATGCAATGTTTGCGAAAAAATACGTTTGTTTCGATTGTTTTCTTTATTATGTCGCTATCGTTAGCGGTTTAATCGTATCGTTGCTTTTGTTTATGGTACAATTGGGAAAGAGTAATAAGTTTATCAAACGTATTTGTTCTTCAAAAAGCGTTGACAGCAAAGTTGATTGTTCGTCTATATTAGACTTCAAAGATGCGTACTTTATGGGATTGGTCTCTTGGAGTGATATAGGATTAGTATATTTCATTTTTTTGTTTTTTATTTGGCTGTTTCTGCCAATTGGCATCGCTCGGACGTTGATAAATTGTTGCTCCTTATTTAGTATTGGATATTGTTTCTATTCAGTAATTTAGGCGCACCCGACAAACCCTGTGGGGAGGGTGCACAGATGTTAACTCTAAAACTGT
>JBJEHI010000057.1:0-15378 GCA_051875915.1 Bacteroides sp.
CGCGCCTCTGCAAGCAGTGGTTCCTCTCGATGAAGCACTTTGCCGACATCGCCCTGCCGCCGGTGCTGGAAGGCAAGCTCAAGTTCTATCCCACCAAGTATGTAACCACCTACCGCAACTGGTTAGAGAACATACAGGATTGGTGCATCTCGCGTCAGTTGTGGTGGGGACATCGGATACCGGCCTACTTCCTGCCTACGGCTGAAGGTGAGGAAGAGAAGTTTGTAGTGGCCCTCACGCCGGAGGAGGCCTTGGAAGAGGCACACAAGCTACCGGGCTACGAGCACCTGACGGCCGACCAGCTGACGCGCGACGAGGATGCGCTGGATACCTGGTTCTCATCGTGGCTCTGGCCCATCTCGCTGTTCGATGGCATCAATCGTCCCGGCAACGAGGAAATCAACTACTACTATCCCACCAGCGACCTGGTGACGGGCCCGGACATCATCTTCTTCTGGGTGGCACGTATGATTATGGCCGGTGAGGAGTACATGAAGGACGTACCCTTCCGCAACGTCTACTTCACCGGCATTGTGCGCGACAAGCTGGGACGCAAGATGTCCAAGTCGTTGGGCAACTCGCCCGACCCGTTGGAACTCATCGAGAAGTACGGTGCCGATGGTGTGCGCATGGGCATGATGTTGTCGGCTCCGGCTGGCAACGACATCCTCTTCGACGATGCACTGTGCGAACAGGGACGCAACTTCTGCAACAAGATATGGAATGCCTTCCGTCTGGTCAAGGGATGGGAGGTGAGCGACGAGGTGCCTGTGCCCGAAGCAGCCCGCTTAGCCATGCGATGGTTTGAGGCCAAGCAGAATGCCGCCATGGCCGAAGTGGCCGACCTCTTCGGCAAATACCGCCTGAGCGAAGCACTGATGGCCGTGTACAAACTCTTCTGGGACGAGTTCTCCGCCTGGTATCTGGAGATGGTGAAGCCTGCCTTCGGACAGCCCATCAACCGTCAGGTGTACGATGCCACTATCGCCTTCTTCGACAATCTGCTCCATCTGCTCCATCCCTTCATGCCTTTCATTACCGAAGAGCTGTGGCAGAACATCACTGAACGCAAGGATGGCGAGAGCCTGATGACAGATCCCATGGCTGCGGCAGGTACCGCAGAGGAGGAGCTGACGGCTCGCTTCGAAACGGTGAAGGAGGTGATAGGTAATGTCCGCACCATCCGTCTGCAGAAGAATATCGCCCAGAAGGAGGCATTGGAACTGCAGGTGGTAGGGGAAAATCCGGTATCGGCATTCGATGCCGTCATCACGAAAATGTGTAACCTCGCTGCCATTACGGTGGTGGAGGCCAAGGCCGAGGGTGCCGCCTCGTTCATGGTAGGCACTACCGAATATGCCGTGCCGCTGGGCAACCTGATAGATGTGGAAGCCGAGATTGCCCGCATGGAGGCCGAGCTGAAGCATAAGGAGGGATTCCTGCAGGGCGTGCTGAAGAAGCTGGGCAACGAGAAGTTTGTCAGCCATGCGCCCGCTGCCGTCATCGAGATGGAGCGCAAGAAGCAGGCCGATGCAGAGAGCATCATCAAGTCGCTGAAGGAGAGCATCGCTGCTTTGAAGAAATAAACTTGACAGAATCGTGTTATAACTGTAAAGGGCGGAAATTTTTCCGCCCTTTACAGTTATATACGTATTCAATCTGCTAATCGCGGTGTGATGTACTCCTGACTGATGCGCATCCGCTCCTGACCATCGACAGACTGGAAGTGGACGTGACCGATGTACATGGCACGCGGATGGATGTGGGTCGAGTCGCGGTGTGCGTGATAGACAATGCGCAGACGGCCCTCGGCATCGGTGAAGAGCGAACTATGGCCTGTCCCCGTCAGTCCCGGGGGAGACTGCAGCAACGGATTCTCGGAATACTTCTCCCACGGACCATCCGGTAGGTTGCGGGTAGTGGCACAACCCACACCGTAGGAGGGACTCTCGTAGCTGTTGGCCGAGTAGGTGAGGTAATAGAGGCCGTTCCGCTTTAGCAAGAAAGAGGCCTCGTTGACGCGCGGCCATACCTCCTCCCACGGCTGTGACACGTGGATGCACGGGCGCAGCGTACCGGGACGGATGGTGATGTAGTCGTCTTCCAGACGGGCTATCCAGATGTTGTTGCCGTCGGTGAAGCGCACGAAGGTGAGATAGGGGGTGCCGTCGTCGTCAATGAAGAGCGAGGAGTCGATGCACTTTTCATCGGGAATCATAGGCACCTGCGATGCCTGGACAAATGGGCCGGCTGGGGAGTCAGAGGTGGCGACACAGATGTGCTCGTCCGCCGAATAGTACATGTAGAAGCGGCCGTTGACCCGATAGACCTCCGGAGCCCAAAACCAGCGGTCGCCCCAGGAGTCTTGCCGGCGCAAGGCCAGCCCGGCGCGGTGCCAGCGATGCAGGTCGGCAGAGGTATAGACTTCGATGCCCTCTTCGGCATGGGTGCCGTATGCGTAGTAGAGGCCGTCGTGGTAGAGGATGAACGGATCACCCAGCGGGACAAGGGGCAGCGTGTCGGCGGCTGCCTGCTGCTGTCCGTCGGTTGCCGGGCGGTTGTCGCGAAGGCTGCAGGCAACCAGCAGCAACAGCAGCCCCAGCCATGGAAATATCTTTCTCATAAATCTGAAAGGGTCAGTGATGAACACGGTGATTGTTTTCTCGCCATTATCCTATCTCAGGGCAGCCTCTATGCAAGCCAGCCCCTGAGACGGAAATCTGTGCGGAATGTGCCGGAGGCGGTTATTGCAACAGAGCGTAGGCGCACCAGATGATGGGTGCCTGTCCGTGATAGTCGCCGGCAATGCGCGGACGATCCAGGTAGTACTGGTGGTCGTTCTTCTTGCCCGTACCGATGCACACCTCTTCCAGGTCGTTGTTGTCGTTGATATAGTTGCAGAGGCCCAGCCATGCCCTGCGGGCTACCGGCCCGTATTCGGCTGCATCTAACCAGCCGTTCTTTACACCCAAAATCATGGCATACGTGAACATGGCCGAACCAGATGTCTCCGTCCAGCAGTCGGGTTCGTCGATGAGCTGGTTCCACAGACCGTCACGGTTGACGTACTTCTTCAGATTCTCCATCATCAGGCGGTAACCCTTCAGAATGCGCTGGCGGTTGGGGTCGTTCTCCGGCAGGTTGAAGAGCAGCTCGGTCATGCCTACAGCCATCCAGCCGTCACCGCGTCCCCAGTAGTAGGGCACGTCGGGAGCATGGTAGAAGAGGCCGTTCTCACGCTGTATCTCGTCGAGGTAGAGCACCATCTCCTTGGCTGCCCGGTTGATGTACTTGCGGTCGCCCGTCACGTGGAATGCCTCGGCCTGTACGATGGTAATCATGTACATATCGTCAATCCAGAGGCGTGTCTGCCAGGAGTAGCCCTTCTTGTGCCACTTGCGTTCTTCTTCCTTGGCATTTTCGGGGAGCGTCCATTGCGTGTCGGCGTAAGGGAGTCCCAGCTCCTTGTAGCGCTCGTCGCCCGTCAGACGGTAGAGTTTCAGCGGTAGTGAACCGAACATGTTCTGGTCTACATGGATGGGAGGAGGCAGCAGCTCCTTCTCTAAGTGAAAGAGTAGTTCGAAGCGGTTGCGCAGCTTCTTGAGCAGGGCTTCGTCTTTGGTGGTTTCGGCAAAGCGGAGGGCACCGTACCAGGTACATACTTCGGCATAGTGGATGCCTCGGTCAAAGTAAAGCTGGTGCTTGGTCTGCATCAACCGGTTGCTCAGTTTCTTGCCTACAATCTCGGGTTTGGCACCCACGGGAAAGTCGGTGAAATAGTTGGTTTGGCCGAAGGCCGTGAGCGACATACAGGCCGCTGCCAATCCCATCAGAAGATGACGTACTTTTTTCATTTGTTTTTCGTTTTTAGGATGAATAATGATGCAAATTTACTTGTTTTATGAATTGATGAACTGTAGGGGCGCAACATTTTGCGCCCTGAACCCGGTGGCGCGTGTGGCTTCGGGTGCAAATAGCTATCTCTTGTTCGTCAGGAAACGTTCGGCACGTCCCGGTGTCAGCAGTTGCCACAGCGAGGCCACCGTCCATCCCGGGGCAAAGATGTTGTTGTAGTACCCCTTGCCGTTGCGGCCGTAGTCCCAGGTGGTGTGCTGTACCACTTCCGGATAGAAGCCGGTCTTAGCGATGCCGCACAGATGACCTTCGTAGGGAAGGAGCTGGCGCATGGAGGTGGAGATGACTTCGGCAAACGCCTGGAAGCGGGGCTCGGCGTAGGTGGCGGAAAGCCACTGCAGGACATCGGCAAACTCGAAGACGAAGACGTCGATGTGGTTGTTCTCCACCGACACATTGCCCCATCCCCGTGAGTGCAGGCCTATGTCGCCCAGCATCTGGCCGGGGGCAAAGGGTACATCCCACGTATAGTACCACGACAATCCGAAGTAGGCAGCCTTGCGTGTCAGTGCGGCATAGTGGCTGCGCTCTTCGCCTTTGCTGACAAGTGCCAGGTAGTAGCTGGCCGTGGCTGCTGCCAGGGCGGCCTCCTTGTCCTCGCAGTTGGCATCGAGTGTAGACGAGAAGTAGTCGGCCTTGGCAATGATTTCGCGCTCTACGTAGTCGATGCTGCGCTTGGCGGCTGTCAGGTAACGTTTCTCTTTGAAGTATTTGTAGGCCATGACCAGCGGCAAGGTGGCCGACGGGGTGCTGCCTCCGCTTTCGTCCACTTGCGTCAGGTCATCCCTGAACTTGCGGGGGAAGCTGCCGTCTGCATGTTGCAGTTGCAGAAAACGCTCTGCCAGCTGGCGGATCCGTTCTTCCCACTGCGGGTGCTTGCGCCCGTGACGCTTCTCGTAGTCCAGGTAGTACAGTACCGCATAGGCACCTTCCGACTGGCGGCGGATGCTATGCACCTGCTCTTTCGCCGGGTGTCCATACTCCTTCTTGGCCTGGAAGAATCCGGCTTCGGTAAAGCCGTTTTGTAGGTAGCTGTCGAAGATGCTGCGTGCATCTGCCACTAACCGCTCCTTCCCCTCGGCCTCGCCATACTCCAGCGCATTGAAGGCATTGAGCAGCGTGCGTCCCACAAAGCCAACTTCAGCCACTCCGGTGGCGGCACAGGTAGCCGTCTCTAACTCTACGCCCGAGTAGTAGTGAAGCGGTTGGGTAGCGACGTAGCTCTCCTCAAAGAAGTGGCTCAGCACCTCCTTCATGTAGGCAGTAGAGTAGGGAGTATCTACCGGTTGGGGGCGGAAGGTATCGAAGCTGTATTCCCACGTCTGTTGCACGCATTGCGAGAAGTCGCTGGCGGCCGTCCGCCTGATTTCCCATACCAGACGTACTGACTCTCCTCGTTCCAGCTTCTGGAAAGCCTCTATGGCAGGGGCCAGCGTGAGCTTGCGGATGTAGCTTCGGGGCATTTCGCAGTAGGGATAGCCGTAGGCCAGAACGGCCTTTCCATGGACGTTCAGGAATCCGGTGTAGCCTACCGAACTCTTTCCGGAGAGGATGACTTCCCCCTCCTTATGAGTGGTCAGTGCATCTTCGCCCTGCGGATTGAGACGTATTACCGAGATGCTTTGTCCGCTTTCGGCATTGAATATGGCGGTGAGTGGTGTGCTGAGGCGGTCTTCACGTACCAACCAGCTGTCTGAGGTATGGAACGAAGGTGCCTCCTTGGGCGAACGCAGGTTCTGGTGATACCAGAAACCGGGCAGTAGGAAGTGGCTCGTGTGGTGGTCGAAGCCTGTCTCTACCTGTTCGCCGTAGTTGAAGTAGACATCCTCAACAGCTTTGATGTCTATCGTGATGCGTGTGGTCTGTTCATCGCTCGTCTCGACGGAACGTGTGATTTCCACCGGCGTCTGCTTGTCGGCATACGAGATGTATTTCCCGTTGCCTGCTGCCCGGAAGGTAATCGGATATTGACGGGCGCTGTTTCCCGGTGTCTTCAGTGACAGATGGGCTGACCCGTTATCAGCGATGGGGGTTGCTGCGGCTATTCCTGACGTACAGATGCACAATAGCCATACATAGAGTTTTCTGATCATAGGATGCTGTTTGTTGTTCGGTGATTCGTAGTTCAAAATTGCGGGGCCGGACTTTCAATGGAGGGCGAACTGCCTTCCACTACCGGCCATCCCTCCTTCCACTGTACCCGGTCCATCATCAGCACACGTCCGTGCGGGTTGGCCGTGCTCACTGCGTGGTAGAATATCCAGTCCGTACCGGCGGCATCGGTCACTATCTCACTGTTGTGCCCCGTGCCTACGAAGTGCTCGTTCTTGTGGATGAGTACCTCGTGGTGGTTGTCCGTCATGGAGCGTCCCTCACGGTCGGTGTAAGGGCCGAAGAGGTGCTTAGAGCGTCCGACGACGGTGGTATAGGTGCTCTTCAGTCCCTCACAGCAGGTGCCGGTAGAGGCAAACAGATAGTAATAGCCGTCGTGCCGGTGGATGTAGGTGCCTTCGTAAGCTGTTCCGGCAATGCGACGTGGGGCGCTGCCCGGCTGGACAGCCAGTCCGTCGGCGGTCAGTTCGATGGCATAGATGCCTCTGAAGCTGCCCCAGAACAGGTAGTTCTTCCCGTTGTCCTGAATGAAGAAGGGGTCGATGGAGTTCTGGACGCCTATCTCGTTGCTGCGAAACAGTTTGCCCTGGTCCTGAAAGGGACCTTGGGGAGTATCGGCTGTGGCGCAGCCGATGCCGCACGTCCATTCGCCTCCCCATACCGACATGGAGTAGTAGAGGACGTATCGGTTGTCGATGCGGTTGATGTCGGGTGCCCACAGGCCGCCTTTGGGTTCAAAGTCGGGTCTTGTCTCTTTTGTGAAGGCGGTGCCTACCAGTTCCCAGTCCACCAGGTTACGTGAGCGGTGGATAGGCAGGTTGCGGATGTCTTCCGTGGCGTACAGATAATAGTAACCCGAGTCGCCTTGAATGATGGTGGGATCGGGCAGACTGTAGTTGACTACCGGATTGCGGTAGGTCTTGGTCGGAAAGGCCAAACTCAGGAGGGTAAAGGCAAAGAGGCAGAATCTCATAAATAATAAGGTATATAGGGGGTTGTGTATGAAAAGGGAAGAGGAGGTCCGTAGCTTGTGATTGCCCGGGCAATCCTCCTCTTCCCGTGCATGTATGAAAAGGTATTAGTCAGTCTTGCTCTCGTCTTCTACAGCCTCTTCCCAGCTCTCCCAGAGGGGGATGCTTGCGTCGTAGCCGCTGTAGCCGAAGTTCTGATACAACTGTCCCTTGTTGTTGGCCGTAATCTCCTTCTCGGGGATGGGCCAGTAGATGTTGTGCTTGTTCATGATGAAGTTGAGGTGCGACTTGGTAGCGTCAATCACAATCTCCTCGCCCTTGTTGTACATGCCCTGATGGATGCAGCGCTGATACCAGTAGCTGCCACCTTGCAGGTCGGTACCCTCTTGCTTGTCGAAGGTGTTGATGTCGTAGGTGTTGCCCCACTCGTCGGGACGTCCGCTGCGGGCCAGACAGAGTGATACACGGGTCAGCTCCACTTTGCGGAACTCTTCCCAGAACAGCTCGCGGGCACGTTCGTCCATGATGTCGCCAATGGTGATGTTGCCTTCGTACAGTTGCGAGCAGTGGGCACGCTTGCGGATGATGTTGACATCGTCCTTGATAGTAGGATCGTTGGGGTTGATGTAGAACTTGGCCTCGGCACGCAGCAGGTAGGCTTCAGCCAGACGGTACAGGTACCAGTCGGCATTGCCGCCGTCGGTGGCACCGCGATGACCGTCGGAACCGGAGACGTTGGCCTCGTTGACGGGGTCGTCCATCTTGAAGATGTAGTGAGGTACGTCGTACCAGCGGCGGATGGTATCTCCACACAGCAGGTTGCCGTTGTCGTCAAACAGACGCAGGTTCTGTCCGAAGTAGGCTGAGGCAGTGTTGTTGTACTTCAGCGACTCCATCGTCACCCAGTTGCCATGCTCTACGCTGTGGCGCAGGTCGGTCTCGTCCATCTGTCCGTTGACGGCCCACACGCCTTTCTGGTAGAACCAGGTGGGACGCACGGTGGCGATACCACGGCCAAGGGCACGCATGTAGTCGTATTCGGGGTCATAGTTCTTGGCGTTGCGCTTGATGTTGAGCAGGGCTTGTTTGCCGTCGGGTGTCTTCACCATGCCATTGAAGTAGAAGGGGTACATGATGCGCATCGTCAGGTTCTTCAGGAACGACTCGGAAGCGGCACCGCGGTTGGGCATACCCATGATGACCTCCTTGTTGGCTGCGATGAGCTTGTTCTCCGGGCGGTGCAGGTCCCAGATGATGTTGCGTGTGATGGGCCATGTCTCGGGAGCCGAGTAGTTGTTGTAGAAGCTGCCGAAAGGCTCAGTCATCAGCGAGTAGCCGGACTGGTCGATGATAATGTCCAGCTGTTCCTTTGCCTTCTGGTACTCACCCGTTGCCAAGTAGAGCTTGGAGAGCAGCATCCGGCAGGCACCCTTGTTGATCATACCGATGAGTTCCATATCCTTCTGGTCGGGTACCCACTCTACGGCGAACTCCATATCCTTGACCAGCATCTGCAGGATGGCATCGCGGCTGGTAGAGCGGAAGTTCAGTTTGGGCACCTGCAGCACCTTTGTCATCAGGGGCACGTTGCCGAACTCAAACACCAGGTTGTAGTAGCGCAGGGCGCGGTGGAAGTAGGCACGGCCGATGTACATGTTCTTGGTCTTCTCGTCCAGCGAGGTGACGTTGTCAATGTAGGTCAGGATGGTGTTGGCATTGCGGATGCTCTCATACTGCTGCTGCCACAGGAACCACAGGGTGCTGACGCGCTCCAGCTTGATGAGGGTGGTCTGGTCGCTGTTGGGTGTCAGTTTCTCTGACACGTTGTCCAGCAGGTCGGTCTTGTCCGTTGCAGCGGGTACCATGAGGTCGGACATGGTGTATTCCGACATCAGGGGCAGCATCTCATTGCTCGATCCGTCCGTCCAGTATCGTTTAAGCTGTCGGTCGGCGATGGCCAGTACCGACTTCAGACCCGA
This sequence comes from Bacteroides sp., assembly GCA_051875915.1. GTDB lineage: Bacteria > Bacteroidota > Bacteroidia > Bacteroidales > Bacteroidaceae > Bacteroides. The sequence goes on from JBJEHI010000057.1 coordinate 8,978, forward strand.
TTCGGTGGAGAAGGTGGTTGTAGGTTCGTAGAAGGATAGCGGATCTGCTTCGAGGAAGCTCTCCTTGCAGCTGCTCAGTGTCATGGCAGCTCCGGCCAGAATGACCAGGCCGTTGAATATCTGTTTTTGAAAATTGCTTTTCATATCTGTTTTTCTGTTATTTGGTTAGAATGTCAAGTTAACTCCAAAGGAATAGAGGCGTGTGCCTAAGCCACCCGTTTCGGGGTCGCCATATTCCCAGTCTTTGGCCCAGGTGCATACGTTGCGTACGGTACCCGATACCTTTACGCGCTCAATGCCCCAACTGTTGGTCCACTGGCGTGGCAGGGTGTAGCCCACGGAGATGTTCTCCAGACGGATGAACGAGCGGTTGTACAGCTTGCCCGGTGTCTTGGCACCGTTGGGACCCTGTGCCTCGATGCGTCCGTACTTGTTGGTGGGGTTGTCTATCGTCCAGTACTCCTTGGCCTCCTTACAAGCGGCGGCGTATGCCATGCGGCCACCGTCGTCGTCGTTGTTCAGGTAGTTGGTTGAGAGTGACTTGTGTCCCATTTTGGAATACATGTTGATGGAGAGGGTCAGGTCCTTCCACAGCGTGAAGTCGTTGCGCATCGACCAGTTGATGGGCGGTGTGGTGGTGCCTTGGAACACCTTGTCGTCATCGTTGTAGACGATGGTCTTCACCGAGCCGTCTTCGTTGTAGACATCGTTGTCGGGGTTGTTCCACACCTTCGGGTCACCGGGTTGCTGTCCGTACTTGGCAGCCTCTTCCCACTCGTCCTTCTGCCAGATGCCTGTCACCTTGTAGTTCCAGATTTCGTTGATGGGCTTGCCGATGAACCAGCTACTGGCGGTGTAGTCCATCTCTTTCTGTCCGACGACGTTGCCGTTGCCGTCCAGTACGTTCTCGTATTCATAGAAGAGGTGCTTGATGCGGTTCTTGTTGTACGAGAAGTTCACGGTAGTGTTCCACTCGAAGTTGCGGTTGCGGATGTTGGTAGAGCTGAGCGAGATTTCCACGCCCGAGTTATCTACCTGTCCCAGGTTGGTGGTGATGTTACTGAAGCCGGTGAAGCTCTGCAGCGGCTGGCTCATAATCATGTCGGTAGTGCGCATCTTGTAGACGTCGATGGTACCGGTGAGGCGGTCGTCGAAGAATCCGAAGTCCAGAGCAAAGTTCCATGACTTGGTTTTTTCCCATTGCAGGGTGGGGTTGGCCATGCGGTCGGCCATGAGGTAGCGCATCAGTTCCAGCTCACCGCTCTTGTTGATGTAGCCCATGTAGGCACCGCCTCCGGCATAGAGGTTGGCCAGTGCCAGGTAGGGGTTGGAGAGCGAACGGTTACCGTTGCTACCGTAGGAGATGCGCAGCTTACCGCTGCTCATGCGGATGGCCTGCAGCGGCTTCTGCATGAACTTCTCGTTGGCAAAGTTCCAGGCCACGGCTACCGAGGGGAACCAAGCGTAGGGGTTGGACGAACCGAAGGCCGAATATCCGTCGCGACGGATGGAGGTGGTGAGCATGTAGCGGTCGTCATACGAGTAGAAGAGGCGTGCCAGCATACCGTCGGCGGTCTCGTGCGAGTCGTTGGACGAGTACGAACTGTTCTCTTTCGAACCGTTCTGTGTGTTGTGGAATCCCAGTGCGTCTGAGGGCAGGATATTGCGGGCCTCGATGCGGTCCTGCCAGTAGCGGCGTTCCTCGGCTTCCTGCGCCAGTGTCAGTATCACGTGGTGGCGGCGTGCAAAGGTGTGGTCCCAGGTGATGGTGTTGTTCAGCGACCAGTCGAAGCGCTTGGCCTGTTCTCGGTTGGCACCGCGGTCGTTGGGGTTGCTGCCCGGCAGTTCGGCCGACATGAAGTAGCGGTCGTAGAAGAACTGGAAGCGCGGTGCGGCATTGAACTGGTAGGTGATGCCGAAGGGCAGTGTCACTTTGGCATTGAAGATGGAGTTCAGTACGGTGTAGCCCTTCTCCAGCTCCAGGTACTGCTTCTGGAAGTAGTAGTTGTAGCCGCGTTGCGAGTAGGTCTCGTCCTGCGGATACTGTATGTAGTTGCCCTCTTCGTCGCGGAAATCAGCGTAGGGGCTGTTGCGCAGGAAGTAGTCCTCGTCCAGGTCAATGCTGCCGTCGGTGCGGTCCTGGAAGTTGACGTTGGCTCCTACTTCCAACCATTTGCTGACCTTGGCGTTCAGCTTCATGTTGGCACGTATGGCGCGGTAGGTATCGTCTATCAGGGCACCTTCGTTGCGCAGGTAGCCCATGGAGAAGTAGTAGTCCACCTTCTCGGAGGCACCGCTTACGCTGGCGTTGTAGTCCTGGTTGAAACCGGTACGGAAGGCCAGGTCTTCCCAGTCGGTGGTCTTGCCGGCCAGGATGTTCTGCAGCACGTTGCCGGTGAATCCCAGACGTTTGGCCCAAATGCTGAGGTCGCTCTCGCCCGCCTCATTCTGTGTGTAGCTGCGCCAGGTTTCCAGGTCGGTACCGTTCAGCTTCGCGGGGTTGGTGAAGTAGTCGTTCATCCCTTTGTACACACCGCTCTGGTAGGCATTCCAGTTGCCGTTTTCGTCGGCTCCGTAGGTGTTCTTGGTCTTCCAGTCAGAGTAGTGCTGCAGATAGGCCGAGGGGCTGAAGCGTTCGCGGTAGTCACTGCGTTGTGTCAGTCCGACGTTGGCCGTGAAGTTTACCATCGGCTTGCCCTGGCGTCCCTTCTTGGTGGTGATGATGATGACGCCGTTGGCTGCCTTGGCACCGTAGACGGCTGCGGCTGATGCATCCTTCAGCACGTCAATCTGACCAATGTCGTCGGGGTTGATTTCAGAGAGTTCGCCGTAGAACATCATGCCGTCCAGAATCAGCAGTGGGTCGTTGTGCCCACCGTCCGTGTAGAGCGAGCGTTGTCCGCGGATGGAGAGCGAACCACCGCCCTTGGCATCAGCGTTATAGCCTACGTTCAGACCCAGCGTGCCACGCAGGATGTCCTGTACCGTCTTCGGGTTGTCGTTGGCCAGCTTGTCCGGGCGTACTTGGATGACCGAACCGGTCAGATCTTTCTTGCGCATCGTACCGTAACCTACCACTACCACTTCTTCCAGTGCTTGCGAGTCGTCTTTCATGGTCACGTTCAGCGGCTGACCCTTGTATTCGATTTCCTGGGTCTGCAGTCCGATGAAGGTAATGACCAGTGTCGATCCTTTCGGACCGCTCAGTGAGAATTTTCCGTCGATGTCTGTGATGGTACCGATGTTGGTACCTTTAACCATTACATTGACACCCGGTAGAGGCTCTTTGCTTGTGTCTGTCACGGTGCCCTTCATGGTGATGTTTTGGGCGAAAGCTGTTGCTGACAACAGACAGACGATCAATAATAATACTTTTCTACTCATGTTTTTTTAGTTTTATTAGAAGGTTTTGTTGTTGAGTTTTCAAATCCTGCATCATTTGATGTTTAACCTTATCGTTTATTTATCCGCTTTCAACTTGTCGGCCAGCAGCTTAATGAAGTAGCCTCCCACTACCGAGCGTGCCTGGAAGCCCCGTTGACGGCCGCTGTCGGTGTACATCCAGTCCGACATCGGTACGCGGCTCTCCGTCTCGTCCATCATTCGATGGATGGGGTCGGTCAGGGCCTGGAAGGTCTGCAGGTCTTGGGCCATGGTGGCTGTCCACATCACCCAGTCGGTCTTCGTATAGGTCTCGCGGTTGTCAAGCGGCAGTCCGTATTTGTTCATGCGAGTGAGGTAGTAGGCCAGTTCCTTTTGTGCCACTTCGGCGGGGAAGAGGTTCAGCTGCAGCATGTCGTCCCACACTAAGTTGTATTTTTGGCTCCAGCTGCCCGGCTGGTCGAAGGTCAGGCGGTAGTGGTCGCCGTCGTCTGCCATTTGGCACCATTGAGCGGCCATCTCGCGTGCTTTGGTCAGGTAGCTGTCTGCCGTCTCCTGTCTGCCCTGCAACTGAGATAGATAGCCGTAGGAGGCTATGGCCAGAATGGCTTTGATGGAGAGGTTGGCATTGTGGGCGAAGTGTCCGGCGAAGTCGTCTGTACAAAGCTGGTTCGCGGGATCCAACCCGTATTGCTCCAGATACTCCACCCAGGTGGTCAGTGTCTGCCAGTGTTGCTGGGCATAGTCGGCATTCCCCTCTACGGCTGCAATGGCGGCGCAGAGTATCAGCATGTTGCCGTTCTCCTCTACCGGCATGTCTCCGCCGTAGGTCTGACCGTTGGCTAACGGATAGGTGCCCACGTCGTGTGCGGCAAAGGGCTTGTTCCACCGTCCGCTCTCTGCGTATTCGAAGATGGGGTTCAGCATACCCTTCAGCAGTTCGGGGTTGTATAGCAGGTAGAGCGGTGCCGACGGGTAGGTGACATCTACTGTACCGATGGATCCGTTGCTGAAGTTTTCTTTCGAGAAGAAAAGCAGTTTCCCTTCCGGCGTCTGCACCAGCTTGTGGGCGGCTACCGACTGCCGGTAGGCCAACAGGCAGAGTTCTGCGTAGCGACGTCCGCCTGCCCGGGTGGCATCCTCCAGCAGTTGGCGGTCAAAGCGGCGGCATTGCTCCATCACCTGTCTGTATTGCCGGGCAGCCTGCTGTAGCTGGCTTTCTATGCTCTCCTGCCCCGTACGGTTCCAGTAGGGGCGAAGGTTCTGGCCGAAGTATTGGATGGAATAGAGGTCATCGTAGGCCAGCATCACGTAGCCGTCGGCCTCTTTGCATTGGCTCAATTGGCGTGTCATTACCAGTTGCTCGTTCTCAATAGCGGTGTCGATACCCTCTGTCGTGGGGGCGGTCAGATAGAAATATCCCCAGTCTATGCGCACATCGTCACCCCGCTTGCCCAGCACCTGCTGGCTCTGGCTGCCCGTACGCATTCCTGTCACTCCTTCCATTGCAACCGGTTCGCTTACCGATTTCTGCCCGGGTACGTCCAATGCCCATTGCGGAGAGGCCTCCAATCGCAACTCCACCTGATGTGCCCGCCCGTCAACCGATTCGGTGTGATAGCTCAGGTAGTTGACGGGGCGGGCCGTAAGGTCAAGGTTATCCAGCAGCAGAGGTGCCGTGAAGGTCAGGTCCAGCTTCACCGGACCACATTGGAAAGTGTAATACGTCTGTGTGGCCTGCACATCGGCCGACAACTGCCGGGCAGCCTGGTCGAAGCGGATGCCATCCTTCTGCTCTTCCAGCAGGCCGAAGTCCAGCAGCGCGTTTCCCTGACGGTTGCGGCAATGGGCGGCTATCACGTTCTCCCCCTTTTTCAATGTGGCTTTCACCTCCTCATTCAGTTCCATACGGGCATGTTTCTTACATGCATTGCCCGTATCAACAATCTTTATACCATTTATATATATTTCTACGTCGTCATCGTGTGTGTAGTCCAGATAGAGGCTCTTGTCGTTCACGTCTTTGTCCAGTTGCACCGTGCGTCGCACCCAGATGTCCTGTGTCCCCCATTGTGTCCGGGCGGTGTGTTCGTTCTCTCGCGTGCCGAATGCGGCAGGACCCTGCTTCCACAGCCGGTCGTCGAAGGTTGGCTGCTGCCATCCTTCTGCAGGTTGGTCGAAGATGTACTTTCCTTCCCATTCCTCTGTTTCCGAGTGGGGGATGAGGGTGGTGAACTTCGGTTCCTCCTTTCCCAAGAAACGATACGTCTCACCGTCTACCGTCAGGACTCCCAGCAAAGGGAAGCTCTTCCCTGTCCAGTGACAGACCGGTCCGTCGTACAGATTGTCCTGCATCGACCAGGCGCTGGTGTAGGGGTCGATGGTGACGAGCGGATAGGCGGGTGCTCGCAGTGAGTTGACCTCGTGTGTGAGCTCCTCTTTGTTTTGCGAAGTACATCCTGTCAAGGTGGCAAGTAATGCCAAAGTCATGATACTATTTTTCATGGTCAATTAGTTGATAGATTCATTATTGTTGGGATGCCTGGATTGCTCCGATGCTTTTCCCGCTGCAAATGTAGAGGATGTACTGTAATTGTAATGTCTGTATTGAAGCAGAAAATAGAAGTATCGCATCATTATAGGCCGTAGAGGGGCTGATGAATCAATTTTTGCATGGTTGAATCAATTTTTGCATTTGTCGTTTTTGTGTGTCAAATGGTTGTACAATAATGTTTTATGGATAATTGCATAGTTTTTTAGTTTGGAACTGGTATGATTAGGTAATGAATTTGTGTGGATCTTTATTGGTTTATTGTTTCGCTTCCTAAGAATCCTTAATTCCGCAACATAATTGACAATTATTTTTATAAGTTCCTGGGCAGCAAAACGTTGCCAAGGATTTTGTCATGCCAGACTTTTCACTTATCTTAGTGTTGCAAATCAAAAGACAATAAAAAGCGTAACGGACATGGCGAAGATAGCGATAAAATCTGAAAAACTCACCCCTTTTGGAGGTATAT
>JBJEHI010000058.1:0-15239 GCA_051875915.1 Bacteroides sp.
TTCACCGTAGTCGTGCATAAACAGATGCAACTTGCGAAGCATATAGTAGTGCGGATTCCGCTGACCGAACTCGCCCAACGGTGCTTGGAAGTCATAGGTCTTCACGGGCAGGTCGTTCCAATTTGTGGCGGGTGTAGCCTGGGTCTCGTTGAGATATGTCAACTTACCTTCGGGATTCGTGCCACCGTGGTACATATAATAGCCCAACAGGTTGGAACCGCTGCCGAGCTTGACCAATGCCATCGAATAGGCATCTTCGGGATAGACATAGACGCGACGGTGGTAGGAAGTCATCATACCGCCACCCAATTCGCAGGTAAAGTAAGGATAGGCAGACTTGATGCTTGGGTTTTGAGGATTGACACTTGCCGCCGAATAGTCCAATTGCTCGGAAGCGATGGCATCCGACGTGCGCTTAGCACGGAAGTTAAACGCCTTATAGTAGTCGCCTGCCGTTTCCTCGATGCTACGGTCCCAAAAGCCATCGGCATAGTCGCCGTAGAGCGGAATCATCTCACCGTAAGGTACGGGTGATTTCAGTTCAGGCCAACCCGTGCGGGTGTAGAAAGGCAAGTCGAAGCCAATCTCGTTGGCAATCCGTTTGAGTGCTAATAGATAGCTACCGTGTCCGCCATACTCATTGTCAAATTGTGCGGCAATGACAGGTCCGCCATCCTTCCACTGCAGGCCTTGTACCTGTGTGAAGATCTGCCGATAGAGTGCCGTTACATATTTCAGGAACCGTGGGTCTTCCGAGCGTGTCTTGCAGCCCGAGGCAATCACCCAATCGGGGATGCCGCCGCAGCGCACCTCACCGTGACAGAACGGTCCGACACGGAGTACCACGGGTAACTGCTCCTGCCAACACAGTTCAAGGAACGTGCGAAGGTCACGCTGTCCGCTCCAATCAAATTGTCCCTCTATCTCCTCAATGTGATTCCAGAACACGTAGCAGGCTATCATTGTCACGCCACCGTCCTTCATTTTCCTGATTTCCTGTTTCCATTCGCCGACAGGGATGCGTGAGTAGTGTACCTCGCCCATCACGGGAACAACCCGCTTACCACCCATTATCAGACTCTTCGCATCCCACTCCACGGAGGGATTCTGCGCCCAAACTACCAGCGCTACCGCAAAGGCAGCGACAAATGTCATCAATCTCTTCATCTTTCTTCTGTTATATATTGTATCAATATTTGGAAAGTTCATCTACCACATGTTTGGGTACGGCTATGGCAGTGCCGTGGCTCATACCCTCGGGCATCCGTATCTTGTCGGTCACGTCTTCCCACGTCAGTCCTTGGTCACGGCTGCGGGATGCTCCGAAACGATGTGCCCCATACATATCGTAATATACGAGCAAGTCATTGCCCACATAGAGCGGTGCAGGTCCTTCGCACCACATCTTTCCGTCGTGGATGGGAGCTGACACCTGTTTTGAGAAACCACCTTCCATCGTTCTGGCCCGTGCGATGCGGATGTTCTTCTCTGCAGGGTGCAGGTTCTCGTTCTTTACAGCCATCAACAGCTCGCCCGTCTTAGGATCACGCACGATGGCAGCGTCAATGGCGTTGAAGTCGGGATTATAGTAGAGCCGCGTCTTCGTGAATGTCTTGAAGTCGCGCGTGGTCGTTGCGTAGATGCGGTGGTTGTAGTCGTTCTCGCTCAGACAGCCCTCGGTCTTGACACCCTCTGCCCCCGGCACCGTCGATGCCCAATAAATGTAGTACTGCTTCGATGGCTCGTCGTAGAAAAGTTCAGGTGCCCAGGCGTTACGGGTTGTCGGATAGTCCGCCATCACGGGGATGGTCTGCTGCTCGCTCCAACGCACCAGGTCGCGCGACGTGGCATGGCCAATCACCGGCTCCGTCCAGCTCGATGTCCAGACTAAATGAAACGTTCCGTCGGGTGCCAGACAGAGGCTTGGATCACGCAGCAACTTGTCTTTCCCCACCGTCGGACGCATCACGGGCTTGTTGTCATTGATGGCCGTCCAGTGGTAACCGTCGTAGCTGTAAGCGATGCACAGTCCGGCATCCTCTTTCTTCGTATCGAAGTAGGAAAACACGTAAGCCCACTCCTCCTCTGGCTTGTCGATAATCAGAATGCCGCCGTTGGGCTGTATCGTTACCGTCGCCTTGCCTTGCTTGCTGACTTTCAACGTCGCAGACTGCATCTCAGGGAAGTCGCTGCCCTTTACAGGCTTGTCGGTATAGTAGCGGACGGTCTTGCCCGCCAGCATCGGCAGGTCGAGTGTCAGTTTCCTCGGCTCGCTCCCGGCGTTTAGTCCGGCTATCCACCACTGGCCCGCGTGCCGACGGGCGATGACGGCATACTTCATCGGATAACCGTCAATCAGCCGCGTCTCGTCCCACGTCGTTGGTATCTCCCGCAGCAGGTCGAGTTCCGCCTGCGGCAGTTCCGCAAGATTGTTGGGATAGAGGGCGATGCACTGTATGCTTGCCTGATTGACGATGGCGGCGGCTATCTCAAACACGTCGGATGTGTAGCGGCGGTGGCGGCTCTTATTGTCACGACTCATGTGACGGTTCATAATGGTGCCGCCCCAGTCCATCGCCCCTACGGTGTTACGGCAGAAAGGGTGCATCGTCAGTTCCTCTGCCTCGTGCCGGGCATGGTGCTCCGTGAAGAACACATTTTCGGAGGCCAACACTGCCTCTGAACTGACATAGTTGGGGTACATTCGCTCCCACCCACGGGGCAGTGTGCAACCGTGAAAGATGACCTGAATGCCGTAACGGTTGGCATCGTAGAGGATATCCTCGTAGAGTCGCATCGTCTCCTGTTTGTCACCACCGAAGAAGTCCACTTTGATGCCCTTCACGCCAATGCTCTGGAGCCATGCCATCTCCCGGTCACGAGCGATAGCGGTGTTCATACAATGCCTGGGCGACTGAGGGGCGTCGTTGGCAACTCCGTTCGAATTGTACCACAGTATCAGGCTCACGCCTTTCGACTGCGCATAACGTGAAAGTTCCGCCATCCTCTGGCGCCCCATTTGCACGTCCCACAGGGCATCCACCAGCACGTACTCATAGCCCATCGTGGCTGAGAGGTCCACCATCTGCTTTTGGTCGTCGTAGTTGGCGGAATTGTCCTGCCACAGCAGCCACGACCATGTGTATCGTCCGGGCTTATAGTCGGCAGTAGCCTCATAGAGCGGATTCACCACATCCCACGGAATGGTAGTCTCTACAATCGGCTCCAGTGTTGTGCCCACGGTGATGGTGCGCCACGGTGTGCTGCCTGGCAAGGCTATGCTGGCAGACGTGCTGCCCACACCGTTGTTCTCCTTCTCGTTGGGATAGGCAACTGTGTAGCCCTTTCCCGGCACATAGTCGCCCAAATGGGAAGCACAGTAACCGCCACCCACGCCAGTCTCGCTGACGAGTACCCAACAATCGGGAGTTTTGAACAGACACGGGAACGTATAACCCAGTCCGAACTGCGACCTCGTCGCCATCGGCTCGTCAGCCTTGTATTCCTCCTCGTAGCTCGGCTTGGTGCGCATCCACCCCGTCTGCCCGTCAATCTGCGGACACAGGAACGTGCTCGTGCCGTCCACAAGGTTAAATGCCGTTGCCTCACCCTTTATCACCGCATTGCCGCAATCCTTCGGTGCAGCCAGTGTGTAGCGGAATGCCACGTCATGGTCTGACACGCGGAAGGTCACTGTCATCAGTTGGCCATCGCGGTTGGCATAATCTACCTGCAGCTCGTTAGCCACGTAATGCACTCGTGAGACCTTCGAGCGCGACAGCATATAGGTATTGTCAATCTCTGCCGTACGCACATCCCTCAGCGTCAGCCCTTTTTGAAAGTCTCCGATATCAGTCCGTAGCCCCAAGACAGACGGAGCGAGTACCGTCTGCCCATCGTAGCTCACAGAATAGCTGATTGCACCGTTACGTTCTGCCATCGTTACCGACAGCCTACCGTCAGGTGATGTCACCCTATTGTCTGCTATCGCTACAATGGCGTACAGGCAAATAGCAAATGTCAAGATTACCTTATTCATATTTCCTTGCTCTTTAAGTTTCCGGTTACATAATTACGGAATGATTTCCGATTTACTGCCGGTTGTTGAACTATAAAAGGCAAGGAACCGACTTTACGAGAGAGCCAAGCTCCTTGCCTACCAAAAAAAACTAACCTATCTGAATCTGGCTAACCCAAGTATAATGAAAATATAAATTATTCTGTATATCCGTCGTTCTGTTGCAAAATACCACCAGCCTCAGTGATGGCGAATTGAGGGATTGGGAAAAGTACCTGATAGTCCTTTGCATCGTTGCCACGCTCACGGGCACGCTGGATATAGACTCCGTGACGGATGAGATCCTGACGGCGCACACCTTCAGCATACAACTCGTGTCCGCGCTCTTCAAGCAGCCAACTGCGGAAGGCATCCTTACTTGTCGTAGCTTCGGCAGGAATGGTGAGTCCGGCACGCTCCCTAACCTGACGGGCGGCACTGACGGCGGCACTGCTCGGCCCGTTCAACTCGTTCTCGGCCTCGGCATACGACAACAGCACCTCGGCATAGCGCACGATGGGCTGTGCATTCTGCGTGCCCCAGTCGGCAAACTCGGTATCCATAAACTTGACGGGGATGGCACCTACCATACCTGTCGCACGGTCTTTGTGCAGTCCGTTCGGGTCATCGTACTCGCAGAGGATGGACTGCTTGCGCAGGTCGTTGTCCTCAAAAGTATCGTAGAACTCCCAGCGCATGCAATAGACCTGCCAACCAGAGTAGAAGAGATTATCGTTGCCACGGATGTAGGGACGACCATTATGGTTGTAGCCACGCTTGAAGTCGCTGGGCAACACCTCGGTCACGTAGAAGTTGTCGGAGGCAGTGTTAGAGGGCACCGACCATATAAGTTCGTCGTTGATGGCAGACTTAAACACATCCTCGTAGTCGGACAGTAGCGTGAAGCCCATCGACATCAGTTTCTGACAAGCGTCCTTTGCCTTCTGCCACTGCTTCTCGTGCATATAGAGGCGCATCTGGATGGCGTAGGCGATGGATTTCGACATACGACCCCAGTTGTCGGCATCGTTATTGTATTTGTCGGGGAATGATGCCGTGGCAATGGCATCGTTGAGGTCGCTCTCGATATAGCCCACATAGACCTCGTTGGTGGGTCGTGGCTCTATCTCGTTGCTCATCAGCGTCTCGGGATTGAGTTTCACGTTGCACGGACCGAAGAAATCGAGCAAAGTGTACATATAGAAAGCGCGGAGCGTCTTGGCCTCAGCCACGTAGCGGGCACGTACTTCTTCCGTCGAACCGTCAGCGTTGCTGATCTGGTTAATGACGTCGGTGGCACGCGCCACAAAACGCATCATATTATAGGTGGAGTTGATGGCACCTGCCGATGATGGACCTACATTGAACTCATCGTAGATGTAGCTCGAATAGTGGCGCATAATGTCGGTGGTCACCATGCCTGCAGGGTTGTAGGCATTGATGTCGGCATTGAAGAGCGAATTGAACCACTGTCCCGTGCCGCCGTCGCTGTAACCCCAGTTGGTGGTCAGTGGCAGATAGATGCCCGTCACGGCTGCATCGAAATCGCCTTCGCTTTTGAAGAAGTTGGTGGGCGACATGTCGGTGAAGTTCTTGGTATCCAGCATATCGTCGCATGACAGGAATCCACAGATGACGCAGATTGCGAAAATTGACTTATATATTGCTTTCATAATCGTATCTATTTTCTTTGTTGCTTAGAAATTTAAATTGAAACCGAATGACAGGGAGAGTGCCTGCGGATAGGGGTTGCCCGTGGTGAGTTCGGGATCGAAGCCGTCAAAAGCAGTGATGGTAAACACGTTCTGGGCATCAATGAAGAAGCGGGCACCACGGATGAAATTACTCTTGGCGAACATCTGCTGCGGCAGGGTGTAACCCAACGTGATGTTCTTCAACTTGATATAACTGCCGTTCTGCAGATAGAAGTCGCTGTTTCCCGATGGATTCTGACTGTCGTATGGATTGGTGGCGACACCCGGCATCCAGCCTTGTCCGTTCTGACTGTTCCATACGTCGGTCATCACCGTTGCCCACGTGTTGCAAGGGGCATTGCCGTTGTTGCCAAGCGAGGAAGGGGTAGGTATCTGTCCGTAGGTACGGCCCGTTGTGGCGTTGTAGGTACCCAGTGCCTTCTTGAAGCCCACTGCGCTATACAAGTAGAAGTTCAGGTCGAAGCCCTTCCAACTGAACGTATTACCCAGACCAATCATCCATCGGGGTGTCGAATTGCCCAACTTCACAACGTCCTTAGAGTCGAGCACGCCATCACCGTTCTGATCCTTGTACTTGATGTTGCCCACGTATGCGTTCGGCATGTATGAGGGAATTTCCTCCTTCGAGCGGATGATGCCATCAGTTTCCCAACCATAGATTGCATCAATCTCGTCCTTCTCGCCAATGTACTCAGCCAATGCCACTTCAGGATTGCGCTTCACCCAACTTGCCTTGAAATAGGAGATGTTGAGCGTGGTCTCCCATTTGAAGTTTCTGCTCGTCAGGTTATCGCTGTTCAGCGAGAACTCAAAGCCCTGGCTTTTGGTCTCACCGATGTTGGCTGCCACACGACCCACGGCATTGTTCGAAGGCAGCGTCTGGTAGTCGAGCAGGTCTTTCACGCCTCTGTGGAAGAACTCTAACGAACCGTTGATGCGCTGGTTCAGGAAACCGTAATCGATACCCACGTTCAACGTGTAGTCGGTCTCCCATTTCAGGTTGGGATTCTCAATCTGCGTCAGCATCAGGCCCGTGTGGACGGTGGAGCCGATGAGGAAGTTATAGCCCGACTTGTAGAGTGACTGCGAGTTGGTGCCCAGCACATTCTCGTTACCGGTGGCACCATAGCCTATGCGCAGCTTCAGGTTGCTCAGCACCGATGAGGCTCCCTTCATAAACTCCTCCTCACTGATACGCCAGGCGACAGAGGCACTGGGGAAGAAGCCCCACTTGTTGTTCTCGGCAAAGTAGCTCGAACCATCGCGGCGAGCCGTCAGGGTCACGATGTAGCGTTCCTTGTAGGAATAGTTCACACGGGCAAACTGCGACAGTTTCGTGCGCTCGGCACGGTAGGAGGAAATCTGCTCCTTGTCCTTGTCGCTGGCAATACCGATATTGTTGTAACCGAAGGCATCGGTGAAGAAGTCAGCACCCGTCAGGCTGAAATTCTCGCTCGATGTCTTGTAGTAGCCGGCACCGAGTACAGCCGTAAAGTGATGAACCTTGTTGAAGGTCTTGTCGTAGTTGAGGAAGGCCTCCGCACTGGCGTTGATAATCTTCGACTCGCCCAGACTGGCAAGTCCCTCCTGCGCACTCAGGTTGTTTGCCGACATCGGGATGTAGAACTTGCGGATGGCAGTCTGCGTATCATAACCGCCCACACCCCGCAGACTCAATCCGTCTATCAGTTTCAATTCGAACGACGGGGCAATGAACACGCGCTCGGTCTGGGTCAGATCCTCAAACTCGGTGAACGAGGCCGGATTGTTCAGCAACTTGTTATAGCTCTTGCTATATACGCCGTTCTCGTCCTTCACAGGAATGTCGGGGGCGAAGTCTATCACACGCATGATCATATTGTCGCCGTTGCCACCCGTACCTACGGAGGTGCTGTTGGCGTTGATATTCGAATAGCTCATCTTGATGCCCGCCTTGAATATCTTCGAAAACTCCTGGTCAAGATTCATGCGCAGTGTGTGGCGCTTGATGCCCGACTGCTTCAGAATACCCTGATTGTCGAAGTAGTTATAGGAAAAGAAGTACTTGGTCTTGTCCGTGCCACCGTTCACCGACAGGTTCTGGTCGATGATGTAGCCCGTTCGCGACACCTCGTCGAGCCAGTCGGTATCAGCGGCGTAACCGTTCACATCGGTAAAGACGGGTGTGTAGCCACTCAAGTCTATGGGATTGTCGCCATAGACACCCATCTTATTATTATAGAGATAGTACTCCTTCGTCCAAAAGTTCGCCTGTTCACGGAAGTCCTTCGCACCCAACACATCGGGGTAATCTTTCATTACCTGTGTGGTCAATACACTTCGCCACTCCACCTTGGGCTTGCCCGACCTACCGCTCTTTGTCGTGATGAGCACCACGCCATTGGCTGCCGAGGCACCGTAGATGGCAGCTGCCGAAGCATCCTTCAACACCTCAATGCTCTCTATGTCATTCGGGTTGATGGTGTTCAGCGGGTCACGATCGACACCTTGCATATAGTCATACCCCGACAGGTTCATACCCGGTTCACCAGACGAATTGGTCTGAATGGGCACACCGTCAATCACGTACAACGGGGCATTGCTGCCATTCGGCGAGGCGGCACCACGGATGGTAATGGAGATACCTGCGCCCGGTTGTGCCGAACTCTGCACCGCCGACATACCCGTCACACGGCCCTGCAACATCTGGCTGACACTTGAAGAACTGACCGGGTTCAGCTCTTCGACTTTCACCGATGCCACCGAGCCTGTAATGTCCTTCTTGCGCGTGGTACCATAGCCAATCACCACCACTTCGTCAAGCCCGTTGACCTCTTCATCGAGTGTCACCGCCACGGGCTGACGCCCCACCTTCACATCCTGTGACTTGAAACCGATGTAACTGATGGTCACGATGGCTCCGTCAGCCACTTGGAGAGAGAAATGACCGTCGAGATCGGTCACCGTTGCGTTCTTGGTTCCCTTTTCCATTACGGTAGCACCGATAATCGGTTCGCCCATGCGGTCAAGAACCGTACCCTTCGCATCATGCTTCTGTGCCATCGCCATCAGTGGGATGCACAGCGCACAAATCAATGTCAAAACGAAATTCTTCATACCTTTTTAAATTTGTTAATTATTAAGTAAAATGTTCGCTCGGATTGTTTTTCGCTGTAAAGGTAAGGCCATCCCAGCAAATCTCATTTCACTCATCGTTTATCTTGTTGAACTATTGTTGCAAAGTAGCGTTTTATTTCACTCATCGTTCAAGGCATTGAACTATTGTTGCAAAATGCAGAGATAGTGGAACTTTCTTATCCCATAAATCAGGTTATCTGAGAAATTTTGTGTAAGATTGCAGTAAAAACAGATTGCGTATGATAAAACAAACCCTACTCACCTTTATCTTTGCGTGTGTTGCTGTCCTGACACCCGCACAGGAGTTTACCGTCACAGAACTGCCCACGCAGAAGCAGTTGCCGGTGGCGAACATCCACAGCATCGTACAGGATTCTGAGGGATTCATGTGGTATGCCACCACAGGCGGCGGGTTATGCCGCGACAACGGTTACCACATTGACGTATTCCGCTCCGACCGCTTTACTCCAGGGGCAATCGGCAACAGCAACAACATTCTGAGCATTGCGGAAGACCAACAGCAGAGAATTATTTTTTCGACTATCGACGGACTGTTTGTGCTTGACAAACACAACTATCAGATTCATCGGCTCGACGAACAGCTAAAAGGCAAACGGACAGAGGTGGTTAAAGTTACTAACGACGGAACAATCTGGGCTTCATCGCAGAACGTAATCTACCACTACGACGCAAAACTGAAACGCATCGGGGTGTACCCATCGGAGTGGCAAGGCAAGGATGTCAACGTGACACATTTCTACGAGGATAGCCATTCTACGCTGTGGGCCGCACAATGGGACGGTGGCATCATACGCTACAACAAGGCAAGAGACCGATTTGAACCACAGCCATGGATGGACGGGCTGACTCCCGGTGGCATCATCGAGGACAAGACTGCAGGATGCTACTGGGTATCGACATGGGGTAAAGGTATTGTGAAATACCGGCCTGACCAGGCACGGTTCGAGCCTCAGGAGTGTACCATTTATCCCAGCAGCCAAGCGTCGCAGGTGATGTATATGCGGATGGACAACTCGGGACGACTGTTGTGGACATCCACCATGGAAGGGCTCTATGGCTACGAAATATGTGAGGGGCAGTTGTCGAGAATCAACCTCGGCGAACTGCTGCCCGAGGGCACCTGCATCATCGACGAACTGACATTCGACCGTCAAGGAAACCTATGGGTGCCGGGATTCTCGCCACTTACATTCATTCTTTCTCCGAAAGACGACGGTATCACACGCTACGGACTGGAGACGCAGAAGATGCGGTTCGGCGGTCGGCTCATCGTATGGTATGCCGCACGTGAAAACGAGTGGATATGGATTGAACACGACCGGCTCGGACTGAGCATCTACGACACCCGACAGGACAAGATGCTTTTTGTCTCGCAGGCACCGGACGTGGATGCCGCCAAGTTCAGTAAGTCGAGCACCCGAGCGGGTATTTGGTGCTTCTCAGGCAACAGGCTGTCACGCCTGTGGTTTGAGGACGGGAAGTTCAGGCAAGAGTCCATCGTCATGACAGACAGTCCTATCAAATGCCTCTACGACGACGGGCACGGGCGGGTCTATTTAGGCATGGAAGACGGCATCGACTACTACGATGACCACACAAAGCGGCTGAACCACCATCTGACGGGAATGCAGGAAGTCATCGGCGACTATACAGCCTTCGTCATCGACAAGCAAGAAACCGTATGGGCGGTTGACAGTAAGGGCAATCTGTTTTTTCACAACCCCAAAGACCGACGCAGCGGCATCGACGAGACCGGCAGCAACAGCAACGGCGATGCCATCAAGGATATCACTATCGACACATCGGGTCACCTCTGGCTTCTGTCTGACCAACACCTGAAAGAGTATAACCCGAAGAGCGGAGCCTATCGCATCGTCCATAACCAGGACAAGGCAATCCGCTTAGACTACTTTTGCAGTATCACGCCCGATGAGGACGGCGTATGCGTCAGTGGGGCTGGGGGCATACTGGTCATCAAGCCCATGGCAGATATCGACAGCCGCACTTCCACTGCCAGACCGCTGATAACCTCGGTTTCCATCAACGGACAGCCACACATCATGGGTTTGGGTGAAGAGCAGATTGACATCCACCCGGATGCAGTAAATGTGGAATTGCAATTCTCCACGCTCAACTACCTAAATGCCGACAAAGTACAGTATGCCTACCGTTTAAAAGGTGCGGATAACGAATGGCACCACCTGTTGCCAGGCAACAACAAGGCATCGTTCTTCGGACTCGGGAAAGGGCACTATCTGTTGGAGGTGAAAGCCACCGACGAATACGGACGGTGGAGCAACAACATCACTTCTCTCCGACTGTATCGTAAGCCTGCCTGGTATGAAACTTGGATAGCTGATTTGGCATATGCGCTCATCTGTTTGCTGATAATCGGCATGACAGTCAGGCAGTATATCATCAAGCAAAAACAACAGCAACATCGGAAGATGCAGGAAGAACTGACAGAGATGAAGTTCCGTTTTTTCACTAACATCAGCCACGAGTTGCGCACACCGCTCACGCTGATTGTCACCCCACTGCAGAGTATGATGAAACGGCTGGAGCAATGGCATGAGGAAGACTCGGGAAATGAGAGAGTGGTTCGCATGCAGTCGCAAATGTCGATGGTCAACGACAATGCCAACCGGCTGCTGACGCTTGTCAATCGGTTGCTTGATTTCCGCAAATTAGAGATGGGACAGCAAAAGCTCCAGCTGGCAAGTGGCGATGTCTTCGACTTCATCCGCAGTGTCTGCGAGACTTTCCGACCGATGTCACAGGAAAAAGGCATCGGCCTTGGCTACGCCATCCCCAACAGAAGCCTCACCATTTATTTCGACGGCAACAAACTGCGCCATATACTTACCAACCTGCTGAGCAACGCCTTCAAGTTCACCGGCGAGGGCGGCAACATAGCCGTCACCGTCTGTACACTGGAAGACCGGCAGCTTTCCATTTCTGTCAAGGACAATGGCTGCGGCATTGCCCAAAAGGATTTGGAGCACATCTTCGACCGATACTACCAAAGCGACGTGCGGACAGATGTCACTGGCACAGGCATCGGCCTGAACATGGTGCAGGAGTTTGCACATCTGCATGGAGGCACGGTCAGCGTGGAAAGCCGACAGGGTGAAGGGACTACATTTACCGTGATGCTACCTACAACGTTGAAACCCGAAGGGGAAAGCCAACAAAAGGAGAACGACAAGACGCAGCCACACACCACTCCCACCATACTTATTGTCGATGACAATGATGAGTTCCGCCAGTTCCTTACCGGTGAACTCTCCGACGACTACCGCATCCTACAAGCCGCCAATGGCGAGGAAGCTGAGCAAATCGTCAATGTCGAGAACATTGACCTTGTAGTAAGCGACGTGATGATGCCCGTGATGGACGGCCTTCAGCTGTGCCAACGTATCAAGCAAAATGTCAACACCTCCCACGTGATGGTCATTCTACTCACGGCGCGTGCCGCAGACGAAAGCAAACTCGAAGGACTGCGCTCGGGTGCCGACGATTACCTGTCGAAACCATTCAATATGGAGATGCTGCGCCTGCGCATTTCCCATCTGCTGCAGCTCCGCAAAAGCCGCACTGAAAAGTTTGCCAAGGGTGAGGAAGTGAAGGTAGAGGAAGTGGCAACAAGCGAGCTTGACCGGAAATTCCTCAACAACGCGATGGCTGCCGTAGAGAAGAACCTCAGCAACGACAGCTACGACATCGAGTCATTCAGCCAAGACCTCTGCATGAGCCGTTCCACGCTCTACCGAAAGGTAATCTCCCTAACGGGTCAGAAGCCCAGCGAGTTCATCCGCACCATTCGCCTGAAACGTGCCGCCAAACTGATTAAGGAGAACCGCTACGCCATCAACGAAATCTCCGACATGTGCGGTTTCTCCTCCGTCAGCTATTTCTGCCGATGCTTTAAGGCACAGTACGGTGTACAGCCCGGCAGTTATCAGTAAGATATAATACTATCTTCGGTAACCACGAATGTTTACGACAAGATGCTGATTAGCCTATGATAACAGGTATCTGTCCAGCCAAAACCCAGCGCATGGCCCACCAGCACCGCAGCGATGGCGAGTAGCGGCAGCAGCAACTGGAGCAGCAGCAAACCGGAAGTGACCCGTATGCTGATGGCAAGCCATTTAGGGGAGTGCTTCAGCATACGGACCAAGCAAACAAACAACCCTACAGAGAGCAGCATAGAGAGAGCACAATGCAGCCAAGGTGACTGATTGAAATAAAACAAAGAGCAAGTAGCGAGAACCAAACTCTCGACATACAAGACCCACCAACGGGCGGGCAGTTGCGACGGGGCAACAGATGCCACCTTCTCCTGGTCAGCAAACATCTGATCAGAGAAATCGGTTAAAATTTGAATAGCTTTCATATTGTAGATTGTTATTTAATTAATTTTCAGTAATTTCAGGTGGAGAGCCTTGTCCTCTCCACCTGCTTGATTATTCATCTTCTTGTGCATTGAGGCCCATTGCCTCACGGGCATCCTGAAGCGTGTTCCAAGAAATCTCCTGCTGAAGTTCATCTGACATGCTTTCCCACTCTTCATCAGAGACATCGTACATTAGCCTGTCATCTGCCATATCCTTACACCTCCTTTCTTTTATCATTTAAGTTATCAATTTCTATTATGAATGTAGCTGATCAGGTCTTGATCCTTTAGAAGGCGCCGACTTGACTCGTGACGGACAAACAGCTGGTTCCCATTCAGGAATACGATTCCTTGCCAAGCAGGCACGTCAATTCGATAGAAGAGTTTTCCATCTGAAGTCTTGAGCCACGTCATTCGGATAGAATTGACGAACTGAAAATTGTTGAAGGCCAAGTGCATCAGATTTAGAAAATCCGCCTCGAAGTCGTTTCTGTTTTCAAAGGGTGCATCCTGCTCCAATTCATTTTCGATGCCGACGATGGTACCATCGTTCCGGACACCAATATAGATGACTCCATTGATATGACTGTTTGCGAAGGCACAGATTTCAGAAAAGATGTTGTTGTATTGCGCAATCCGCTCATTGGCAGCCCGCATCGGACAGTGAAGGAATGAGGCCTTATACTCTATTTGCGAGCCTTCTTGAACCGGCAGGGTTCTGTCTGAAATGCCCAAAATATCCAATAGTCGTTGACGTAGCGTAGCTTCATTGCCAGCCTGTTGGAGCTGGATAATCTGGCAAAGCTGCTCCCTTGAGCAGACAGCATAAGCCCGGTTCAATAGTTCATCAATGGTTTGCGGGCAGAAAAGCTGCGCTCCTTCAAACAGGCTCTCTCTATTCATTCTCCTTGCAGACGGCCTTCTGTAAAGAGGGGGCTCCCGTCTTTTGTAGATGGGTCCGGGGAATGTTTTTCCGGTTGAGTCATCGTACGACAGCTGAAGTGTCGCACCAATGATGGGCTGGCCTTCGGCATCAACTATATCTGAAGGCAACTCTACGAAATTCTGGATACACCACCAAGGACACTCGCCTTCTGCGCCGTTCTCTTTCGAGTACTTAATATACTTGGTGTCTTTCTTGATAAACTGCTCTGTGATCAGAGCATTAAAATTTACACTTCTCATTGTTTTTAATTTTTTTATCAATGACTATCACCTGTTTATAGCGAGATTGGGAACTTATATTGACCGGTCTTGTGTTCCCTCTCGCCTGCGCGCTTTTGATATAACCAGATTGACAGCCACTGATTTTAGTTAATAATAGGCTTTCCCTATACGGTTAAGCCGTTTCTTTATCTTAAGTCAGATAGCATCAATTATGTTTTTGAAACTACTAATCAACGCCCAACCTCCAGTAATAAGGAGCAATGCTCTAATAATCAATGCAGTTTTAAGAGGAAATGGGATTCCAAAAACACGGCAGATATACCACATAATGTCTGCTGCTGTTACAGACTTTGTAAATGCCACAATGGGCTCGACTGCTACGGCTATTCCGTAGATGAAAATTAATGTTGTATTCATTAAATTATAAATTTGTGTCCTCCCGAAGAAGGACTGATTTTACTTAGGTGCAAAAAAATTGCACCAACCTCAATTCTTGAAGTTGGTGCGAAGGTAGTGCAAAATGCAGAGACGAAAAAAACGTTAAAAATAAAAGATTTAAAGTATTATGTATCAGTAAATTATGATTATGACTAATACCGATACTTCTGTGGTTTGGAGGCTTTCAGCACATCCGCACCTTGCGCCTCATCTGAGCTTGTTTACTTCCGCTACCGTATCGGTGAGGAAGGTGTGGAACTTATCCTCAAGTCTTCTATTTTCCCCTCTGCACAATAATGACGGACGGTACGCTCGCTGATACCGT
>JBJEHI010000059.1:0-3524 GCA_051875915.1 Bacteroides sp.
TCCGGCCCCAATCCGCACGCGGCGGCAGGGCGCAACATCTTGCGCCCCTACTGGTCGCTCGTAACTTGTCGCTCGTAACTCGTAGCTCGTAACTAAAAAAATCAGTCAATCACCCAATTCCGGTCATGGGGCTGTATTTTATCGGCATTGTAGTGCATTCCTTCATAGGTAGGTATTTTCAATGTATAGCTTTTCCCGCTCTTGTTGATTAACGAATTCTCCCGCAACCATGGATTGGCATCCTTGAGCTGTGCATAGCTTACCCCATTCTTTTTGGCAAACTGTGCCAGATTGGCAATCCCGGTTTGTGTGGTCACTTCGGTGTACGGGATAGGGGGATAGAGCTGGTTCCGCTTGAGCAGGAATCCGTAGCGTTGCGGATTGCTTACTACAGCTTTGGCTGCCAACAGACGGAACATGTAGCGTGAGGTCTCCTCTACCAGCCAGAGGTCGATAGCTTTGTTCTCTAACTGTCTCTCCATCTGCTGGGCAATGCGTCCTTGTCCGGCGTTGTAGGCTGCGGCTACACAAAGCCAGTTCCCGAAACGACTGTAGGCCTCCTTTAGGTAACGGCAGGCAGCCTTGGTCTCTTTCTCTATGTGGTAGCGTTCGTCCACATTGGCATTCACCTCCAGTCCATGCTCACGCCCGGTGACAGGCATGAACTGCCACATGCCACAGGCCCCGGCTGCTGATCGGGCCAGTGGGTTCAGACTACTCTCTATGACGGCCAGGTATTTAAAGTCATCGGGTATGCCATGGGCTTTCAGGATGGGTTCGATGATGGGGAAGTAGCGGTTGGCCCTTTTGATGGTGAGCATTGTGGTGGAGTGCATGTAGGTGAACGCCATGAGCTCGCGGTCCATGCGTTCGCGGTGGTCGTACCTTGACAGGTCGATGGTTTGTCCAGCAAAGGTTATTTGTTGCGGCACAGTCGGTGAAGTTACGCAGTAGGGAACTTCGCTCTTGACCGAGTCTTGTGTGGTATCGATGGTTGAGTAACCCCACAATGAATGTATGGTGATGCTGATGCAACATGCAGCACCTGCAGTAAGTAAAAGGTTGATTGTATTTCTGTTCATATCGGTATCGTTTGTTCTCTTTGTGGACAAAGATAACTTTTTCCGAACCAACTGACGAAAAAAGTGACGCTACTTTTTTGTCTTTCACAAAATAACGGCTAATTTTGTTTGCTCATTGGGTGAAAACCTGACTTTCGGTAGACTATTAAAGTATATATCTGGATATTTATGGAAAAAGTTGTAATTAATTCGTATGAAGATTTTGAGAAGCTGGTAGGCCAACGTATCGGTGTATCGGACTATGTGGAACTTTCGCAGGAGCGTATCAATCTGTTTGCCGACGCTACGCAGGATCATCAATGGATTCATGTAGATACGGAACGTGCAAAGGTGGAGAGCCCCTTTAAGAGTACCATTGCGCATGGGTATCTGACCCTCTCCATCCTGCCTTATCTGTGGAATCAGATTATCGAGGTCAATAACCTGAAGATGATGATTAACTACGGAATGGACAAGATGAAGTTCGGACAAGCCGTATTGTCGGGCCAGCGGGTGCGTCTGGTAGCCGATATGCAGTCGTTGGTAAACCTGCGTGGGGTAGCGAAGGCCGAAATCAAGTTTGCCATTGAGATAGAAGGTGCCAAAAAGAAGGCACTGGAGGGTGTGGCTGTCTTCTTGTATTACTTTATGTAATTGATTCTTCCGATTGTATGAATCATAAGAAGTAGCAGAACTACTTCTTTTTCTGAGGTGTCTTTGCGGGCACCTTTTCTTTTTTCTCAGGGAAAGTGGGTACCAGTTTCATCAGGCGCAGAATCTGTCCCTTCCGCTTCTGGATGTATGCAGAGGGGTGAGCGGCATCGAACCGACGTGGATTGGGGAGGCAGGCTGCAATCAGGGCACATTGTGATGCCGTCAGCTTCTTGGCATGGGTGTTGAACTTCTGTTGTGCTGCTGCCTCGGCTCCGTAGATGGACTTCCCCATTTCGATGGAGTTCAGATAGACCTCCATGATACGTTCTTTTGACCAGCATGTCTCTATCAGTACAGTAAAATAGACTTCGAATCCTTTACGTAGCCAGGAGGAGGATGGCCATAAAAAGACATTTTTGGCCGTTTGCTGTGAGATGGTGCTGGCACCTCGTTTCCGTTTGCGGGTCTCATTCTCCTTCATGGCCTTCTTGATTTCGATGAAATCGAATCCGTTGTGTTCGGCAAACCGATTGTCTTCAGAGGAGATGACGGCCATGGGAAGGTGCGGAGATATCTCCTCCAACGGAACCCAGGTGTGATGCCAGACAGGCGATTCGCCTTCGAAAAGTTGTTCGACGCTGCGTATGAGCATCAGTGGAGTGATGCCGACCGGTACGAAGCGGTAGACAAACACAGCCAACAGGGTGGACAGGAAGAAGAACAAAAGGAGGTTACGTGCGATACGTCCTGCTTTTTTTAGAATCGGGTGCATAATCGGGTTGCTCTTGATTGCCGGCATTTAGTAAAGGTGTGCCAAGCAGCGCACGCTGACGGAGCGTTGCTGCCTTGGCACACCTTTCTGTGTCGGAAAGAATGATTCGTTTGAATGAGAGAGGTTAGTTGGCCGACTGCTGGGCCTCCTGAATCATCTGTTCGCTGGCATACATGAATATCTCTACGCGACGGTTCTGTGCAGCCGTCAGGCTCTCGTCGTATTCATTATAGCCTACGCCTTCCACTTTCTTGAACTGTGTAGTCGGCACGCCGCAATCCAGCAGGAAGTTCTGTACGCTGTAAGCCCGGTTCTTGGATACCTTCATGTTGGCCTCGTAGGTGCCCACCTTGTCGGTATGTCCCACAATGGCCAGGTCGGTCGTGGCGTCCTCCTTCAGTATCTTGGCCAGATTGGCCAGTGATACTTTGGCATCATCGCTCAGTGCCGCAGAGTTGAAGCCAAACAGAATGTTCGAATCAAAAGTCACCTTGACGGCATCCAGTCCGTTTTGGTCAGTTACCATCTCTACTTGTGCTCCCTCTATCTTTGCCGCTTCTGCTGCTTTCTTGTCCATCTTCTTTCCAATGATGACCCCCGTACCGGTACCTACAGCCGTCCCGATGGCTGCTCCGATGGCTGCCCCTTTGCCTTTGCCTATCAGGCCGCCGATGATGGCACCTGCTGCTGCGCCCGAACCGCCTCCGATGATACCGCCTTTGGTGGTATTATTCATACTTCCACAACTACCTAATAGCATAGCTCCGCACAGGAGTAATGCTGTCAACTTTACATTTCTCATAATCTCAATTTATTAGATGAATAAATAGTGTCATATTGATGGTTATTTCGACCGCTAAGATAACGCTTTTGAGCAATACATTGTTGTTGCAAGGCTTTAATTTTTCTGAATAGAGGTAGAATGGATTCTTTCCTCTGAAGAAAAAAACTCTTTCTTTATCCTGTCGGTATAGAATCTCGTGGATTTTATATATATTTCCTCTAAGAAAGTTAAGACCGAGACTATCTTTGTGAGT
>JBJEHI010000060.1:0-3484 GCA_051875915.1 Bacteroides sp.
CAAAGTTACATAAAACAATCGAATTTAGTGCGGTCTAAACGCCTATACCTATCGTCAGATTTCCTTTTAGGTTTGCTGTAAACTCTGGAGTAATAGATATTTTCATGCCATCCAAATTGTATAGCTTACAATCACATTCAAGAGCTATGCCAATGCCAGCTTCTCCATTAAATTCCAAACTTCCTGTGAAGTTCCAAGGAGATTCATTTTTAGCCTTGTTGCGGTCATTCTTTCCAACTTGCCATTGACCGTCTTTATATTCTGCACCGATACAAGTTAATGTCTCTGATACAAATCCTGCAGAATTTACTATACTACCGCTAATTTCTGTAAGAAAGTTTAAATGTAAACCTGGCGTGATCTGTATTATTCCATAAGCCAAAGGGATACTTCTGAGTTTGATATTTAACAACGGATGTGTAATTGGATCTGGATCAAATTCACCTATCATAGCGAAATCAAATTGTAAAGATGATGCACAAGCTAACGAAAGTGCAGTTCTTTCAATATGTTTCTCTTTATCAAGAATGAATGTTGCTGTCAATTTATTTCCGGCATTATATTGACCTCTCGCCCAAAAATGTCCTTTCTTACCAGTTTCATCTTTATTGCCAACTTTGATTTCACAACTTGTATTGACATCGAACCCAAACACTTTCATTTCTTCTGAAGTACGGGTTTGAGCAGTCTCTTCTGGTTCCAAGGTCACTGTCTCGTCTATATACAGTTCATCGAATACCTCTGACAATGCAGCGGGCTCTGTTTTGACTGTGTAACTACCATCTTCATTTTGAATCACTTCTGATACCTTGCCCAAGAAGCCGTTGGGATATTCTTCTGTTACGCGCGACCAAAGCACATCACCCTCAGACGGAATATCCGAAGGTGCCACATTCTGATAGATGAGCGCAGTGGGTTCGGTTGTATCTATTTCGACGGTTCCTTCTGTAACATCTGTCAGAACCGTAGTAGACTCATTCAGAACAAATTGTTCGCCGGTACGCCAGTTCAGAATCGGCATGCTGGTCATGACGGCACGCCGGACATTGAGATTGGAGATGGTACGAGTGAACAGTGGGGTGCTGTTCTCTTTCAAGTAGAAGGAGACTTTCAATTGGGGATAATGTCCTGTTTGCAGAGGAACGAAAATAGTCTGATACTCTTCTGTAGCCGATACATTTTCCAAAGAATAGGA
Organism: Bacteroides sp.; assembly: GCA_051875915.1. Classification (GTDB taxonomy): domain Bacteria; phylum Bacteroidota; class Bacteroidia; order Bacteroidales; family Bacteroidaceae; genus Bacteroides. The sequence goes on from JBJEHI010000060.1 coordinate 1,196, forward strand.
GACGGACTTACAGTCATTATCTGATAGAGAGAGTACGGCATCAGAGGCTGTAACATCATCTATCGTAGCCTGACCGGCCAATGAAGGTGCATCGTCGCCCACTGATGTGATAATCAACTTATCCGCATTGGCGGGAATACCTCCTCCCAATGTGATTTTCAGCAAACCGCAGAGATGATGAAACTGGAATTTGTCATCGGCACCCTTGCGGGCAAGCATGGGAGCATAGCTGGTTCCTGTATATTCGTACTGGTTTCGCAGTTCAAACGTCAGGGTGTTGCCCGTCAGTGTGGCTTCTGCATCATACGGATAGTAAGCCCACTGGGCTTCTTCGTCTTTCGAGCCCAAGCTGCCGGTGAAGGTGACACTGCTGCCTTGCCCTGTCGATTTGAACAGGGCATTCTGGGTTTGGGTGCCGAAGACACCTAATTCGTCACTCTCAATCCACGTCACTCGTCCGCTGTTGTCAACGGCTGTACGTGTGTCGGCTACCGTTTCTTCTCCTTCAATCGTGGCTACCAACGAATGGCTGCCTTTGGGGTTGGAGTAGTCGGAATATTCATCGTGCTGGCATCCCGTCTGGGAGAGCAGCAACAACATCATCAATGGATAACAGATTCTTTTCATTTTGTGCCGTTTTTATGTTAATCCCAAGTTCCTTCTTCTGGAGTATACCCTTCGTTTCCTCCATTGACGTTGTCTTCCTCGATGTCGGAGGGGACTTCAGTATAAATCATGGTTGGCATTGTAGTAAGCATGGAGCGTCCTACCACGTTGGTGGCTGTGCTCGATGAGGACATCAGCTCTGTTCCCTGGGCATCAGTCAGGCTGATGGTCATGCCTGTATAGGTGGCAGGCGGTACGGGGATGTAGAAGGTGAAGTCTGTATCGGTATCAGTCTGCGGCAGGTTGACAGAGATGCTGTGCGAAGCGGCATCAGAAGAGGTGCAGACAAGAACAGGTGCATCGGAAGTGATGTCTGTCACTTCGCAGAGACCGTTGATGGCCGATGAGGTGGTGAGTGTAAAGGTCTGTGCCGTAGGAGGGACATTGCGTATCGTGAACTTCAGGATGCCGCAAAGGTGCTTGAAGGAGAAGCTACCGCTTCCGTTGCCACTATTTGCCAACATGGGGGCGGCAGGCTGTGCGTCGTACTCGCACGAGGCAGGCAGGCTGAGTGTCAATCTGTTTCCTTCAAGCGAGAGGTCATCGGTATAGGGATAGATTGCATATCCGTTTAAGGTCTCACCCTCCAGAATGAAGCCTCCGAATACGCCTCGGGAGGAATTGGGTTGGCTTTTCAGGTCGAAGCGCACCAGTCGGGTGCCTCTTTGGCCGGTTACGACCGTTGCGATGCAGTCGTTTGCATCCCAGACGGTTTGATACGACTCGTTGATGTGGGTACGTGTGGTGGCTGAGGCCGTCGTTGCGGCTACTTCTACTTCGGTGACATTGTTACAGGGCACGTTCTCGTTTTGGCTACAAGAGAGTAGCGCAAGCATGGCAACACAAGTTGCAAGGTACATTTTTCTCATGGATGTATGTTTTAAAGGGTTAATTACCAGATGCCTTCTTCGGGCCATACGGATTCCGTCTCGCCTTCGGTTCCACTCGATTCAAAGCCAAGTTCTACACGGATTTCGATGATTTCCACAGCAGGGGTCTCGTAGGCTGTGGATGCGTTTGGGGCCAAACAGGAGGATGAAGATGTTGCTCTCATATACTAATTAGGTATCCGTAGACCCCCCAGACCGGATTCAATGTTTGTTTTGTTTGCTCGGCATTAAAAAAGAAAAGCGCGGGAATCTGTACCTGTTACTCGTCCCACACCTTGAGGCCTTCGCATTGCCCATCGTAGTCTGAACGAGCAACGCCGAGATAGCCCACGCCGATATGTATGAATAGCCTCGGCATACCCGATAGGGTACACCAAGGGCTTATACACATCCCACGGACATCCACCGTTGCTTTTGTTTCGACTACGATTAGAAAGTTGCGAAGTTTCAAGGTGTCAAGAACAAAAACGTAGTAAACGTCTTTTCTTTACGTATGTCATCCCCCACCACCCTTGTCTGCTCCTGAAGGAGAGATTCGGCGTGGAAGATGTTGCAAAGTTAAAGGATAATTTAGAAAAGAAAGAATATATGACAGAAAAAGTGGGCTAAAAACTTCACCCCAACCGCTTTAAAAGTAAAGAGGCAAAACTTTAAAACTGTTGGCCTGAAAGTTTTAAAGTTAGGTATAGGCGTTTAGACCGCACTGTTAATTGTTTGAATTTAAGCGTATTGG
>JBJEHI010000061.1:0-14447 GCA_051875915.1 Bacteroides sp.
CTATGGCATCAGCGAAAACTTCTTCAAGGAGATTGATGCCTCGGTAAAGAAGCACTGCCGTACCCAGAACGATGTGCAGAGTTACCTGTTCCTCTACCAAGGTTTCTCCAACGACCTGATGATGCTGATGGGCAACCTGATGCAGTGGAAGTTCCGCCTGCCCTCTTTCTTCAAGGGAGCGTTGCGCACCATGACCGAGAAGACCGTACACGAGGTTTGCACCAAGACCATCTGGAAGAAGGACGATGTACACAAGACAGCCGCCAACGTGCGTCAGTACAAGGAGCGTCTGGGCTACTCTGAGCAATGGATGAGCGAGTATGTCTACAACGTGGTGATGCTGGCCAAGAAGGAGCCGAAGCCCAAAGAAGAGAAGTGATTCCCACCGAAGCACATCCTCTGCAACCTTTTCTGCCCGACAATGCACGACTGCTGATGTTGGGCAGCTTTCCACCTCCTCGCAAGAGGTGGTCAATGGAGTTCTATTACCCCAACTGGGGGAACGACATGTGGCGCATCTTTGGTCTGATTTTCTTTGGCGACAAAGACCATTTTGCCGACACAGCCAACAAATGCTTCCGCAAGGAAGAGTTGGTCAGCTTTTTGCGGGAGAAGGGGGTTGCCCTGTTTGACACCGCCACCGTGGTCCGTCGCCTGCAGGAAAATGCCTCCGACAAGTTCCTTGAAGTAGTACAGCCCACCGACATCCCTGCCCTACTCCGTCGGCTTCCATACTGCCAAGCTTTAGTGACCACTGGCGAGAAGGCCACTGACACATTGTGCCAATGCTTTCACATCGAGCATCCCGCTGTAGGATGCTATACAACGTTCCACTTCGAGGGACGCACGCTTCGCCTGTATCGGATGCCCTCGTCGTCGCGTGCCTATCCACTGGCGTTGGAGAAGAAGGCTGCTGCCTACCGGACGCTGTTTCAAGCGTTGTTTTATTGAATTATCTCAACATCCGGCTGTTCCATCCGTCCGTTTCGTCTGTGCATGAAACGGATTTTCCCCATTCCCTACCTGCTCCCTACCAGCTCCCTACCAACGCCCTACCAACTCCCTACCAAACCTACCCCTCTCTCACTCCTATAGAACGGACAATAGACGAAGATGTAGCGGCCTTGGCTGGAAGCAGGGAATGAGAAAAATATTCACAGAATATTCACAGAAGTTAGTGCGCAGCTCCTTCACTTAACCCAAGTTTGATACCGCAAAATATTTCCCGGCAATTTTCTTTCTGACTGTAAAGGCAGCCAACCTGTTGCGTTTCAGTTCATACATTCCCGGAAACCGAATTGTAGTACACAGAAGTTGTTTTGGAAAGTCGTATCTTTGTTGCCGTTATGCATTTTATATCTCAACCAAGATACAATCCGAAGACCGGGCGTGATGACTGGTACTACCGCATCAAGGAGTCTTTCCGCGACCTCTCAGGCCGCGTACGCAGCCGTGTCATGCGGAACGTAGACAAGTTCCTGAAGGAGGAGGAGAAGACAGATTCGCTAATTTGTTTTCTTATGCTACTGATGTAAAACCTCACGAATTTTATCTAAATTTGCAGCCGTAAACAAAAACAAGATTCGTACAACGCTGAACGACTATGGAACTGTATACTCCTGTTACACCATCGAAGCATCTGCCCCGATTCTCACAAGCTGACAGCCTGATGCTGTTTGGCTCCTGTTTTGCTACCGAGATAGGGCAACGGCTGTGCGATGCCAAGTTCCGGTGCGACGTCAATCCATACGGCGTGCTCTACAACCCGGCCTCCATTGCAACCGCACTGCGCGAAGTGATGGAAGGAGTGCCCTACACAGCCGAGAGCCTCTTTGAACTGGGTGGTTGCTGGCACAGCCCCATGCACCACAGCAGTTTCTCCAATGAACGCAGGGAACGGGTACTGGAGGAAATCAACCTGCGGATAGAGAGGGCACACGCAAACCTGGCCTCGTGCAGGGTACTGCTGCTGACGTGGGGAACAGCCTATGTATATACCGACAAGCGGACGGGTCGTGTGGTGGGCAACTGCCACAAACGGCCGGAAAGAGAGTTCGTGCGGCGCAGACTACAGGTAGAAGAGGTTGTGGAGGAGTACACTGACCTGATTACCGCGCTGACGCAGCAGGGATGGGACGGACAGATAATCTGTACGGTCAGCCCCATCCGCCACATCCGTGACGGCCTGCATGAGAACCAGCTGAGCAAGGCTACCCTGCTGCTGGCCATCGACAGGCTGCAGCAGACCTTTCCCGACCGCGTATTCTACTTCCCGGCCTACGAAATCGTGCTGGATGAACTGCGCGACTACCGTTTCTATGCCGAAGACATGGTACACCCCTCAGAACCGGCTGTACGGTACGTGTGGCAACGGTTTACGGAGGCGTGTCTGACCGCCGAGGCACGCCAAGTGGCGACATCGTGCGAGGATATACACAAGGCGTTGGCACACAAGCCCTTCCGTCCGGAGTCGGATGAGTATAAGCGTTTTTTAGAACAAATAGTGTTAAAAATAGAGCAAATTAGCGGAAAATATCCGTACTTAGATTTTCAAAATGAAAAAGAACTATGTCGTATTCGATTGAAAGCATAAGTGAAAGTATCGGGGCACGGCGTTTAGGGAATACGCCGGCTACCATTGACTGGCTGCTTACGGACAGCCGTTCGTTGAATTTCCCGGAAGAGACCCTTTTCTTTGCATTGGCCACCAAGCGTAACGACGGAGCCCGTTACATTGCCGACCTCTATGCACGAGGGGTACGCAATTTTGTATTGACCGAACAGCAACTACAGACGGTGCCCGACACCCTGCGGACAGGTATCAACTTCCTGTTGGTGAACAACCCGCTGAAAGCCTTGCAGAAGTTGGCCGAACAGCACCGCGACCGCTTCCAGATACCCGTCATAGGCATCACCGGCAGCAACGGCAAGACGGTGGTCAAAGAGTGGCTTCACCAGCTGCTTAGTCCCGACCGGACCGTCATACGCTCTCCCAGAAGCTACAATTCACAGATTGGTGTGCCACTCTCGGTCTGGCAGATGAACGAACAGGCCAACCTGGCCATCTTCGAGGCCGGCATCTCCGAACCGGGCGAAATGCGTGCCTTGCAGGGCATCATCAAACCGACCATCGGCATCCTGACGAATATAGGAGGAGCACACCAAGAGAACTTCTTCTCCCTGCAAGAGAAGTGCATGGAGAAGCTGACCCTGTTCAAGGACTGCGATGTGGTGATATACAACGGCGATGACGAGTTCATCAGCAACTGTGTATCCAAGTCGATGCTGGCAGCCCGTGAGATAGCCTGGAGCCGGAAAGACATGGAACGCCCCCTCTACATCAGCCGGATAGAGAAACGGGCCAACCAGACGGAGATAGCCTACCGCTACCTGGATATGGACAACGTGTTCACGCTGCCCTTCATTGACGATGCCTCCATAGAGAACTCGCTCAACTGCCTGGCCGCCTGCCTCTATCTGATGTTGCCGGCCGAGCAGATTACTGAACGGATGGCCCGGCTGGAGCCTATCGCCATGAGGTTGGAGGTGAAAGAGGGTAAAAACAACTGTCTGCTGATAAACGACAGCTACAACAGCGACCTGGGTTCGCTGGACATCGCGCTGGACTTCCTCTACCGCCGCTCGGTGATGATGGAGGAGCAGCGGATGAAGAGCGAGGAGGCGAGCCGTCAGCCCGACAAACGTTCCTCCTTCCTGTTGCCGCACTTCGCACTGAAGAAGACGCTGATTCTATCCGACTTGCTGGAGACCGGACAGAATCCCCCCACCCTCTACCGGCGCGTAGCACAGCTGGCAGCCAGCCACCACATAGAACGCATCATCGGGGTAGGCAGCCACATCTCTTCCTGCGCCTCGCAATTCGGCATGGAGAAGGCCTTCTTCCCCGATACGGAATCGCTGCTGCAGGCTATACAGAAGGGAGAGCTGACACTGGAAAACGAAATCATCCTGATAAAGGGAGCCCGCCGCTTCGGCTTCGATACCCTGACCGAGGCATTGGAGAAGAAGGTACACGAAACCATACTGGAAGTAAACCTCGGAGCAATGGTGGCCAACCTGAACCACTACCGCAGCCGATTGAAGCCGGACACCAAGATGGTATGTATGGTGAAGGCATCGGCCTATGGAGCCGGTTCGTATGAGATTGCCAAGACGTTGCAGGAACATCGGGTGGACTACCTGGCCGTGGCCGTAGCCGATGAGGGCTCGGAACTGCGCAAAGCCGGCATCACCGCCAACGTCATCATCATGAATCCCGAGATGACTGCCTTCAAGACGATGTTCGACTATGCACTGGAACCCGAGGTCTACAGCTTCCACCTGCTGGATGCACTGATCAAGGAGGCCGAGAAAGAGGGTGTGACCAACTTCCCCATTCACATCAAGCTGGACACGGGGATGCACCGCTTAGGATTTGCCCCGGACGAGGTGCCCCAACTGATTGAACGGTTGAAAACCCAGAATGCCGTGCTGGTACGTTCGGTCTTCTCGCACTTGGTAGGCAGCGACTCACCGCAATTCGATGCCTTTACCCGCCAGCAGATAGAGCGGTTTGAAGCCGCTTCGGCACAGTTGCAGGATGCCTTCCCGCACAAGATACTGCGTCACATCTGCAACTCGGCAGCCATCGAACGATTCCCCGGTGCCCAGTTTGACATGGTGCGACTGGGCATAGGCCTCTATGGCATCAGCCCGATAGACAACTCCATCCTGCACAACGTAAGCACGCTGCAGACCACCATCCTGCAGATACGCCAGGTGCCGGCCGACGAGACCATCGGCTACAGCCGCAAGGGACGGCTCACCCGTGCATCGCGCATTGCCGCCATTCCTATCGGATATGCCGACGGACTGAACAGACACCTGGGTAACGGCCGCGCCTACTGTCTGGTGAACGGGCAGCGAGCCCCCTATGTGGGCAACATCTGTATGGATGTCTGCATGATAGACGTGACCGACATCGACTGCCGTGAAGGCGACCGGGTAGAGATATTCGGCGACCATCTGCCGGTGACGGTGCTCTCTGATGCGCTCGATACCATTCCCTACGAAGTACTGACCAGTGTATCCATGCGGGTCAAACGGGTCTATTATCAAGAGTAGCGAATCAAAGGCAAATGTGTTTTTTCTTACTGTACCGGCCTATAAATCGAAATTATTGTCTAAATTTGTGGCCGTAATCAAAGTCTAAAAACAAAAAACGTATGATAAATCTGTTGTTATTGGGCTTCCTGCCCAGCGGATCCGAATGGATCATTATCCTGCTCGTCATCCTGCTGCTCTTCGGCGGCAAGAAGATTCCCGAACTGATGAAGGGACTCGGCAAAGGCGTGAAAAGCTTCAAGGAAGGAGTAAACGAAGCGAAAGAAGAGATTAACAAAGCCAAAGAAGAGATAGAGGAGAAGTAACGCTGAAAGATGCCTATGAGTGACAATGAGATGACCTTCTGGGATCACCTGGAGGTGTTGCGCCATGTACTTTTCCGGGTATTAGGTGTATGGTTTGTATTGGCTGTGGGTTACTTCATTGCCATGCCTTACCTATTCGACCAAGTGGTGCTGGCACCTTGTCACAACGACTTCCCCTTCTACGACCTGTTGCGATGGATAGGTACCCGTCTTGACCTGCACGACGAGTTCTTCACCCAGGAGTTTCACGTCACGCTGATCAACATCAACCTGGCAGCCCCTTTCTTCATCCACATGTCCACCGCCTTCTGGATGTCGGTCGTGACGGCAGCGCCCTACCTGTTCTTCGAGGTATGGCGCTTCATCAACCCGGCACTCTACCCCAACGAACGGAAAGGGGTACAGAAGGCGCTCTGTCTGGGCACGGTCATGTTCTTTGTAGGGGTTTTGCTGGGCTACTTTATGGTCTATCCGCTGACACTCCGCTTTCTCTCTACCTACCAGTTGAGTTCGGCCATCGAGAACCAGATTTCGCTGAACTCCTACATTGACAACTTCATGATGCTGGTTCTTTGCATGGGACTGGCATTCGAACTGCCATTAGTAACCTGGCTGCTCTCGCTGCTGGGCATCGTACACAAAACCTTCTTGCGCAAGTACAGGCGCCATGCCGTCGTAATTATCGTCATAGCGGCTGCCATCATTACCCCGACGGGCGACCCCTTCACCCTGACCGTAGTGGCCGTACCGCTCTATCTGCTCTATGAGATGAGTATTCTGATGATACGCGACAAACAGTAGAATCGCCCTCATGGAGCACGATGTACAGGAATACTATGACCTGCTGTTGGAGATGGGCCGAGGCGCACACGAGGCATCCGCTACCGCCTACCGCCGGTTGCGCGAGTTGCTGGAGCACCTGTGCCGCACACAGCTGACAGACAGTTCGCTGCAAATGACCGACCTCTCGGCCCGCATCAGCTTTGTGGCTGCCAAGATAGGCCTCTCTGTGGCCGAGCAGAACCGGCTGCACACCATCCGGCTGACCTCCAATGCCGTACTGAACCGACAGGCCGATGCCCAACCCTCCGAACTGCTGCGCGACATCAAGACAACGGCTTTCTTCATCCGCCGACTGACCGGCACGGAGATTCCCGAGCCTCTCTACAGGCTGCTACCCCGCACGGATGCCACCTACCTGGCAACACCCGCCGCCCACTCCTACTGCCGACGGATGCGGGTGACCTACCTCCATGCCGATGACACTTACCTCTATGTGCAACCGACAGATGCCCTTTCCGAACAGCCTCTGCGCGTGCGCTACAACGTACCGCAGGTCAACGAAGAATTTGCCGAGACCTGCCGGCTGCTGTGGCAGGGGGCGCAACTGAACCTGCTGGATATCACAGCCGATGAAGAGGGCATTCTGACTCCTGCATTCATTGTGCTGGAGCCCGACTATCTCCTCGACATCAGTGCATTGGCCGAGTGCTACCGGGAGTATGGCCACCATCCGGCCAACTACGTGCTGGCACGCCTGCAACCGACGGGCAACACCCGCCCGCTCCTCTTGGGAAACATAGCCAACCTCTTTCTGGATGAATGGATTCATGCCGAACAGCAGCCCGACTACCTCACCTGTATGCAGAAGGCCTTTCGGCAATATCCCATTGAACTGGCAGCCTGTGCCGACCTGCGGGACCCGCTCAAAGAGAGGGAGTTCTTCGCCGATTGCCGCCGGCACTTCGACCACATCCGTCAAACGGTAACCGATACCTTCCCCGCTTCCGGCTACGGACTGGACAGAAAGGATGCCGTGCTGGAACCTTCGTACATCTGCGAAGCCTTAGGCCTGCAAGGCCGACTCGACTACATGCAGCGCGACATGAGCTCGTTCATCGAGATGAAGTCGGGCAAAGCCGATGAGTACACCATCCGCGGAAAGGTGGAACCGAAGGAGAACAACAAGGTGCAGATGTTGCTCTATCAGGCCGTGCTGGAGTATGCGATGGGGCAAGACCACCGCCGGGTCAAGGCCTACCTGCTATATACCCGCTATCCGTTGCTCTATCCGGCCCGCCCCTCGTGGGCCATGGTACGACGGGTGATGGATGTGCGCAACCGTATCGTAGCGGAAGAGTACAGTGTCCAGCTGCACAATGCACCAACCTATACAGCCGATCGACTGAAAGCGATTCATCCCGATACGCTGAACGAGCGTCATCTGAACAACACCTTGTGGAAAAACTACCTGTGTCCGCAAATCGAGGCGGTCAGCAAAGGCATCCAACGGCTCACTCCGCTGGAGAACAGCTATTTCCATACGCTATACAACTTTATCACCAAGGAATTATATACCTCCAAGTCGGGAGATACAGCCTACGAGGGGGGCTATGGTGCCTCCGCGCTCTGGCAATCTACACTGGACGAAAAGCGGGAGGCCGGCGAAATAGTGTATGACCTCTCCTTGTGCGAGAATCATGCCTCGGATGCCCACCGCCCGTACGTCAGACTGGTACGGACAACGGTCGGTGCCGACCTACCGTCGGAAAGAGAGGAGGCACTGCCCAATTTCCGCCAAGGAGATGCCGTCATCCTCTATGAACGGAACAGCGCCACCGACAACGTGACCAACAAGATGGTATTCAAGGCAAACATCGAACAAATCAGCAACAGCGAGGTCACGTTGCGCCTGCGGGCTTCCCAACAGAACAGTGCGGTACTGCCGGCCGAAAGCCACTATGCCATCGAGCACGACGCTACCATGGAGACCTCCTTTCGCAGCATGTACAGCGGACTATCCGCCTTCCTGTCTGCCACCCAACGCCGGCGCGACCTGCTGCTGGGGCAACGTCTGCCTGAATTTGACCATTCATTGGACGACCTCATCAGGAAGGCGACCGACGACTTTGAGCGCATCGCCCTCAAAGCGGAGGCGGCTCAAGACTGCTTTCTGCTGATAGGCCCTCCCGGTACCGGTAAGACGTCGCGTGCCCTGCGCCGCATTGTGGAACGGCTGCACCGGCAAGGGAAGCAACTGCTGCTGCTCTCGTATACCAACCGGGCAGTGGACGAGATATGCAAATCGCTCTGTTCCATCGAGCCAAGCGTAGACTTCATCCGCATCGGCAGCGAGCTGGCTTGTGAAGAGGCGTACCGCCCTTATCTGATAGAGAATGTGCTGGCATCCTGTAGCAACCGACGGGCAGTCATCGAACGGGTGGAACGCTGTCCCATCTTTGTAGGAACGGTGGCAACCCTCTCCGGCAAGAGTGAGCTGTTTGCCCTGAAGCGTTTCGATGCAGCCATCATTGATGAAGCCACACAAATTCTGGAGCCCCAGCTGCTGGGCTTGCTCTGCAGGCGCACTCCATCGGGCGAAGAGGCCATCGGCAAATTCGTGATGATAGGCGACCACAAGCAGCTGCCAGCCGTAGTGGTGCAGTCGTCGGTCTGGTCGGAGGTGACGGACGAAGGATTGCGAGCCATCGGTCTGCACAACCTGCGCGACTCGTTGTTCGAACGGATGTACCGTAACCTGCCCCGGCAGTCTGCTCCTTGCACAGCCGACGGTCTGACACCGGCACAACGCTGCCACGACATGCTTTGCCGGCAAGGACGCATGAATGTAGAGGTGGCCGACTTCCCCAACCGAGCCTTCTACGGCGGACTGCTGAAGCCGGTGGGACTGGAGCATCAGTCCGGCACCTTGCAACTGGCGGCCGGTATGGAGGAGGACAGTTTTGCCGACGTGCTGACGCAAAGAGTGGCATTTCTCCCCTCCACAGCCGAGCCTCCCATGCACTCACCCAAATGCAACCATGCCGAGGCCCGACTGGCTGCCCGACTGGCAACCGCCATCTATCGGCAGTACCACAGCCTGTCGGGATTTCATCCGTCCACAACCTTGGGCATCATCACTCCCTATCGCAGCCAGATAGCCCTGATAAAGAGGGAACTCGCTGCATCAGGCATCCCCGAACCGGAAGGCATCCTGGTGGACACGGTAGAACGCTTTCAAGGCAGCGAACGCGATGTCATCCTCTACTCGTTCTGCCTCAACCGGGTATCACAACTGGAACAGCTCTCCAACCTGACGGAAGAGGATGGCGTATGGATTGACCGGAAACTGAACGTGGCCCTGACACGTGCCCGCAAACAACTGTTTCTGTTGGGTGTTCCCCATCTGCTACGCCTCAATCCACTCTATGCCAGCCTACTGGACCAGATAGAAGCAAACAAAAAAGGCAAAGGCACAGCGTAGACCGACATTTTCGTCTTGTCTACGCTGTGCCTTTGCGTTGCTATAATCCGATTATTAAGTATCTCTACTCCGTGGACAGGAGCCGTTCCCAACAGAATTAATCGTTGAAGCGGGTATAGGTGACCTCTATCTGCAGCAAATCACCTGTCTCTCCTCCCCGTAACTTGGCATAGCCGGGCTTCAAGTCATTCTGTATACCGATGATGTTGCTGCCACCGTAACTCTGGCTGCTGTCTGTCACCACGTTGACAGGTATCAGCAACACCTTGTCCCAGTCCTTAGTGGCATCGTCTTCCTGCCACTGTTTCTCCCACAATGCCTCGTTCCACGCCGCACCGGCGGCTTCCTTGGCTTTCTGCTTGGCAGCCTGCTTCTCGTTGATGCAGGTAGTGGCCAGACGGGCAATGTTGCTGAAGGTGTACTGATTGGCTCCCACACTGTTGTGCGTAGCTGTATACGAAGTCACATTGTCAGCCAGCTGGTTCTCCTCGAAGAACTTCTTCAAATCCTGTTTCCGAATCAGCAGCACCTGTTCGGGGGCACTCATGCTAAACTCGTACTTGCTCACCTGATTGTAGTTGGTGAAGGTCAGTTTCACCGCATTCAGCGTATCATTGGTCAGGTTCTGATAGATTTCGTCATACGGCAAGGTAGCCTCGGTGAAGATGCCGGCCGGTGACTTGATGTAGGTGTGCTCCGTTTCGGCCGCCTTCTTTCTGATTTGGTCGGAGTTCAGGAACTGGTTGGCCTGAATCACCTCCTTGGTAGAGGCAAAGAAAGTCCGCGTACCATAATACAAGGAGTCCGTGCCGTCCTGACACTTCAACGCTACACCGGTCGTATCATTCAACACATGCAGGCGGAACTGCAGCTGCAAATCTACACGGTCTATATATAATATGGTACCGTCGCCATAGTCGCTTTTGATGTAAACCCCCTTGAACACCTTGTCAATAAAGGTATCGGCATTCTTGAAATACTCCGGATGCTGGCGGCAGACCTTCAGCAGGCGATCTTCGCCAAACGTCTTCTTATCTAACGGAAAGACAATGCTGGGATAGTAGTCGTCGTCCGAACGGACGGAGTCGGGTACCGAAGTGTCGTATGCCGAGTAGGCCTTGCGTCCCAGCAACGACTTCGAGTCGAAACGGTCGTAGTAATCCTCCGGACGGATGTTGGTGTAGCGGTTCTTGTCCAGCCGCTTGTCCAGCTCGTACACACTCATGCGGCAGGCATTCAGCGAGTCACCGAACCAGGTTGAGTAATAGACCACCAGATTGACCCCTACCACACTGTCGCCTGCCAGTTCGCCGCTACCGGTCTGCGTGACAGGGTCGTATTGATAGACCTCCGGGAACTTGAAGTTGTCCGTACAGTTCAGTTCTGTCAGGAAGCTGGCTTCGTAATACCCGAATTCCGGGTCGGTATATCGGCCCACATAGCCGGTACTGGTCTTGGCAAAGACGGAGTCGGCTATGAACGAACGGGTCTTCACGTTGAAAATAGCGGTATGTGTTGACAACCCGTCCGAGCCAGGCAGCATACCGATGCCCAGCGTGCCGGTGGTGTCATCACATCCGATGCAGGCCATCACTGCCAACAGCAGCAGGCCGAGGTACTTCGCGTATCCAATGCGATTCAGTTTCATTATTGCAATAGTATCGTCAGTTCGTAATGTTATCGGTTCTGTGCGGAGGGATGGCTACTCCTCTTCCTCCTCCCCGCCCCATACCTGGTCGTAGAAGGCGTTGCAAGCATCCGCAAAGAGCTCGGGTGCCTGGTATTCCAGCAACGGCTTTCCGCTCTGGCGGGCGTATGCCAGCACCTCTTCGTTGACCTGCGCACTCTGCTGCACCACTCCGTCGGAGAAGTCGATAGCCAGCTTGCAAAGCGTAGCATAGTCAATGGGAGCTTTCAGCGAAGCGACATCCTTCTTTGCAATGCCCTTCAGCATCAGCTTGGTGGGATAGTCGGCATGGAAAGCAGTCTTGAACTCATCGCCATAGAGCGAGAAGATGACTTTGGAGTTGCGGAAGGAGGGTTCGTCCCGATAGGCTTTCTTGATATAGAGAGCGACCAAAGCGGTTATCCATCCATGACAGTGGATGATGTCAGGACACCAACGCAGCTTCTTGACCGTCTCCAGCACTCCGCGGGCATAGAAGATGGTACGGGCATCGTTGTCTTCGTACTCCACTCCGTTCTCGTCGGCCACCTGCAGGCGGTTTTGGAAGTAGTCGTCGTTGTCGATAAAGTAGACCTGCATACGGGCAGACTGGATAGATGCCACCTTGATGATGAGCGGATGGTCTGTATCATCGATAATCAGATTCATACCGGAGAGGCGTATCACCTCGTGCAATTGGTTTCTACGTTCGTTGATGTTACCCCACTTGGGCATGAATGTCCGTATCTCCCGACCACGTTCCTGGATGGCTTGCGGCAGGTTGCGACCTGCCAGCGACATCTCTGTCTCGGGTAAGTAGGGGGTGATTTCCTGGGTTATAAATAAAACCTTATTCGCCTTAGTCATAGCAATGTTATTCTCAATTCTGTTGCAAAGATATAAAAAAAATTGCTCAAACAGACAAAAAACAAGGACTTATAAATCCTTATGATTTGTTAAGCCGTTGATTATCAACAGTGTTATTTTTATCCATATAGAAAGGAGGAAAAGGAAAAACAGCACAAAAATGGGATATTTCTTCGATATATGCCAAATAATGCCTTATTTTGCACCGTTTTTTGCAGCATAGAAGAATATGCTGCCGACCAACTATCCAAAACCATAACTTAATGACTGAGATATGAAAACAGTTCATACAATCAAGGAGCTGCAGGCCGCTCTCTCGACCTTGCGTAAGGAAGGAAAGACGATAGGACTGGTACCTACCATGGGTGCCTTGCATGACGGACACGCCTCGCTGGTGAAACGATGTGTGGCTGAGAACGACGTGGCTGTGGTGAGTGTCTTCGTAAACCCCACCCAGTTCAACGACAAGAACGACCTGGCCAAGTATCCGCGTACGCTGGAGGCGGACTGCCGGCTGCTGGAAGCCTGCGGAGCCGCTTTTGCCTTTGCCCCCTCGGTGGAAGAGATGTACCCCGAACCGGACACACGCCACTTCAGCTACGCTCCTCTGGACACGGTGATGGAAGGTGCCTTCCGTCCCGGCCACTTCAACGGTGTGTGCCAGATAGTCAGCAAGCTGTTTGATGCCGTGCAGCCTCACCGCGCCTACTTCGGCGAAAAGGACTTCCAGCAACTGGCCATCATCCGCGAGATGGTGCGACAGATGCACTATCCGTTGGAGATAGTAGGTTGCCCCATTGTCCGCGAAGCCGACGGACTGGCATTGAGCAGCCGGAATGCCCGCCTCAATGCAGAAGAACGTCAAAATGCCTTAAAAATTTCGCAGACATTGTTTGAAAGTCGTACCTTTGCGGCCTCGCATACGGTAGCCGAGACCCAACAGTTTGTGGAGGAAGCCATCGCCGCCGCACCCGGACTGCGTCTGGAATACTTCGAGCTGGTCGACGGCCATACACTTCAGAAGATAACCGATTGGAAGGATACCTCGTATGCAGTAGGTTGCATCACGGTCTTCTGCGGAGAAGTCCGACTGATTGACAACATCAAATATTGAACGACTTTTTTTGAGGAAGATTAAGACAAGTAAGGTATGCTGATTGAAGTATTGAAATCGAAAATCCATTGTGCCCGTGTCACAGAAGCGAATCTGAACTATATGGGCAGCATCACCATCGACGAAGACCTGATGGATGCCGCCAACTTGATTGCCGGCGAGAAGGTGGCCATCGTGGACAACAACAACGGAGAGCGTTTTGAAACCTACATCATCAAGGGTGAACGCGGTTCCGGAAAGATTTGTCTGAACGGTGCGGCAGCCCGCAAGGTACAACCCGACGACATCGTCATCATCATGTCGTATGCATTGATGGATTTTGAGGAGGCCAAGTCGTTCCAACCGACGGTTGTCTTCCCCGACCCTGCCACCAACCGGGTGTAAAACAGCCTCACAACCGCTTTAAAACTTTTAGGCGAAAAGTTTTAAACTTTCAAGCAAGAAGTTTAAAACCTTTACGCTTCAGGTTTTAAACCTTTTCACGCTCAGGCACGCCCTGCCGTACGCACTGTACAGACATCATCATACAGAGAGGAGCACCAAGTCGCCATTGCGTCTCCGTGCTCCTCTCGTTATGTCCTATTCCATCATTTGCCGTTGCCGCCCGCTATCATCTTCCATACGCCGGCACTCAGCATGGCACCTACCAGCGGACCTACGATGAATATCCACAGCTGGCTCAACGCCTCACCTCCCTGAAACAGTGCCGGTCCGATGCTGCGGGCCGGATTGACCGAGGTACCCGTATAGCGGATGCAAGCCAGATGCACCAGGACAAGGGAGAGACCAATGGCCAGTCCGGCAAATTGGCCGGCACCCTTCTTGGCATCGGTAGTACCCAATACCACCAGTACAAAGACAAAGGTGAAGACAATTTCAGCCAACAAGCCTCCTACTACAGATACACCCTCCTGACAGGCATTGGCACCCGTCCCCGTGAGACCCGCATTGCTGGTCAATGCCCAGAGGATGGCAGAACCGAGAATGGCACCGATAACCTGGAAAAGCATATACATGCCGGCATCCTTGGCACTGATGCGTCCTGTAAGAAGACACCCTAAGGTGATAGCCGGATTGATGTGGCAACCGGAGATGCCGCCGATGGCA
>JBJEHI010000062.1:0-55002 GCA_051875915.1 Bacteroides sp.
CAGAGCATCTGCCTTACAAGCAGAGGGTCGGGGGTTCGAATCCCTCAACGCCCACACATTTTTAAGTTCCCTTTCAAAAAGGGGCGTTTAGCTCAGCTGGTTCAGAGCATCTGCCTTACAAGCAGAGGGTCGGGGGTTCGAATCCCTCAACGCCCACACAGAATGAATGCCGGTGTCTGTCTCCCCTCAGACATCGGTTTTGTTTTTTTCGGACTGACCCCTTTGTTGGTCAGTATGGTGTAGACATAAAGGGTGACGGCTGTTTTGTTTGGATGTAACTATTTTTCGTAAAAAGAAGTCGATGAGGATATCCGACTTTATGCCCGTAGGTTCGCCGATTCTGACTTTTCAGAAAAAGATGTTTAGAACTCTTTTCTTGCTGGTTATCAATGTTTTATAGAGAATGAGAGGTGTGCTGTACCAGCCGGTAGGGTTCACGAAGGTTCAGGGTTCACCCCTAACCCCTCCGAGGCGATACTGAATGCTGATGATTAAGTTGATTTGTTAAATAAAAGTGATGAATTATGAGCCTCTGCTTCCTGCAGTCCGAAGAGCCGCAGCCGCACTATTTCAAGATTCCTGTCACTACCAACAAGAGCTTCTTGATGGACAGTTGGGCACATGTCGGCTATCCCCGACCTTGTCGCCGTCGGGACTGTATAACTGTATTTTTTCTTGTGTACATATTTCTTGACATCTTCTTCCGGGCGAAGAATACCTGAATCCGCTGAAAAACGGCTTTTTAGAAATGTGTTAAAGTATAACTTGTTGAAAAACAGAAAGATGGATATACCGTGCTTACCGATGCCTTGCCGGGGAGGGGTTAGGGGTGAACCCTGAACCTAAGTGAACCCTGCAAAAAGAAAAAAGTATACAATAGCCCTCTAACGATGCTGAATCTGCCGGTCAGGAAGTTTAAAACCGTTGCATAAACAGTTTTAAACCTCTTTACCAAAGGTTTTAAAGTATTGTCCCGTTTCTTTTAATCTTTTCCGGTATACTGTGCCGGTTCATCACTGAGTTAAGTCTTAGCAGTCAAGAGGATTTTCGTTGACCGGCATGAACGCCATGATAGATTTCAAATTGAGAAACGTGTAGGGGCGCAACATCTTGCGCCCTAACCAAAGGAAAATACCCCGTCTGCACCTCCGGAGGAGTCCGCATTGTAAGCTACAAGCTACGAGCTACAAGCTACCAGTAGGGGCGCAATATCTTGCGCCCTAACCCGCACGCGATGCACCCGACAACCACTTTAAATTTTAAATTGTTAATTTTAAATTGAGCAGAAGGGATCGGCCTAAGCGCAGGAGCGTGAAGCGGAGGCGTTGGCTGAAGGGTAGGAGGAGCGGCTGTCTGAGCGGAGCGAGTTCCGCGACGACCCCTTCAGGCAATGTCGGAGTAGCGACGGAGACGTGAGCCTTGAAATCTTTTTTAGATATGGGAAAAGGATAAAATTCAAAATAATGTATGAAAAGCTTTGTAATTCAGACATTTTTATGTTATTTTTGTAATGCGATACTGCACAATTATACAAACAAAACATTCGATAACCATGAAAACACTGTTCAGACTATCGGCATTGGCACTCATAATCGGCCTTGTCGGTTGCAGCTCGGGCGGAGAGGACGACCCTACTCCGACACCCAAGCCGGAAAATCCGGCCAAGATTGAGATTACAGCTTCGGAATCGGCACCTGTGTTGCCGCAGGAGGGAGGAAGTGCCACCGTAACATTCACTACCACCGCCGCCTGGTCAGCCTCGGTGGCATCTACACGCGCCTCGGGCTGGTGTACGGTGTCGCCCGTCAGCGGCGAGGCCGGATCGGTGACGCTGACCGTCACTACCATTCCCAATGATACCTACGACGAACGCAATGCCACCGTTACCCTGCGTGCAGGAAACACCAGTCAGACATTCACCGTGAAGCAAAAACAGAAGGACGGCCTGACGGTAACTTCCAACAAGATAGAAGCAAAGGCCGAAGGCGGCGAAGTGACGGTGGAGGTGAAGGCCAACGTGCAGTTCACCTACGAGATAGCCGAAGAGGCCAAGTCGTGGCTGACCGCTGCCAGCACGCGCGGACTGACGGCCACGCAGCTGAAATTCAAGGTGGCCGAGAACGAAACCTTCTCGAAACGCGAAGGACAGATTGTCATCAAGAGCGATGCACTGAGCGAGACGGTGACCGTCTATCAGGAGGGATCCAAGCCCGCCATCGTCCTGACGCAGAACGAATATACCGTCAAGAGTGAGGGCGAGACCCTGCAGATAGAGCTGAAGAGCAACGTGGAGTATGAGATGCAGTTGGGTGCCGACTGGCTGACGGAGGCCAAGACCCGTGCCCTCTCCTCGCATACGCATTACATTGTGGTCAGCTCCAACGAAGGTTACGATGTGCGCACGGCAGAAATCACCTTTACTAACAAGGCCAACGACCTGGAGGAGAAAGTGAAGGTGACGCAGCAGCAGAAGGACGGCCTGACGGTGACCCCCGACAAGATAGAGGTGAAGGCCGAAGGCGGCGAAGTGACGGTGGAGGTGAAGGCTAATCTATCCTATACAGTGAGCATAAATGTGGACTGGATGAGGCAGGTGGCTGACACCCGCGGCCTGAAGGAGGAGAAGCTGCGCTTCGTGGTGGATGAGAACCACTTGCAAGAACCTCGGGAGGGAAAAATCATTCTCTCGGCAGGAACGCTGACGCAAGAGGTGACAGTCATCCAGCAGGCTCCCAATCAGTCGGGAGGAGGCATTGACGACATGCCCGTACACCCATGGTAAAACAACTTGAAACAGAAATTGTATGAAACAGTGGAAATATATCTTTGCCCTGCCACTCATGCTCGGGCTGGGCAGCTGCTCCGAACAGGACTGGGGCACGACTGAGAAAGGTGACATCACCGTAAGCGCCGGCTTTGCCGACACGCGCACCACCTTCACCGAAGACAATGGAACCATACACGTTAGTTGGAACAAGGGGGACGAGATTTCCCTTTTCTCGCAGAGTCAGGGTTGTCTGAGCTACCAGGCCGCCGAGGAGAGCCGCGAGACGCGCTTCCTGCCCAACGGCGACAAACTGCAGGCTGCCGAGGGCGAAACTGTCTATGCCTGCTATCCCTATGCGTACAACAACGGGGGACACCAGCGCATCCTGTTGCCCGACCTGTATGTGCAATACTACGAGGAGAATGCCTCCCGCTACGACGTGGTCTATGCGTCGGGACAGGTGACCGGCCGACAGCTCTCCCTGCAGTTCAAGCACCTCTTTGCCTTCCTCAAGCTGAATGTACCCGTCCGGCTACTGGCTGACAGGGGCAGCAACGGCGGACTTTGCATCATGGCCTCTGCCGGCATTGCAACCTATTCTGACGCTGCCTTCGTCAACTTAGAGAACGGCGAGATTATGTCGGAATACAGCCCCAACTACATTGAGTATCTGATACCTCAAGAGGTATCGACCGAGGGCCGGGAGACACTGACCTGCTACGTGGCTCTGCTTCCCCAGCCCGAAGGAGTGACAATCTCCTTCTCCACCTTGAAGGATGGGGTAGCCGGTACCTTGATTCAGACCAAGCAGACACCTGCCGGAGGCTTCAAGGCGGGCAATGTCTATTCGCTCTATTTAGACGAGAGCAGCGGCGAGGCCCTCCAACAGAAGGAACGCGATGCCTTGATAGCCCTCTACAAGGCTACCGACGGCGACCATTGGACCAACCGCACCAACTGGTGCAGCGACCTTCCCGTCAGCCAGTGGCATGGCGTGGAGGTCAACGAGGCCGGGCTTGTCCGCAGCATTATCCTGCAGACCAACAACCTGAACGGCCCCATCCCCGAGGAGATAGCCGACCTGCAGTTCCTGTCATGGCTGGAGTTGTCTACTTACGAGGGAGGCAAACCGAATAAGTTGAAGAGTCTGCCCGAGCGGATTGGCGAGCTGGCATCACTGCAAACTCTGTCCCTCTGCCAAAGTGAAATCGGTGGTACGCTGCCCGAAGGGCTCCGTCACCTCACGCAACTCCGATCGCTGAACCTGCATGGCTACGTCAACTTCGAGAATGGCGAAATGGATGGCGAACACTACCTGACCGGTGAGATACCCGAATGGATAGGCGAGCTGAAGGAGCTGCGTGACATAGACCTCTCGTGTAACCACCTGACAGGGTCGATACCCTCCGGTATCACACAGTTGGAGCACCTCTCCATCCTCTGCCTCAATGCCAACGAGCTCTCCGGCCCCATTCCGGAGGGGTTGGGAAAGTTGCCGATTCGGACACTTTACCTGAACGGTAACAACCTGACCGGCTCCCTGCCGGCCGACTGGGGAGAGATGATGGCACGGCGAAACCCCAATCCGACAAAGTACGAGAGCGACTATCTGCTCGGCACAGTTGCCATAGGCAGCAACCGCTTGAGCGGTCGCATTCCCGACGAGGTGCTGCAGAGCGAGCGTTTCGCCCACTGGGCTGGCTTGCTGCTGAGCGACCAGCAGCCGGGGTATGGATTCGACTTCTCCGGCCAGCAGGTGCCGGCCGTGAAGCATACCTATGTTACCCTGGACGGCACTTCTACCATCAACCTGGGCGAGGAGTATGCCAAGAGCGACTACACCCTGCTGTTCCGTTGGGCCGAGTGGTGCCCGGGCAGCCAGAGCACTACACCGCATGTGGTGGCTTTGGAGAAACGCTACCGCAATCACGGCCTGCAGGCCATCGGTGCCTATGCCGGCAGTCAGACTCCGCAGCGCGACAGCTACATGAAGCAGACGGGGCTGGACCAGTGGCGCCACTTCCGGGAACTGATTCATGATGACGGTACCTTCTGGGCGGACTTGGAGGAACCCATCTGGCGGAATTGGTTGGGTTATGGCACACCGCTCTTGGAAGTGGTGGACCGTCAGGGAAATGTCCGCTTCATCAGCGACGACCCGCCCTTCCGCTTCTATACCCAGCTCTCCATCGCCCATCCGTGCAATGAGTTGGAGGATTTCCTGAAATCTATTTTGGGCGAGGGTGACGCTCCCCAGTATTACACCTCGACCGACTATTCGATGGACGGGCAGACCATCCGGCTGCAGCAGGCTACGGTAGGCCGCGGCATCGACTTGGTCTTCATGGGCGAAGGATTTGTAGACAGAGATATGGGCGATGGCGGACTCTATGAGCAGAAGATGCGTGAGGCCATGGAGCAGTACTTCAGCATCGAGCCTTACAAGAGCTTCCGCAATCGGTTCAACGTATTCCTGGTGAAGGTGGTGTCGCCCAATGCCGAGTTTACAGCCGATGCCCAGCGCCGCATCAACGAAAGTGACCAGATCTGCATCGGATATTGGGAGAATGCCGTCGGTGTCAACCACGAACAGGCTCCTCAGATAGCCGTCATCTACAATAGTCAGCATGCCGGTCGTAGCTATACGGTGATGTACAGCGACCGTGCCAGCGTGGGATACATGATGGAGGGTGTCAATGTGGTGCTCAATCATGAGATGGGTGGCCACGGCTTTGCCAACCTGCTGGATGAGTACGTAGAACCGGGCAATGAAGGATTGGGCCTGTCGGAAGAGCAGGAGAAGGAGATGGACGAACTATGGAAGCTGTTTGGTTGGGGTGCCAATGTGGATTGGCGCAACGATGCAGCCACGGTGCGCTGGAACCGTTTCCTGCAGGACAGCCGCTACGCCGGTGAGGGGCTGGGTCTCTACGAAGGCTCTTACCTCTATGGATATGGGGCTTATCGCCCTACCGAGAACAGCATGATGCGCTACAACGATTCGCCCTTCAATGCTCCCAGTCGGGAACAGATATACAAGCGAATCATGGAGCTGTCTGAGCCTGTAGGGTGGACGTACGACTATGAAGAGTTTGTGAAGTATGATGCCATCAATCGGGCGGCAGCTACTCGTCTGGCAAGACCGGCCTCGGCCGAAACCATAGAGAAGTGGAGGAAGAGCCATCGTCCGCCTGTCGTGAAGCGTGGCTCTTGGCGAGAGGCTGTCCAGCAAAGTCGGCAGACTATCTTCCCGAAGCGTTCTAAAGATTCAAAATTTTAAGTCGCTTTTCTTTTGCTTGCCGTGTAGGGGCGGATACACAGATTCACCTCCTACACGTCAATAAAAAAACTGTAATCTGTAATCTGTAAGATGTGGACTCAGCGAACCGCCGAATTTCTATTTCTTACAGATTACAGATTACAGTTTTATTTTTTCAAGTCAACGTGACAAGCTACGGCAGGCTTACTCAACCACCGTCACCCATCCGTGCGGATCGGGCTCATCACCATACTGGATAGCACGCAGCTTGTTGTAGAGCTTCGTGCATACAGGCCCCGGCTTGCCATCTTTGGCAATCACATAGCTCTTGCCATTCTCCACATCGTCAATACGCTCGATGGGACTGATGACGGCTGCAGTTCCACAGGCACCCGCTTCCTCGAATGTAGTAAGTTCCTCCTCGGGGATGGGACGACGCTCTACCGTCATGCCCAGGTCCTTGGCCAGCTGCATCAGACTCTTGTTGGTGATGGAAGGCAGGATAGAGGTAGAGAGCGGAGTGACGTACGTATTGTCCTTGATGCCGAAGAAGTTGGCGGCACCGCACTCGTCGATGTACTTCTTCTCACGTGCATCCAAATAGAACTCGCACGCATAGCCCAGGTCGTGCGCCTTCTTGTTGGCACGGAGGCTGGCTGCATAGTTACCTCCCACCTTGTAGATGCCGGTGCCCAACGGTGCTGCACGGTCGAACTCGCGGATGATGACATACGGATTCGTAGAGAAGCCACCCTTGAAGTAGGGGCCTACCGGCGTGACGAAGATGACAAACAGGTATTCGTTGGCTGGATGTACACCCACCTGTGCGCCGGTACCCACCAGCAACGGGCGGATATAGAGGGAGGCACCGCTCTCATAAGGAGGGATGAAACGTTCGTTCAGCTTCACCACCTTCAACACAGCTTCACGGAAGCGTTCGGTGGGAAGTTCGGGCATCAGGATGCCTTGGCAAGTAGACTGCATGCGTGCTGCATTCTCTTCCAGACGGAAGATGCGAATCTTGCCATCCTTGCCTCTGAAAGCCTTCAGACCCTCGAAAGCCTCCTGACCATAGTGCAAGCAGGTGGCAGCCATGTGCATGGGGATGGTCTCTTCGCTACATACCTCCAGTTCGCCCCATTGCCCGTTACGATAGTAAATTCTCACGTTGTAATCTGTCTTCATGTATCCGAACGGCAGATTAGCCCAATCAAGTTCTTTCATATCTATTGTTTTAAAGTTTTCTACAATTTGCAACAAAAGTAGCTTTTATTCTTCACATTTCTGCTTCTCCGACAATAATTTTTCTATTTCGCGGTCGGCTTTGGTCAATTTATCGCTGCAAAAGGCAATGATTTCATTGGCTTCCTTGATTTTTTCGGCTAATTGGTCAATCTCCAGTTCATTGCTGTCTATCAGCCGGACAATCTCTTCCAGGCGTTCCATGGCTTGGGAGTAGGTTTGAGACTTTTTCTTTTGTACCATATTTATTATGTAGTTACGATGATTACACGGGGTTGTTTTCCTGCGAGAGGAGGGTCGAACGAATCTCCCCCCGATAGAGGCGGGTGACGATGACATCCCCCGGCTGTAGCGTGGAGGCATCTTTCACCGCCTTGCCCTCCTTGAGGGTGATGCTATAGCCACGTGCCAGCAGCCGCTCCGGCGAGGCGTCGGCCAGACGCTGGCGCAACAAGTCGATGCGGTGACGCTGGGCAGCGAAGCGGTTTTTGAGCGACTGTGCCAGGTCCTTACGAAGCGTCAGCAACGTGAGGCGGCCATCCGACAGACGGCGATAGGCAGCCGCAGGGATGCGGGCCTGTGCCTGCTGCAGCAGGTATTGCTCCTGACGGAGACGGCTGCGCACCCGTTCGTGCAGACGGTTCAGCAACCGCTCCTGACGGACCTGCTCCGTCGCCAACCGGTGACGGATGCCCGCCTCCAGGCGATGCGCCAATGCCTCTATCTGCTGCGCCTCCTGCTCCAGCAGTCCGATGAGGTAAGCGGCGGCGGCAGTAGGAGTCTTCACACGGGTATGTGCCACCGTATCGAGCACGGTTTCATCCCGTTCATGGCCGATGCCCACAATCACAGGCAAGGGGAACTGGGCACATGCTGCGGCCAGCAGATAGGTATCGAAACAGGAGAGGTCGGAAGTGGCTCCTCCCCCACGAATCATCACTACCACGTCGAACTCCTGCAGCCGGGCGTTGATGGCATCGAGTGCCGCCAGAATGGACTCTTCCACCCGTTCGCCCTGCATCAGGGCAGGGAAGAGCTCGGTGTGGAAGTAGAAGCCGCGGTCATTGTGCTGCAGCTGATGGCAGAAGTCGCCGTAGCCGGCTGCCGTAGCCGACGAGACCACTGCGATGCGCTGGGGCAGGCGCGGCATGGCCAGCTCCTTGTTCAGCGTAAGGACACCCTCCTGCTGCAGCTGGTTCAGGATGTCGCGCCGACGGCGGGCCATATCACCCAGCGTATAGGTGGGGTCGATGTCGAGAACCGTCAGACTGTAGCCATAGAGCTCGTGAAAGTTCACCGATACCAGCACCTGCACCTTGATGCCCGATGCGAAAAGCTGCCCCGTGCTCTCTTCAAAATAGGGACGCAGCATCCGGAAGACATTCGCCCAGATGATGCCTCGGGCACGGGCTACCAGGCGGTTCCCTCGCTCCTCCTTCTGCACGAACTCCAGATAGCAATGTCCGTTGCTGTGGGTATGCACGTCGCTCAGTTCGGCCTGCACCCAGTACTCGCCGGGCATCCCCTGCTCCAGGCAACCGCGCACCAGCGCATTCAGGTCGAGCAATGTCAATGTTGTATCCATCTTTTCTTCTCCATTATCGTTCGGTCTGCCGCAGATAGGTCTGATAGGCCTGCCACAGGTCGGGCACCCCATATCCATATACATTGTCTGGGAAATCGGCCCGGTCGCCCGACCGACGGACCAGTTCCAGCAGTTGGACAGCCGTCAGGCGCGGACAAGCCTGCCACAGGCAAGCCACCATGCCACACAGGATGGGCGAAGCAAACGAGGTGCCGTCGGCCTCACCCTGATTACCGTTGGTCAGCATGACATCCGCCTGAGAGCCCACCGCCACCACGTCGGGCTTCACCCGTCCGTCTGCCGTAGGGCCGACGGACGAGAAGGGGGCCAGCAAACGCCTCCTGTCTATCGCTCCCACCGTAAGCACATCGAAGGCATCGGCGGGTGGCGTTATCTTCTTCCAGCTTCCCCTGCCGGCATTGCCTGCACTGCACACCATCACCATCCCTTTGGCAGCCACGCGGGAGGCCTGACGGGACATCAGCGAGCAGCGACCGTCCAAGTGACGCAGTTCGTAGTTCTGCGAAGCGTCGTCAAAGGCGTAGTAGCCCAGCGACGTGTTCAGCACATCCACTCCCACGCTGTCGGCAAACTCTACCGCCGCGGCCCAGTAATCCTCCTCGATGGGGTACTCGCCCGACTCGTCCTCGGTGCGCAACAGCCAGTAGGAGGCTTCGGGCGCGGTACCTACCATCACCTGCGGCTTGTTCATCGCCATACAGGAGAGGACCAAGGTGCCATGCGAACCCTGCGCATAGATGTCGGAGTCGGGATGGACGAAATCGCGCGTACCTGCGATATGCAGGTTGCGCATCGCCTTTATCTTGTCTACATTGTGAAAGCCGGCATCCATCACGGCAATGGTCATCGTCTCCCCCCGAAAGCCGGCCTGATGCAGCCGATGGCCGTTGCTCATGGCTATCTGCGCGAAAGCCGTTCCATACAGGCTGTCCGGATAGTGGGTCGGACGGTTGGACAGCGGGTCACGGACGGTCGGAGGCAACGCTTCCAAAGGAGGCTGCCACACCTTCCGGACAGAACGAACAAAAGGCAAGGCTGCCACGCGGCTCACGGCGGAGGTGTCGCTGCAGGCCACCGTCACAAAGTTCTCCCACTTCCCTGTCAGCAGAATCTGTACCCCCTGACGGGCTATCTCCTCGATATAACGGCTACACACAGGCAGGTCGGTGGAGTCGACCGCCAACCCTTGACGCTGACGCCGGCCAATCGATTTCTCGGAGAGATAAGCCTCCGGATGGTCGAGCGAATACTCGGTAGCCGCCTTGTCCTTCAGACAGACTCGATACTTTAGGATGCCCGTCTGCGCCTGCGTTACCGCAACGAGGCACAGCAACCATCCCGCTATCAACAGTTTCTTGTTCATCTCTGTTCACCTTATTATATATACATACCAATTCCCCGCTGCGATGCAATGAAGGCACCGCCTACTAACCTTCTACCTATATAGAATACCGCCGACTGACCCGGCGTGATGGCCGAAGCCTCAGTCCGGAAGCGGACCAGCAGTCTGCCGTCATCCAGACGACGTAAGGTGCAGGGTATGGGGCGACTTCGATAGCGGATGCGTACCGACAACTCTGTAGAGGCGAACACCTCGTCCTCGCGAGGGAAGCGTTCCTGCTCGGCCAGCATATAAGCCGTCCGCAGCTGCTCGGCATCGCCCAGCATCACCGTATTCTTCTCCGGATTGATTTTCAGCACATAGGCAGGCTTACCCAAGGCTATCTCCAATCCCTTCCGCTGACCGATGGTATAGTAGGGGAAGCCGCGATGCTCGCCCAGCTTCACCCCCTCGGCATTGACGAACCAGCCCTTGCCAATCTCTCGGTCTATCTCAGGCGACTGCTCGCGCAAGAAGTCGCGGTAGTCCCCCTGAATGAAGCAGACCTCCATGCTCTCCCCCTCCTCGGCCTTCATCGGATAGCCACGGTGGCGCAGGTAGTCGCGCACCTCCACCTTCGTATAGGTGCCCAGCGGGAACAGGCAGCGTCTCAGCACCTCCTGTCCCAACCTCCAGAGGAAATAGGATTGGTCCTTGCGGTCATCGTCGCCCGTCACGATGTAGACGATGCCGTCACGCTCCTCCAAGCGGACATAGTGGCCGGTAGCGATACGGGCACATCCCAGACGGTCGGCCCACTCGGCCAAGACACGGAACTTGAACAACGGGTTGCACATCACGCAGGGATTGGGCGTACGGCCCCGTTTGTATTCGTCGATGAAGTTCTGTACCACGACCTGCCGGAAGGCTTCCCGTTCATCGGCCACATAGTGCTCGATGCCCATGCTTTCGGCCAGCCGACGGGCCTCGACGGGCTCTTCGCCCCACACCCACAGCGTCACTCCCACTATGTCATACCCCTGTTCGCGCAGCATCAGGCAGGTGGCCGTACTGTCTATACCGCCACTCATTCCCACCAATACACGTCTCTCTGAGTTGTCCATACGTCGAATTGAATAAAAACAAAGTGCAAATGTAGTCAAAAATATCTGAGTTTTCAGTAAATTTGCGGCCAATTTGAAAAACAAACCTTATATGAAAGAGAATACAAAAGCATTGATGCTGGCCGGATTTGCCGTGCTCAGCTGGTCAACGGTGGCCACGGCCTTCAAGATAGCCCTGACCCACCTGACCTATTTTGAAATGTTGCTGGTAGCCGGCTGCACCTCGTTGGTAATCTTTGCCCTGGTCATGACCATCCAGCGCAAATGGGGACTGGTGGGCAAGCTCACGTCTAAGCAATGGGGCCTTTTTGCCGGTCTGGGACTGCTGAACCCCGTCGCATACTACCTGGTACTGTTCCGTGCCTACGACCTGCTGCCGGCACAGGTGGCACAGCCCATCAATTACGCCTGGCCCATCGTGCTGCTCATCCTGCTGGCCCTGTTTGCCCATCAGCCTATCCCCTCGCGCAAATACATCGGTATGTTTGTCTCGCTGGGTGGTGTGACGCTCATCTCCATGGGCAGCGGACAGATGGGCGATGGAGGCATCCCCGTAGGCGGCCTGCTGCTGGCTGCGCTGAGTGCCCTGCTGTGGGCCTCGTACTGGATGCTGAACAACAAGTACAAAGATTCGTTCGACAGCATCCTGGCCTGCTTTATGAGCTTCCTGTTCGGCACCCTCTACTTGGTGGCAGGTGCCTGCATGACGGGTGTCAACATCTCCACACTGCCGGGCATCCTCTCGGGCATGTATGTGGGCGGTTTCGAGATGGGCATCCCCTTCATCTGCTTCGGGCTGGCCATGCGCAAGACCTCCAACCCGGCACTGATCAACCAGCTCTGCTACCTGTCGCCTTTCCTTTCGCTTTTCCTGATAGCCGTGGTACTGGGCGAGCAGATTGCCGCCACTACCTATATCGGACTGATTCTGATTGTGTTGGGCATCGTGTTCAACCAATATTTCGTCAAGGAGAAGCGTACGAAGGCAGCTGCTGCCAAGTAAGCATTTCAGACAGCAAACGGCCGATGCCGGCAAGCGTCTGCATCGGTTGAAAGAACACAGCATTTGGTCGGCATTACCTGCCGTCTCCTTATAAGAGGAGTGATTTTGCTAACTGTAAAGTAGCAGAATCACCCCTCTTGCATTTTTCTTGTAGTTTCTGATGAAAAAGTTGAAGAAAAAGGATTGTTATTCCAAATTATACAACTATTTTAGCGGAATAAGTGAAAGAGTATGCAAACAAAACAAGTCACAGATATGATTAAAACATTAAACAAATGCAAAGTATGGGCAGTACTTTCGGTTCTGTTGGTATTGACGGGATGCGTACCATCGGCCGACGATTCGCTATTTGAGAAAAAATACGCGGCCAACTTCAAGGAGATGATTGGCGGCGAGATTGACGAGGCCCAGACATGGATTACCGGTGCCGTGGTCAATGCCAACGTGAAGACCTCGGGCAAGGCCATCGTCAGCGTCTATACGCTGGGCAAGGAAGAGCGCGTGCTCTATGCCCGCAAGGAGGTGAACGGCAGCCGTTCGTTCCGCTTTGCCATCCCCCAGAACCTGGATGAGCACATCGCCTTCGAAGCCGACTATGGGGATGCAGAGAAGGTGTATCGCAAGATGGATCTGAATCTGGGCTTGGAGCAGAGCATCAGCTTAGACCTGACACGTCCGGCCACCACCCGTGCCGCCATGGCATCCGGCAACTCAAACCCCAATCCCCCTTCATCCCTCTGCGGCAGCAGCAACAGCAGCACAGCCGGTGGCTATGCGGGACACAACTTTGGTTACACCCAGTTCCCCGGCTGGACGTGGGATAATCTGGGCGCAGCCATTCCGGAAGGTCAGAATCCAACAGCATTGAATCAAATCACCAACTACGAACTGATTTCCACCGGTCCCTTCTACCTGTCGCTTATCTACGGCTTCACAGGCACAACGACATCCACAGTTTTGGGTTACTACTATTATCAGACTTCGGGTGTCTACACCGATCTGGTGATGGTGGATCTCTGCGAAGTCTTGAGATACGACTATATCGACGGCTATGCCAAGACGCAGTTCCAACTGATTGGCGAGAGCAGCTGGACGGACACTAATTTCGACCATTACGATGGTGAAGGGGACGACGGTTTCACCGCAAGGCTTGCCGCCCGTCAGAATGACGGCATTCGCTGCACGTTCCGCGATAACAAGAGATACGGTGGAGTCAATGGCATCCAAGGTGTGCGCGGACTTACCTTCCAAGTCAACGTTCCTGTAGGGTATCGTTTGGGCTTCTACCTGAAGGCTGGCAGCAAGCAGGCATCACAGGTTGAGAGTTTGAAAAAACTCGGTGTACCTGAATCCTGCTACAACATCAGTCAAGGTCTCTGCTTCTCGGGTGCAGATCTTAACGTGTTAGCTAAGGGTTACCAATTCCGTAGCGTCATCAAGAAGTATGATGGCTTTACCTTTATGGGACTGGATGACTCTCCCGCCGGTGGCGACTTCGACTGCAACGACGTATCCTTCGGTCTGACCGCAGGCAACGGCGGTTCGTTGCCGGGTGTCCTGTTGCCGGGCGTGAAGGACTTGGATAGTGACAAGTACTACAACAATGACGGCACCCTCACGGATGAGCCCAAGGATGATCCCATAAAGAATGTAATTGCAGGTAGGGATCCCGAAGACAACGGCCCCACAACAACCGACCCCAATCCCGGCGAGGGTGAAGGCAGTGGCGAATCTCCCTCCACCGGCACCGACCTGCTGCCGTGGACCATCGGTTACGAGGACTTGGGAATGAATGGTGACTTCGACTTCAACGACATCGTGCTGAAGGTGATTCCCACCACAGCCAACAAGGCCAAGGTCTACCTCTGCGCCACGGGTGGTACGTACCCCGCACAGATTTACTACGACGGTCCCAACGGTGTGGAGGATTTGGGTGACGCCCACACCCTCTTAGGCCAGATGGTCAACACCAAGGGTCTGTCAAAGGCTCCGAAGCTCATTGCGACGGTAGACTGGCCGGACGGCTACACCATGCCGACAGACGCGCACCGCTTCTACATCGTGGTGAAGGGTGAGAAGATAGCCGTCGGCCGTGGACCGTACGGAGAGCCCAAAGCCATCTGCGTACAAGGCAACTGGCAGTGGCCGAAGGAGATGGTCAGCTTGGTCAGCGCATACCCCACACTGAGCCAGTGGGCCACCAATATCGATGACCCGAGCGCACGCGACTGGTACAACCATCCCACAGCGGGCAATGTGATTGTGCCCTGACGAAGATTCCTTTCCCTTCATTCATACATTAGCGAGGAGCTGCCGTACTCTACCATGAGAAAGTACGGCAGCTCCTATGTTTATGTGGTGCAAGGAGAGGTCGCGAAGCGGAGAAACAAAAAGAAAAGAGGCAAAATGCGTCGTGTGATAAATATTATTCGTACCTTCGCCCGCGAATCAAAAATAACCATTAATATCTATCTAACACAAAACAATTTGAATTATGTTTAAAAACTTTCACGGCTTCTCCATTTTGGATGCCTACCACAAAATGCGCCAAGTAAAGAAGGCACAGCCCGGACGCATCATCAAGAAACTGATACAGGCATTCATTGTATTGGTTATCACGCTATTGATATGGAATGCTCCGACCTCGTTCTT
This sequence comes from Bacteroides sp., assembly GCA_051875915.1. Taxonomy (GTDB): domain Bacteria; phylum Bacteroidota; class Bacteroidia; order Bacteroidales; family Bacteroidaceae; genus Bacteroides. Next base: position 14,975 of record JBJEHI010000062.1, read on the forward strand.
CGGCATTGACGGACTGACCATCGTGCAGCAACGCATCATTGCCATCTTTGCATTCGCCACGTTGATGTGGATCATGGAGGTAGCCTCTTCATGGGCCACCAGTGTGGCCATCATCGGTATGCTGCTGCTCTTCACCTCCAACTCCGGCATCAAGTGGATGTGCAACCCCGACGAAGTGGGTACGTTGCTGAGCTACAAGGCCGTGATGGCAACCTTTGCCGACCCTGTCATCATGCTGTTCATCGGCGGATTCACGCTGGCCATCGCAGCCGGCAAGACGGGACTGGACGCCCAGCTGGCCAAGATACTGCTCCGTCCCTTCGGCACCAAGAGCGAGAACGTACTGCTGGGCTTCCTGCTCATCACAGGCCTCTTCTCCATGTTCGTGTCAAACACAGCTACCGCTGCCATGATGCTCACCTTCCTGGCACCGGTATTCAAGCAGCTGCCTCCCGAGGGCAAGGGACGCATCGCCATGGCACTCTCTATCCCTGTGGCCGCCAATCTGGGCGGTATGGGTACCCCCATCGGAACCCCTCCCAACACCATCGCCTTGAAGTACCTGAACGACCCTGAAGGGCTGAACCTGGGGCTGGGCTTCGGACAGTGGATGGCCTTTATGTTCCCCTTAGTCATCGTGCTGCTCTTCATCAGCTGGATGCTGCTGAAGCGGGTGTTCCCCTTCTCGCAGAAGACCATCCATCTCGCCATCGAAGGAGAGATGAAGAAGGATGCACATACCTACATCGTGATTGTCACTTTCATCGTGACGGTACTGCTCTGGCTGCTGGACACCGTGACAGGCATCAACTCCTATACGGTGGCTCTGATACCGTTTGTGGTCTTTGCCCTGACGGGAGTCATCACCCGCCGCGACCTGGAGGAAATCAACTGGTCGGTCATCTGGATGGTAGCCGGCGGTTTTGCCTTGGGTTATGGTCTGAATGCCTCCGGACTGGCTGCACAAGCCGTTGAGAGCATCCCATTCGGCAGCTTCTCACCGGTATTTATCCTGGTGCTCTCCGGCCTCATCTGCTACGCACTCTCCAACTTCATCAGCAACTCTGCCACAGCTGCGCTGCTGATGCCCATCCTGGTGGTAGTCTGCTCGGCCATGGACAGCAAGCTGGGAGCCATCGGAGGTACGCCTACCGTGCTGATTGGCGTTGCCATTGCCGCCTCCAGTGCCATGGTGCTGCCCATCTCCACACCGCCCAACGCCCTGGCCTTTGCCACCAACCTGGTGCAGCAGAAGGACATGGCACGTATGGGTCTGATGGTAGGTATCATCAGCATGATACTGGGCTACAGCGTACTCTACGTGCTGGGAATGCTGCACATCTTCTAACGAAAACCATTCTAAACATATCCTAAATGCCACTAAACTTACCCGATAAACTGCCCGCTATCGAATTGTTGAAGACGGAGAACATCTTCGTCATCGACAATTCGCGGGCTACCCAACAGGACATCCGTCCGCTGCGCATCGTCATACTGAACCTGATGCCGCTGAAGGTGACGACGGAGACTGACCTGGTACGTCTGCTCTCCAACACGCCGCTGCAGCTGGAGATTGAGTTCATGAAAATCAAGAGTCATACCTCCAAGAACACCCCCATCGAGCACATGAAGGCCTTTTATACCGACTTTGAGAAGATGAAGGGAAAGAAGTATGACGGTATGATAGTAACCGGTGCGCCGGTGGAGCAGATGGAGTTTGAAGAGGTGACCTACTGGAATGAGATTACGGAGATTTTCGACTGGGCACGTACCCACGTCACCTCTACGCTCTACATCTGCTGGGCCGCCCAGGCCGGCCTCTACCACCACTATGGCATCCCGAAGTACGCCCTGCCGCACAAGATGTTCGGCATCTTCCGCCATCGGCCGCTGCAGCCGTTGCACCCCATCTTCCGAGGGTTCGATGACGAGTTCTGTGTCCCCCACAGCCGCCACACCGAAGTACGCCGTGAGGACATACTGAAGGTTCCTGCCCTGACACTGCTCTCCGAGTCGGACGAGGCAGGGGTCTATATGGTGATGGCCCGAGGGGGACGCGAATTCTTTGTCACCGGCCATTCGGAGTACTCTCCCCTGACATTGGATACCGAGTATCGCCGCGACCTGGGCAAGGGACTTCCCATCGAGATGCCCCGCAACTACTACATCGATGAAGACCCGCAAAAAGGGGTACGGGTAAGCTGGCGTGCCCATGCCAACTTGCTCTTCACCAACTGGCTGAACTATTTTGTCTATCAAGAGACACCCTACAACATCAACGACATCGGATGAAGCGACTGCGCCACATAGAGCTCCTGGCCCCGGCCCGCAACCTGGAGTGCGGACTGGAGGCGGTGCGCCACGGTGCGGACGCCGTCTACATCGGTGCGCCCCGCTTCGGTGCCCGTGCTGCAGCCGGCAACTCACTGGCGGACATCGCCTGCTTGGTCAGTTTCGCCCACCTCTACAATGTGCGTGTGTACGTAGCTCTGAACACCATCCTGAAGGAGGAGGATCTGGCCGAGACGGAGCAGATGATTCACGACCTCTATCGGGCAGGCGTGGATGCCCTCATCGTACAGGACATGGGCATCACCCGCCTTCAACTGCCCCCCATCCCGCTGCACGCCAGCACACAGACCGACAACCGCACGCCTCAAAAGGTACGTTTCCTGGCCGAAGCGGGCTTCCGCCAGGTCGTACTGGCCCGCGAACTGTCGTTGGAGGAGATACGCACCATCCATCAGGAGGTGCCGCAGACGGCCTTAGAGGTGTTTGTCCACGGAGCACTCTGCGTCAGCTACAGCGGACAGTGCTATGCCAGCCAGGCATGCTTCGGACGCAGCGCCAACCGAGGGGAGTGCGCACAGTTCTGCCGGCTGCCTTTTACCCTGACCGATGCCGACGGACGGGTGGTGGTACGCGACAAGCATCTGCTCTCGCTGAAAGACCTCAACCAGATTGACCTGCTGGAGCAGCTGTTAGATGCGGGAGTCACTTCGCTGAAGATTGAAGGACGCCTGAAGGAGGTCTCCTATGTGAAGAATGTCACCGCCGCCTACCGCCAACGGTTAGACGCCATCTACCGACGGCGACCGGAATACCGCAGTGCCTCGTCGGGCAGCTGCCGCTATACCTTCCAGCCTCAGTTGGAGAAGAGCTTCAGCCGTGGGTTCACCCACTACTTCCTGCAAGGCCGCGACCCGGATATCCTTTCGCCCGACACGCCCAAATCGCTGGGCGAGGAGATGGGCACGATGAAGGAGCAGCGGGGCGGATACCTGACGGTGGCCGGCATCAAACCGTTCCACAACGGCGATGGGGTCTGCTACCTGGACGAACAAGGACGCCTGCAAGGCTTCCGTGTCAATCGGGTGGAGAACAACAAGCTCTATCCGGCCGGCGAGATGCCTCGCATCCGGCCACGCACACGCCTCTACCGCAACTTCGACCAGGCTTTCGAACGGTTGCTGGCACGTCCTTCGTCCGATCGGAAGATAGGTGTCTGCTGGGAACTGGCCGAGACAAGGTGGGGATTCCGTCTGACACTGACCGACGAAGACGACAACCGGGTGTCACTGGCCTTTGCCGCCGAGAAGGAGCCGGCACGCACGCCACAAGCCGACAACCTGCGGACGCTGCTGACACGTCTGGGAGAGACACCGTTTGAAGTCATCGGTTCGCTCTCCTCCGACGGCGAGGGGGTCTCCCTGAAGCTGACCCGTAACTGGTTCCTCCCCTCATCGGTCGTCACCGAATGGCGCCGAAAGGCCATCGAACGCCTGCAAGCTGCCCGGCGCATCAACTACCGACGCGAAGTGGCCGTATGGCACCCGACCACTCATCCTTACCCAGCCACATCACTCACCTATCTGGGTAACGTAATGAACCCTGCAGCCCGCAGCTTCTACCTTTCGCACGGCCTTCAACACATCGACCCGGCCTTCGAGGCCCAGCCGGTGGAGGGGGCTGTACTGATGTTCTGCCGCCATTGCCTGCGCTACAGCATGGGGTGGTGTCCGTCGCACCAGCACGGACGTTCCCCCTACCGCGAGCCCTACTACCTGACGGCTTCAGACGGACGGCGCTTCCGCCTGCAGTTCGACTGTCGGGCTTGCCAGATGAAGGTGATCGAGGAGCATAAACCTGCTAACAGATAAGGAAAAATGAGCGATTTGCGACATAGGGAGATGGAGCGGACGAGCCAATCAGGCCGGATGTGGATAGTCTGGATACCCTTGCTCTGCCTGCTGCTTGCCTCCTGCCACTATGCGCATCCCTCACTGACGGACGAAACGATGAGCCGCGAACAACGCGACTCGTTGGCCTGCCTCTTTGCACATCACTACACCCAGGGGATGAATCTGGAGCTGCTGGCCGACTCCATCCGGCTGGCCTGTCTGCCTGTCAAAGATTGCTACAACATGCTCTACCGGGGCGACCGCGTGGTAGTGGCCGAGGTGACCATCCATCCCCAAGACAGCGTAGACAGCGTCTGGGTGAAGCTGGCACATACCCAGGAGGCGCAAGGCTGGCTGTGCGAATCGGAGATGAAACGCCACTTTGTACCTACCGACAGCATCTCACAGGCCATCTACCTCTTCAGCAAGACCCACGCCTCCTACTTCATGGCCATCTTTGCCCTCTTCATTGCGGTGTGGTTGGTGCGTACCTGGCGTCGCAAGCAGATGCAGTTGGTCTATTTCAACGACATCGACAGCCTCTATCCGCTGCTGCTCTGTCTGCTGATGGCCTTCAGTGCCACGCTTTACGAGTCCATGCAGGTCTTTACGCCCGATACCTGGGAGCACTTCTACTTCAACCCCACTCTCTCGCCGCTGCGGGTGCCCTTTGTGCTCTCCGTCTTTCTGCTGAGCCTGTGGTTCTTCCTCATCGTACTGCTGGCCACGCTGGATGTATTGTTCCGTCAGCTCTCACCGGCAGCAGCCGTCCTCTATCTGTTAGGGTTGGTTTCCTGCTGCATCTTCTGCTACCTTTTTTTCATACTGACCACCCGTTTCTACATAGGGTATCTGTTCCTGGTAGCCTTCGCCTACCTCTACTTCCGCCGCCTCGTTGCCACCCTGCACACTCCCCGCTACCGCTGCGGACAATGCGGAAGGAAGCTGCACGAGAAGGGGCTCTGTCCACACTGCGGAGCCATGAATGTATAAGCTTTTTCTTATGTTTCAAGATAAAAGAAAAAGCGGGTAAAAAGAAAAGTTCCTGTCGTTAACTATCTGTGCAGGATTTAAAGAAAAATTCAAGGCTCACATCTCCGTCGCTACTCCGACATTGCCTGAAGGGGGCATCGCGGAACCCGCTGCAATCAGACAACCGCTCCTCCTACCTTCAGCCAACGCCTCCGCTTCACGCTCCTACGCATAGGCCGACCCTTTCCGCTCAATTTATAATTAAAAATTTAAAATGTCGTTCGTGGTGATGCGCCGGCGTGCGACCCCCACCTCGTAGGGGCGGACCTATGTGTCCGCCCTGAATACCGTTCGCCTCCTGCAATCATTCAAATCCATTGCGTGCGGGGTGGGCAGACACATAGGTCTGCCCCTACACGCATCTTGTCACTCGTAGCTTGTAGCTTGTAGCTCGTAGCTAATAACTAACTCACCCCAACGGATTCTCGTCCGTGTTGCCGCCGCCGTTATCGGGGTCGGTGTTATCGGGATCTTCCACGGTGCCGCTGTCGCCGCTGATCACCTGCTTGACGCTGTCGCCGTTGCGGTCGTAGCAGGTGATGGTGATGGGGCCTTCACCACCTCGCCGATGGCGTCCCACGCCGCCTTGATGGTGCTGCGTCCGATGCCCGCCCGCATGGCGGCTTCGTTGATTACCTTGCTCTCCGTCAGTTTGCTGTACAGCTCGGGCTGCATCACGAAGGCATACTTCTTCACTCCGTTCTCAAAGGAGATGTTTCGCTCCACTGCTTTTACTCTGATTGCCATGTCTTTTCTTCAATTTAAAATGTTATTTTAGTTACAAGTTACGAGCTACCAGCTACCGGTAGGGGCGGAAAATATTCCGCCCACCCGCACGGGAACGCATTCATCACGAACGGCATTCAGGGCGCAAGATATTGCGCCCCTACACGTAGCTGGTTGCTTTAAAAAAACTCCAATTCGCGCCTACAGGCACCTGTGGTACGTTAACGAATATTAATGAGTCGCCGACCCCCTTCACTACCTCTTGACAAACGTAGCACGGTTTTATATCTTTGCATGCAGAGGAAAGGCCAATCCGCACAAACACATTAAATTTCTGCTGAACCCTGGTAGCCAAGGGGACGAAGACAAGAGAAAAGGACATAAAAAAAGAGAGAGCCACCTTACTAAGTGACTCTCTGATTTTCTTGGTGGTGTCACCAGGAATCGAACCGGGGACACAAGGATTTTCAGTCCTTTGCTCTACCAACTGAGCTATGACACCATCATTTCTCGTTTGCGGGTGCAAAGATAGAGACTATTTCTGAACTATGCAAGCTTTTGAATGAAAAAACTGAAAAATTATAGTGTTTCCTTGGCTAATGGCCTTTAAATGAGAATTTATCACTATGTTTGCACTACAAATGCAATAGATATGAAAATAGAATTGGGAAAATACAACCTGCTGAAGGTGGTGAAGGAGGTGCCCTTCGGCCTCTACCTGGATGGGGGCGAAGAGGGAGAAATCCTGCTGCCTTCGCGTTATGTCCCCCAGCACTGTAAGCCGGGTGACGAGTTGAACGTGTTCATCTATCTGGACAACGAAGAGCGTCTGGTGGCTACCACGTTGACTCCGCTGGTACAGGTGGGCGAGTTCGCCTGCTTGGAGGTGGCATGGGTCAACCAGTATGGGGCTTTCCTGAACTGGGGATTGATGAAGGACCTGTTTGTCCCCTTCCGCGAGCAGAAGAAGCGTATGGAGGTAGGGCGCAGCTATGTGGTACACGCCCATCTGGACGAGGAGAGCTTCCGCATCGTGGCCTCGGCCAAGGTGGAACGCTACCTGTCGAAGGAGAAGCCTCCCTACAAGCCGGGTGACGAGGTGAACATACTGGTGTGGCAGAAGACCGACCTGGGCTTCAAGGCCATCGTGGACAACAAGTTCGCCGGATTGCTCTACGAAAGCGAGCTGTTCCGCCCCCTGCATACGGGGACGGTGGCCAAGGCGTATATCAAGCAGGTGCGCGAGGACGGAAAGATTGACCTGCTGCTGGACAAGCCGGGGCAGGAGAAGGTGGAGGACTTTGCCGCCACGCTGCTGGACCACATCCTGACCAACGGCGGACGCACCCTCCTGAACGACAAGAGTCCGGCTGAAGAAATCTATGCCGTCTTCGGGGTGAGCAAGAAGACCTTCAAGAAGGCGGTGGGCGACCTGTACAAGCGGCGGCTGGTGACCCTGCAGCCCGATGGTATCGTGGCTCTGCCGGCGGCTTCTCCCGAATCGGAATAGGGATTTCCCTATCAGAATATAGAGAGATTCAATAGGGTGGGGATTTTCCTCTCCCTATTTTTGTGATATGAAATATGACACTAATCAATAAACGGAATGATTATGAAACGGTATGTATGGACAATGATGGTGACCCTGCTGATGGGTATCACAGGCGGCCAGGCGGCCATGAGCAACAGCCGGCTGAGAAGAGAGACACGATTTTTGACGGACAAGATGGCCTTTGAACTGAAACTGAGCACGGAGCAGTACAACGACGTGTATGAGATAAACTACGACTTCATGGACGAGGCCCGCTATCTGATGGCGGATGTGCTGCGGGGTGAGGAGTGGGCGATGGAACGCTACTACGACCTGCTGGACGTGCGCAACGACGACCTGCGTTGGGTGTTGGGCAGCAGTCAGTACGGCAAGTTCCTGCGCACGGACTACTTTTACCGTCCGCTGTATGCCAACGGCGGCAACTGGTCGTTCAGGGTATACATCCACTATACCAACCACAACCACTTCTACTACCCCAAGCCTTATCACTACCGCACCTATTGCGGAGGACATGGCCGGCCGCATCATCCCCATGCCAGCTTCTATAAGGGACGCTACAACCAGCCGCACTATACGGGCCGCTGGCAGATACGCGAGGACAAGTCGTATCATGCGGCACGCCGCTCGGACTTCGGGTCGGTGCCGGTACGCCCCACGGACACTGCCCGTCCGAAGGACAACCGCACCCCGCATCGGGGCACTGCAACCGCTCCTGCCGACCGTCCGACGCAGAAGCAACCGTCCCGGCAGGGCACATCGGTCAGCCGTCCGACCCGTGCGAAGAGCAACGCCACGTCCCGTTCGTCGCAGGAGGTGAAGCGCACGGAACGTGCGAAGAGTGAGGGGAGTGCCGTGCGCTCGGAACCGGCTAAGCGGAAGAACACCCGTTCGGACTCTTCTGTCCGCAAGAGTGACAGCCGTCGTTCAATTAACAATTAAAATGTTATTTTAGTTACAAGCTACGAGCTACAAGTTACGAGTAGGGGCGCAACATCTTGCGCCCTGAATGTTGTTCGGGTATTCGTTTCGTGCGGTTTTGGGCAGACACATAGGTCTGCCCCTACACGGGCCGAAGACTCCTGTATTCATTATGCATTCAAAAAACTCTCAATGTCCGCCAGAGGCGGACTCCCTCCGTCCTCACCGCAGGAGCGTTAAACGTAGAGGGGTAGGGAGGACGTAAAGAGCAAAAAGGCTGTTTGAGCCTCGCAGAGGCGAGTTCTTTTTGCTTAGCCCGATCCCCTCGTAGTAGCTCCGTAGGTGCAGACGGTGTATTTTCTTTTGGTTAGGGCGGAAAATGTTCCGCCCCTACACGTCACTCGTCACTCGTAGCTTGTAGCTTGTAACTCGTAGCTGAATATCCTCACTCGATGGCTACTCCTCGATAGAAGTCCAGTATCTTGGTACGGAACAGATAGTCGTACTTGGCCTGAAGCTCGTCGCTTTGGGCCTTCAGCAGGTTCTGTTTAGCCTCGTTGTACTCCACGGCGTTTGCCTTGCCGTTCTCGTACTTCTCGCTCATCAGCTGGAACGACTCCTGGCTGGCGAGGGCTGCACTATGACTGCTGCTGTACTTGGCCTCAGAGGCGGTGGCGTTGTACCATGCCTGCTGAATCTCCTTGTAGAGCGTCTTCTTGGCCTGGTCCAGCTGCAGGGCGTAGTTGTCGTGCTGCAGGCGGGCCGACCGCACTCGGTTGCGGGTAGAGAAACGGTTGAAGAGGGGCACGCTGAGGTTCAGACCGACGTACTTGCTGAAGTTGTCATTCATCTGCTGGTTGAAGGTGCGGTTGATGGTAGAGTAGTAGCTGGTGCCCAGACTTCCGTTCAGACTAAGTTGCGGATAGTAGCCGCTCTGTGCCACGCGGATGTTGTGCTTGCTCCCCTCTACACGCAGTCGGGCGGCCTGTATGCCGGGCTTGCTCACCAGTGCCGTCTGGAAGATTTCGTCGGGCGGCGTCAGCGGCTGCAGTTCGATGGTGGCAGCAGGAGCCTCCAAAGCGAATCCTTCGGGTGTCTCCAGTTCGATGAGCTGGCTCAGGTCGAGCAGTGCCAGCCGGTGGTTGTTGTCGGCCTGCACCACGTTCATCTCGTCCTGTGCCACGCGCGACCGCGCCTCGGCCACTTCGGCTGCCGAGGCCTTCCCCAGCTCGGCCATGCGGACGATGCGCTCGCACTGCCGCCGGCTCAGTGCCGCCTGCCCCAGTGCCACCTGGTGCAGTTCTTCGTTGAAGAGCACTTGCAGATAGGCCGATGCGATGTTGATGGAGAGGTCTTCCTTGGCCTTGTCCAGGTCGGCGATGGCCGCTTTCAGGTTCAGCTTGGCCAGTGCATACTGGTGGGGTATCTGCATACCTGTGAACAGAGGGATGCTGCTGCTCAGGTTCAGGTTGGTGCCGTGGCTGCTGGAGTTGACGTACATGGTGGTGTAGTCGCCCGTCTCTTCGTTCTTGATGGCCGTCTGCGTGCGTCCCCAGTTCCAGTTCTGTCCGGCCGAGCCGTTCAGGTTCGGCAACCGGGCCCATTTGGCGGTGTTGGCCTCTACGGCACTCTGTTCGGCCGCGTTGGCACTCTGCTTGATTTGTATGTTATGCTCGATGGCATGGTCGATGCATTGGCGCAGCGACCAGCGCTGTTGCCCTTGGGCGGTGGTCAGCGCACAGCCGGCCATCAGCAGGGCGAGTGGAATATAGCTCTTCATGACGTTGTCCGTTGGTTACTGTTTCTTCTCTGCTCCTCGTATGCTCTCGTTTGCGCCGATGCCCTCTTTGACGGCAATCTTCAGTCCGTTGCTCAGCCCCGTCTTGATGAGGCGGCGCTGGTATTGCTGGGTAGGCACGCTGTCCGTCAGCACATAGACGAACGCACTGTCGCCGCTGAACTCCACGCAGCTTTCGGGCACGGTGAGTACCTGCTTGGCCCGCTCCAGCACAATTTCGGCGTTGGCCGAGTAGCCCGAGCGAATCTGCACGCTGTCGGGGGCCGATACGGCGGCCTTGATTTCAAACTGGTTGGCACCGTTCTCCTCCACTCCCTTGGGCGAGATGTACTCCAGCACGGCATCGAACGTGTAGTCCTGCAGGGCACCGATGGTCAGCTTCACCGGCATCCCTTCGTGCAGGCGTCCCACCTCCGTCTCGTCAATCTTTCCGCGGAAGATGAGGTCGTTCATGTTGGCCACTGTGGCGATGGTGGTACCGTCGTTGAAGGTGTTGCTCATGATTACCGAGTTGCCCACCTTGATGGGTACGTCCAGTATCAGTCCGTCGATGGTAGAGCGAATCAGGGTGCTGCTGAAGGAGGCGCTGTTCTTGGTGATGCCCTCCTTGACAATCTCCAGATTGTCTTTGGCCGTCTGCAGCTCCTCGCGTGCCTTCTTGAGGTTGACCTCCTCCTTCTCGTACTCCTCGGCACTGATGAGGCGGTCGTGATACAGCTTCTCGATGCGGGCAAAGTCTGTCTCTGCCTGGCGGGCACTGATTTCGGCCAGACGCACCCGGCTTTCGGCCGAGTTCAGCGTGCCCAGTTCGGGGATGACCTTGACCTTGGCTATCACCTCGTTTTGCTTGACATGCTCGCCGGCCTCCTTGTAGACTTCCGAGATGATGCCCGATATCTGCGGCTTGATGAGGACTTCGTCCCGCGGTTCCACCTTGCCGGTGGCAACGGTACTCTTCTCCAGGTCGGCCACTTCGGGGCGGACCGTCTCATACAGCGTAACCTTCGGTTGCGACTTCTGATAGAGGAACACAAAGGTTCCGATGAACAGCACTGCCACGATGGTCAGCAGCGCAAATCGTAAATACTTCTTCGTTTTCATTATGGTTGTGATTTTATTGTTGTTTCATCATTCGGTTGGCTTATTCGTCGCGGATGGCGTCGATGGGCTTGATGGCCATGGCCCTGAACACGGGTGCCAGTCCGGCCAGGATGCCCAGCACCATCAGGATGATGCAGGCGGCGATGGCCATGCTGAAGCTTATCTGGAAGTGCATGGGCGTGGCACTGTGCGCACTCCCCATCTCCACCATCTGCAGCACCAGCACTGCAAACGAGATGCCCGACAGGCCGGCCAGGGTGGTCAGCACCAAGCTTTCGGAGAATATCTGGCTCATGATGTCGCGCGGACGGGCACCGATGGCACGGCGGATGCCTATCTCGGTGGTACGCTCTTTGACGGTCACCATCATGATGTTGCTCACGCCGATGGCTCCGGCCAGCAGAGTGCCCAGTCCCACCATCCAGCTCAGTATGCGTATGCCCTTGAAGAGGTTGTCAATCATGGAGAACATCGCTTCGGCGTTCACCTTGATGACGGCCTGCTTGTCATCGGGGTGTATCAGATGGGCCCGCTTCACTATCTTCTCCACCTTCTTCTCCACTTCCGAGATGGGGTGCCCTGCGTGTGCCGTGTAGCACAGCAGCTGGATTTGTTGCCCGAAGTTATAGTTCTTCTGCATGGTGCTGAAGGGGATGGTGATGGAGGTCTTTGCGTTCCCCTGTATGCTCATGTTGCCAGCAGTCTCGTTGACACCGATGACGCGGTAGTAGATGCCATTGATGCGCAGGTACTTGCCGCAGGGGTTTGCCTCGTTGGGGAAGAGGCTTTCCTTGATGCGCTTGCCGATGACGCACACGCGGCGTGCCTCGCGCACGTCGATGTCGTTGATGAAGCGTCCGCTGCTCAGCACGGGCTCCTCTATCTTTCCATATTCGGGGTAGCACCCCTTCAGCGTGCAGTTGATTTTGTGTTCGCCATAGACGGCGGTCATGCCCCATTTGCTGTTCAGCGCGGTCAGCAGGTCAATCTCGGGCACTTGGTTGCGGATGCGCTCCACGTCGGTCAGGTCCAGTTCCCACCAGCGTCCTTTGCGGAATCCCTTGTAGGGCTTGCTGGTCTGGTCGCTTCCCATGAAGCCCGAGTTGGTGGCAAACCCCTGCAGCTGGCTGGAGAGCAGCTGCTCGAACCCCTTGCTGCCACCCATGAGTGCCACCAGCATGAAGATGCCCCAGAAGATGCCGAAGGCAGTCAGCAGGCTGCGCGTCTTGTTGCGTGTGATGGTGATGAGTATCTCTTCCCATCGGTCAATGTCGATTCGTATCATTGTCTTTTTCGTTCGGATGAAAAAATGGTTCGGATAAGATTCGTTACTTCGCCTCCCGCAGGGCCTCTATCGGACGGGTCAGTGCCGCCTTCCGTGCGGGGAAGAGGCCGGCCAGAGTACCTGCGATGATCAGCGTCAGCGTGGCTTGCAGGGCAATGCGCAGGTCGACGGTCGGATTCTCGAACACCGTGGCCTGTGCCACCCCGATGTCTACCACCTGTGCGCCCGATACCGCATTCATCCACTCGGTGGCTCCGATGCCGGCCACCAGTCCGATGTACCCGAAGAGGGTGGTGATGGCTACGCTCTCGGCAATGATGAGCCACAGGATGGAGGCAGGCTTCGCACCGATGGCCTTGCGGATGCCGAACTCGTGCGTGCGCTCCCTCACGGTGATGAGCATGATGTTGGAGACACCTACGATGCCGCTCAGCAGGGTGAAGATGCCTATCACCCAGATGGCGGTGCGCAGGGCGTTCTGTGCCGTGTTCTGCTGCGCCTGCTGCAGGATGCGGTTGCTCACCCAGATGGCGCTGGGGTCGTCGGCATCAAACTGCCGGATGGCGGCCACCTGCTTGCGGTAACGTTTCTCGAACGCCTCGCCGGCCGTCTCGTCGTTGATGCCTTGGGTCAGGAAGAGGATGGAACCCAGGTCGTCGGCCTTGTTGTAGATGAACTGCAGTGTGCTGTAGGGGATGTATGCCTTGGGCGTGAAGTTGCCCATGTCGGTATAGATGCCTACCACGAGGTAGTTCAGTCCGCTCACCCGCACGTATTGGCCCACTGCATCCTCCTCCTTCCCGCTGAAGAGCATCTCCACGGTCTTCTCGTGCAGCACCACCACCTTGCGCCGTTCCTTCTGGTCCGGCTCGTTGAGGAAGCGTCCGTGTTTTATATAGATAGGATAGAGGCGGAGGTAGATGGGTTCGACTCCCGACAGGCCGATGCGCACGTAGTCCTCGCCGTTTGCCATCACCACGTTGCTCTGCTCGATGATGGCTCCTGCCCGCTCCACCTCGGCATTCAGCTCGGTGGTGGCCTGCAGCACCTGCTTGGTCAGCTTGATTTCGCGTCCCTCCTTCAGTCCCTGGTACGGCTTGCTGGTCCATCCGCCCCACACCTCCATGGCGTTCATCGCCAGCCCCTCGCTCTGCTTCAGCAGGGCGTTCATCAGGCCGTTGCCGGCTCCCAGCAGCACGATGAGCATGAAGATGCCCCACGCCACGGCAAAGCCCGTCAGGGTCGTCCGTAGCTTGTTGCGCCGGATGGTGGCTATGATTTCTTGGAACAGGTCAATCATTTCATCAGTCCTCCCTGCCCGAACGGACTGGCGTCGTGCCGCAGATTCTCCTCGATGCTGCCTATCACGCCGTCCTTGATGTGTATGATTTTGTCGGTCTGGTTGGCCACACCGCTTTCGTGCGTCACCACCACGATGGTCATGCCCTCGCGATGCAGCTCCTTCAGTATCTGCATCACCTCCACGGAGGTCTTGCTGTCGAGGGCTCCTGTCGGTTCGTCGGCCAGGATGATTTGCGGACGGGTGATGAGGGCCCGTGCGATGGCCACCCGCTGCTTCTGTCCGCCGGACATCTCGTTGGGCATGTGGTATGCCCACTCCTTCAGTCCCAGTTTGTCCAGATACTCCAGTGCCAGTGCGTTGCGCTTCTTTCGGCTCACGCCCTGATAGAAGAGGGGCAAGGCTACGTTCTCCATGGCGTTCTTGAAGGAAATCAGGTTGAACGACTGGAAGATGAATCCTATCATGCGGTTGCGGAATTCGGCGGCCTTCGTTTCGCTCAGTCCCTTGATGAGCGTTCCGTTCAGATAATACTCACCCGTGTCATAGTTATCCAGTATGCCGATGATGTTCAGCAGGGTGGACTTGCCCGAGCCGGAGGCTCCCATGATGGAGACGAACTCTCCCTTCTTGATCTCCAGGTCGATGCCTTTCAGTACATGCAGCGGTGCCCCGTTGTTGTAGGTCTTGTTGATGTCAGTCAGATGTATCACTTCGTTTCTGTTTTGTGTGTTCCTGTCGGAACCCTGTTTTGCTGTATTAGACGCACCCCTGTGGCAAAAAGTTGCATTCAGACGAAGTTTTTTCCAAAAAGATTTTGCAATGTCGTTTTTCTTTGTGATTTTTGTAACCACGAACAATAGATTCTATAATCCTATAAACTAACAAGACTATCATGAATTCAAACATGGAAAAGCCCTACGTAGTAGGCATTGACATAGGCGGCACCAACACCGTCTTTGGTATAGTAGACGCGCGTGGCTCTATCGTAGCCAACAACTCCATCAAGACCGGTGCATACGCCCAGGCCGATGAGTATGTGGATGCCGTGTGCAAGAATCTGTTGCCCCTCATCGAGGCCAACGGCGGCGTAGACAAAATCAAGGGTATCGGCATCGGTGCGCCCAACGGCAACTACTATAGCGGTACCATCGAGTTCGCTCCCAATCTGCCTTGGAAGGGCATTATCCCGCTGGCAAAGATGTTCGAGGATCGTCTGGGCATTCCCACCACACTGACCAACGATGCCAATGCGGCTGCCATCGGTGAAATGACATACGGCGCTGCACGTGGCATGAAGGATTTCATCATGATTACCTTGGGCACCGGCGTGGGTAGCGGTATCGTCATCAACGGACAGATGGTATATGGACACGACGGCTTTGCCGGTGAGCTGGGACACGTCATCATGCGTCGCGAGGACGGCCGTCTCTGCGGTTGCGGACGCAAGGGCTGTCTGGAAACCTACTGCTCGGCTACGGGTGTGGCCCGTACCGCCCGCGAATTCCTGACCGCCAGCACCGAGCCCAGCCTGCTGCGTGCCATCCCTGCCGAGGAAATCACCTCCAAGGACGTGTACGATGCAGCTGTACAGGGCGATACGCTGGCCATGAACATCTTTAACTTTACAGGTACCATTCTGGGTGAGGCCTTGGCCGACTTCATTGCCTTCTCCAGCCCCGAAGCCATCGTGCTGTTCGGCGGTCTGGCCAAATCGGGCAAGTACATCTTCGACCCTATCCAGAAAGCCATTGATGCCAACATCTTGCCCATCTACAAGGGAAAGACCAAGCTGTTGATGTCCGAACTGAAAGACGCTGACGCAGCGGTGCTGGGTGCCAGTGCCTTGGGTTGGGAAGTGAAGTGATGCCGACACACGTATAACCAATAAAAAAGGGAAGCTCCTTCTCGGAGGCTTCCCTTTTTTATGGTTTGAAGCAAAAGTTCGGAAATATTAGCCGTTAACTCTTTTTTCTTTGATTCTTGCTTTCTTACCGGTAAGGCTACGCAGGTAATACAATTTGGCGCGACGTACTTTACCAATCTTGTTTACTTCGATGCTGTCGATAGCGGGCGATTCGATGGGGAAGATACGCTCTACACCTACAGTACCCGACATCTTGCGTACGGTGAAACGTTTCTTTTCACCATGACCTGAAATCTTGATAACAACGCCGCGATACAGCTGTACACGTTCCTTGTTACCCTCGACGATACGATATGCTACTGTCACCGTGTCACCAGCCTTGAAGGAGGGGTGCTGCTTGCCTGTAGCAAATGCTTCTTCTGCAATTTTTAATAAATCCATTGTTCGTTTATGATTAAATTGTTATCGTTACAACGCAACATACCAGGCTTCTCTCGGTGTGTCCTGACAGCGATTGCGCGAAAGCGGTTGCAAAGGAACGGATTATTTGGCAGATACACAAATTTTTCCACGCTTTTTTCTGCATCGGCGGCGGGTAAAAAAGAGTGCGTTCGTTGCGTAAACAGAAAAGAAAAGGTATATTTGTGGCTGTTTTTAGATTAAATGATAATATGAAGAACTGGCAAAGAAACGTGTTGTCCGGAGTGGCTTTGGGAGCCTTGATGTGGCTGTCGGCCTGCCGCCCGGCTTATGAAGTAGTACGTGTGGAGGGAACCATGATTCCTGTAGATACAACGTGGGATGCCGCGCCCGATGCGGCGGCTGTGGCGCTGTTGGCTCCTTACACCCTGCGGGTGGACAGCATCATGAACGATGTGATAGGGGAGGCGGCTGTGTCGATGGACCGCGATCGGCCGGAGAGTCCGCTCACCAACCTGGTAGCCGACGTGTTGCGCGAATCGGCCACATCCATCTTGGGCCGGCCGGCCGATATGGGACTGGTGAATGTAGGGGGCATCCGCAACTCGCTGACGCAGGGACCGGTGACCGTGGCCAATGCCTTCGAACTGCTTCCTTTCGAGAATTCGCTCTGCGTGCTGACGGTGAAGGGCAGCGTGCTGAAGCGGTTGTTCGAGCAGATTGCCGCCCGAGGCGGCGAGGGCGTGAGCGGCATCCGTCTGGTGATTGATGAGGCGAACAAGCTGAAGGAGGTCAGCATAGCCGGCAAGCCGCTGGACGAGAAGGCCGACTATACGGTGGCTACCGTGGATTACCTGGCGGAGGGCAACGACGGCATGTCTGCCTTGATTCAGGCCGACAAGCGGGTGTGCCCCGAGGGATTGACGCTGCGCAGCCTCTTCATCGACTATGTGAAACGTCAGACAGCAGCAGGGAAAAAGATTGCAGCCCAGGTAGAAGGACGGGTGATACAGCTGGGCGAGGTACAGAAATGATAACAGAACGAACGTAACGAATGGATTTGACTATGAAGACTTGGATAAAGATAGCCATCGTCTGCCTGATGGGGAACGCCCCGCTGGCAGCGCAGACAACAGGAGAGAACACTGCGGCCAGTGGAGGCAAGCAGTTGACGATATTGCATACCAGCGATATGCACAGCCGGGTGCTGCCCATCCCCGCAGGAGCGGCCGACGAGTATGCCGGCAGGGGAGGGCTGGTGCGCAGGGCATCGTGCGTGGAGCAGGAGCGGTTGCAGGACCCCGAACTGCTGCTGCTGGATTGCGGAGACTTCTCGCAAGGCTCGCCTTACTATAACCTCTTCAAGGGAGAAGTGGAGGTGAAGATGATGAATCAGATGAAGTACGATGCCATCACGATAGGAAACCATGAGTTCGACTTCGGCATGGAAAATATGGCACGCATCTATCGGATGGCCGACTTCCCCGTGGTGTGTGCCAACTACGATGTGAAGGGCACGGTGCTGGAAGGATTGGTGAAGCCTTACGTGGTGCTGCAACGCAAGGGAATCAGAATAGGCATCTTCGGCCTCTCGCCTCAGATGGAGGGGCTGGTGCAGGCCGGTAAGTGCGAGGGGGTCACCTTCCTCGACCCCGTTGAGGCGGCACAGCAGACCATTGACCTGCTGAGGCAGAAGGAGCAGTGCGACGTGGTCATCTGCCTCTCTCACATGGGTATCAACATCGCCGACGCGAACTCGGACGACAAGTGGGTGGCCAAAACGCATGGGGTGGACATCATACTGGGCGGCCATACGCATACCTTTATGGACCAACCTGCCAACTACCTGAATGCGGAAGGCAGGAACGTAGCTGTCATGCATTCCGGCAAGAATGGGGTGAATGTGGGTAAAATGATTGTCTATGTGGAATAAACGCCTCCTCCTCGCTCTTTGGGTGGCCGTATGGACGTGTGCCACGCTTTGCGCACAGGGGGCTCTCTCCATCTCGGCAGCGGCCGCAGAGGAACGGAGCCTGCAATGGGCCGACTCGGTCATGCGTCACCTGAGTCTGAAGGAGCGCATCGGACAACTTTTCATCTACACCATCGCTCCCCAGCGCACCAAGGCCAACCGCGAGCTGCTGCGCAAGGTGGTGGAGCACTACAAGGTAGGCGGGCTGCTCTTCTCGGGCGGCGTGCTGCAGGAGCAGGCGTTGCTGATGAACGAGGCGCAGCGGATGGCCGATGTGCCGCTGCTGATGACCTTTGACGGCGAGTGGGGACTGGCCATGCGGCTGCGGGGGATGCCGTCGTTCCCCAAGAATGGGGTGCTGGGTTGCATCCGCAACGACAGCCTGCTCTATGAATATGGCAAGGAGGTGGCCCGTGAGTGCCGCCAACTGGGGGTGCAGGTGAACTTTGCGCCGGTGGCCGATGTCAACATCAATCCTGCCAATCCCGTCATCAATGTACGCTCCTTCGGCGACGACCCCTACAATGTGGCTCGTAAGGTGGTGGCCTATGCCCGCGGTCTGGAGGCTGGCGGCGTGCTGGCTGTGTGCAAGCATTTCCCCGGCCATGGCGACACCGATACCGATTCGCATCACGCCTTGCCCCGCCTCTCCTTTTCGCGTGCCCGGCTGGACAGTGTGGAGCTTTATCCCTTCCGTCAGGCCATCGCTGCAGGGGTAGGAGGCATCATGGTGGGCCATCTGGAGGTGCCGGCACTGAAGGGTGAAGGGCATCCTGCCTCGTTGTCGCAGCCCGTCATCGGCGACCTGCTGCGCGACGAGCTGGGCTTCCGCGGACTGATATTTACCGACGCATTAGCCATGAAGGGGGTGTCCGGCTACACGCCTCTCTGCCTGAAGGCCTTGCAGGCGGGCAACGACCTGCTGCTGGTGCCACGCCGTCTGAAGGAGGAGGTGGAGGCATTGACCGAAGCGGTGAAGAAGGGGGAGATTACGGAGGAAACCATCAACGAAAAGTGCCGGCGGGTATTGGCTTATAAGTACGCATTGGGTCTTTCAGTGAAACCGCACATCCGGCTGGCGGGGCTGGAATCACGCATCCGCACAGCGCAGACCGACCGACTGATACAGCGTCTGAACCAGGCGGCTGTCACCGTGTTGGGCAACCGCACACGCACCTTGCCGCTCGACCCCGCTGTCAGCAAGGTGGCCGTGCTGGAGGTGGGCGAGTCGGCATCGATGGCCCCCTTTGTGGACGAACTGTCAGGCTACATCGCACCCGATTTCTTTCGGATAGAGAAGAACTTGTCCGAAGCGCAGTGCTGCCAGCTGCGCGACTCGTTAGCCGGCTACAAACGGCTGCTGGTGTGCGTGACCGAGAAGAAGCTGGCTCCGTATCGCGACTTCCTGGCCCGCTATCTGCCTGACGTACCGGTGATTTACCTCTGTTTCGTGCCGGGCAAGGAGGTGTCGCAGCTGCATTGGGGACTTCCCACGGCTGCAGCCACCGTGCTGGTTCACTCTACAGACGAACCCCTCCAACGTCATGCCGCCCGTTTGCTCTATGGCAAAGCCTCGGCCGACGGACAGCTCGCTACCTCCATCGGAGGCTGTTATGCGTCGGGCGAGGGTGTCGTACTGACCCCTCAAGGGAAGCGTCACTACCTGCCCGAGGATGTTGGGATGGATGCCCGTCTGCTGGCCCGCATCGACACCATTGCCCGCGAAGCCATTCAGGCCAAGGCGTGTCCCGGCTGTCAGGTCGTCGTGCTGAAGGAGGGGGCAGAGGTGTACAACAAGGCTTTCGGCACGCATACGTGGGACGATGGGCAGCCGGTGCAGACCACCGATGTCTACGACCTGGCTTCGCTCAGCAAGACCACCGGTACCCTGCTGGCTGTCATGAAGCTGTACGACCGCGGGGAGCTGAACCTGACCGACCGCGTCTCCGACTATCTGCCTCAGTTGAAGGAGAGTGATAAGAAAAACATTACCGTGCGCGACTTGCTGTTGCACGAGTCAGGCTTGCCTCCCACCATCTTGTTCTATCAGGAGGCGATTGACGCGGAGAGCTATGCGGGGGCGCTGTTCAAGGGCAAGGCCGATAGGACGCACTCGGTACGTATAGCCGCCCAGACATGGGCCAATCCGAACTTCCGCTTCCGTGAGGGGCTGACTTCGCCTGTCGGGACGGAGGAATACACGCTGCAGGTGACCGACTCGCTGTGGCTGCACCGTTCCTTCAGGCAGACCTATCTGGAGCAGATAGCCAAAGCTCCGTTAGGCACGCGCCGCTACCGCTATAGCTGTGTGGGTTTCATCCTGCTGCAGATGGTTGTAGAGGCTCGGACGGGTCTGTCGATGGATGCTTTTTTGGAACGGGAATTCTATCGCCCGATGGGGCTGACGCACACCGGCTATCTGCCTCTGCGCCGCTTGAAGAGGGACGAGGTGGTGCCATCGGCTGTAGATGGTTTTCTGCGCAAGTCCACGCTGCGTGGCTATGTACACGATGAGTCGGCAGCCTTCCAAGGAGGCGTGTCGGGCAATGCCGGTTTGTTCTCCTCGGCTTCGGAGGTGGCGCGTGTCTACCAGATGCTGCTGAACGGAGGCGAGTGGGAGGGACGCCGCTATCTCAGTAGGGAGACCTGCCGCCTCTTCACCACCACCGTGTCCAAGATAAGCCGCCGTGGGTTGGGCTTTGACAAGCCCGATGTGCAACGTCCGCAGCTGAGCCCGTGTGCCCCCGGCACGCCATCGGCTGTCTATGGTCATACAGGCTTTACCGGCACCTGTGCGTGGGCCGACCCCGAGCACAACCTGGTCTATGTCTTCTTGAGCAACCGCACCTATCCGAATGCCTGGAACAACAAGCTGATGCAGCTGGATATCCGCACCCGCATCCAGGAGGCTGTGTATAAGGCACTGAAATAAAACGATTGGGTGATAGTTGTTTTATCAAACGTATTGAAAGTGTGTTGTAATTTGCTGTAGGGGCGGAATATCTTCCGCCCACCCCCGCACGCTATCGGGTTCAGGGCGCAAGATGTTGCGCCCCTACCAATCGTTCGATTTATCACTGGCAGGCGGCCTCTATCGCCTCCAGCTCCTCCGGAGCGAACGACGGGCCCTGCAACGCTTTGAGGTTATCCTCCAGCTGGGCCACACTGCTGGCACCTACCAGGACGCTGGTCACCAACTGATCCTTCAGCAGCCAGCTCAGCGCCATCTCGGCCAGACTCTGCCCGCGTGCGGCGGCTATCCGGTTGAGGGCACGGATGCGTTGCAACACCTCGTCGGTCAGCGACTCCTTCTTCAGATGGCCGCCGCGGGCGATGCGTGAATCCTGCGGAATGCCGTTCAGATAGCGGTCGGTCAGCAATCCTTGTGCCAAGGGAGAGAAGGCGATGAAGCCGGTGCCGCGCTTGTGCGCCTGTTGCAGGATGCCCTCACGCTCTACCTCACGGCTGAAGAGGCTGTATCGCCCTTGATAGAGCAGGCAGTGTACGTCACGCTCCTCCAAGTAGCGGTAGGCGAAGTCCGCTGCCTCCCGAGGCCAGTTGGAGATGCCTGCATAGAGTGCTTTGCCCTGCCGTACGATGTCCACCAACGCCTGCAGCGTCTCTTCCATGGGCGTAACCGGGTCGAAGCGGTGGCTGTAGAAGATGTCCACATACTCCAGGTTCATGCGTTTCAGACTCTGGTCGAGGCTGCTCATCAGATACTTGCGGCTGCCCCGGTTGCCGTAGGGGCCGGGCCACATGTCGTAGCCCGCCTTGGTGGAGATGAACAGCTCGTCGCGGTAGGGGAGGAACGACTTCTTCATCAGTTGTCCGAAGGTCTCTTCGGCCGAACCGTAGGAGGGGCCGTAGTTGTTGGCCAAATCGAAGTGGGTGATGCCGTGGTCGAAGGCGTAGTGGGCGATGGCCTGTGCGTTGGCCAAGGTGTTGACATCGCCGAAGTTGTGCCACAGTCCCAGAGAGATGGCAGGCAGTAGAATGCCGCTCCGTCCGCAGCGGCGGTAGTTCATGCCGCTGTCGTAACGGGTGGGGGCAGGAGAGTAGATAGGGTTAATCATAATGTTGAATGGATTGGTTAGCTGATAGCGTGAGAAGGGGGAGGTCACCCCATGATGACCTCTACCTGATGTTTGCCCGGCCAGTGGGCGACCGTATTCCCTTCAATCGCTTCTCCATCCACAAGGATGGAGCGTACGCCCTTGCATACGCCATCGGGATTCGTGACG
Source organism: Bacteroides sp. (assembly GCA_051875915.1). Taxonomy (GTDB): domain Bacteria; phylum Bacteroidota; class Bacteroidia; order Bacteroidales; family Bacteroidaceae; genus Bacteroides. The sequence continues at coordinate 37,371 of JBJEHI010000062.1, forward strand.
GTGATGTCGTATTCGGCATCGCGGAAACGGCGCTTCACTTGGAAGCCCTTCCAGCCGGCAGGAATACAGGGATTGAGCGTCAGACCATCGTAGTCGGGTTGGATGCCCAGAATGAACTGCGTGATGGTGTACCACATCCAGGCGGCGGTACCTGTCAGCCAACTGTTTTTCCCCTCGCCGGGGCGGGCGGCATCCTTGCCGGCTACCATCTGGCAGCATACGTAAGGCTCTACCTTGTGCAGCTCGCTGTGCGCTTCGGTGTACGACGGGCAGATTTTGCGGTAGTGCTCCCACGCATCGTCGCCCCGTCCGGCCACCGTCTCGCCGATGATGACCCACGGGTTGTTGTGGCAGAAGATGCCGGCGTTCTCCTTGTAGCCGGCGGGGTAGGTGGATATCTCACCATACTCTACCACGTAGCGGGTGAACGGCGGGTTGTTCAGCACAATGCCATGCTCGCAGTCGAGACGCTCCTTGACGGAGTCGAGTGCGCGTGTCACCATGCCCTCCTCCAGGCCGATGCCGGCCATGGTACACCAGCCTTGGCTCTCGATGAAGATCTGTCCCTCCTTGTTCTCCTTCGAACCTACCTTCCGCCCGAAGTAGTCGTAGGCACGCAGGTACCAGTCGCCGTCCCATCCATGTTGCTTCACGGCCTCTGTCATCTCTGCTACGCAGCGTGTGGCGCGGTCGGCCTCTTCCGTCTTGCCCAACCGGCGGCACAGGTCGGCATAGTCGCGTCCGCATACCACAAACAGGCCGGCTATCATCAGCGATTCGGCTTGCGAACCTTCGGTCTTGTTCTCTGTGGTCTGGAACGATTCGTTGGGGTCCCACGAGAAGCAGTTCAGGTTGAGGCAGTCGTTCCAGTCGGCACGTCCGATGAGGGGCAGGCGGTGCGGGCCGAGGTTCTCGATGACGTGGTTGAACGACACACGCAGGTGCTCGAACAGTGATACCTCAGAACCCTCCTGGTTGTCGAAAGGTACAGGCTCGTCCAGAATGGAGAAGTCGCCCGTCTCCTTGATATAGGCCACGGTGCCGAAGATGAGCCACATGGGGTCGTCGTTGAATCCGCCGCCGATGTCGTTGTTGCCCCGCTTGGTCAAGGGCTGGTACTGATGGTAGCAACCACCGTCGGGGAATTGGGTGGAGGCAATGTCGATGATGCGCTGGCGGGCACGCTCCGGTATCTGGTGAACAAAACCCACCAGGTCCTGGTTGGAGTCGCGGAAGCCCATGCCGCGTCCGATGCCGCTCTCGAAGAACGAGGCCGAACGGCTCATGTTGAAGGTAATCATACATTGGTATTGGTTCCAGATGTTCACCATGCGGTTCAGCTTCTCCTCGCTGGTCTGTACGGTGAAGATATCCAGCAGGCGGTCCCAGTAGGCCTTCAGTTCGGCAAAGGCGGCATCCACCTTCGCGGTGGTGTCAAAGGCGGCTATCATGGCGTGGGCCTTTGCCTTGTTGACGATGGGCGAAGAGGGGACGCTCTGCACGAAGCCGTCGCCCGTCTCCTGCTGGAACTTCTCCTCTTGGGCGTTCTCCACGTAGCCTAACAGGAAGATGAAGTCGCGGCTCTCGCCCGGTTGCAGCTCTACCTCTATATAATGGGACGCGATGGGGCTCCAGCCGTGCGCAATGCTGTTGGCAGGTTGGCCCGCCGTGACACATTGTGGGTCGGCAAACTCGTTGTACAGTCCGATGAAGCTTTCGCGGTCGGTGTCGAAGCCCTGTATAGGTGCGTTGACGCTGTAGAAGGCGTAGTGGTTGCGGCGCTCCTTATACTCCGTCTTGTGGTAGATGACGGAGCCTTCTATCTCCACCTCGCCGGTCGAGAAGTTGCGCTGGAAGTTCTCCATGTCGGTGGCTGCGTTCCAGAGGCACCATTCGGTCAGGGAGAAGAGCTTCAGCCGCCGTGTGCGGTCGGTGGTGTTGGTCAGTGTCAGTTTCTGCACTTCGCCCCACGTCTTCAGCGGCACGAAGAAGAGTACGCTGGCCTGTATGCCGTTCTTGCTGCCTGTGATGCGTGTATAGCTCATGCCGTGGCGGCATTCGTAGCTGTCGAGGGGTGTCTTGCACGGCTTCCATCCCGGCGACCATACGGTGCCTTCGTCGTTGATGTAGAAGTATCGTCCTCCGTTGTCCATCGGGACGCCATTGTAGCGGTAGCGCGTGATGCGGCGGAACTTGGCGTCTTTGTAGAAAGAGTAGCCGCCGGCGGTATTCGAAATCAGTGAGAAAAAGTCTTCGTTGCCCAGGTAGTTGATCCAGGGCCAAGGTGTTTTAGGGTCTGTGATGACATATTCCCGTGTCAGGTCTTCAAAATGTCCGAATCGCTTGTTTTCCATATCTATATAAGTTTTGAGTTTGTTGCCTCTGTTGTAGGCTCCAAAAGTAGTGATTTCCTCTGTTTCTCCTCTCTTTTTGGGCTGTTTTTTTTCGGTTGGCTCGTGAATGTACCTGAATTGGATAAAATAATCGCATTCTCTCCGGTCGGATAGGGAGGAATCAGAAAAGAATGGTTATTTTTGCATGGAATAGGACTTTTGCTGGACCGTTGATGCGTGTGGGCAGGGGTCTTGTAGGGGACGAGGTTCATTCAGTATACGGGTGAGGTGGTTTCAGTATACGGGTGAGGTTGATTCAGTCGTATACTTAATTACCGTTCACCGAACGGTGAACGCTTGTTCAACGGAGGGCGTACGCTTGTTCACCCCGGGGTGAACGCTCGTTCACCGGACGGTGAACGGTAACTAAGTCCTATACTGAAATAGGCTCAGTATACGACTCAGATAGGCAAAGTATACGACTGAAACAAACTAAGTAGAATGAGAGACAACTAAAATACATTGTTTATGGCAATATTATATGATTGGTACGAGAATCCCAAGACTGATTCTCAAGAGGAAACGACGCTGCATCCGCGTCCTCGTTTCAACGGTTCGGTATCTACCGCCACGCTGGTAGAGTATATCCGGGAACGCTGTACGCTGACGCCCGGCGACATCAAGGCTGTACTCATGGAACTGAATGAGGTGGTCGGTGCTCAACTGCGCGAAGGCCGACGGGTACACATCGAGGGACTGGGCTATCTCTTCCCCACACTGGAGGCGGACGGCAAGGTGACGCCCGACATGAAGATGCAGAAGCGCAGTACCCTGGTGCGCTTCAAGGGCATCTCTTTCCGGATGGACAAGGAGCTGTCTCTCTCCGTCGGCTCACCCCGACTGACAAGGATAGCGGCAAAGAGCTCCTCCAAACCTCGTTCGGAGGCGCAGATGGAACGGCTGCTGACCGACTACTTCAAGGAACATCGCACCATCACGCGGTCGCAGTATCAGTACCTGACGGGCATGGGCCGGACATACGCCTACTACCAGCTCAAGCACTTGCACGAGCAAGGCAAACTGATGAAGGAGGGGGAACTCCGCTTCCCCGTCTATTATCCTGCACCCGGCTGTTTTGGCCGTGCAGCGGAGTAGACAGGCTGCCGGAGGCTTTTAAACGCCGTTAAAATTGACTATTTTTTGGACAATAGTCAACGAAGTATAAAAGGTAGATAAAAAAGTATCATCCTTTCTGCTATCCTGTCTCTATCTTTGCAGCGTCGGAAACAGAACGCTTCCGATGTGTATGAACAGGGTTAAATCTATTAGCATGAAGAAAATCTGCCTTTGGAGCCTCTTGATGGCTTGTACGCTACTTTCGGTAGCACAGATACGCGGACACGAAGTCCGTGTAGTGGTCTCTCCCAATCACCTCGATTGGAACTATCAGCTCGGCGAGCGGTGTACCTTCAAGGTACAGGTATGGAAGGCGCAGAACCTGCTGCCCGATGTAGAAGTGGACTATGAACTGGGGCCTGAGATGTACCCCACAGAGAGCCGGCAGGCGGTGCGTCTGAAGGACGGGACGTTGACACTGCAGGGCACCCTGAAGCAGCCGGGCTTTCTGCGTTGCCGGGTGACGGCTCATGTGGACGGACGTACCTATGAAGGCTTGGCAACGGCTGCCTACCGCCCTGACCAGATAACCCCCGCGGGCACGATGCCTGCGGACTTCGTGGCCTATTGGGAGAAGCAGTTGGCGGATGCCAGGCAAACTCCGGTACAGCCCGTGCTGACACTGATGCCCGACCGCTGTACGGCTACGGACAACGTCTATCAGGTGAGCTTCTGCACCCGGGCCGGTGCAGGCCGCATGTATGGCGTGCTGAGTGTGCCCAAGGCAGAGGGACGCTATCCCGCTCTGCTGAGGTTGCCCGGTGCGGGTGTCCGTGCCTATGGCGGTGATACCTATACAGCTCCGGGACGGCTGATTACGCTGGAGGTGGGCATACACGGCGTGCCGATAGACGGCCCACAGTCACTTTACGACAATCTGATGGCCGGTGCGCTGGCCGGCTACTGGACATTCGGCAGCCAGGACCGCGACCGCCTCTATTATAACCGCGTGGTGATAGGTGCGCTGCGGGCTGTAGACGTGCTGTGCCAACTGCCTCAGTACAACGGGCAGGCATTGGCCGTGGCAGGTTCCAGTCAGGGTGGTGCACTCTCCATCATCACGGCGGCACTGGACAGCCGGGTGACCTGCGTGGCGGCTGTCCATCCGGCTTTGTGCGATCACGAAGCCTCTCTCCGCCGGCGGGCGTGCGGCTGGCCGCACTACTTCTACCACGTAGACAAGCCCGACGAACGGCAGCTCGCCACGGTGCGATACTATGACACCGCACACTTTGCCGCCTGCCTGAAGGTGCCGGGCTGGTTCAGCTGGGGATATAACGACACGGTATGTCCGCCTACCTCCATGTATGCGGCCTACAACACCGTGACGGCACCCAAGCAGCTGAGTCTCTATCTGGAGACGGGACACTACTGGTATCAGGAGCAGTGGGACGAGTGGCAGGAGTGGTTGCGGAAGCAACTGGGCGTGGAATGAAATCAGCCATCAACTCTATCCGAATTTATCAAACATCAATTTTATCTTCTACATCATGAAATTACATCTGTGGGGGTATCTGTGTGGCATGATACTCCTGTGGCAGGGATGCACAGCAGCTCCGTCACGAAACGAAACGGCAACGGCTGCCGACAGGCTGCCTGCACTGAAGGTGCAAGGTACCCAGTTGATGAATGTGAACGGTGACACCGTGGTATTGCACGGCGTGAGCTACGGTTGGCACAACCTGTGGCCACGGTTCTACAACGGGCAGTCGGCCCGCCACCTCATTCAGGACTGGGGAGCACAGCTGCTGCGGGCCTCGATGGGCATCGGCATCAACGACCTCTCCTACTTGGTGAATCCCGAATACGCCGTGCGCTGTGTGACGGCAGTGGCAGATGCGGCCATCGAGTACGGAGCGTATGTGCTGATTGACTGGCACAGCCACACGATAGAGACAGAAGCCGCCAAACGCTTCTTTACGGAGATGGCTACCCGCTACAAGGGGGTGCCGAACGTGATTTATGAGGTATTCAACGAGCCGGTGAATGACAGTTGGGAGGAGGTGAAGGCGTATGCCATAGAGGTAATCCGTGCCATCCGTACCGTAGAACCGGATGCGGTCATTCTGGTAGGCTCGCCCCATTGGGACCAGGACATCCGACTGGTGGCAGACAACCCCATCGAGGGATTCAGCAACCTGATGTACACCGTACACTTCTATGCAGGCACGCACAAGCAGTGGCTGCGCGACGAGGCCGACTATGCGATAAGCAAGGGAATACCCGTATTCATCTCGGAATGCGCGGCCATGAATGCCGACGGCGACGGCCCGCTGGACCGCGAGGAGTGGCGACGCTGGACGGACTGGATGGACGCACGCCGCCTGAGCCGGGCCGCCTGGTCGCTGTCCGACAAGCACGAAACCTGCTCCATGCTGCTCCCCTCGGCCTCGTCGGAAGGCGGATGGCAACAGTGGGAGATAAAGGAGTGGGGACAGCTGGTGAAAGAGGAACTGAAGAAACACACAATCCATTAATAATCGTATAGAAGTATGAAACTGAAGACAAACTTGCTGCTGACGGCTCTCTGCATGGCCGTGGCATCGGGACATGCCGAACGACCCGGCTCCTGGATGCCAACGACGCACGAGGCACAGGGCGTGCTGCAGACAAAGAAAATCACCGGTACCGTGAGCGACGCGATGGGTCCCATCATCGGTGCCAACGTACTGGAAAAGGGTACAACGAACGGAGTGATTACCGACATCGACGGTAACTTTACACTGAATGTGAAGCCGGGGGCGACGCTGGTCATCTCGTACATCGGCTATGTGACGCAGGAGGTCAAGACGGACAACCAGACCAACCTCACCATCACCCTGAAGGAGGACAGCGAGATGCTGGACGAAGTGGTGGTGGTAGGCTACGGTACGATGAAGAAGAGCGACCTCAGCGGATCGTCGGTCTCCATGGGTGAGGAGAAAATCAAAGGATCGGTCATCACCAGTCTGGACCAGTCGCTGCAGGGACGTGCTGCCGGTGTGACGGCGGTCACCACATCGGGAGCGCCGGGCTCGTCATCGTCCATCCGCGTGCGCGGTCAGGCCACCATCAATGCCAATGCCGAACCGCTGTACGTCATCGACGGCGTCATCGTGCAGAGTGGAGGACAGAGCGGTGCCGACTACGGTCTGGGTGATGCGCTGGGCAACGGCTCGGTGTCTACCATCTCGCCTCTCTCTACCATCAACCCCTCGGACATCGTCAGCATGGAGATTCTGAAGGATGCGTCGGCCACGGCCATCTACGGTGCACAGGGTGCCAACGGTGTGGTACTCATCACCACCAAGCGAGGTAAAAGCGGTGAAGCCAAGTTCACGTACGACGGCATGATGGCGGTCAACCGTCAGCAACGCCGCCTGGATCTGATGAACCTGCGCGAGTATGCCGGCTATTACCAGGATTTGGTGAACAACGGGCACATCAGCCGGCAGAATGCCGACGTACACTACAGCGACCCCTCCTTGCTGGGAAAAGGTACCAACTGGCAGGATGCCGTCTTCCAGACCGCCCTGCAGCACCAGCATCAGGTGTCGGCCGAAGGCGGTACGGACAAGGTGCGCTACTACGTGTCCGGCGGCTACATGAATCAGGAAGGTACCATCATCGGTTCGGCATTCGAGCGCTTCAGCGTGCGCACCAACCTGGATGCACAGCTGAAGGAATGGCTCAAGCTGGGCCTCTCGGCCACGTACAGCAGTACCGACGAGCAGCTGAAGCTGGCCGACTCCAGCGAGGGTATCATCAACTACTCGCTCACCACGCTGCCCGACATCCCCATCTACGACGTGGACGGCAACTACGCCTCCGAGGTACGCGAAGGATGGACCTCGCCCAACCCCGTGGCCATGGCCATGCTGAACGAAATCAACCTGAAGCGCCAGAAGCTGACGGGCAACGTGTTTGCCGACATCACCCCGATGAAGAATCTGACGTGGCACGCCGAACTGGGATATGACATATCGGCCTCCAAGGGCTCGCGCTTCTATCCTACTGTAGACCTGGGCGGATGGACACGCGACAGCAACTCGGCCTCCGTGCAGAAGAACTCAAGCACCTTCTGGCAGCTGAAGAACTACGTGACCTACAACGGCGAGATAGGCAAGCACTACTTCACGGCCATGGTGGGACAGGAGTGCTGGGAGTCGTCGTACGACTTCAACAGCGTGACCAATACCAACCTGCCCTCCAACGACATCCACAATCCGGCACTGGGACAGGGTACGCCCTCCATCAACACCGGATTCGGCAGCAGTGCCATGGCCTCCTTCTTCACGCGCGAAACCTACAACTACGACAACCGCTACTATGCTACCTATACGTACCGCTACGACGGAAGCTCCAACTTCGGCCCCAAGAACCGCTGGGCAGGATTCCACTCGCTGGCAGGCAGCTGGCGCTTCACCAACGAAGCCTTCCTGCGCGACGTGCCCTGGCTGAGCAACGGTAAGCTGCGCGTCGGATGGGGACAGACGGGTAACGCCAACATCGGCGGCTCCAGCTGGCTGGCTACGATGAGCCGTATGCCTACCGGACTGGGACTGAGCTACCGCCCGGCCAATATCGCCAACGAGGCTGTGAAGTGGGAGAGTCAGGAGCAGTGGAACATCGGTCTGGACCTGAGCTTCCTGCAGGATCGCATCAGCCTGACGTTCGACTGGTACCGCAAGGAGTCGAAGGACATGCTGATGACCATGCAGCTGCCCTCCTACATGGGTACGCAGGGCAACGCTTCGTCGGCACTGTCGGCCCCCAAGGGCAACTACGGAACGTTGCGCAACTACGGTTTCGAGATTACGCTGAACGTACGTCCCATCGTGACCAAGAACTTCGACTGGTCCAGCGACATCCAGTTCTCCATCAACCGCAACAAGCTGGTGGCACTGCAGGGCACGGCCAGTGCAGCCATTGTGGGCTACGGCCAGTGGTCGGACGTAGTCTCCATGTCCACGGTAGGCGAGAGCCTCTACAACTTCTACGGCTATGTGGTGGAGGGAGTCTACAAGGACTTCAACGACATCATCACCTCGCCCATCAGCGACAAGGCTCCGCTGAATGCCGACGGTACCATCTGCACCGACCCCTCGAAGTACAACAAGTCGAACACGGTATGGGTGGGCGACCTCAAGTTCAAGGACGTGAACGGTGACGGACGGATTACCGAAGCCGACAAGACCAATATCGGCTCTCCGCTGCCCAAGTTCACCTTCGGATGGACCAACACCTTCCACTACAAGAACTTTGATGCATCCATCTTCGTGAACGGCAGCGTGGGCAACAAGGTGATGAACTATACGGCCATCAACCTGACAGCCATGAAGACGGCCTGGTCCAATCAGCTGAACGCCATCAACGCACGGGCACAGCTGGGCCTGATTGACGGAACCAAGGTGTATGGCAACGGCGACTACTGGTACAACGACATCGCCAACATCAAGGTGATGAACCCGGGCACCTCCGTGCCGCGAGCCGCCATCAACGACCCGAACGACAACGACCGCATCAGCGACCGCTATATCGAGGACGGTTCGTACATCCGACTGAAGAACATCTCGCTGGGCTACTCCTTCCCGAAGAAGACTATCCGGCGGCTGGGTCTCTCTAACCTCCGTCTCTCTGCCAATATCCAGAATCTGCTCACCATCACCGGCTACAACGGCTACGATCCGGAAATCGGTGCCAGCACCTCGGATATGAACGGATATGTATATGGTATGGACAACGGACGCTATCCGTCGCCTGTCACCTATTCGTTTGGACTTAATGTATCATTCTAACGCCATTCAAACATCATTATATACTATGCGAATCAATACAATCAAATACCTGTTGGCAGCTGCCGGTGTGGGATTCCTGGTCTCGTGCGATGACTTCCTGGACCGTCCTACCGAGGACAATCCCACGGTGAACAGCTACTACAAGACCGACGAGCAGTGCATCTCGGGTGTCAATTATCTCTACAACTCTCCCTGGTACGACTTCCAGCGGGGCTTCTTCAAGGTAGGTGAAGTGCTTTCGGGCAACTACTACTGGGGCTCCTCGCCCTATCTCACCTTCACGGTGAACTCTACCGACGAGGACCTGCGCAATATGTCCTACTCGCTGTGGGCTGTCAACGGACATGCCTCTACGGTGTACAACAACATTCAGGCCTCTGACGGACCGAGCCGGAGCGTCAAGAACCAGACCATGGGCGAGTGCCTGCTCTGGAAGGCCATGGCCTACTTCTACTTGGTACGTACGTTTGGCGAGGTGCCTATCATCCACAACATTGCCGAAGTGATAGAGCAAGGCAGCTACAACGAGCAGTACAAAGTGCAGCGGGCCGATGTATACGAATACATCATCATGACGCTGGAGAAGGCCGTCGAGCTGCTGCCCGAGAAGTGTGCTGCCGGACGTTTGGACAAATACTGCGCCAAGGGTTTGCTGGCCAAGGTCTATCTGACCAAAGCCGGTGTCAGCGGCTCGCTCAACACGGACGACCTGTCAAAGGCTGCCTCGTATGCCGATGATGTAATCAAGCACTCGGGACGCACGCTGATGGCAAACTATGCCGACATCTTCCGCCTGCAGAACAACACCTGCGAGGAGAACATGATTGCCTGGCGGTGGACGGCCGACGGTGAGAACTGGACGCGGCAGAATACCCTGCAGAGCGACCTCGCCATGGTGGGATTCGACGAGTTCGGCGACTGCTGGGGCGGCTATTCAGGTCCCTCCATCGACTTGCAGGAGGCATTCGGTGTGAAGCCTACGGACAACCCTGCAATGCGTCACGACGGCGATGCCCGGCGCAAGGCTACCATGATGATGGCCGGCGATGTATACGACTACTTCTGGCAGGACAAGGGTGGATTTGACTACCTGAAGTTCATCTACAACATCAATCCCGAAGGATATACGGGCGATGACCCTTATGGAAAGGGAGGCCCCGGCGAACTGCAGTCTGCTACGGGAGCCAACGAGGTGAAGCACCTGTATGGCAATGCCAACGACCACCTGTCCGCCACCGGCGTTTCAGCCATGAATATGGCCAGCTCGCTCTGCACGCCCCTGCTCCGTCTGGCAGATGTTTACCTGATTTATGTGGAGGCCAAGGTGCTGATGGATGGAGGTAGCACGACCGATGCCGTGGCACTCTCCAGATACGGTGATGTACGCGGACGCTCCGTTCCTACCTACTGGGCCGACGAGAAGCACTCTCTGACGTTTGAGGACGTATGGAAGGAACGCCGGCTGGAACTGGCCTGCGAGGGCGACCGCTGGTACGACTTCGTGCGTCTCTCTTACTACGACGTCAAGTCGGCCATTGCCGAAATCAAGGCTCAGAAGCGCAACGCCTGGTGGAACCTGAACGACGTGTACAAGACCTATGCCGGTAGCGGAGCATGGTCGGTGGATGCCACCAAGTGCGTGTACGACACCGAGACGGCCCGTCCCAACGTCACCGAGTCCAGCTTCACCATCCCCTTCCCGCAGGAAGACCTTGTGTTCAATCCTCATCTCAGCGAACCGGCCATGCACGTCGATGTACGTGAGACCTTTGCTTATTAATTTAGATTAGAAAACAATGAAAGATCGAAAGAATATATCCAGATGGTTGGTCCTTCCTATAGTGGCTATGGTTCTGGCAGGAAACGTGGCTTGCGAAGACCAACCCGACAAGTTTGAACTGACCGGAGGGGTGCCTGTCATCGACTACGTGCGGGTGCCCGATGCCGAAAGTGCCGACTCCATCATTACCGGAGCCTATCTCTCTTCCACCATCTGCCTGGTGGGCGAGAATCTGACCAGTATCAAGGAAATCTATTTCAACGACCGGAAGGCCCTGCTGAACACCAGCTACATCACGGGAAAAACCTTGATGGTGAATGTCCCCGGAGCCATTCCCGAAGATGTGACCGACAAGATGTATCTGGTGACAGCCGGTAACCAGACGGTGGAGTACCCCTTCAAGACACTGGTGCCGGCACCCAGTGTGCTGACGATGAACAACGAGTACCTGGCCGGTGGCAAGAAGGGTCAGATTATCGGCGACTACTTTACGGACAATGCGGAAGTGCCCCTGCAGCTGACCATATCGGGGACACCCATCAAGATAGAGTCGTCCGACCAGTACACCATCAGTTTCACCATGCCCGAAGGGTTGCCCGAAGGCGAGGTGGTGGTGACTACCCGCTACGGAAAGACGATATCGAAGTTCCACTACAAGGAGAGCCGCAACATGCTGTTCGACAACTGGGGTGTTGCCGGTGAACCGGGCACCGGACTGGCGGCTACCGGGTGGTCTAAACCGCAGGACAAGGGACGCATCAAGAACGATGAGTACTCCATTGCCGGGTCGTATTGCCAGTTTGGTGACGGACAGACCGAGATTGACGAATCCGCTACTTCCGTCTGGCCGCAGGATCAGTTTGAGTTCGACTATTGGCCCGGTTCATGGGACACGCCCGAGAAGTTTGAGGGCGAAGGGGCTTCCATCCGTCTGAGTACGCTGTTCAATGTAGAGGAGTGGCAGGACATGGCCTTGAAGTTCGAGATGTACGTACCTTCATCCAATCCCTGGAGCTCGGGTGCGCTGCAGCTGATGTTCTCTGGCGACGACCAGGTGACGGTGGGTACAGGCAACAACCTGTGGTGGCGCGACCAGTCGGCCGATGCCGAAGGCAAGGGATATCCCGAGGCTTACGCCCGTGCCCTCTATCGTCCCTGGACAACGGCCGAAGGCAAGTCGTTTGATACGGCCGACGAATGGATGACGGTGGTTGTGCCTTTGGCATCCTCGTTCGCCTTCTACCTGGACGGCTCGGCTGCCAAGACCTTCTTGGATGTGAAACGCTTCACGGGCTTCACCATGATGCTCTACAGCGGTGGTGTGTCGGGGACTCCCTGCAAACCGATTCTTCGGATTGACAATGTGCGTGTAGTACCTTATAAATAATTCAGACAAACGATAAAACAAGATGAATATGAAACATACGATATATGCGATAGGTATCTCGTCAATGCTGTTGGGCACCTGCCTGTTGGGTGCTTGCGGCGACGATGACCTGGACTTTACACAACCCTCGGTAGGGGGAGTGACGTTGCAGTCGTTCGGCCCCTGTCCGTTGACACGGGGCGGAAGCATGGAGGTGATAGGCTTGCATTTAGAGAAGGTGGGCAAGGTGCTCTTTCCGAAAGGGGTGGAGCGCACAGCCGATGCCAAGGAGTATGCGGAAGCCAAGTTTACGGTGACCGACGGACGGAAGATGACGGTGACCGTGCCCGATGAGGCCATCCCCGGCAAACTGCGCTTGGTGGTGGGGCAGGACACCCTGACATCGAAGAGCAGCATCAGCTTTGAGGAAGAGGTGCGGATTGATGCCGTGGAGACCGACGGCGACGAACTGCGGGCGGGCGACCTGATTACCATCCGCGGCGAGTACGTCTGGAACATCGTCTCGGCTACCTTTGCCGACAATGTGGAGGTGCCTGCCGAAGCGTTTGTGAAGAACACGCGCTACGAGGTGCAGGTGGCCGTACCGATGGCGGCTGTCAGCGGACAGGTGACGGTGTACGATGGGAATGCCAACGAGGTGCAGACGGTGCTGATGGAGCGGCTGAACCTCCGTCAGGCTGTCATCGAGCGTGTATCCAACGAACAACCCGAACTGGGCGAGGAGATTACCCTCTACGGACGTGACCTCGACCTGATAGGCTGTGCCCACTTCCCCTTCGTGGATTCGGTACAGGTGTCGGTCAATGCGTCGGGCTCGGAACTGACCTGCCGGGTGCCTGCCACCACCGTGCCCGGTGAGGTGACCTTGGCCCAATACTCCGGTAAGGGAGTAGCCGTGGCACTGTCGCCCCTGATGGTTGAGGTGTCGGACATCAATCCGAAGGAAGACCTCAATGCGGGCGACCGGGTGACCATCAGCGGTACGCGGCTGGACAAGGTGCGCTACATCCTCTTGCCGGGCGACCTGGCATTGGCTGCCGATGAATATGAAGGCTCGGCCACACAGATTACCTTCACCGTGCCCGAAGGCATGGGCGACGGTAAGGTGACGCTGGTGCAGCACGAGAACTACCGCATCGAGACGGAGAAGATTGCCATGCACCACGAGGGAGCCGAGCTGCCTGTATGGAGCGGAAGCTTCAAGATATCCGGATGGAACGGCTTCACAGACCTCTCTTGGGGTGGTGACGGCGGTGTGTGGGAGACACTGAAGGCCGGACAGACCCTCTCCATCTACTTCACACCGAACGATGATGCCGACTACTACCAGCTCCGCGTGGCCAAGGGTGCCGGATGGAGTCCCCTCTCGGGTACGGATGATGTCATCTCACTGACAGCCGATGATACCGTGGTACGCATCAACCTGACGGATGCCATCATCAACGAACTGGTGAACGAAGGCGGACTGATACTGACGGGACATGGCGTCACCATCACTTCCATCACCATATCTGTCCCCGAAAACATCATCTGGAGCGGCAGCTGGCGTTGCGATGCTTGGCAAGGCAACCAGGAACTGGCATGGGGAGGCTATGACTGGAGTACGTTGCAATCCGGTCAGAAGATTGTCTTCACCATCGACACGGCCGACTTCGTGAGCAGCGGCTGGGGTTGCATCTCGCCGCGCATGGGGCAGGACTGGGCCAACCTCTCTGTCTCGCAGATTGACTTCGTGCCAAGTGAAGCGGAGCAGACCGTGGAGTTCGCTCCTACAGCCGGTGACATTGACAACCTGCAGAACCGGGGCGGACTGGTCATCACCGGACAGAACTATGTGCTGAAGAAAGTGTCCATCAAGTAACTACAGATAATCTATAAAAAACATCATTGTATGAAGAACAAGCTAATTCAATACAGTTTCTCCCTCTGGATGTTGGCCGCTGTCTGCGGTCTGGCATCTTGCTCGGACGACGACGACACCTCCTCGTACGGCCCGCTGGCCGTTGACAGGACTGAAATTACCCTGAACCAGAATGTGGAGGCCACCGATACCCTGCTGCTGACCTCGCCTTCCGACTGGAAGGCGGAGTCGTCCGCCCGGTGGCTGCTTTTCTCCACCGGACAGACGGTCTACGGTACCCCTTGCCGCCAGTTGCCGCTTTGCATCTATGCGTCCGAGAACACGGCCGATGCCGACCGTACGGCGGTCATCACACTGACTGATCTGACCGGCACTGCCGCCCCGTTGCGCCTGCAGGTTACCCAGGCCGGTCACCGTCCGTTTGCCTATAGCGACGAGAACAGTGCGGCTCCTGCCGGCATGAAACTCAATGCTTCCGGCCTGATGAAGCAGATAGTGACAGGTTGGAACATGGGCAACACAATGGAAAGCAACGGTGCCGACGAGACGTCGTGGGGCAATCCCATGACCACCCGTGCCATGGTGGATGCACTGCACGAGCAGGGCTTCAATGCCATCCGCATCCCTGTGCGATGGACACCCCGTGCCGATGACGAGTTGAACGTATCGCCCGCCTGGATGTCGCGTGTCAAGGAGGTGGTAGACTATGCCTATACGCAGGGCATGTACGTCATCCTCAATTCCCATCACGATACATTCTACGACCGCATCGTCCCCGGTACGCTCTCGGAGACGAAGGAGTCTGTCCTCCGGCGTTTCAGCCACCTTTGGACACAGATTGCCGAGGCCTTCAAGGAGTACGACGAGCATCTGCTCTTTGCCGGTACCAACGAGGTGATATACATCTCGCAGGGTGCCGAGGTGTGGGACGAACCGACGAACGAGGAACTCTTCACCTATATGAACGAGCTGAACCAGACCTTTGTCAATGCCGTGCGTGCCACGGCCGGCAACAATGCCTGGCGTACGCTGGTAGTGCAGCCCTGGTCGGCCAATCCCGATTTCGCGTTGCGCCACTTCGTGAAGCCCGATGATACGGTGGAAGGCCGTCTGATGCTGGAGTTCCACTATTACCGGCCCTGGAATTTCTGCCAGCAGAGTGGCGACGATGCTCAGGGAGCAAACAGTTACTATTGGGGCCAGCCTTATGCCCATCTGCCCTATGCCACCGATACCGAAGCCGAGGTGACAAGCCTCTTCGACCAGCTGAAATACCGCTTTGTAGACCAGGGACTGCCTGTGGTGATGGGTGAGTATGGCGCGGTGATGCACCGTAAGACAGAGGGCAACCGCTCGCTGGGCATCAACTTCACCCAGTCCGAAGCGTCGCGTGCCTATTACTTGGAGTTTGTGGTGCGTCAGGCCAAGGAGCATGGCTTTGCCGCCTTCTTCTGGGACAACAACTGCATCGGTACCGAGGGTGAGAATTTCGGGCTGTTCGATCGCAATCAGGGCATGGCACCCTATTCGCCGGAGGCTGTCGAGGCCATCATGCGGGGTGCCCGTGCCGGTAGTTATCCTTACTGAAAGAAAAATATGAAGGTATTAGTTCAATGATAACTTCACGAGGGAGATTTTGCAACATTTGTTGTTACAACAGTTGCATATCTCCCTTGTTTTTCCTTTTTTTGCATCTGATAATTATATAATAACCCACTAATTGTATCATGAACACACTGAAAGAAAAAATCGGTTACGGATTCGGCGACATGTCATCGTCCATGTTTTGGAAGATATTCTCTTATTACCTTCCCTTCTTCTATTCCAATATTTTCGGCTTGAGCCTGGCAGATGCAGGTCTGCTGATGCTGGTCACCCGCATCTGGGACGCGGTTTCCGACCCCATGATGGGTGTCATAGCCGACCGTACGCATACCCGCTGGGGCAAGTACCGCCCCTATCTGCTTTGGGTTGCATTGCCTTTTGCCATAGCCGGCATCCTGCTCTTTACCACACCGGAGATGGGGCGGACGGGCAAGCTTATCTGGGCTTACGTCACCTACATCCTGATGATGACCGTCTACACAGGCATCAATGTGCCCTACGGTGCCATGCTGGGTGTGATGACGGACGATTCGAATACGAAGACTGTTTTCTCTTCGTACCGCATGTTCTTTGCTTACGGTGGTAGCTTCATCGCTTTGGGGGCTTGGGAACCGTTGTGCAACTGGTTCCGCTCCATGGATTGCAGCAATGCTACCAGCTGGCAGTTTGCCATGATTGTCATTGCCTCACTCTGCTTCCTGGGTTTCATTCTTTGCTTCTGCCTGACGCGCGAGCACGTCAAGAGTGCGGCAGCCGAGTCCATCGGCAAGGATGTGAAGTCATTAGTACAGAATTCACCTTGGTGGATTCTCAACGGTGCAGCCCTGCTCTCCAACTTCTTCAATACCGTCCGCGGTGCTACGGCAGCCTACTTCTTCAAGGACTATATCAGTGCAGGTGCTACCTTGGACTGTGGCCTGTTCAGCATCGTGCTCTATGCCGGACTGTTCCTCATGGTAGGTGAAGTCTGCAACATGCTGGGCGTTGCATTGGCTGTTCCTTTCTCTTTGAGGTTGGGCAAGAAGTCCACCTATCAGCTGGCTTTGGTTTGTCTGGTGCTCTTCAGCGTCCTCTTCTTCTTCGTGCCCAATACGCCTTTCGGCTGGTGGCTGATGGTGCTCTTCCAGATACTGATATCCATCTGCACCGGCATCATCTCTCCCTTGGTATGGAGCATGTATGCTGACGTAGCCGACTATGCCGAGCAGAAGGACGGCACTGCCTCCACGGGTCTGATATTCTCGTCCGGCTCCATGGCCCAGAAGTTTGGCGGTGCTTTTGCCGGTTGGGCCGTGATGGCGTTGCTGGCTGCTTTTGGGTACAATACGGCGGAAGGTGCCGTTCAGACTCCCGAAGCGTTGGACGGCTTGAAATATCTGATGAGCTTTGTTCCGGCCGCCATCGCCGGCGTTTCCATGCTGGTGATGTTCATATACCCGCTCAATAAGTCGCGCATGGCCGCCATCAATGCCGACCTGAAGGCACGCCGGACAGCTACTAAAGCATAGCTTGCCCTGTAGCATCTGATACACAGTCCGGAGGAGGTGTCGTAAACGAACATCTCCTCCGGATTTTTTATGCCCTTCCCTTTTCTTCTCTCCCTTCTCCCTCTTCTCCTTTTGTCAAGATTCTTCTGTGTGTATTCCCTTTGCCTAATTCGCCCCAATCCAAGATTCGGGAAATTAGTACTTTACTTTGCAGGATGAAATGTGG
>JBJEHI010000063.1:0-14024 GCA_051875915.1 Bacteroides sp.
TTTGGGTTGGAATTCTTTAACAAATGGGCTTGACCTTGCTGCAATGTGGGTTAAAGCGACCTTTTTTGCCGTTATCGGCAAAAACACGTATATTTATACGTGAATTTGAATAAAAGTTTGCCGATAACAAAAGTATTTGAATCATGGAATAATGTAGTACCTATTTCAGCGTTCCATAAATCTGTTTAAAAGGTGCTTTTGGCAGAGGCACAGAGAGTGGAATCTCTGCGTGCCTCTGCTCGATTATCAACATGCTGTCAGTCAGGTATCTGCCTATATCGGGCGGGCGACATGCCGAGGTGCGCCTTCACGTACTTGCCGAAGAACGACTGGTTGGAGAAGTTGAAGTTGTCCGCTATCTCCTTGATGGACTTGTCGGAATGCTTCAGCTGTATCTTTATCTGCTCCATGGCATATTCGTCAATCCACTCCAGTGCCGTGCGTCCGCTTACCTGCTTCACCACGCTCGACACATATTTGGGCGAGTAGCACAACTGGTTGGCAAAGTAGCTTACCGAGCGGTGCATGCCACCGTCCTTCGACAGTTCGGCCATGAAGTGTTTGAATACGTAGGCTGCCCGACGGAAGCCGCGTTCGGGCTCCTCTTCGGTATCGTTGATGAGCCGCTGTATCTCGTTGATCATTTCGCAGAACAGTGCCGCAAAGAGGTACTGCAATATGTCCTTGCGATAGCGGTGGGGCGGCTCTTTGATTTTGCTCATCAGCAGGGCAGAGTAGTGGTGCATCACAGGCGACTGTTCCTTCTCGATGTGCAGGATGGGGTTGTTATAGATTTTGATGAAAAGTTGGTCCGACCCTTTTTCTTTCTTCATCACTCGCTCCATGAAGTTGCTGGAGAATCCCACACACCTCACCTTGTAGGATGAACCGAGACGTACTTGGCTCAGTATCATGGTGGGCAGACAGATTACCGCCATGTTGGGTTTCAGCTGGTAGCTCTTTCCGTTGATGACCATTTCTATCTCTCCCTCTACACAAAAGACGATAAGGAAGAAATTGATGCGATTTGCACAAATCTTTTCCGAATGGTTCAGTTCTGTTATATTTTCCAGCGTATTTGAGACCACTACATAGTCGTCGATATAGTCAATTCTATCTCCAAATATTCTAAAATCCTCAATGCCTACGTTTTTTATTATCTCATTTTCCATAGAGTATTATTTAATCTATTTTATTGTTATTCTGATTTTTGCTGCAAAGATGATGAATTATTTCGGAAATTTATTGTTCTAAAGTTCTTTCCATTTGTTCTTTTCTTCTTTCTTATGAGTGTTCTTTATTCTTAAAATTGTGTAATTGGGAAAATAGAACACTTTTATCTACTTATGTGTTATATGTACTATGTCGAGTTGTTCTATTTTTGCACCCGATTTAAAGAATCAATAGGAGACAGTCAGACGAGATGACTGAAGATGTGAACTAATAACATTATAAATAGATAGAGAATATGATTACAGTAAATGGAAAATGGTTACAGCTGGTTGCGCTGATTGGCTGTACAATGTGGATGACTTCCTGCAAGGAACAGACAGGTGCAGGACAGATGCAAGCTTCGTATGCTACCATGACGGTGGCCAAGACAGACAAGGAATTTGCGAATTCTTATTCGGCAACCGTGCGCGGACGTTACGATGCCGCCATTATGCCGCAGGTGTCCGGAACCATCTGGAAGGTGATGGTAAGAGAGGGACAACGGGTAAACAAGGGGCAATCACTCTTCATCATCGATCAGGTGCCTTATAAAGCAGCCTTGAATACGGCCATGGCCAATGTAGAGGTGGCTCAGGCCGCGCTGGCTACCGCTGAACTTTCTTATAACAGCAATAAAGAACTGTATGCACAGAAGGTGGTGTCGGCCTACACATTGCAGACTGCCGAAAACCAATATCTGACTGCCAAGGCGCAGTTGGCACAGGCCAAGGCGCAAGAGGTGAACGCCCGCAACAATATGGCTTATACCGAGGTGAAGAGTCCGAGCGACGGTGTGGTAGGTGCCTTGCCCATGCGCGAGGGAACGTTGGTAGGTCCTTCGATGGGAAAAGCACTGACTACGGTGAGCGACAACAAGGATGTATACGTCTACTTCTCCATGACCGAGAACCAGTTGCTCTCCATGACACGTCAGTACGGATCGACGGACGAGGCGGTGAAGAACATGCCTGAGGTACAGCTGCAGCTGAACGACGGATCGATGTACGAAGCCAAGGGCCGCATCGAGAGCATCAGTGGTGTGATTGACCGTCAGACGGGTTCGGTCTCAGTACGTGCCATTTTCCCCAACGAAAAGGGTATCTTGCGCAGCGGTGCGACGGCTGCTGTGGTAGTGCCCGATGTATATAAGGATTGCATTGTCATTCCGCAGGCCGCTACCTTCCAGTTGCAGGACAAGACGCTGGTATATAAGGTGGTAGACGGTAAGGCCACTTCGACTATCGTAACCGTGGCTCCCTCGGAGGATGGACGTGAATATGTGGTGCTGGAAGGCTTGAATCCGGGCGACGAAATCATCTCGGAAGGTGCCGGACTGGTTAGAGAGGGAACGCAAGTGAAATAAGTTCCGGAGGAATCGTAACTCAACAACGGAAGAACTTGAAAACTGAAATAGCGTATGAAAGGAAATATATTTATCAAGCGGCCGGTGATGGCCATGTCAATATCTATCTTGATATTGATTGTCGGACTGATTTCGCTCCTTACCCTGCCGGTAGAGCAGTATCCTGACATTGCACCTCCTACGGTACAGGTGGAGGCTCAATATACCGGTGCCGATGCCGAAGCCATGATGAATGCGGTAATCATGCCGTTGGAAGAGAGCATCAATGGTGTGGAGAACATGTTGTACATCACGTCTACTGCCTCCAATGCAGGACGTGCTACCATTCAGGTAATCTTCAAGCAGGGTACCGACCCCGATATGGCAGCGGTGAACGTACAGAACCGCGTCAGCAAGGCACAAGGTCTGCTGCCAGCCGAGGTTACCAAAATCGGTGTGACCACGACCAAACGACAGACCTCCTTCTTGCAAATCGTATCGTTGGTTTGTACCGACGACCGATATGACGAAAACTTCTTGGGTAACTACTTGGACATCAATGTGGTTCCTCGCATCAAACGTATCGAAGGTGTGGGCGACGTCATGGAGTTGGGTAATACCTATAGTATGCGTGTCTGGTTGAAGCCCGACCGGATGGCGCAATACGGACTGGTGCCTTCGGACATCGCAGCCCTGTTGAGCGAGCAGAACTTGGAAGCTCCTACCGGTTCATTAGGCGAACATTCGAACAATACCTTCCAGCTGACCATGAAGTATCGCGGTCGTCTGAAGAGTGTGGAAGAGTTCAAGAATATTGTGGTGAGCTCTGATGAGAACGGCAATGTGTTGCGTCTGAAGGACATAGCCGATGTAGAGCTGGGTGCCTTGTCGTATGCCTTCCATGCTGAGAACACCGGCCATCCGGGTGTGACGTTCATGGCTTTCCAGGTGGCAGGTGCCAATGCGACTGATGTGAACAAACGTATCGAAGCTGAGGTGGATGCCATGAGCAAGGAACTGCCGGCCGGACTGGAGTTCAAGAAGATGATGAGTTCCAACGACTTCCTCTTCGCCTCTATCAACAACGTAGTTGAGACGTTGGTCATCGCCATCATCCTCGTTATCTTGGTGGTATACTTCTTCTTACAGGACTTCAAGAGTACGTTGATTCCCTCTATCTCCATCATCGTTTCGTTAGTGGGTACATTTGCCTGCTTGATGGCAGCCGGATTTACTATCAACATCCTGACGTTGTTTGCCTTGGTGCTGGCCATCGGTACGGTGGTCGATGATGCCATTGTGGTGGTAGAGGCCGTACAGGCCAAGTTTGATGCCGGCTATAAGTCCTCCTATTTGGCTACGAAAGATGCCATGGGCGATGTGACGATGGCCGTTATCACCTGTACGCTGGTCTTCATGGCTGTGTTTGTGCCGGTGACCTTCATGGGTGGTACCAGCGGTATCTTCTATACTCAGTTCGGTGTCACGATGGCCACTTCCGTAGGTCTCTCCTGTATCTGCGCCCTGACGCTCTGTCCGGCTCTGTGTGCCATGCTGATGCGTCCCAGCGACGGTACCAAGAGTGCCAAGAGCATCAACGGTCGTGTACGTGCCGCCTATAACGCCTCTTACAATGCCATGCTGGGCAAGTATAAGAAGGGTGTGATGTTCGCCATCCACCACCGTTGGATGGTATGGGTATCGCTGGTTTGTGCCTTGGTGCTGCTCACCTATTTCATGAGTACGACCAAGACCGGTCTGGTGCCGCAGGAAGACCAGGGCGTGTGCATGATGAACGTCAGCTGTGCGCCGGGTACTTCGTTGGAAGAGACCGGCAAGGTGATGGTCAAAGTGGAGGAAGTGCTGAAACAGCAGCCTGAAATTGATTCGTATGCAAAGGTAACCGGTTATGGTCTGATTTCCGGACAAGGTTCCTCGTATGGTATGTACATTGTCCGTCTGAAGAATTGGGACGAGCGTAAAGGCAAGGAGCATGAAATCAACACCGTAATGAACCGTATCAACGGTGCCTGCTCCATGATTAAGAATGCGCAGGTATTTGCCTTCCAGCCGGGTATGATTCCCGGTTACGGTATGGGTAACTCCATCGAGATGTATCTGCAGGATCGTACGGGTGGCGACAAGGCTGTGTTCTATCAGAACGCCATGAAGTTCCTCGGTGCGCTGAACCAGCGTCCGGAGATTGCGATGGCCTATACGCCCTACGCCATGAACTTCCCGCAGGTCAGCGTCGATGTGGATGCTGCCCAGTGCAAGCGTGCCGGCATCTCTCCCTCTACCGTATTGGGTGTGCTGGGAGCCTATTGCGGTGGTTCGTATGCCAGCAACTACAACCAGTTCGGTAAGGTTTACCGTGTGATGGTGCAGGCATCGCCCGACTTCCGTCTGCGTGAGAGCGACCTCGACAATATGTTTGTGCGCAACGGCACACAGATGGCTCCTGTCAGCCAGTTTGTCAAGCTGAAGCGGGTGCTGGGTCCTGAGTCATCCGACCGTTTCAACCTTTACTCCAGCATCAAGGTACAGGCCAATGCCGCTCTCGGCTACTCTTCGGGTGAGGCCATGAAGGCCATTGCCGAAGTGGCAGAACAGGCTTTGCCTACCGGTTATAGCTATGAATATGCTGGTATGTCGCGTGAGGAGGCTAACATCAGCGGTTACCAGACGGTCATGATTTACGGTATCTGTATCGTGCTCATCTTCCTCATCCTCTCCTGTCTCTACGAGAGCTTCCTGGTGCCTTGGGCCGTTATCCTCAGCGTACCGTTCGGTCTGATGGGTTCGTTCCTCTTCGCCAAGATTTTCGGATTGGAGAACAACATCTACCTGCAGACAGGTGTCATTATGTTGATTGGTCTGTTGGCCAAGACGGCCATCCTGATTACCGAGTTTGCCTTGGAGCGTCGTCGTCAGGGTATGGGTATCATCGAATCGGCCTATAGTGCTGCACAGGCGCGTCTGCGTCCTATTCTGATGACCGTATTGACCATGATCTTCGGTATGATTCCGTTGATGTTCTCCACCGGTGCCGGTGCCAACGGTAACTCGTCGCTCGGTACGGGTGTGGTAGGCGGTATGGCCATCGGTACATTGGCACTGATATTTGTGGTGCCTGTCTTCTACATCTTCTTTGAGTATATGCAGGAGAAGGTTCGCAAGCCGATGCATGTGGAGACAGACCAGCAGATTGCCCAGGAGAAGGAGAAGAGTCTGGCCGAACGCAGTGCCTTCAACGAAGAGAATTGAACCATTGTAAAGAAGTGAACCATGTGGTGTCAGGGAAGTATCATCTGTATGGAGCATGCGGTGGCACTGACCATCGCGCTCCTGATATATTATCTGACTGACAGGCATGGACAGCATAAAACCAAATGAAAGGAAAACAAGATGAAGAAGCAAGTTATCATACTGGCTGCCGCCTGCTCGGTACTGAGCAGCTGCGGTGTCTACACCAAATATAAACCGGCCGCTTCCGTTCCCGACCAGCTGTATGGTGCGGAGGTGACGACCGACAGCCTGAACGCTTCGCTGGGCGTGATGCCCTGGCAGGAGCTCTTTACCGACCCCCATCTGCAGGCACTGATTGAGCAGGGATTGCAGAACAATACCGATTACCTTTCGGCACAACTGCGTGTGAAGCAGGCCGAAGCTACGTTGCTGGCTGCCAAGCTGGCCTATCTGCCATCGCTGGCATTGGATCCGCAGGGAGTGGCCAGCAGTTTCGACGGCGGCAAGGCTACACAGACCTATTCGTTGCCTGCCACCGCTTCGTGGCAGCTCGACCTCTTCGGCTCCATACGCAACGCCAAGCGGCAGTCGCAAGCCCTGCTGGCACAGAGCAAGGACTACCGGCAGGCTGTGCGCACACAGCTGATAGCCGGCATTGCCAACACCTATTACACCTTGCTGATGCTGGACGAGCAACTGGCCATCTCACGGCAGAGTGAGGAGGCTTGGAAGGAGACGGTACAGTCTACCCGTGCCCTGATGAATGCAGGACGCAGCAACGAGGCTGCTGTCAGCCAGATGGAGGCTGCCTACTATCAAGTGAAGAATTCGGTTCTCGACCTGGAGGAGCAGATTAACCAGGTGAAGAACTCGCTCTCTACACTGCTGGCCGAGACACCTCGCGACTATCAGCGGGGCACGTTGCAGGATCAGCAGTTCCCTACCGACTTTTCTGTTGGAGTACCTGTTCAACTGCTTTCCGGTCGCCCTGATGTACGTAGTGCGGAGCGGGCACTGGAGGCAGCTTTCTACACCACCAATGCGGCCCGTTCGGCATTCTATCCCTCCGTTACGTTGAGTGGTAGTGCCGGTTGGACCAATTCGGCCGGTTCGATGATTGTCAATCCCGGCAAGGTGCTGGCCACGGCTGTGGCATCGCTCACGCAACCCCTCTTTGCACAGGGTAAGCTGACGGCACAGCTCAAGATAGCCAAGGCACAACAGGAGCAGGCCTCACTCTCGTTCCAGCAGGCGTTGCTCAATGCCGGTGCCGAGGTGAACGATGCGTTGAGTGCCTATCAGACCAGCCATGCGAAGAGCGGCCTGCTCTCCAAACAAGTGGAGGCTCAGCAAAAGGCTTTGCGCAGCACCTCGTTGCTGATGGAGCATGGCAACACCACCTATCTGGAGGTACTTACGGCCCGTCAGTCGTTGCTTTCGGCACAACTCTCGCAGACGGCCAACCGCTTCAGCGAAATCCAAAGCCTCATTACGCTCTATCAAGCGTTGGGAGGCGGACAGGAGTAAGTCCGAACTGACAAAGCTACACGGATACATACAACAATCATACTCTCTGCATCTTCATTCCACCGTAAGGTGATGAAGAAAAAGGCTGCCCGGGAAGTGATTCCAGAGCAGCCTTTCAATTATGCAGGGATTTATCTATGCCTTCTCAGGCCTTATCGGAATTGGCTCCAGTCCACATTGCGCATATCGCCGCTCTTGGCCAGTTCGGCGTGCATGGCCAGCGATGCCCGTACGGCATGAGGTGTCTGTGCCTTGCCGTCGGTCAGCTTCAGGTAGTCCCACAACAGCTGTTTGTAGTCCGGATGGGCACAGTTCTCTATGATGGCTTGGGCGCGTTCCTTGGGTCCTTTGCCACGCAGGTCGGCCACACCCTGTTCGGTCACTACAATGTTCACGTCGTGCTCCGTATGGTCGTGGTGCGACACCATAGGCACGATGGCACTGATTTTTCCCTCCTTGGCCACCGACGGGCAGGTAAAGATGGAGATGTAGGCATTGCGCGTAAAATCGCCGCTACCGCCGATGCCGTTCATCATCTTGGTGCCTCCGATGTGTGTGGAGTTGACGTTGCCGTAGATGTCAGCCTCGATGGCGGTATTGATGGAGATGACACCCAGACGACGGATGATTTCGGGGCTGTTGGAAATCTCCGACGGACGGAGCACCAGTTTGTCGCGGAAGAAGTCAATGTCTTCGTAGATGCCGTTCAGGCAGTTGTTGGTCACGGTGAGCGAGCAGGTGCTGCCGAACTTCACGCGGCCTTGGCGGATGAGGTCGACCACGGCATCCTGCAATACCTCGGTATACATTTCAAAGGCAGGGATGCTCTTCTCGCGTCCCAGCGCACCCAGCACGGCGTTGGCGATGTTGCCCACACCGCTTTGCAGAGGCAGGAAGCTGGAGGGGATAATGCCACGCTTCATGTCCGCCATCAGGAAGTCGGCCACACGCTGTCCGATGCAGTCGGTGATGGGGTCGGCTGCGCTGAACGAGCGTGCCTCGTCGGGCCAGTTGGTCTCTACGATGCCTACAATCTTCTTCGGATCCACCTGCACGTAAGGCAGTCCGATACGGTCGCTCGGCTTGTAGATGGGAATTTCGCGGCGGGCAGGCGGGTCGAGCGGTTCATACACATCGTGCAGACACATGGCCGCCTTACTGTGTGCGGCATTCAGTTCGATAATCACCTTGTCAGCCAGTCGGGCAATGGTGGGCGAGATGCCTCCGGCAGCGGTCAGATACACCTTGCCGTCCTCCGTCACCTCGCAGGCCTCGATGATGGCCACATCTACCCGTCCCATAAAGCCGTAGCGCACCTCCTGTGCCATCTGCGACAGGTGGATGTCGTTGTAGGCTATTTCACCGTTGTTCACGGCTTTGCGAAAGTCGGGATTGGTGGTATAGGGAGCCCGGTAACGGATGGCCTTGACGCGCGACAGGATGCCGTCGCAGGCATCGCCCGTAGAGGCACCGGTGAAGATTCCTACTTGGAAGGGATTGCCCTTCGCATGTTCGGCTTCAGCTATCTCGGCCAAGGCGTGTGTCACGGCTTTGGCGGTACCGGCCGGAGTGAATCCGCTCAAGCCGATGTTATAGCCATGTTTGATGAGGCTGGCAGCTTCTGCTGCCGAAATGTAATTGAATGCCATAATTCGATGTTATTTTCGTGTAAGTAATAGATTGTTCTTTATATTCCCGCTTTTCCGTCTCTCTGATGAAATTTCTTGCCTGTTTTCAGTACAGAGTATGTTCAGTACTTTCTGTGCAGTATTTCGCTCCATATAATGGCTTTTCGGGCTTCCTCTGCTGAATGGATGGCATACTCACTTGTGGGTTCATCTGTATCCGTGGGCCGGATGGGAGCAGGTGGAGTAGGGGATGCAGGGGGTGTGTACCGAGGCGGGCAAGCAGGGGTTTCCCCGACGTCGATGGTGTAGTCGGTTGTATCGGGGCCGGCCTCTACATCGTAGCTGCCGTCAGGAAGGTCAGAAGGACCTTCCGCAACTTCCTTCTTCGCCTTTTTGGTCATGAAGACCAGTACCACAGCGAACAGAATCAGGTATTGGATGATATCTTCCATATCTCTGCGTTTTAGTACGCCCAAAGATAATTATTAAATCCGACTTTTACGAATCGACAGGCAAGTTTTTACGAGAAAGGTGTATTTTAGGACAATTCTACCGTTTTTTGAGGGGACGTGGAGGCGGTGGCAAGAGAAGTAGAGGCACAAAAAAAGGGCAGCTTCACAGCTCCCCTAATTCATTTTAACCTAAACCTTAACTATGAAAAAATCTAATGTTTCTTTCAAGGGACAAATTTCCGAAATCTTTTTGTAACCTCCAAATAGATGCATAGAAATTGATGATATATTAACATTAATTATAGAAGGAAGCCTTTTAGAGCTAAAAATCTCACGCTCGATAGAGTAAATAAATTTTCTCTATTCTCGCTTACTTGGTTTTTTGCACTATCTTTTCATAAGATAGGCTGCATCTCGGAATAACTTTTTCATGCAAGCATGAAAGTCCTTCTCTCGATTTTGATAAAAACCTCACGCTCGATAGAGTAAATAAATTTTCTCTATTCTCGCTCACTTGGTTTTTTGCACTATCTTTGTACCCTCATTTCGGAGTTGCCGAGTCAAGTAGTTATTTATGGGTCTTGACAAGGCTGAAACGTAAAATATATCAGAATAGTATGGAAAAAGTAACGGGAGCAGACTTTAAATCTGCAACTGCAGAAGAGCAGAAGAAGCTCTTCATCGAAACGTACGGCTGCCAGATGAATGTGGCCGACAGTGAAGTGATAGCCTCTGTGATGCAGATGGCGGGGTATACAATGGCCGAGAGCATAGAAGAGGCGGACGCAGTGTTCATGAACACCTGTTCCATCCGCGACAATGCCGAACAGAAGATTCTGAACCGACTGGAGTTCTTCCACTCGCTGCGGCAGAAACGTAAGCGCGGACTGATTGTAGGCGTGCTGGGCTGCATGGCCGAACGGGTGAAGGATGACTTGATTGCTCACCACCATGTTGACTTGGTGGTGGGACCCGATGCCTACCTGACGCTGCCCGACCTGGTGGCAGCTGTGGAGGCCGGCGAGAAGGCTATCAACGTGGAGCTCTCTACCACAGAGACCTACCGCGACATCATCCCTTCGCGCATCTGCGGCAATCATATCTCGGGTTTCGTCTCCATCATGCGGGGATGCAACAACTTCTGTACCTACTGCATTGTGCCCTATACACGCGGACGCGAGCGGAGCCGTGATGTAGAGAGCATTCTGGGCGAAGTGGCCGACTTGGCCGCCAAAGGGTACAAGGAGGTGACTTTGTTGGGTCAGAACGTCAATTCGTATCGTTTCGAGCGTCCGGACGGGACAGTAATCACCTTCCCGACCCTGTTGCGTACGGTAGCTGAGGCTGCTCCGCAGATGCGGGTACGCTTCACCACTTCACACCCCAAAGACATGAGTGACGAGACGCTGCAGGTGATTGCCGATGTGCCCAATGTATGCCGTCACATCCATCTGCCTGTGCAGAGTGGCAGCAGCCGCATCCTGAAGCTGATGAATCGCAAGTACGACCGCGAATGGTATCTGGAACGTGTGGCGGCTATCCGTCGCATCATCCCTGACTGCGGACTCTCTACCGATATCTTTTCCGGATTTCATAGTGAGACGGAGGAGGACCATCAGCAGTCGCTCTCGCTGATGGAGGCGTGCCAATATGACTCGGCCTTCATGTTCAAGTACAGCGAACGTCCGGGTACGTATGCCTCCAAGCATCTGCCCGACGACATCTCCGAAGAGGTGAAGATACGCCGTCTGAATGAAATCATTGCCTTGCAGAACCGCCTATCTGCCGAATCGAATGCCCGCTGCATCGGCAAGTGCTACGAAGTGCTGGTGGAAGGTGTGAGCAAGCGCAGCCGCGACCAGCTGTTCGGACGCACAGAGCAGAACCGTGTGGTGGTATTCGACCGCGGTACACACCGTGTGGGCGACTTCGTGCAGGTGCGCATCACCGGTGCAACCTCTGCCACGCTGATGGGAGAGGCAGAGCTGGCATGAGGTCTTATTCCATGGCTTGACGCAACAGTGCCTCTACTTCATTCTTGTAGATGCCTCCTTCGTGTGCCTTGACACCGTCGATGTAGAAGGTAGGCACATAGTAATAGTCGTAGCGGTCGGCCACGTCCGGCTGCTGCGTCTCTTCAATCATTTCAATAGAGAGCATCCGCAGTTCCGGGTGCTCTTCCTTCAGTTCGTCAATGTACTTCAGTGCCCGTTTGCAGAAGGGGCAGCGTGCTTGGTAAAACAGGGTAATGGGTTTCATAAGCGGAAGTTTGGTTTATTGGAATTTTCGGGCTACCATGCGATAGGTAGGTATGTCAATGCCTTGCGCCTCGGCAGCTGCAATGAGGTCAAAGAGCTGGCCTTGTATCTCGCTTTGGTGGCCGCGTGCGATATCCTTCTGCATGGAGGCCGTGCTATGTGGGTCTAAGGCATCGATGATGCGCAGGTTGTGTGCGACGTTGTCTTCCAGAAAGCGGATGCCCAGCTTTTCGCCCAAGGCCGTGCTTTCACGCGAGAGGCCGATGAAGGTGTCGCGCACAGAGCCGGGCTTCTGTACCTCACCCATCGGCACATCGTAGTAAGCTCCTGTGACGGCCATGGCAGAGATAAACGACCATTTGACGAAGGTGTCGCGGTCGATGTCATCCGATATGTCGGCACGGATGCCGCTCTCCGTCAGATCTTGCCGGACTGCCTCCATTGTTTCACGGGAAACATCTGTGCCCCGATGCGCCCCGAAGAGCAGTCGGAACACCCGTCCCATCTGTGAAATTTCACCTTTACCGCTCACGTAACCCACGATGTAGATGCAGCCGTCCAGCACCGTCACGCCGGGTGCCAGCCGTTGGATGCGGGGTCCCGTACCATAGACGTTGAGGATGGGTATGACGATGGTGTGCGGTGTGGCCGCCCGTTGGAGCAGGTCGGCTATGGAGTCGATGGAGTATCCCTTGACGCACACCAGGATGACGTCGGCCTTCTCCTGATACTCCTCGGCGGTATAGGCGGGGATGTGCAGGACGTGTTCGCCTTTCAGGTCGCTGTGCAGCCGCAGTCCGTGCTCGCGGATAGCACGGAGGTGCTCGCCGCGGGCAATGCAGGTGACATCTTTTCCCGCAAGGGAAAGGAATCCGGCGATGCTGCCACCTACTCCGCCGGTACCTACTATCAGATATTTCATGCTAAATGGCTTTATTATCAATTTATTTGTAACAGGTCACACATTAAAACGGAAGTGCATGATGTCACCGTCCTGCACCACGTAGTCCTTGCCTTCCACACCCATCTTGCCGGCTTCGCGGACAGCAGCCTCGCTGCCATACTTGATGTAGTCGTCGTACTTGATGACTTCTGCACGGATGAATCCTTTCTCAAAGTCGGTGTGGATGACTCCGGCACATTGCGGAGCTTTCCATCCCTTGCGGTAGGTCCAGGCCTTCACTTCCATCTCGCCGGCTGTGATGAAGGTCTCCAGGTTCAGCAGGCTGTAGATGGCTTTGATGAGGCGGTTGCATCCGCTCTCCTTCAGTCCCAGGTCTTCCAGAAACATCTGCTTCTCTTCGTAAGTCTCCAGTTCGGCAATGTCGGCCTCTGTCTGTGCAGAGATGATGATGAGTTCGGCGTTTTCGCCCTGGATGGCCTGACGCACCTGTTCTACATACTGGTTTCCGGTGGCAGCACTGGCATCATCCACATTGCATACGTAGAGCACCGGCTTGGTGGTGAGCAGGAACATCTGTTTGGCGCATTGTTCCTCGTCTTCGTTCTGCGGCACCACGGTGCGTGCGCTCAGTCCTTGCTCCAGTGCCTCTTTGTAGCGTACCAGCAGTTCGTATTCTATCTTGGCAGACTTGTCGCCGCCCACCTTGGCCACTTTCTCCACACGCTTCATGCGGTTCTCTACCGTTTCAAGGTCTTTCAGTTGCAGCTCAGTGTCTATAATCTCTTTGTCGCGTACGGGGTTGACAGAGCCGTCCACATGGACAATGTTTCCGTTGTCAAAGCAGCGCAATACGTGGATGATGGCATCGCATTCGCGGATGTTGCCCAGGAACTGGTTGCCCAGTCCTTCACCTTTGCTGGCTCCCTTTACCAGTCCGGCAATGTCTACAATGTCGCAGACGGCAGGGACGATGCGTCCCGGGTGGACAATCTCTGCCAGACGGGTCAGCCGTTCGTCGGGTACGGATACTTGCCCCATCTGGGCATCGATGGTGCAGAAGGGGAAGTTGGCAGCTTGTGCTTTCGCGCTACTCAGACAGTTGAAAAGTGTGGATTTTCCCACGTTGGGAAGGCCCACAATACCTGCTTTTAAAGCCATAATTATATTGTTTTTTTGAGTTATTATTCAGTACTTGCTATTTGCCAATCAAGAGCAGAATCACCCGGCTTGTTCGGGTGCAATGCCATGATGTACCTTATCCGCGTACAAAGATAGTGCAAAAAACCGAGTAAGCGAGAATAGAGAAAATTTATTTGTTCTATCGAGCGTGAGGTTTTTATCAAAATCGAGTGAAGAACTTCCTCCCTCAATCTCTTTGCGTGTACGCTCTCACTCTTTCGCGCGCACGCGCGCGTGACAAGTTTTGTTTATCTGCCATCTGCCACACACATT
>JBJEHI010000064.1:0-13741 GCA_051875915.1 Bacteroides sp.
CCCGTACGTCAGTTTAGCAAACTGGTGGTTTCAGCCACTCACCCAAACTTCCTTTTTAAGACCAGCATTCTTCCGAATTGCGGTGCAAAGGTATAGGAAACTTTTGGACTGTGCAAGTGTTTCGCTCAGTTTTTTTACACTTTTTCTTCACTTAGTGTATAACCCATTCATGCTCAATGCCTAATGGAGAACATTTTTTGTAGGGGGTTCATTCATTCCCATCCATCGGATACACCACTCCCCACTCCTTGCGCAGCGCATCCATCTGACGCATCACGGCCAGAATCTCCGCATGGGGCATCAGGTCCGACTCCAGCCTGCCCTCCTGCAGGCACCGTTGGCACTCCATCACCTGATATTCAAATCCGGTAATCATGTCATCGGGTTTCGTATAGGTGGCCGTCAGGCGGTTCTGCCGATACACCTCCACCCTTTCGGGACAGTTGATGTTGTCCACCCGTATGTAGCCTTCGCTACCGCTGATGATGCCCTGCCTGTCGTTGTAGCACAAGGCACCGGCCTGCAAATTGGCCATCTTGCCATCGGCAAAGGAGAGCGAAATGGACTCCTGCATATCCACACCGGTCGTGCCCAGCTGACAGTTGCTCACCGTACGCACAATGTCCGTCCCGAAATACATACGGGCAAAGTTCAAGGCATAGACACCCAAATCGAGCAACGCGCCTCCACAAAGTTCGGGACGGACAATCCGCTCTTTGTGCTCAATGGCATAGCACAACGTGGCCGACAAGAGGCGGGGCTCGCCAATGACTCCGCTCTGCATGACTTCACGCACCAAGTGCGACATCGGCAGGTAGCGTGTCCATATCGCCTCCGTCACAAACAGCCCCTTGGCATGTGCAAAGGCAATGACCGCCTCGGCCTGACGCGCATTGGCCATGAAGGCCTTCTCCACCAAGCAAGGTTTCCCCTCATTCAAGGCCATCATGGTATGGGTGAAGTGATGCGAATGAGGTGTGGCAATGTACACCAAGTCCACTTGCCCATCCTGCAACATTTCCTCGTACGAACCATAAGCTCGTGGGATGTTCCACTTCTCCGCAAAAGCCTTTGCCTTGTCGTAACTGCGTGATGCCACAGCGTAATTGCTGCATCCGCCCGGCGACGATTGCAACGTGGACGCCATCTTCTCTGCGATGTGTCCGGCTCCAAGTATACCTATCTTCATCTTTTCAAATCATTAATTTGTTCGTACAACAAAACTACCTGTATGCAAAAGTCGTCAAGTTTTGGGAAATATGCAACTATTTCCCCATCGAATGATGCGTCAAGCCCTTTTCTTTCCTACAATCACATAGATGACCACAGGTGCCCCTATCATAGGAGTGACGGCATTCAGCGGGATGATGCCCGACTCGCCAGGCAACACGCAAATCAGGTTGCAGCACAAGGCAACCACCGCCCCGCTGAGGATGGTCACAGGCAGGAGCGAACGGTGATTGGAAGTGCCCAACAGCAGGCGGGCCAGATGGGGCACTGCCAAATCGATAAAGGCTATAGGACCGCAAAAAGCGGTGGTGATGGCTGTCAGCAGACCGGTGACGATGAGCAGCCAGCGGCGTACCCTACGGGTATGAATGCCTAAATTGGCCGCATAGCGGTCGCCCAGCAGGAGAGCATTCAGCGGTTTGATGAGCAGCAGCGAGGCGAAAAGTCCCAAAAGAGTGACAGTCGCATAGACGGGCATCTGCTGCAACGAGACACCGCCAAAATTGCCCAACCCCCACACTAAGTAGGACTGCACGCCCTCGGCCGTAGCGAAAAAGTTGAGCAACGAGATGACAGACGAGGTGATGTAGCCAATCATGATGCCGACAATCAGCAGCATGACGTTGCTCCGTATGAGCGAAGAGAAGAAGAGGATGACCGCCAGCACCGCCATGGCACCGGTAAAGGCACCTGCCAGCACAGAAAGGAAGCCGGAAAGGGTCAGCGTGCCGGCCGTTACACTGCCCCCGAACAGCAGCATCACCAATGCCACTCCCAGACTGGCTCCTGCATTGATGCCCAGAATGGAGGTACCCGCCAACGGATTCTTGAAGGTGGTCTGCAACATCAGGCCACACACGGCCAATGCACCGCCGCTCAGCATGGCTGTCAGTGCTTGAGGCAGACGTGACTCCCAGACGATGAATGCCCAACTGGCCTTCGTGCCCTCCTTGCCGAGCAGGATAGAGACCACCTCCTCTACAGGAATAGCGACAGAGCCTACCAACAGATTGGCGGCAAAAAGCAGCAGAATAGCCAGCAGAAGCCATATAACGCGACGGTACATAGAGCAGTTATGAATTCAAGTTTCATTTCAACGGACAAAAATAGCGCAATCCGCCCAAATCTCCTATTTCGGGATGAAATATTTGTATGTAGTCGGCCAACAGATAGTCGGGGCGGAAAGGTGCCTCCTCGTAATAGGGTACATGCGCCGTGTTACACCCGAAGACACGTCGGGTCTTGAACGCCTTCAAGGCGGAGTATCCCACGAAATCGGACTGCAGGTCGGCATACGTCATGTCGCGGTCGCGGTTATAACGGATGAGCCAGACATCGGCATCGCCCGCCTTGTCGAACACAGTCTCAAAGGCCAACGGGATGGAGCCGCTATGTGGGTCGTCGGCATAGGCGTAGCGCACACAGGCATCCTTAAAGAGGCCACCCACCGTGCTGCGCCCGCCGGGCATATACCAAGTAGCACCCGTCTTCAGGTCGGGCAAAACGGAGAGCGCAGTGACAGACTGGGCAGCCTGCTGCTTCAAGGTCTGGTAGCGTTGCTCCACCTGCGCGAAGAGGGAGTCTGCCTCAGCCTCCGCACCGAACAACAAGCCGTAGAAACGCATCCATTCGGCCCGTCCCAAGGCCGACGTCTCCATATAGTCGGCACACTCCACGATGGGTACATTCAGTTTCTCGATACGTCCGTAGCCACCGCTGTTTTCAAAGGGAGAGAGCAGGATGGCATCGGGATGCATGTCGATGACACGTTCCAAGTCCGGATTGAGCCCGTCGCCGCAATCGGTCATCACGCCCCGACGGCAACGTTCCTGCACATCGGGCAGCTTGATGTAGCGCAGGTCGCACACGCCGCCTACGGCATCGAGCACGTCCAAAGTGTGCAACAGACTGCAATGCACCGACGAGTAGACCAACGCCTTGCGCAGCGGGGTACGCACCACTGTACCTGGAGGCAGATGGGCAGGCAGCTCGTTGGCGGCAGGCACCAGGATATAGGTATGCAGCGTGCGCAAGGTGTCCCACGGGTTGCGTACCGAAGCTACCGTATAGTCTGCCTGCCGAGTCACCGTCAGCAGCGACGCATAGCGGAAGTGCAGCGTGTCGCCCTGCTGCAATGCGGAAGCAGCCCCGCTTCTGCCTCCACAAGAGAGGAGAAGCAAGGCTGCCATTACTATATAGGCAGATAGTAAAATCTGTTTCATAGCGGAGCGTTATCAGAAGGAAACCAATGTTTTCGGATTCTGACCACCGCAATCAAACTTCTCGACGAACGTTCCATCCTTCTTGAAACGGTAGATGTTGCCGTTGCCGGCACTGTAGAACGTGGTTCCGACATAGATATCGTCCGTCTCGTCGTCAATCTCCATCATATACAGACTGGTAGAGAGCAACTCTTCCGGCGCATTTTTCAGGAATGTGTTGTTCGATACAGCACCTGTAGCGATGTTGTAGGTATAAAAGGTGTTGACGGTAGACGTTTCCGGCCAGTTGGAATAATCGGTCAAGGAGTTCACCAAATAGAGGATACCGTCTTCGGCAGCCATATAGGTAGCGTTGCCTATCTGTGTCACCTTGTTTCCTGCAGCCGGTTCAATCATCTGCAGCACATAGCCGGCATACGACGAGTAATCCCATGAGATCAGGAAGAGCTTGTCATCCTCTTCAAGCAGGCAGTTCGGATTCGTCGCCACCTCCAAGGAGCCGCTCTTTGTAAAAGTAGAGAGGTCTATCACAACCAACTGCTTGTTATAAATATATTTCGTACCTTCCACACGATAGGAGTCGCAGACGTACAGTTTGTTGTTGCAGATGGCCACACCCTCTAAGTTGTCGCCCAACCCGGTCAGTTTTCCCTCCACCTTCAGCGTAGAGGCGTTAATCTTGGCAACGGCACCGCCGTAGAAGGAGGCATAGATGTAGCCGCCTTCAGCCGCGATGTAGCGGATGCCGGCAGCCAGGTCGGCATCGTTGACAAAGGAGACCGTAGCCTGCTCTACACCGGCCGCATTCAGCTTGGCCAAGTAATTGGAGCCATAGACTGAGACATAGATGTACCCCTTGTATTCAATCATGTCCTGAGCGGTATCTCCCAGCGAGGCACTGTTCTGCTTCTTGAAGATGTCACTGATAGTGGCTACCTTGCCGGCTGGGTCGTAAAACAGAATGCCGGCATTGTTCTGCTTGTTCGTTCCTTCGTTCAGAATGAACACGCGATGTTCGGGCAGAGCCACGGTGGAGCCGCTATCGTCCAGACCGTCGTTGTCATCACTACATGCGGTTGCCAAGGTAGCCAAGGCGACCATACACAACATACTAAATAATAAATTCTTCAGTTTCATTGTCTTTTACTATTAGTTTATAGATAGATTACTGTCTCTCAAAACGTTAAAGTACCCGTCACCCGCCACGACCGTCCCGGCATGGGATAGTACTTGATGACGTCGTATTGCTCGTTGGTAAAGTTCACCCATTCGGCCTGCAGACGCAGTCGGGCATGGCTTACAGCAAACTCGCGCGACACCGTGGCCGTATGCTCCAGATAGCCGTCTATCCGATTCTCGGGAATGTTCTGCGACAAGCAATAGCGTTCGCTTACCCCTACCATCGAATAGCCTACGTTGCACCAAGGAGTCTCCAAAATCAGCGAGGCATTGCCTGCGTGCTTGGGGGTATAGGGCAACTGGTCCTTATAGCTCTTCGAGTCGGGGTCGGTCAGGTCAATGGCCTTCTGCCAAGTATAGCTTCCCGTCAACGAAAGGGTGTATCGGCGGGCCAGACGCAGCGCGGTGGCCAAGGTCACATCCACACCGGTAGCATGAACCGTTCCATAATTGGCCATACGCCAGGCATACGTGGTGGGGAAAGCAACAATCTTATCCGTCACATCGTTGTAATAGGCATCAGCCGTCAAGGTGAAATAGTCCATAAAAGGAAGCAGCGGACGCCCCCACGTGATACCTATATTGTACTCGTTGGCCTTCTCGGGGCGCAACGAGCGGTTGCCCAACCGATAATAGTATAGGTCGTTGAAGGAGGGGGTGCGGAAGGTGCTCTTATACATCAGGCGGAGGTAAAGCGCCTCTTCGGCAAACGGTTGTATGCTCACAGAGAGCGAAGGAGCCAACCGCCGGAAGTTGTCGGGAGCCTCTCCTTCCTTCACTTCTTCAAACAGGGCTGTATAGAGCAGCATGCCTGTCAACGTGACGAAACGGTTGCGGTAGCGGGCGTTGAAAGCAGTCAGCGAAGAGTAACGGGTCGGGAAGGGACAGTCCGGCATATTACTGCGCAGCTTGTTCACCACACCGTCCTGCGCCAACGAGAAGTCCAAGCCGGCCATCGGCTGATAGAGCAACGAGGCGGAGAGGTAGTATTCGTCCTGACGATGGACTGCCTGATAGATGCCGTTGTCATACTGCTTGCCCTGATCGCGGTACTGATTCCAACCATGGTTGTACTTGGCCTGCCCCAGCAAGGTCCACTTGCCGGAAAACGAGCGGGTATATCGGGCCTGTACGAAGCTGTTCTCGTCCCAAAGCTGTTCGTTGCTCAGCGGGTTATAGAGCGTCACCGGCCCGGGCAATCCCCGTTTGGAATAGAAGTAGTAGCCTTTCACCTCCAACCGGCTGCTGTCGCGAAAGGCGTGATAGAGGTTGGCTTCCCCTTGCCAGGAGTAGATTTGCGAATTGTTGCGGCGTTCCTCGGTCACATACTTGCCATTGGTCAGCGTGAAAGGATAGTTGCCGTCGGCACGCATGTAGGTGGCATCGGCCGACAGCGTGGTACGGCTGCCCACCTGCTGCCACCAGCGGATGGATGGGGTGATGTAGCCAAAGGAGCCTCCCTTGATGCGCACCCTGCAGGCGGAACGATGTCCCTCCTCAAAGTGAGGTTTCTCTGTCTGGATGCTCAGCACACCGGCCGAGGCAAACAAGCGAGCCGACTGCAGCAACTCGTCCCCCTGCCCTACCGACAGGGAGAGCGAAGCGAGATTGTCCGTAGAGAAACGGCCTATATCAATCTGGCCGCCCTGACAATTGCTCACGGCAATGCCATCGTAACTCACCGCCGTATGGGCCGCACCCATGTTGCGGATGGAGACCGTCTTCAGTCCACCAATGCCGCCATAGTCCTTGACGTTGGCTCCGGCAAAACGACGTACGGCATCCCCCATATCCTGTATGCCCAGCTGGGTGAGGTCACTGCCCGACAACGTCTGCACAGGAGCGGCCGATGACAGTTTGTTCGGTGTCCTTCGGGCGGTCACCGTCACGTCTTCTATGCGATGCACCTTGCCGGAGATGGTGTCACTGCCCGTCACCTCTTGTGCAACGGTCACAGAGGCTGTGCAGAAACCACAAAGAGCCATACAAAGCCCCCACTTTGCCCACATCTTTCCCTTCATACTGAATGAACGTACTTAAACTTACTTGTACACTGCCCGCTTTCCTCGAACGGACAATTTCTTGACTTTGTTTTGCAGGTCTTCTGACTCGTTTCCGGCACATCGCCTTCCCATCCTCCCCTTGCAAGGGGAAACACAGTGGCATTCAAGTATCTGATGTACCGCTTGATGAAACTCACAGCAGCGGGACTGTCCGGGATTTGCACCCGATTCCCTTTTCATCCTCTTCCTCCGAACGAAGGAAGCGGAACAAAACGTGGGCAAATGTAGGGATAAATTTGAAATACGCCAAATAAATCTCCAACATTTACGGATTTACACTATCTTTAAATAAGATAGGCGGCATCTCGGAAGAACTTTTTCATGCAAGCATGAAAGTTCTTCTCTCGATTTAAATAAAAACCTTGCACTCGGGAGAGTAAAATAGATTTCCTCTCCTCTCATTTACTCGGTTTTTTGCACTATCTTTGCCCTCCAAACCACTAAATGAAATCAAGTATGAAGTATATCGGAGCACATGTATCGGCCAGCGGCGGTGTGGAATCCGCCCCCGTCCATGCACATGAAATCGGCGCAAACGCTTTTGCCCTGTTCACCAAGAACCAGCGTCAATGGGTATCGAAACCGTTGACCGAAAGCAGCATTCGCCTCTTCAAGGAGAACTGCGAGAAGTACGAACTGGATGCACGCTACATCCTGCCGCACGACAGCTACCTCATCAACCTGGGGCATCCCGAAGAGGAGGGGCTGGCCAAGAGCCGTGCAGCCTTTCTGGACGAGATGCAACGATGCGAACAGTTAGGACTGAAGTTGCTGAACTTTCATCCCGGCAGCCACTTGAACAAGATTCCGCTGGAAGAGTGCCTGAACCGGGTGGCAGAGTCCATCAATCTGGTATTGGCACGGACAACGGGCGTGACAGCTGTCATCGAGAACACGGCCGGCCAAGGGAGCAACGTGGGCAACGAGTTCGAGCAGCTGCGCTACATCATCGACCGCGTGGACGACCAGTCGCGCGTAGGCATCTGCATAGACACCTGCCACACCTTTACCGCCGGATATAATCTGGTGGAGGAGTATGACCGGGTCTTCCAGAAGTTTGAAGACGTCGTTGGCTTCCGCTACTTGCGTGCCATCCACCTGAACGACTCGAAGAAGGCATTGGCCAGCCGCGTGGACCGACACGACAGCATCGGGAAGGGACTGATAGACATCTCCTTCTTCCAACGGCTGATGAAGGACAGTCGCTTTGACGACATGCCCATCATTCTGGAGACACCGGACGAATCGCTCTGGGCAGAGGAGATACGCACACTGCGCAGCTTTGCCTGACCGAGCGGCAAACGTACAAAAAAAGAGCTGCCCCATTCCGCATGAGAGGGGGCAGCTCTTTTTATATATTCTTATACCAGATTAGTTGAAGATGTAGCGAATGCCCACCTGCAACTTCCAGCACTGGCTGTAGTCCTGATAAGTATCCCAAGTCTGGGTAGGAACGTTACCTTCCTTATCCTTGTACATCGAGAAGATGGGGGTATTCTGTTCGTCCTTACCCTCGTACTTCAGGATGCGGGCACCGTTTGAAGGCGTCAGCGTCTTGCCGATACCCCACTTGGAGTTAATCAGGTTGCCCACATTCAGGATGTCGAAACTCAACTGGAAGCAGTGCTTGGTCTTGCCTACCTTGAACTCAAAGTCCTCCAACCAGCGGAAGTCGAACTGATGTACCCAAGGCAGACGGGCAGCGTAAGCCTCGGCATACTCGCCCTTATGATTCTTCAGGTAAGAATCCTGCTCTACAAATTTCCAGAAAGCGGCACGGTCTTCTTCGGTCTTGAACTTGATTTCGCTATCGTTGCGAGGTATGTACATCAAGTCATTCGAGATGCCGTCACCATTCATATCGTTGGTATAGCAATAGCTGTAGCCACCGTAGGAGTAGCCCGAATAGAAGAGGCTGAGGCGGGTACCACGCAGCACCCCTCTGTGCTTGAAGGGCACGTTGTAGTTGACAGAAGCAATCACCTTGTCGGGCACCACGTAACGCGAACGCTGCACGCCACCGAAGTTAGGACCATCAACGGTCACCAGATTTGTCCAAGCTGATACAGGGTCACTACCCGGCATACCCGACACTTCCTTCGATTCAGTATGGGTATAGGCTGCCATCAGGTTCAAATCCTTGGTAGGTTGGGCATTCAGCGTAATATTGGCCGTATAGCCCCATCCCTTTGAGGTATTGTCCAATACAACGGCATTCTTAGAGTAGTATGCAAAATCAGAAGGATAGATGTAGCGATTGTCAACACCGTTGAAACGCTCCCAGTTGTTGGCTTCGGGATCCTTAATCTTGATGTTGTCCATAATCACCGCATTGATGTTCTTGGTGTACATAAACTCACCGGTTACCGTGAAGGGGAATGAAACAGGCAGCTGATAGTCAACGGCAATCGAAGTCTTCCAAACCTGAGGCATCTTGAAATCATCAGCGATACCGGCCATTTGGCTACCGACTGTATGTTTCTCAATGGATGTGGGCAAGTTGAACTTTTGGATAATTTCATCAATATCAGTCATCATACCTCCTGCCAATTGATCCAGACGGCTATCATGACCTGTTGCCACACCATTCTTATAGGTAGTGGTAAATGTCACCAAATTCTGTACCAGACCGGCATTGGTCGGCATATTGGTGAAGAACACCAAAGGAATACGGCCCGTAAACAATCCCGTGCCTCCACGTACCTTCAGCGTCTTGTCACCCTTTACATCCCACACGAAACCTACTCGGGGCGAGATACGGAAACCGGCATCAGGCCACTTGCCTGTATCGATGTGACGTCCACCGAAATCAATCTCGTAGATGGCCGTGTTGCGTTCAATGTCCTTATCATCGAACATCAGATTGTCGAAACGAACACCGTAGCTCAACTTGAAGCGGCGGTTGATGTCCCACTCATCCTGAGCATAGAGGCCCAACTGATTGAAGGTTACCTGCGCATTGGGGGTCTTGTTGCCATTGAAACCGTAAGCCAAAGCAAACGACTCGGGAGCAGCACCACTCAAGAAGTCGTCAATGCTGTTGTAGCGGTAGTAAGCCGTACCGTTGCGCATGTAGGCATTGTTGGCAAACTGATGTTCGTAACTGATACCTGCCGTCAGCTTATGGCTACCGAGGTAGTAGGTGAAGTTGTCGGTAAGCGTCGTAATCTTGTTGTGTACACCGTTGTTGTAGCTGAAGAGTTCATAACCGGCACTGATATAGGGTTCCAGAATCTGATTGCCATTATCATCTTTACCAGCCATGATGTCGATAAAGGGGAAAAGGGAAGAATTACTGCCACGGATATCCTCTATATTAGTATAAGTGAAGAGCAACTGGTTGCTTATCTTGTCGGTGAAACGGCTGTTCAAGTCGGCAGATATGGACTCCACATTATTTTCTTGTGAATACATCGAGTTGGCAAATGCCATGGACTTGGGTCCTACACGGTTCGCGCTCAAACGCAATCCCGTATTGCCGGATGAACCATTCGGTTCATACCATGCTGTATTCTCAGTCTTGTTGTAACGCAAGCTCAAGCGGTGACGGTCGGTGATGTTCCAGTCAATGCGGGCCAGAATCTTTTGGTTCTCACCGTCGCCGGGGAAGTTGGTCCAAGAACCGGTGTCGTACCCATATTTCTGCTTCAGGTGGTCGGACACACGCTTCATGTCGCTGGCCAAGGTGCGCGACACCATACCGGTAGCTGCCTCGCCATCCTCGCGAGCACGATACTTGATGACTTCACCCGGAGTCTTCTCTTTCTCGTAGTTGACGAAGAAGAAGAGCTTGTTCTTGATGATGGGGCCACCCAGCGTGAAGCCGTATGTGGTCTTCGACTCATCGGCACGGGCACCAAGGTCCTTGCCGTCGATGCGGTTACCGCGCATGTCCTGGTTGCGGAAGTAGGTATAGGCCGTTCCCTTGAAGGTGTTGGTACCACTCTTGGTGATGGCATTGATGCCACCGCCGATGAAGTTGGTCTGACGCACGTCAAAGGGAGCGATGACTACCTGTACCTCCTCGATGGCATCGAGTGACACAGGGTTGCCGCCACCCGGCAGGGCAGAGGAGAGTCCGAAGTTGTTGTTGAAGTTGGCACCGTCGATGGTGAAGTTGGTAGAACGACCGTCGCCACCCGCAAAGCTCATACCGTTGGCATAGGGCGACATGCGGGTCATGTCGCTGATGCTGCGGTTGATGTTAGGCATCGCGTTCATCTGTGCCTGGGAGATGTTGGTAGAGGCACCCATCTTCTCGGTCGTGAACTTGCTCTTGGAAGCCGTCACCACCACTTCGCTCAGCAGTTCAGAAGCCTCCTTCATATCCACATTCAGGTTATATACTTCACCCAACTGCAGCGTCACATCCTGAAAAATCTGAGTCTGATAACCCACGTAGGAGACGGTCACCTTGTAAGGGCCACCGGTACGCATACCTTGGATAGTATAGCGTCCGTCCATGTTTGTCACCACACCATAGCGTGAACCGGAGGGCTCGTGTATGGCCTGAATGGTCGCACCGATAATCGGCTCATTGTTTGTGTCCATTACCTTACCGCCCATCGAGGCAGTGGTAATCTGCGCATTTACGCCAACCACGGCTGTCAGCAGCAGCACAATCGTTAGCATAAGTTTTACCTTTTTCAACATAATACCTTTGATTTTAATGTTTAATATGTTTATATTTGAAAAACGCTGCAAATATAGTTAAAATGCAGCATTCCTCCATTACATATACATGACAAAATGTAGGTATCTGTGAAAAAAGGCTATTTTTCTGCTTGTTCCAATGGTATTTCAGTCTGCGGCAAGGCCACTTCCAGCAAAACAGGATTGTGGTCGCTGCATAGTTTCCAGCCGGGCGAGCGGTAGTCTACAGCCGTCAGTTCAGCTGAATGGAACGCATAGTCGATACGCAGCAGACGCTTGGCGTTGCGGTAGGTGTACATGTAGCCATGGCCGGCCGTACGGAAACCGTCCTCTAACAGCGAGCTGAGTATATAATAGGTATAGGAAGAGGGCAGTGAGTTCAAGTCACCGCAGAAAAGTACCGGATAGGGCGAGCGCCGGATGCAGGCAGCCAACGAGTCGGCCTGGGCAGCCCGCTTCAGCAGATTGCCATGCAGTGTCTCGGCAGCATCCTTCACGGCCTTCGTCTCGCGTCGGGAGTCGTCGGCCACCAGCTCACGTTCCCACTTCTTGCGGTTCTGACTGACGCTGGTGGTCTGCAGATGGCTGTTGAAGAGGCGGAGCGTATCTTCGCCACACAGCACATCGCACATCATGCTACAGTTGGCCGTCCCCTCAAATGTAATCAGCGTATCACCCTTCAGCGGATAGAGGCTCAGCACAGCCATCGTCAGCAGGTTCTCTTCGCTCTCCAACGTGGGGAACAGAGCATAAGGCCAATGGGAAAAGGCCTGGCGCACACTGTCCATGGGGAACGAGGGCGAACTGCCGCACTCTTGCAGACAGAGCACATCCACCCCCTCCTCCTCCATCATGCGGGCTATCTCCCGGCAGGAGTAGCCGGTAATCTCTCCGCCAAAATGAGCCACATTATAGGTAGCTACCTTCAGCCTTTGGGCCGACTCCACCTGCACTTTCTCGGAATAGGGCCAGCGGAAGATGGTGGTCAGATAGTTCCAACTGGCGAAGAAAGCCGCCAACGGCAAGAGCGTCCACCAGCTGCGCCGAAGCCACCAGCCGAACGCTACCAGCAGACAGGCCACCAACAGGAACGGAAGCGCAAGACCCAGCAAGGGCATGACAAATGATTCGGCCGGATGAAACCGACCGGCATACGATGCAGCCACTGTGGCAGCGGCCAGCAAGGCAGTACCTGTCACGAAGCAGGTGTAGAAGAGTCCCGTGATAGCACCTTTCCC
This sequence comes from Bacteroides sp., assembly GCA_051875915.1. GTDB lineage: Bacteria > Bacteroidota > Bacteroidia > Bacteroidales > Bacteroidaceae > Bacteroides. Next base: position 12,586 of record JBJEHI010000064.1, read on the forward strand.
CATAAAGCGTGTGTGTTTGGTTATCTATTTCGTTTTGTTTGCTGTTATTCACTTATTTCACCACATTGACAGGCTTGCCTGCCAGATAGGCCTTGACATTCTCCGCCGCGATGTGCAACAGACGCTGGCGGGCAGCCGTACTGGCCCACGCAATGTGGGGTGTGATGTAGCAGTTGCGGGCTGTCAACAGCGGATTATCGGCTCGGGGAGGTTCTTGCGACAACACATCCAGACCGGCCGCATACAAGGTCCCGTTGTTCAACGCATCGGCCAGGTCCTGCTCTACAATCAGCGGACCGCGGCCGGTATTTATCAGGACAGAGGTGGGCTTCATCAGGCTCAGCCGACGGGCATCCACCAGTCCGCGGGTTGTTTCGGTCAGCGGGCAATGCAGACTGACCACATCGCACTCGCCGAACAGCTCGTCCAGTTCCATCTTATGAATCTCCGGAGGCAGCTGGAAGTGGCTTTTGGAGGTATAGGCATACACCTGCATACCGAAGCCCAAGGCGATGCGGGCCGTCATGTAGCCGGTATGTCCCAATCCCACAATACCCATCTTGCGGTCGCGCAACTCAATCAGAGGGGAGTCCCAGAAGCAGAAGTCCGGATTGCTGCACCAGCGTCCGCTGCGTACGGCATCGGCATGGTCCTGCACATGCAACGCAATGTTCAGGATGTGTGCAAACACCATCTGGGCCACCGATGAAGTGCTGTAAGCCGGGATGTTGGTCACCGTCACTCCGCGTGCTGCGGCTGCCTTCACATCCACCACGTTATAGCCCGTAGCCAGCACACCGATGTATTTCAAATCGGGCAGTTCCTCTATGAGAGCGGCATCCATCACCGTCTTGTTGGTCAGCAGGATGTCAGCCCCCGCCGAACGCTGCAACACCTCCTCGGGTGCCGTACGATCGTAAACGACACAATCGCCCAAGGCTTCCAATTCACTCCACGAGAGGTCACCCGGGTTGGCGGCATAGCCGTCTAACACTACAATCTTCATATCTTTTTTCTGTTCTTTTCTAATTCCAACAGACAGGGATGTTCTAAAATCCCTATATCGTGGCAAAAATAACGCATTTCCATCATATCTACAACTTTCTGGCCGAAAAAAGAGTGATGTTTGGATGGCAGACAAAATATTTGTACCTTT
>JBJEHI010000065.1:0-13727 GCA_051875915.1 Bacteroides sp.
TGAAAATGGAAAAGGAAATGAAGTATGTGGCTCCGGAAGTGGAAGTTCTGGAGGTCGAAGTGGAGATGGGATTCCAGAGCTCTCCCGGCGGCGAAGGAGATGCCGACTTTGACAACGGATTCGGTGAAGGTTAAAAGACAAATCTATTAACACTAATTTAATATTAAATTATCACAATGAAAACAAAAAACATTCTCTATTCTGTTGCATTGGCTGCCACAATGGTTGCTTGCTCTCAAGAGGAGTTGACCTTACCGGCAACTAATACGCAAGATTTATCGGATCGCCCTCTTCTGGGTGACATTTCTTTGGTGGACGCTGACATCCAGACACGTTTTTCAACGGGGAGCGGTGCCCAGCCCGTTTTTGAGAACGGTGACAAGGTAGGTGCAGCTATCATTGACCAAGTGTACGATGCAACTGCAGCAAGTCCTGCTGCTCGTTACAAGATTGTAGAATATTATTCAAGTAATAGTGCTTTCACACGTGTGGATGGTGTATGGAAACTGAATTCAGACATGCCTTTGGTTGAGGGTAACTATCTGTTCTATGCTCCTTACAATGCTGCTATGAACGCACGTACTCCTCTGACAATCGCAGTGCCGTTTGAACAGGATGCTTCTGAAGAAAAGTCTGCATTGAACGAGTTCTATAAGTCCGGTTCTGTGGTTCGCGTGGGCTACAAGTTCCTGGCTTCGGAGAACGGAAAGGCTCAGAAACCTTCATTGACGCTGAACGACGTGTTTGCATATCCTGTGATTTCTATCACAAACAATTTCAATGGATACCTGAAGTCACTTGCCGGAACACGTTCTGCCTATGAAGGTGAAATTAAGGTAGACTCCATCCAGCTGCAGGTTTGGAATGCCTCAAATGTAGCACAGACAGATGTAGTTGTCGGTGGTGTTCTGAAACATGGTACAAATGCTCTTCCTTCTTTGGTAACGGATGGTGTTGTAGGTAAGATGAAGAGTGGTGCAGCTTGGACTGTTTCTCCGTTTGAAACCTATACTACGGACTTGCTGTCAGCTAGTAACCAGGTTACAAGCAACCGTAGCGAAGATGCTTGTATCACCTCTCTTATATGCGGTCGTACGATTGCCAGCGGCGCAACCGAGAAGTTCTACGCTGTAATGCCTGCAATGAGTGTTAATGGAACTTCCAAGTTCTTGGCTGCGAAGATTTTTGCAACTATCAATGGCAAGAACTACGTATTTGGAACGCAGACTTTGACTGCAGCTGCAGACGGTACTTTGAGTCACAGCAATGAAGTTGTAGGAAATAAGTTCAAATCAGCTGTTAACAGTATCAAGTTGATTAAGGGCCAGAAATATCCGCAGGAAGAGTTGAACTTTGAGAACGGTGCTATCTCTTCCAAATCATCTGCAGGAAGCATCCTGACCATTGAACTGAAGGGCGGTCTGACAACGGCTGCTGGTACTAACAGATTGGTTGAATTCGCTAAGCAGTTTGATCCGACTACTCCGACTCCGACAGCCAAGATTGCTAACAACGCTCAGTTCATCAACTTCTTCAAGGATCAGTTGAACGGTTCTGCATTGTCTGAGGGCGCTTCAATCAACGGTACTACTTATGCATTTGAAGACAATACAACTGCTACTATCAACAGTGAATTGATCAATGCTCTCTCCAAGTACAACAACAAGGGTAGCTTGAAACTTGATACTCCTCTTGTTATTGACAATGACGTGAAAGTTACTGCTATTGGTACTCCTTCTGCTGGTTATGTTGATGTAACATTCCAGAGCAATACTAACGTTACTTATACAATTAGTCTGAAGAATGGCACTTCTAACTACACTGCTGCAAGTGGCGTATTGACTTCTACAGACGGAACGGATGTATTCTCTATTCATATTATGGACGAAACTACTTATACCGTATCTGTAGATGCAACAGTTGGTAATCTGCGCAATGATGGTACGCTGGCAATCAGTGCAAGCAAAACATTGACTCCGGTTTCGTTGGTTAACAATAAGACAATCACATTGAACGGTACTATTGCCAACGTAATTACCAACAATGGCAATATCGATATTGCTAACGCCGCTGCAAGTGTAAGTGTAGGTGCAGGTAATGGTACGATTACATTGCCGGCAGCCAATGCCGCTGCTGCTGCTACCGTAAACGTACTCGGTGGAACTCAAGAAGGTATCTATGTAAATACATTCAGTGATGCTAACATTGAGGCTGCAGAAGAAATTGCTTGGATTAATGCCTTCAAGACTACAAATGTTGCTGCATTCACAGTTAACACCTTGAGCAAGTTGGTTGATATCAATAAGATTTATGCAACCGGTGCATCCTTCGTTGCTGGAACTTATGATATGAGTGGCAAGACATTGGTTGTAGAAGGCACATTGACTGGTATTTCCGGCCAAGGCCAGATGACTACAACGGTATCTAACCTCGCTATTGTCAACGGAACAGCATCTTCTGATGTAGCTCTGACCAACATTGCTGTAGCAGGTAGCTATTCAACCACTGGTACAGGTAAGATTACTACTACAAGTGCAACTTGGAATGGCGCACCCGTAGAATAATCTGAATGAAGAATAAACAGAAATAGTTTATTTCAGAGGGGACATTACACTGAAGGTTGTAGTGTCCCCTCTTTCGTTGTAAACAGCACATCTGCTATCATACCTATATATACCTGCCCTATAAAAGCCAATGCCACTCATTGGAGGAAAGAAGTCCAATGACATAAACGGCCATGTAGCGGGAAGGCTATGGCAGGATGATTAAATCCTATAAATAGGAAATCAACAGGACTCATTGACAACGTGAATCAAGCCCTTAAGGACGAAAGGCCGGACAATCAAACGACGGAAGAATACACACTGGAGCTTATAAATGCTTATCTGAACAATCTGTCGCAATTGAATGACGGGGAATAGACAACATTCTGGGAATTACGGATTTCTATGAACAGAACAAGGGGAATTTCATGACGTGTACTATAAATGCTCACCCCTCCTCATCCCCCGCATCGGCATCCTGTTCCCGCAGCCGTCGCTCGTGATGCGCGATGTATCGCTGATAGTAGGAGAGCATCAGGCTGGTGAGCGGCAGGGCGATGATCATGCCCAGCATCCCCATCAGCGAACCCCAGATGGAGAGGGAGAGCAGGATGATGGCAGGATTGAGGCCGGTGATGTGCCCCATGACACGCGGCACGATGAAGCCGTCCTGTATGACCTGCACCACTGCAAAGACCACAATGGCCGAGGCCAGAATGACCCAGAAGTTGCCGCCCGTATCGGCCGCCTTCAGTATGGCGAGCATGATGGTAGGGATGAAGCCCACCATCTGCAGGTAGGGGACCATGTTGAGCAGGCCGATGAAGAGACCCAGACCGACAGCCAGCGGGAAGTCGATAATCAGGAAGCCGATGCTGAAGAGGATGCCGACACAGAATGCCACGAAGGCCTGTCCGCGGAAATAGCGGTTCATGGCCTCCTTTACATCGGTAAGCAGACGCACCACATGGGTACGGTATTTCAGCGGAATGAGGTGAACCCATCCCTCGGCAATGCTCTCATAGTCGAGCAGGATGAAGACCACATAGAGTAGGATGAGCAGGAAGGTGAAGAAGCTGAAAAGCAGATTGACCGACTCCGTCAGCAACTGCCAGATGCGCGGCAGGCTCTCCTTCAGTGCCGCCAGAAAGTCCTCCTGGTGGAACAGACGGCTCAGGTAGTTCGAATCGACGTTCTGCCGCAGAAACTCACTCAACGAACTGGGCACATTGCTGCCATAGCTTGCGTCAGAGAAATAGGCTATCAGCAGGTCCTTCACCCGGCCAAACTCTTCGAGCATGGGAGGGACAAAGAAGTAGAAGAGCACTCCCCCTATCACCAGCAGCGTGAAAAGTGCACAGAAGATGGCGAGGATACGCACCTTCACACGCAGGCGATACTGGAAGAAGGTGACCATGGGATAGACCATGTAGGCAATGAGCCACGCGATGAAGAAGGGGAGCAACACACTGCTCAGCCGCTTGAGCAGCATCAGCAGGGCGATGACGATGCCGCCCAGTATGACACCGCGGATGAAACTGTCGAAGGTGATTTTCTTTTGAGCCATGGCTGTAGTGATTTATGAGTTATTTACGGGTTGCCTGACGGTAGCATTGCCGGCAAAGCGGTTCGTACTCGGTCGTCTCGCCCAGCATCACCTGCTTGTCGTTGGCCACCATGCGGTGCGAGAAGGCGGCCAACTGTCCGCACTTCACACAGATGGCGTGTACCTTGGTGACTTCGTCGGCAATGGCACAGAGAGCCGGCATGGGACCAAAGGGACGGCCCAGATAGTCCATATCGAGTCCTGCGACGATGACACGCACGCCGTTGTCGGCCAATTGGTTGCACACATCCACCAGTCCGCTGTCGAAGAACTGCGCCTCGTCGATGCCTACCACGTCAATCTCTGAGGTAAACAGCAGGATGCTGGCCGACGAGTCAATGGGGGTAGAGGCGATGGAGTGGCTGTCGTGCGACACCACGTCGGCCTCGGAATAGCGTGTGTCGATGGCCGGCTTGAATATTTCCACCCGTTGGCGGGCAAACTTGGCACGCTTCAGGCGTCGTATCAGTTCTTCGGTCTTGCCGGAGAACATGGAGCCGCAGATGACTTCAACGCGCCCGCGTCGTCCGGTCTCTTGGTTATGGTCTTCTTGGTAGAGCATCTTATCAATTTAAAATTAAAAATTAAAAATTTAAAAAGCAGGGGAGCATCTGTCTTATCTCTGTTAATCCTATGCAAAAGTACAGGTTTTTATCGGCTTACCTACATTTTCTCATTATTTATTTCTACATTTGCGGCGACATCACTAAACGTCAGAAAGATATGGGGAAACTCTATGTGGTACCTACTCCGGTAGGGAATCTGGAAGATATGACACTGCGGGCGGTGCGCATCCTGAAGGAGGCCGACCTGATATTGGCCGAGGATACACGCACGTCGGGCATCCTGCTGAAACATTTCGAGATAAAGAACGCCATGCAGTCGCATCACAAATTCAATGAACATAAAACGGTGGAAAGCGTTGTAAATAGAATAAGAGGGGGCGAGACGGTGGCACTCATCTCGGATGCAGGCACGCCCGCCATCTCCGATCCCGGCTTCCTGCTGGTGCGCGAGTGTGTGCGGGCAGGCATCGAGGTGCAGTGCCTGCCGGGGCCAACGGCTTTCGTGCCGGCATTGGTGGCTTCGGGGCTGCCCAACGAGAAGTTCTGCTTCGAGGGATTCCTGCCGCAGAAGAAGGGACGCCAGACGCGACTGAAGGAATTGGCCGCGGAGACGCGCACCATCATCTTCTACGAATCGCCCTACCGGTTGGTGAAGACGCTGGGTCAACTGGCGGAGCACTTCGGGCCGGAACGGCCGGCTGCCGTGGCACGCGAGATTTCGAAGGTGCATGAGGAGACGGTGCGAGGTACGTTGGCGGAGCTGATAGCGCACTTTACGGAGAATGAACCGAAGGGGGAGATTGTGCTGGTTGTCGGCGGGGTGTGACTTTTCTTTTGCTTGTACTGTAGGGGCGCAACATCTTGCGCCCTAACCAAAAGAAAATACACCGTCTGCACCTACGGAGCTACTACGAGGGGTGTCGGGCTAAGCAAAAAGAACTCGCCTCTGCGAGGCTCAAACAGCTTTTTGCTCTTTACGCCCTCCGTACCCCTCTCCGCTTCACGCTCCTGCGGTGAGGACGGAGAGAGTCCGCCTCCGGCGGACATTGGGAGTTTGTAAACATGGTAACCAAACTTATAAAAGTTACATATATTATATGGTATAAACCAATTTAAATAGGAAGATTATGAAAAAGATTGTATTAATGATGGTGGGCGCAGCCGTATTGGCTTCGTGCGACGCCCTTTCGGGAGGTGACAAGAATCAGCTGAAGGCTGAAAATGATTCGTTGCTGATGGTGCTGAACCAACGTAACGCTGAACTGGATGAGATGATGGGTACCTTCAACGAGATATCGGAAGGCTTCCGGCAAATCAATGCGGCCGAGAACCGGGTGGACCTGCAACGTGGTGCCGCAGGCGAAGGTTCGCTGAATGCCAAACAACAAATCGCTTCGGATATAGAGTTCATCCGCAAGCAGATGGAGGAGAACAAGGCACAGATTGAGAAACTGCAGGCTATGCTGAAGAGCAGCAAGAACAACTCGGCACAACTGAAGAAGGCGGTGGAAGCACTGACGCAGGAACTGAATGCCAAGACGCAACGCATCGAGGAACTGCAGGCTGAACTGGCTTCGAAGAATATCCGTATTCAGGAACTGGATGCGGCTGTAAGCGGACTGACAGCTGACAAGGAGGCACTGACGGCCGAAAACGAGGCGAAGGCTAAAACCGTAGCCACACAGGACAAGGCACTGAACGCGGCCTGGTTTGTATTCGGTACGTCGAAGGAGCTGAAGGAGCAGAACATCGTGAAGAAGGACAACATCTTCGCCAAGAAGGAGGTACTGAAGGACGATGACTTCAACAAGGACTATTTCACTCAGATAGACATCCGCACCACGAAGGAAATCAAGCTCTACTCCAAGGATGCCAAACTGCTGACAACACACCCGGAAGGCTCGTATGCGTTGGAGAAGAATGACAAGGGGGAACTCACCCTGCACATCACCAATACCAACTCATTCTGGAGCGTGTCACGCTACCTGGTGATTCAGGTGAAATGATGATAGGTCTGCAATCATATTAACAAGTGTGTAGGGGCGGAACATCTTCTGCCCAAAGCCGCACGACATCGGTTTTTGGGCGCAAGATGTTCCGCCCCAACTCGTAGCTCGTAGCTTGTAGCTTGTAGCTCGTAGCTCGTAACTCGTAACTCAAAAAAATGTACAAAAACCTCTTCTTCGACCTCGACGACACGCTGTGGGCTTTCTCGCAAAATGCGCGTGACACCTTTGAAGCAACCTATCGGAAGCACTGTTTCGACCGCTACTTCGACTCCTTCGAGCACTATTACACCCTCTACCAGCAGCGCAACCACGAGCTGTGGAAGGAGTACGCTGACGGGACGGTGACCAAGGAGGAGCTGAATCGGCAACGTTTCCTCTATCCGCTACAGGCCGTGGGACGCGGAGACAGCCGTCTGGCGCAGGCCTTTGCCGATGATTTCTTTGCCGTCATCCCCACCTGCCGGAAGCTGATGCCCCATGCGCTGGAGGTGCTGCAATACCTGTCGGGACGTTACCGTCTGTTCATCCTCTCCAACGGCTTTCAGGAGCTGCAGTGCCGCAAGATGCGCTCGGCAGGCATCGATGGCTTCTTTCGTCAGGTCATCCTCTCGGACGACATCGGCGTGCTGAAGCCCTGGCCGGCTATCTTCCATTTTGCCCTCTCCGCCACCCAGTCGCAGCTGAACGAATCGCTGATGATTGGCGACAGTTGGGAGAGCGACGTCACCGGTGCCCATAACGTGGGGATGCACCAGGTGTTCTACGACCTGTACGGAAAGGAGGAACTCCCCTTCCGGCCCACCTACCGTATCACCGACCTGCGGGAACTGACAGAGATACTCTGAGCGTTCTTATTTTTCCTGTTTGTTTCTCGTTATTCCCTGAATTGTTGTATTTTTGTCGCCGTAAATCTTAAAAATCAGTTTATGGAGACATTAATTCCTTTCTTTTTGCTCTGCTTTACCTCGTTCTTTACGTTGACCAATCCCCTGGGCACCATGCCTGTATTCCTGACCATGACCAACGGAATGAGCGAGCGCGAGCGGCAGTCCGTCGTGTCACGCGCCACGCTGGTAGCCTTCATCACCATCATGGTGTTCACCTTTGCCGGGCAGTTTCTCTTCAAGTTCTTCGGCATCTCTACCAACGGGTTCCGCATTGCCGGCGGCTTCATCATCTTCAAGATAGGCTTCGACATGCTGCAGGCACGCTACACCTCCATGCGTCTGAAGGACGAAGAGATACGTACCTATGCCGCCGACATCTCCATCACGCCGCTGGGCATCCCCATGCTGTGCGGTCCGGGTGCCATAGCCAACGCCATCGTGCTGATGCAGGATGCCCATACCGTAGAGATGAAAGCGGTGCTGATAGGTACCATTGCCTTCATCTACCTGCTGACGCTTTTCATCCTGCGTGCCTCTACCCGGTTGGTAAGACTGCTGGGCGAGACGGGCAACAACGTGATGATGCGTCTGATGGGTCTCATCCTGATGGTGATTGCCGTAGAGTGCTTTGTGAGCGGTGTACGTCCTATCCTGACGGACATCCTGTCACAATCCATGCTGACGCGATAATCCCGAATCTTCTTTCTTTTGGTTGCGAAATGGTCGGTTCTGCTTACAATGGCAGCTGACAAGATTTCGCAACCAGAGAAAATGGAGAAGGACTATAGTGCATAAATATGCAGAAACGGGCGGAATATCGCCCGTTTTATGCATTCCGAAGCCCTTTTCTGGCGGAAAACATACTAACTTCTGCTCCATATCTTTATAACCGATGGCTGAAAACATACTATCTTCTTCGTCAAAACAAGGTATCTGCTCTCCATAAAGTAGTTGTTTGCGCAGGAAAAACAACCTCTTTGCTGCTTGAAAAGCACTTTTCTGCCGTCTTTGCGCGTAGAATTTTTGTCAATATTTCGCTATCTCTCTATGGAAGAGATAAATAGCCTGTTCCCGTTTCGTTTTTTATCACCGGCCTGTATGTCGGCTCGAAATACGCCATTCTCCGGCCTTTAGGATATACAATTTGTCACTTTGTCATCACTGGTCCGGGTGCCGGGCAGAGCGGCGGTATTGCCTCGGCCAAGCCGACAGAACGCCGTTGTCCGCATTCACCCCGAAAGAATATCTCCTTAAAAGTTAATGATTTCGCTCGCTGAATCAATTCTTTGCATTATCTTTGCAGACGTTTTGCTAATATATGGTTCTAAGAAATTAAAGCGGATGGATATAACAAACAACAATACGACGGGCCGGAAGGCTCATGAAATACAGGAAATTGACCTGCTGGAGCTGGCAATGAAAGTGTGGAAATCGCGCAAGCTGATACTGAAGGTATGCGGCATCGGCGCCATCGTGGGGCTGATTATCGGCTTCAGCACCCCCAAGGAGTACACCACCGAAATATTGATAGCCCCTGAAAGCACCACGGGTAAGTCGTCGTCCTCCTCCAGCATGAGTTCGCTGGCCGCCATGGCAGGCATCAGTCTGGGCACATCTACGGGACGCGATGCCATCTATCCCGACCTCTATCCCGATATTGTGGCCTCAACACCCTTCCTGGTGGGCCTGTTCGACATCCCTGTCCACGAGCAGCAGGACACGACCCTCTTGACGCTGGCCACCTACATGAAGGAGCGGCAGAAGGTATCGTGGATAAAGTCGGTGACGGGTGCCCCCTTCCGCCTGATAGGATGGGCGGTCTCCCTCTTCCGCGACAAGCCGGGCGATGCCGGCACGGAGGCTAAGATAGACCCCTTCCAACTGACAAAGGAACAGGCCGGCGTGGCCGGAGGCATCAGCAGCCGCATCCAGGTGACGGTTGAGAAGAAGACGTGGGTCACTACGCTGGCCGTCACCATGCAGGACCCGCTGGTGGCCGCCGTGGTGGCCGACTCGGTGCGTAAACGCCTGCAAGAGTATGTGACGGAGTATCGTACCAGCAAGGCACGCACCACGCTGGAGTATACCGAGAAGCTCTATCGCGAGGCGCAAGCCGAATACTATACGGCGCAGGCACAGTATGCCGAGTATGCCGACAAGAATCAGGGCCTGTCGCTGCTCAGTTCGAAAGCCGAGCTGGAGAAACTGCAGAACGAGATGAATCTGGCCTACTCCGCCTACAACCAGATGAGCCAGCAGCTGCGTATGGCCAAGGCAAAGGTGGACGAGATAACGCCTGTCTACACCATCATACAACCGGCCAGCGTGCCTTTGCGTGCTTCCAAGCCCCGCAAGATGATGATTCTGGTGGGTTGCGTCTTCCTGTGCGGCGTAGGCAGCGTGGGCTGGGTGCTCTTCTTGCAGGACTTATGGGAGAAACGGACCTTCTGGCGTAAGAAGCAGCAGCATTCATGATAGGACACATCACATCCCTACTCTCCCCACGCCAGCGCAAGCGGGGCATCTGGGTAGCTCTGTCGGTGCTGGTACGGGCCTTGCTCGACTTTGCCGGGGTGGCGGCCTTGATACCCATCCTGCTGGTGCTGGTGAAGCGCGACGGCGGCGGACGCGAGATGATGCTGGCACTCTGTGGCGCAGTACTGCTCTTCGTGGTGCTGAAGAATGCACTGGTGCTGCTGCTGGCCCGCATACAGAGCAGCTATCAGCTGGACATCTACCGCGACTTCAGCCGCCGCATGTTTGCCAACTACTACCACCGGGGCTTGCTCTACCTGAAGTCGAAAAGCAGCGTACAGCTGGGCTACGAGGTCAATTACATCTGTTATACATTCAGCCTTTGCGTACTGGCTCCGCTCTTCCGCATGGCGGGTGAGGCCGTACTGATACTGCTGATGGTGGGTGCACTGCTGGTATGGGAGCCGTTAGCCGGTTCGCTGCTTTGTCTGGCCTTTGTGCCGTTGGCTGTGCTCTACGTAGGCGTGGTGCGCAAGCGACTGCGCCGTTTCGGGCAGGAGGAGCTGGAGGCACGTCGCAGACAGAGCCGCACGGTGGTGGAGGCTTTCCGGGGCTATGCCGAACTGGAGATAGCGCAGGCCTTCCATACGTCACTGGCTTCGTTCGACCAGGGAATGGACTTCATCGTACACAACCGTCTGCGTACGGAGGTGTACCAACTCTTCCCGCAGTTCCTCTCCGAGCTGGCATTAGTGGCCGGCCTGGCCTTGCTGATAGGTACGGGAAACGGTGACCTGGGGCTGATGAGCGGTGTGTTTGCCGTAGCAGCCTTCCGCCTGATACCGGCCGTCCGAGGCATCCTGAACAGCTGGGTGATGTTGCAGAACGCCTCGCATACCATTGACGTGGTGACCGACGGCCTCCGCGAAACGGGCATCCGACCCGCCACAGACGCGGCAGAGGCTCCCTTCACCTTCCGCCGTTCCATCGAACTGTGCAACCTGGCCTTTGCCTTCCCCGACGGACATACCCTCTTCCAAGGACTGACGCTGAACATCGCCTGCGGCGAACGCATCGGCATACGGGGGGCCAGCGGCTCGGGCAAATCCACGCTGTTCAACCTGATGCTGGGCTTCTTCGAACCTACCGAAGGCGAGATACGGATTGACGGACGACCGCTGACGGCTGCCAACCGCCACCAGTGGCACCGGCTGGCAGGCTATGTGCCGCAGGAGATATTCATCATCGAGGGTTCGCTGGCCGACAACGTGGCACTGGGCGCACCCGTACCCGACCGCTCCAAGGTAGCACGGGTGCTGGAGCAGGTACAGCTGAAGGAGTGGGCCGATGCACTGCCACAAGGGCTGGACACCCCGTTAGGCGAATATGGCAACCGACTGTCGGGCGGACAGAAACAGCGCATCGGCATTGCACGTGCGCTCTACAAGGAGGCTTCGGTCCTCTTCTTCGACGAGGCCACTTCGGCCCTTGACAATCGTACCGAACAGGAGATAAACCATGCCTTGGAACAACTCTCGGACACGCACCGCGAGCTGACGCTGGTCATCATCGCCCATCGGGAGAGTTCGCTGGCCTTCTGCGACCGCATTATTGACATCGGCGACCATGGTAATTAATGTTTTTCAACTTTCAATATTCAACCAGAATGATTCAAGACTATTTGATAGCCGGACATCGCATCCGGATAGAGGGAGAAAGGCTGATGCAGGGTATAGCTGCCCTGCAGGGATTCGCGCCTTTCAAGGTAACGGCCGAAGGCGAACCTGTCTGCCGCTTCACCTCACCCACGGCCGTGGCTCCGGCCTTTGAGACCGTATTCTATCAGAACGAGATAGACCACATCGTCAGCCGCTTCGGACGCTATGCCGGCGGCTACTGCTTCGAGATGGCTCCCGCCGATGCCCTGCCGCTCCACCTCTGGATGGAGGAGGAGGGACACGTAGCCTGCTTCACGGGCAATTTCGATGCCCGGCTGCTGCGCTTTGCCTGCTGGATTGCGTATGGCGTGGCAACCAATCCGTTGCAGACGGTAGCCATCCATACCAGCACCATCCGGTATCGGGGACGTGCCGTACTCTTTCTGGGCGAGAGCGGGACGGGCAAGAGTACCCATACCCGCCTGTGGCGTGAGCACATCGAGGGAGCCGTCCTGCTGAACGACGACAGTCCCATCATCCGCATCATCGACGGCAAGCCGTGGGCCTTTGGCAGTCCCTGGAGCGGAAAGACGCCCTGCTACAAGACGGAGAGCTATCCGCTGGCCGCCTGTGTGCGCCTGTCGCAGGCTCCCTACAACAAGATAACCCGCCTCTCGGTGGCACAGGGATACGGGGCACTGCACCCCTCCTGTCCGCCCTGCTTTGCCTACGACGACGGGCTGTACGATCACATCAGCGAGGTCCTCAGCCACTTGCTATCCAGCGTGCCCGTCTATCATCTGGCCTGTCTGCCCGATGCCGATGCGGCCCGTCTGTCGTGCCGTACCGTCTTTGGCGACGATGCTGCTGTATGAAAACCGGTAACCGTTAATCCTCAACAGAACGTGATGCGCAAACTGGTAGTACCCAATAGTTTCTTGTCCGAAGCCGCCGATGCGTTGCGAGCCGGACAGAGCGTCAAGCTACACATTGACGGACAGAGCATGTATCCCTTTATTCACGGTGGCAAGGACCTGGTGGAGGTGGTTCCTTGTCCGCCGGATGGAGAGCTGCCGCTCTATTGCTGCCCCTTCTATCAATGGGAGGGACGTTACATGATTCATCGCTATATAGGCAGGGAAGGTGACGAATGCCTGATGTTGGGCGATGGCAACCTGGTACGGATTGAACGTGTCAAGCGGAGCGACATCATCGGACTGCTGCGTACCATCTACCGTCCTGACGGGACGGAGCAGGTATGTACCGATGCACGGTGGCTGCGACGGGCACACTGGTGGGTGCGTCTACGCCCCCTCCGTCGCTTCCTTTTGCCACTTTGCCGCCTGCTCCACATCTGAAAATTGCACCAAAATGAAAAGTTATGCATAAAAATATGCGGAAAAATTTCTCCAATTAGGAAGAAGAGTGTATTTTTGTAGCATCGTTAGTTGCACTACTTTATAGGAACCTAACCCCATTTTCATAGAACATCCCCCTTATTCCGTCTGCTGCGAGACGATGAATAGGGGGATTTTTTCAGTACATTTTCCCTCTATACACTTGTTTTTCTCAATATATCTTCTTACCTTTGCACCCGCTTAACGGCAATAAGGATTGATCCGCTAGCTCAGCAGGTAGAGCACAACACTTTTAATGTTGGGGTCTTGGGTTCGAGCCCCAAGCGGATCACCAAACAAAGATGACAATCAAAGAAAATCCCTGATAACCAACAGTTATCGGGGATTTTTGTTTCCTCCCTCCTCCCCTTTTTACGCAGAATACAGCAACTTTCACAGGCCAATTCGGTGGAGTAAGATTCCGTCCGGAAAAGTCCACCGAATAAGGTTGCTTTTCGTTGATACACACTATTTTGCGTAGTCGCACTTTTGGTCTTGAAACTTAATTTTGCAAACAAAAAAGTATCGAGCCATGCAAAGAAACTATTTTTCGATTCTCTTCTTTATCAGAAGAACAAGACTGTTG
>JBJEHI010000066.1:0-13584 GCA_051875915.1 Bacteroides sp.
GATTTATCTGCAAGTGTTTCTTGTTATTTATGGTTGGTATGCATATCTAATTACAGATGGGTATCCAATACAAGTGCATCAGAAGTTTCCGAATTGGATTTGTTATACACTTTCACTGCGTATTCTGTTTCATCTGCATCCCCGGCATTTAAAACAGGTAACGGTATATAGAAGTATTGCCCGATTCCGTCGTACTGCTGGTCTTTGCCATCGTAGACGATGGTCAGCTTCTTGTCTGCCTCTTGCAGTGCAGATTGGCTTGCGATGTAGGGTTTTCCATCCGCACCATCCTGTACCGTGAAGTTGCCGGTGAGCTGATTGGTTCCTGTAACCACGATTCTGCAACCTTTTGTCGAGATGTTGCAGAGATGCAGCCGGAGCAAGGCGGTCAGGTTGTTGAATTGAACCTTGTATTCACCGTTATCCGAAGTGATTTTCCCGGCCATAGGTGCATGAGTGGGCGTCTTGTCCATCTCATCCTGAAAAGTATAGGTGTATGTTCTGGGCAGGAATATTTGTAACGAACCGTTAGAAACGTTCGGTGAAAGTTCCTCCGGTGAAACGGCATATCCACCATCAAGAGGCGCTACAGAAGAAGAAAAGCCTGTGCCATCATACTGCATGGGTGAAAACGCTCCACTTTCTGTTGTTTGTACACCTATTCTGTCTCCATCCAACCACGAAAACGTGCCTTGATTGTCTACCGCAGAACGGGTTGCGGCGTGCGATTCTGCCACAGCCCGCAGCACGAACGGCCCTTGCGGAGCAGACGGACGCTCCACACTCTCTGTATCGCTACAGCTTGCCAGCAGCGATACGGCACAGCCCAGCAGGGCCATGCACAGATAATTGTTGTTTCTCATAAATGTCATAGCTAAACAATTTCACACAGTTACCATGTATCAAAATAAGTCTCGTCCCATAAATCGACAATGGAACTCCACTCTGCACCGTTACTGATGCTGGAATTTTCTCCGGACATTCCATATCCCTGTTCTACTTGTACGGAAACCACCTCTACCAAGGGTGGCTCGTACACTTTTTCGCATACGTCTTTTTTCATAACTGATATATTATTAATTTGTTTGTTCGTTCGCTTGTCTGTTTGTCTGCCACGCAAGCATCCCTGTAGATGCTTTATGCTTAATTATGCAAAAGAAAGAAAAAAGGGCTATAATACTATGTATTATAATAACATTTTAGTATTTATTCACAGAAAAAGAGTAAAAGTATGTTGTAGAGCATAAAATACTCATCCTCTCAGATTCAGCGAAACAGGGAGACCGAATGCGGTGCGTGCGGATTAGGGCGCAAAATGTTGCGCCCCTACCCATAAGCAACCCCGAAAACTTTAGCGGCACCCGTAGGGGCAGACCTGTGTGTCTGCCCTGAATGCCGTTCGTAAATAGAATGCGTGCGGTTTCGAGAGTGGTAAAAATAAAGACATCGTTTTGTTGGGATAAATACGGAAAATATCTATCTTTGCACAAATAAGTGCGGAAAAATGTGTGTTTGCTACACAAATCTGCACTTAATAGTGTAATGATATGGAAATACAGCGAAGAATTATTCAGACATTGAAGGCTTGGAAAGATTCCCCTTACAGGAAACCGCTCTTGCTGAAGGGAGCCCGCCAGATAGGAAAGACCTGGGTCATGACGAAATTTGGCAGGGAGTGTTTCGACTATTGTGCCAGGTTCGACTTCGACCGCCAGCCTGAGGTCAAATCCGTTTTTCAGGTCTCCAAGTCGCCCCAACGTCTCGTCAAGGAGCTGGCACTTTACTGTGATGTCCCCATCCTCCCCGGAAAGACTCTGCTGATATTCGATGAAATACAGGAATGTGAAGAGGCACTCAACAGCCTCAAATACTTTTGCGAAGAGGCACCGGACTATCATGTAATAGCAGCCGGTTCGCTGCTTGGCGTTGCCGTCAAGCACCGCAAAATGACTGTTCCCGTCGGGAAGGTCAGCATCCTGAGGATGTATCCTATTTCCTTCAGTGAATTCCTGCAGGCCAGTGATTCGTCTCTGTATGAATACGTTGAGGGCTTGTGTAAGGCGGAACATCTGCCTGTCATCATCCTCAATAAGCTGAAGGCGGAATACCGTCGGTATCAGGTGTGCGGGGGGATGCCCGAGGCCGTCAAGTGTCTGCTGGAGAATCAAGGCGTTGCTCTGGTAGACCAGACTCTCCAAGACATCATCGACCTCTATGAACTTGACTTTGCCAAGTATGCCGATGCCAGAGAGATTCCGCGCATACAGGCCATCTGGCGCTCCTTGCCCGCCCAGCTGGGCAAAGAAAACCGGAAGTTCATCTTCAAGGTAGTGCGCCCGGGTGCCCGCTCCAAAGATTATGAGGATGCGCTGATGTGGCTGGAAGATGCCGGAATGATTTACCGCATTTTCAACGTTACCAAGCCGGGAATACCCTTGTCTGCTTATGCCGATATGACTGCTTTCAAAGTATATGCATGCGACTGCGGTATACTGAGGAGGCTTGCCAAACTCTCGCCTCAGGTTATCACCGATTCGGCAGCCAACTACACTGAGTTCAAGGGAGCCATGGCAGAGAATGCCATATTGCAATCGCTACTTCCCCAGTCGGATGCGGGACTTCCTTACTACTGGTCATCGGACAGTCGTGCTGAAATAGAGTTCTTGCTGCAACAAGGGGCTGATATCATCCCCGTAGAAGTAAAGGCAGAGAACTGTGTTACCGGCAGGAGCCTGTCGGTCTATAACGAGAAGTTCCACCCACGTCGGCGCATCCGCTTCTCGCTCCTCAATCTCCAGCAGAACGAAGGACTGCTCAGCTGTCCCTCTCCTTTGGCGGAATGGTACTGCCGATGGATAGATGGTGTGTGATGCTTGTGTAGGTGTGCAAATTTTGAAATATCCGGACAAATAGAGGGCAAAAAAATAGCGTCGTAGAGGGTGCTACATTCAGTCGTATTCTGAATGGCATTCATGATACGACTGAATGGCATTCATGATACGACTGAATGATATTCAGAATACGACTGAATGTTGGACTCTCTAACGCATTGATATACAGTGGGTTACAAACGCGGATTTTCGAGTGTTGCCGAAAAAAGCCGATGGTAACAATAGTTTACAAAATTGCACCGTCGGGTAGGCGGTTTAAGCCGTCTCTCCATTCACCCGGGAGCCGTCGTCGTGTGGCTTTATTCGACGTAGAGTACCAGTCCTTTCAGGTATTCGCCCTCGGGATGGTAGATGCTGACCGGGTGGTCGGCCGGCTGGGTGAGCTGGTGCAGGATGCGCACGCTGCGGCCCGACATGGCGGCTGCTGTGAAGACAGCCGTGCGGAAGTTCTCCTTGCTGACTGCCTGCGAGCAGGAGAAGGTGAACAGGATGCCTCCGGGCTTGATTTTCTCGAATGCCTTGACGTTGAGCTTGCGATAGCCTTGCAGGGCGTTGCGCAGGGCGTCGCGGTGCTTGGCAAAGGCGGGAGGGTCCAGGATGATGAGGTCGTACTGGTCGCCCATGCGGTCCAGGTACTTGAAGGCATCTTCGGCGTAGGCGGCATGGCGGGTGTCGTCGGCAAAGTTGAGGCGGATGTTCTGGTTGGTCAGTTCGATGGCTTTGGCCGAGCTGTCCACCGAGTGTACCAGGGTGGCACCGCCGCGCATGGCATAGACCGAGAATCCGCCTGTGTAGCAGAACATGTTCAGTACCGAGCGGCCGGCGGCATAGCGTTCCAGCAGCGAGCGGTTTTCGCGTTGGTCTACAAAGAAGCCGGTCTTCTGTCCCTTCAGCCAGTCGATGTGGAACTTCAGACCATATTCCAGAGCCACATTGTCCGTGCTGCCCCCCTTCAGGAATCCGTTCTCCGGATAGAGGTCGGCCTTGAAGGGCAGGGTGGTCTCTGACTTGTAGTAGATGTTGTCGATGCAGTGGCCCATCACCTCCAGCAGTGCTTCGGCAATGGTCATGCGTACCAGGTGCATACCGGCCGAGTGGGCCTGCATCACGGCCGTACGCCCGTAGATGTCGATGACCAGGCCGGGCAGGTTGTCGCCCTCGCCGTGTACCAGGCGGTAGGTGTTGTTGTCCGGTCGCCGGCAGATGCCGATGCTCCGGCGCATGTCGTAGGCGGTCTGCAGCCTCCGTCTCCAGAAGTCGGCATCAATCGCTTCGTCCTGCCGGAACGTCAGTACGCGCACGGCGATGCTGCCTATCTGCCAATGGCCTTTGGCAATGAATTCACGTTGGGATGTATAGATTTCCACGACTTCGCCCTCTTCCGGCTCGCCGTTGATGCGGGCAATGGCTCCCGAGAAGACCCATGGGTGGAACCGCTTCAACGATTCCTCTTTGCCTGATTTGAGTTGTACACTGTTCATATTTTTTAGTTACAAGTTACGAGCTACATGTAGGGGCGGAATATTTTCCGCCCATGGCCGTTCGCTCACCTCTCATTTTAAATTTTAAATTTTTAATTTTAAATTAAATTCAGCTTTCCATTTCATAGTCGCCGCTATCCTTCAGTTGTTGCAGCTTCCGGTAGATGTTGAGGCAGGCCCAGGCATCGGTGGCGGCATAGAGCTGCTGCGGTTGTGTCAGGACGTCGGCCTCCCAGTTGGAGAGGCGTTGCGTCTTGGATATCTTCTCGCCAAAGAGGATGGCGTAAATCTTCTGCAGGCTCTGCTCTTCGATGCCGAAGGGGCGGACAAACTCCTGCAGCTCGATGATGCCGCGCGGCTCAAAGGGAGCCCGCTTGTGCAGCATCATGAAGTCGTCCTTCAGCGACAGGCCCACCTTGGTGATGTGCGGCATCTCCAGCAAGGTGATGAGGGGAAGCGTCAGTCCCATCACATTCAGGCGGAACAGGAAGCAATGCTCCTCTGAGGCCACCTGCAGCAGGGCCACCTTGTGCGTCTGCCCCTTGGCAAAGGAGGGACGGGTCTCGCTGTCGATGCCCAGCAGGGAGCACCCTTTCAGGTAGGCCACGGCCCGCTCTGCCTCCCAGGGGGTCTTCACCACGTGTATCTCGCCCGCAAAGGCGGCCTTGGGCATGGCGTTCACTATCTCTTTATCAATGGTTCGTTTAATCAGCATGTTCTATGGTCGGTTGTTTATTCCTCCTCTTCCGGCTCGTCGTTGTCATCGGAAGCATATCTCACTTCGTGCAGGGCACGCAGGGTGTTCACTAACTTCTGTCCCCAGTAGAGGCGGAAGTTCTCCTGACAGATGGCCAGTGCATCGTGCATGGTTTCGTTCAGTCCCAGCTGGAAGACGAAGATGAAGTCGCGGACATCCTGATAGATGTCGGCCAGCTCCTCGGAGATGTATCGGGTGATGGGCTGGTCGCTGTACTTCATGTCGCTGACAAAGACATCCAGGTAGTCGTCGCGGTCGGCCAGGATGGCGGCCAGGTTCATCCGCAGCACTTCGTACGTCTCCTCGGTGACGTAGTTCTCCGGCTCCTCCTCGCCCATGGTTTCGCAGGGCGGCAGCAAGATGGCTTTCAGGTAGAGCAGGGGCAGCATCTTCAGGATGGTATCGACAAAGTCGCTCCGCTTCATCCCTTCGGCCTGTTCCAGCAAGCGGCAGAACTCGGCGGCTACGGTGACGAACTCAACGACGTTGCGGTCGAAAATCACTTGGCTTTCTTCTTTTTTCATATCACTCTTCTTTATTCAACTTTCGTTTTTACATCAGCAGATTGATGGTGTGTTATACCTGTAGGGGCGCAACATGTTGCGCCCTGAATCCGCTGTCGTGTGGCTTTGGGCGGACACATAGGTCCGCCCCTACATAATCTATTGATTCTTCGCTTCCCGTTCGGCCTTCTTGCGGGTGACGAACTCCTTCTTCAGCCGGGCTTCCTCCTGCTCCTTCCGAATCTGGCTCATGGAGGAGAGCAGCTGCGACAGTTCGTAGACCGCTGCCACAGCCTGACGGTCGGCGGCACTCATCCGGAAGGAGTAGGGGCGTTCGCCCAGGTAGTCTACCCGGATCTCCTTGTCCCGGTTCAGGTAGAGGAACCCCATCACATTGCCGTCGTTGCCCATCTTGAAGTCGGCCTTCTCAATCTGTTCGCCCAGGTCGCTGGTCTCGTAGCAATCCTTGGCGGTGGGTGTCTCGGCAAAGCTGCCGTCGGGGGCCGTCACCTTGACGGCGGTGTGGTGGATGTTGCGCGGTCCGCAGTAGATGGAGGTCATGTTCATGACGCCCTGTTCGTTGACCATGAACCGCAGGAAGGAGCGGTGCAGGTTCTTCTCGATGACCTGCGACGGGTGCAGGTAGTTGCCTATCTGCTGATACTCCTCGTCCTTCTCGAAGGTGTACCGGGGGCGCAGCCGGTCCAGCTCCTGTTCCTTCTGCCGCATCAGGCTGTCTAAATAGGTGAGTGTCTTCTCTTGTTCGGCCAGTTCGACGTCCTGCATCAGGGCAATGCCGGCACGGCGGGTCTCAAACGCTTTGGGATAGAGCACCTTGATGCTGTCTATCTGCCTCTTTGCTTCGTTATAGTCGCCTCGTTCAAAGGCTTCGCGGGCGACCTGCAGCTTCGCCTCTGCTTTCTTTTCAACCTCCCCGCAGGCCATCAATGCACCGCACAGGCAGGTCAGAAGGATGATTCTCTTCATGGGTTCTTGTTTTGTGGGTTTCGGACGGTGCCGGAACCTGAATAATTGTTTCGGGCAGCAAAAATAAGAATAATATCTGTATCTTTAAATAAAATAGGCTACATCTTGGCATAACTTTTTCATGCGGGCATGAAAGTTATGCTCTCGATTTAGATAAAAACCTCACGCTCGGGAGAGCAAATAAATTTTCTCTCCTCTCGCATACTCGGTATTTTGCACTATCTTTGCACGCGCAAATCGGGAAAATGTGTGAAATCGCATGATTCCATTAGTTTATGAACTGATATGATAGAACTGACAACCGAAGAACTGAAACAACATTTTGAAGACTCGATATTCAAACGTATCTCCGAAACGGCCGACCAACTGGGAGTGGAGTGCTATGTGGTAGGCGGGTACGTGCGCGACATCTTTCTGCAACGTCCCTCCAAAGATATAGATGTGGTGGTGGTAGGAAGCGGCATCGGAGTGGCCGAGGCACTGGCCAAACGGCTGGGACGGGGCGCCCACCTCGCCGTCTTCAAGAACTTCGGTACGGCACAGCTGAAGTACCGGGGCACGGAAGTGGAGTTTGTGGGGGCACGCAAGGAGTCGTACAGCCATGACAGCCGGAAGCCGGTGGTGGAGGACGGAACGCTGGAGGACGACCAGAACCGACGCGACTTTACCATCAATGCCATGGCCGTCTGCCTGAACGCGGCACGCTACGGCGAGCTGGTGGACCCCTTCAACGGCATGGACGACCTGCGCGAACGTACTGTACGGACACCGCTCGACCCGGACATCACCTTCAGCGACGACCCGCTGCGCATGATGCGCTGTGTGCGCTTTGCCACCCAACTGGGTTTCTACATCGAGGACGAGACCTTCGAGGCACTGGAGCGCAACCGCGAGCGCATCGGCATCATCAGCCGCGAGCGCATTGCCGACGAACTGAACAAGATATTGCTCTCGCCCGTCCCCTCCAAGGGACTGATAGACCTGGACCGCTGCGGACTGCTGGAGCTGATTTTCCCCGAACTGACAGCCTTGCAGGGCGTAGAGACCCGCAACGGACGGGCCCACAAGGACAACTTCTACCATACGCTGGAGGTGCTGGACAATGTGGCGCGTGCCACCCGGGAGTGGAAAGACGCTCCGAAGGGTGAGGAGGAGGCCCAGCCTGCCCCCATGCTGGACGTGACGGAACGGCGGCTGTGGCTCCGCTGGGCCGCGCTGCTGCACGACATCGGCAAACCGACCACCAAGCGGTGGGAACCGAAGATAGGATGGACCTTCCACAACCACAACTTTATCGGCGAGAAGATGATACCCGGCATCTTCCGCAAGATGAAGCTGCCCATGAACGAGAAGATGAAATACGTGCAGAAGCTGGTGGGGCTGCACATGCGCCCCATCGTGATAGCCGACGAAGAGGTGACCGACTCGGCTGTGCGGCGGCTGCTCTTCGAGGCGGGCAACGACATTGACGACCTGATGACCCTCTGCGAAGCCGACATCACCTCCAAGAACTCCGTCCGCAAGCAGCGTTTCTTGGACAACTTCCAGCTGGTGCGCCAGAAACTGAAGGACCTGGAGGAGCGTGACCGCATCCGCAACTTCCAGCCTCCCGTCAGCGGCGAGGAGATTATGCAGACCTTCGGCCTCTCGCCCTGCCAGCAGGTGGGTGCCCTGAAGAGTGCCATCAAGGATGCCATTCTGGACGGGGTGATACCCAACGAGTATCAGGCCGCCCGCGACTATATGCTGCAACGGGCTGCAAAGATGGGACTGCATCCGGTAGCCAATCCCTGAATGTAACATATCTGTAATATGTATGACACGACCCTGCAACACCAAAAGCGTTACTTTGCAGGCAGAAACAACAATACATATTCAGTATATGGAAACAATCTATCTCTGTATCGTCATCTTCCTGTTCGTGCTCGCCATCTTCGACCTGGTGGTGGGTGTCAGCAACGATGCGGTCAACTTCCTGCAATCGGCTGTCGGTGCCAAGGCAGCCTCGTTCAAGACCATCCTGTTCATTGCCGGTGTCGGCGTGTTTATCGGTGCCTCCCTATCCAACGGCATGATGGATATCGCCCGACACGGCATTTACCAGCCCGAGCACTTCTACTTTGCCGAAATCATGAGCATCCTGTTGGCTGTGATGCTGACGGACGTGGTGCTGCTGGATGTATTCAATACCATGGGTATGCCTACCTCTACTACCGTGTCAATGGTGTTCGAGCTGTTGGGCGGTACGTTTGCCCTCTCCCTCATCAAGGTGCAGGGCAGCGATGCGCTGGGGCTGGGTGACCTCATCAATACCGACAAGGCCCTGTCGGTCATCATGGCTATCTTTGTCTCGGTGGCCATCGCCTTCTTCTTCGGTATGCTGGTGCAGTGGCTGGCACGCATCGTCTTTACCTTCAACTACAAGCGACACATTAAGTATAGCATCGCGCTGTTTGGCGGCATTGCGGCCACCAGCATCCTCTACTTCCTGCTCTTCAAGGGACTGAAGGACAGCTCCTTCATGACACCCGAAAACAAGCATTGGCTGCACGAGAACACTCTGTGGCTGCTGGGTGTCATCTTTGTGGCATGTACGGTCATCATGCAGGTGCTCCACTGGTGCCGGGTCAACATCTTCCGCGTGGTGGTGCTGATGGGTACCTTCGCGCTGGCACTGGCTTTTGCCGGTAACGACCTGGTCAACTTCATCGGCGTACCACTGGCCGGCTACTCCTCGTTCATGGACTATGTACAGAACGGTACGGCCAGTGGCCCCGACGGCTTCCTGATGACCTCCCTGCAAGGGTCGGCCAAGACACCTTGGTACTTCCTGATAGGTGCCGGAGCCATCATGGTGTACTCGCTCTGCACCTCCAAGAAGGCCCACAACGTCATCAAGACCTCCGTAGACCTGGCCCGTCAGGACGAAGGAGAAGAGAGCTTCGGCAGCACACCGATAGCCCGTACGCTGGTGCGCTTCAGCATGGCATTAGGCAGCGGACTGAGCAAGACGATGCCCGAGGGTGCCAAGCAGTGGATAGAGACCCGCTTCCGCAAGGACGAAGCCATCATTGCCGACGGTGCTGCCTTCGACATGGTGCGTGCCTCCATCAATCTGGTGCTGGCCAGTCTGCTCATTGCCTTGGGTACCTCGCTGAGGCTGCCCCTCTCTACGACCTATGTCACCTTCATGGTAGCAATGGGTACTTCGCTGGCCGACCGCGCCTGGGGACGCGACTCGGCTGTGTTCCGCATCACGGGTGTGCTCAGTGTCATCGGTGGCTGGTTCATTACCGCCGGTGCTGCCTTCACCATCTGCTTCCTGGTCGTAATGGTCGTCTACTTCGGTGGCAGCATTGCCATTGTCCTGCTGATAGCGGCCGCCATCTTCTCGCTGGTGCGCAGCCAGGTGATGTACAAGAAGCGGAAAGAGAAGGAGAAGGGTAACGCCACCCTGAAGCAGCTGATGAAGAGCAACGACAACCGCGAGATGCTGGAGCTGATGCGCCGGCATACACGCGAGGAGCTGACCAAGATACTGGAGTTTACCGAGGAGAACTTCGAGCGTACCGTCACCGCCTTCCTGCATGAGAACCTGCGTGGCTTGCGCCGCTCCATGGGGGCCGTGAAGTTTGAGAAGCAGCTAATCACACAGATGAAACGTACCGGCACGCTGGCCATGTGCCGCCTGGACAACCATACCGTACTGGAGAAGGGACTCTACTACTATCAGGGGAACGATTTTGCCAGCGAACTGGTGTTCAGCATCGGCCGCCTTTGCGAGCCCTGTCTGGAGCATATAGACAACAACTTCAAACCGCTGGATGCCATTCAGAAGGGTGAGTTCGGCGACGTGACCGAGGACATCACCGGTCTGCTGCAGGTATGTCGCCACCGCATGGAGAACAACGACTTTGACGGACTGGAGAACGAGGTACGCAAGGCCAATGACCTGAACGGACAGCTCTCTCACCTGAAGCGGGAAGAGCTGAGGCGCATCCAGAGCCAGATGGGAAGCATCAAGGTCAGCATGGTCTATCTCACCATGATTCAGGAGGCGCAGGACATCGTGACCTACACCATCAACCTGATGAAGGTCAGCCGCAAGTTCCAGGTCACGGACAACGAAGGCCCGAATTTCGCAGTCCGGTCGTCGTATACCGGCAGCTGAGGATTATTGTGGCATCAGTAAACTGACAACAAGAAAAGCCTTCAAAGGTATATGGGAAGCCATGGATGAAGCGGGCTTCCCATGCCTATGCGTGAGTTCTAATGACCGGTTTGGGATAAATTACTTTGATGTAAATCCAGTCGTCGGAAGGCAATGGAAGCGGATGAGGGGGATACTTCGGGAAGTATTCAAAAGAAAATGCCAGCATAATAGCGCTTATTTGGAAGAAAAACACTACTTTTGTTTGCATAATGAGAATGATTATGGCAGCAAACAAGAAAAAAGAGGCGATATGTTTAACAGCAGAAGGAACAGTTCCCGGACTGTTCGGACAAAAATATTCCAGTCGGGACTATCGATATCAGGATGCGTGGGGCAAGAACCAATTCAACAGTTCTTTTCCCGCTTCACTCATTGCGTACATGAGCAGCCGGATGATTGAGCCTGTCTATATCTGCACCAACAAGAAGAATGAAGTGATTCACGAACATATCTCTGCCAAGAAGTTGCTTGGCATTAATCCGTTGAGCGAAGATGCCTATTATGACTACGAGGCAGGTTACTATCCTTACGAACAGTTCTATACAGCCTCCAAGAAAGAGAAAATTGATCTGGTGATGATTGACCGCTCGACCAAAGTGCCGGTGAGCGGATTGGAAATCAAGCTTACAACTCTGCCAGATAATACTACTAAGGAATTGTCGGAAACAAATTATGGAAGTGAATTGGTGGTACGTTCACCCACTATTCTGTTTTTGGCTTGCAGTATCTGTGCCTGCCACAACGCACAGCGTGACAAGAACCGCTTACATAAAACACTGAATACCATTGGCGCTGAAATAAAGGACTGGAGCGACATGCGTCAGGTAGTACCCCACTATAAGGCTATTGAGAAAGCCATCCTGCAACTCTCTTCCCAAATGGCTGATAAGCAGGTGCCGCTGATTGCCCAGCCTATATGGAAGACAGACAAACGGTTGACAGATTTGGACGAGCATTGTTTGGATGTTTTCGTGTGGTCTAACCTCGCGGTCATACAGATGTGTTTGCGCGAGGCTGAAGAAGCGAACAATATTTCGCGCAACCAACGCACCATCATCTGGCTTTACAAGATGTTGTGGGACTTCACTCAATTCGGAAAGTTTAACTATACAGATATAGTCAACGATTTGGCCTACAACTATAAGACAGACAAGGCTTTTGCCATTAGTGGGCGATTGACCAATCCGCTCATGGCTTGCGGAGAACTGACACATCCCCGCATATCAAAATACGAGATAAGGAACATTATACTTGGAGGTGGTCAGAAGTTGCTGAGACCAGAGAGAAGGTTCGATGCTTATTTAGTGAGTCACCCAGAATTGTTTGATTAAGCAATGAGAGCAGTTGATTTGTTTTGCGGATGTGGGGGGCTGAGCTTGGGTTTTCTACGGGCAGGTGTCGAAGTGGTATCGGCCTATGATAACTGGACAGGTGCACTGGAAGTATATCGTCATAACTTCCGGCATCCGGCTTGCATGCTCGATCTTAGTGATGTGGAGGGGGCAGTGGCGGCCATCGTCCCGCAACATCCTGATATCATTATCGGTGGTCCTCCTTGTCAGGACTTCTCGTCGGCTGGCAAACGCGATGAGGACAACGGGAGGGGGGATTTGACTGTATCCTATGCACGTATCATTGCAGCAGTGCGACCCCACTGGTTTGTCATGGAGAACGTAGCTCGTATCGTGAAAACCCGTAAGCTGGCTGAAGCAACATCCATCTTCAAGGAAGCCGGTTACGGACTGACCTCTACTGTGCTCAATGCTGCTCTATGCGGCGTTCCACAAAAGCGTAAGCGTTTTGTCATGATAGGCCGTCTGGAGAGTAAGGACAATTTCCTGCTGCCCGCTCTCCTGTCCGGACTGGCCGAACAGGAGATGAGTGTGGCTGACTATTTTGGAGAACGTCTTCCTTTGCGTTTTTACTACCGCCATCCTCGCTCTTACATCCGCCGTGCCATTTTCTCGGTAGACGAGCCAAGTCCCACCATCCGGGGTGTCAACCGTCCGATGCCTTCGGGCTACCGACTTCATCCGGGTGACCCTGTCAGCTCGTTGGACGGCATTCGCCCTCTCACTACTCGTGAAAGGGCTATGATACAGACATTTCCAGAAGACTTTGAGTTCCTTGGTACCAAGACTGATTGTGAACAGATGGTGGGTAATGCCGTCCCCGTCAATTTGGGGCGTTATGTTGGTCGTGCTATCATGCAGGCTTCGGACGAGGTGGATCCGGGTGACCTCTCCGCATTGCACCGCATTCCGCACCCTTCAATTACGCTCTTGTAGACTAATCGCCTTTCGATGTCCTCCTGAACCGTCTGTCCTGTTCTCATTTTCATATTTTGGGCTTGCTTCATATACGTTTTTTGGTGATTTCCCCGCAACCCATGCGGGGAATATCGAACTTTATTCCTACATTTGCCTCATGAATCAATGATTAACCGAAAACATATTCATGAAACAAATCAATCTTCTCATTCTGCTCTGTCTGTTGGCACTGACCGGAGCGGCACAGGGCGGCAAGCCGCTTGACCTGAAAGAGGTGGTAGGCGGCAAGTTCTATCCAAAAAACATCTATGGCGTGATTCCTATTCCCGAGGACGGCGAACACTACTCGCAGATGAACGCCGAGCGGACACAAATCATCAAGTATTCATTCCGGACAGGAAAGGCGGTGGAGGTGTTGTTTGATGCCGCTACGGCACGTGAATGCCCCTTCAAGACATTCGACAGCTACAGCTTTTCGCCCG
>JBJEHI010000067.1:0-13254 GCA_051875915.1 Bacteroides sp.
GCCTCTCGACACACGCACCTGAAACGTGCGCGTCTACCAATTCCGCCACCTGGGCATTCTCGGTAAGCAATCTTTCTGCTTGAGCGGAAAACGAGACTCGAACTCGCGACCCCAACCTTGGCAAGGTTGTGCTCTACCAACTGAGCTATTTCCGCGATTGCGGTTGCAAAGGTAGATATTTTCCTTGAACCTGCAAACATTCTGGCTACTTTTTTACGTGATAATTTTGAACGTCGTGCGGTGTAATGGATACATCGTTTTGAAAATCAGCTCATTCTATCCCTGTAATCTTCGTAGGAAAATTGCTTGAAAAGGATGGCTTCCCCTTCTTTGCTCCACATTCCGATGGCCGGATGATGGATTCCGTTGAACATGGTGGTCTTTACGGTGGTGTAGTGTATCATGTCTTCAAAGACGATGGATTCCCCGATTTGCAGTTCGTGGTCGAAACTCCAGTTGCCCATATAGTCACCGCTGAGGCACGAGTTGCCACCTAACCGGTAGACGTAGGGACCTTCGTCGCCCATGCGGGCACCGCGTACGGCAGGTTGGTAGGGCATCTCCAAGCAGTCGGGCATGTGGCAGGTAAAGCTGACGTTGAGAATGGCTGTGCGAATGCCGTGGTTCTCAACAATATCGACTACGTCCGATCGCAATACGCCTGTCTGCCATGCAAATGCCGAACCGGGTTCCAGAATGATGCGCAGCCACGGATAGCGCTGCCTCAATCCTTGCAACAGATGTACCAGATGGTCGGTATCGTAGTCTTTGCGTGTCATCAGGTGCCCTCCACCCAGATTCAGCCATTTCAGCTGGGGGAACCACTTGGCAAACCGCTGTTCGATGTGGGCGAGTGTCCGCTCCAGTTCGTAGGATGACGATTCGCAGTGGCAATGGCAGTGGAATCCTTCGATGCCTTGGGGCAGCTGGGCCGGCAGCTGGTCGGCAATCAATCCGAAACGTGAGCCGGGGGCGCAGGGATTGTACAGCTCGGTCTCCACCTCTGAATACTCGGGATTGATGCGTACACCGCACGAGATGCCTGTTCCGCTGCCCGCTATCATCGGGTAGAAACGGTGGAACTGAGAGAGGGAATTGAAGGTGATGTGGCTGCTGCAACGCATCAGTTCGGGAAAGTCCCCTTCGGTATAGGCCGGTGAGTAGGTATGGGCTTTGCTGCCGAACTCCTCCAGGGCCAGCCGGGCCTCATAGAGTGAACTGGCCGTGGAGTGATGGATATATTCGCGAAAGATGGGGAAGGAACGCCACATGGCAAACGACTTGAAGGCCAGGATAATCTCTACACCGGCACGGTCGGCCACACTCTTTATCAATGCAAGGTTTTTCCTCAACAGTTCCTCCTCCATGATGTAGCAAGGGGAGGGAAAGAGATTGAAGTCAATCATAGATTCGTCTTTTTGATGTTTATATATAGATTGGTGTCTCATCCGATGACTTTGAAACGGGCAAACCGCAACAGCAGCTGCTTGTCGCCCGCATTCCGGAAGTGGATGGTCGCTTTGGCATTCTCCCCTTCGCCCTCTACCCGGATGACTTCTCCCACTCCGAAGCGTTCGTGCTCAATCAGCTGGCCGGGAGATACGGCTGCTGCCGGGTTGCCTCCTCGCTTCGTAGGCGTTGTCGCAGCAGGAGCGGGCGAGGCCGTGATGCGGCGCAGCCTTCGGGGTGTTTCTTGCACAGTTGGGGTGGGGGAGAAGGTTGCCTTCGGTCTGCTTCCCCCGCTTCGTAGCGGTCGCTCCTCGTGGGGTAGACGCAGGCAGCGTGCATCAATGTCTTTCAGAAAACGGCTGGGGCTGCCAAACTCCATCTTGCCAAATCGGTATCGGGTGCGGGCATAGGACAGGAAGCAGTGCTCCTCAGCCCGTGTGATGGCGACGTAGAAGAGGCGCCGTTCCTCTTCCATCGCTCGGGGCGAGTCGCCGCTCATGGCGCTGGGGAAGAGGTTCTCTTCCAGTCCTACCACAAACACATTTTTGAATTCCAGTCCTTTGGCAGCGTGTACGGTCATCAGCGTGATTTTCGGTTGGTCGGCATCCTTGTCTGTGTCCTGGTCGGTCAGCAGAGATACCTCTGACAGAAAATCGTCCAGTCCCGTATGCGAATCTCCCTCCTCCTTCCGTTGCCCGCAGAAGTCACTCATGCCGTTCAGCAACTCTTCGATATTCTCTTTCCGGCTCAGTGCTTCGGGTGTATTCTCCTGGACAATCTCGCGCAGGATGCCTGTCGATTGAATGATGGCCTGTCCCAGCGTGAAGGCATCCTCGTGGTACAGACGTTCCAGAAAGCCGCTGATCAGCTCTTTGAATCCCTGCAGCTTGTTGAGCGTGCCTTTGTTGAACGCGATGTCATATCCGGCCGGTTGACACAGCACGGTCCAGAGGCTCACCTGATGCTCGGTTGCTGCCGCAACAATCTTGTTCACGGTCGTCTCTCCGATGCCCCGTGCCGGATAGTTGATGATGCGTTTGAAGGCCTCCTCGTCGTTGGGGTTGACCACCAGCCGGAAGTAGGCGATGACATCTTTCACCTCTTTGCGCTGATAGAAGGAGAGTCCTCCATAGATGCGGTAGGGTAGCGACCGCTTGCGGAATGCCTCCTCGAAGATACGGCTTTGGGCGTTGGTGCGATACAGTATGGCAAAGTCTGCATACGTGCAGTGTTTGTTCCGGTAGATTTCCATCACCTTGTTGGCTATGATTTCGCCCTCCTCTACATCGCTGTAGGCTTGGAAGAGGGTCAGCGGTTCACCGGCCTCTTTTTCGGAAAACGCCTCTTTGTGTATCTGCCTCTGGTTTTTGGCAATCAGACTGTTGGCCGCCTTTACAATGTTTTGGGTGGAGCGGTAGTTCTGTTGCAGTTTGAACACCTTTGCACCCGGATAGGCTGACGTGAAGGAGAGAATGTTGTCGATGTCGGCACCGCGGAACGAGTAGATGCTCTGTGCGTCGTCGCCCACCACGCATACACGTCGGTGCGCTTTCCCGAGCTGCAGCACAATGCTGTGTTGCGCGAAGTTGGTGTCCTGATATTCGTCCACCAGAATGTAGCCGAACTGTGCCTGATAGCGTGCCAGCACATCGGGATGGTCGCGAAACAGCAGGAAGGTATAGAACAGTAGGTCGTCGAAGTCCATGGCATCGGCTTGCCGGCAACGCTCCCAGTAACGGCGGTAGACATCTTTGATGGCCGGCATACGGGCACGCATGTCGTCCTCCTGCACCTCACGGCTGTTGGCATACATCGAGGGAGAGACCAGGTGGTTCTTTGCCTGCGAGATGCGTGCCTGTACACTGCCCGGCTTGTAGACTTTCTCGTCCAGTCCCATCTCTTTCAGTATGGAGCGCAGCAAGCTTTTGCTGTCGGCTGTGTCATAAATGGTGAAGTGCGAGGTGAAGCCCAGCAGGGACGATTCGGCCCGGAGGATGCGCAGGAAGATGGAGTGGAAGGTGCCCATCCACAGTCGGTGTGCCTTCTCCTCGCCCACTTGCAGGGCGATGCGGTTCTTCATTTCGCGTGCCGCCTTGTTGGTGAAGGTAAGTGCCAGTATGTTCCAGGGCTGGTATCCCCCTTCCAGCAAGTGGGCGATTTTGTAGGTCAGTACCCGTGTCTTCCCCGAACCGGCACCGGCTATCACCAGTGAAGGCCCCTCGTCATACAGCACGGCTGCCCGTTGTTCGTCATTCAGTTCTTTTATATAGTCTGCCATATTCCTCATTCATTCAAGTCCTGGTTTTACATCAACAGATTGATTGTGTGTTATAGCTGTCGTGTGGCTTTGGGCGCAAGATATTGCGCCCCTACACGTATCGAACCATTCACTTACCTTATTCATTTTCAATTATTAATGTAAATCCGAAACTTCAGTCATTCACTTATCACGGCAAAGATAGTGCAAAAAAACCGAGTAAGCGAGAGAAGAGAAAAGATATTTGCTCTTCCGAGCGTGAGGTTTTTATCAAAATCGAGAGAAGAACTTTCATGCTTGCATGAAAAAGTTATTCCGAGATGCAGCCTATCTTATCAAAAAAAGGGTTGTCCTAAAATCACTTTCCGGGCAACCCTACGAGGAAATCAACTGTCAATGCAGAATAACAATTGATTTGTCCCTCCTTCTGATATAATCACAGTAAATAATAGTATTCGAGTTCTGTATCTCTGCGCAGATTATTCCCTTCCCCCTCCTAAGGTATGATAAAGGTTGATAATGCCCTGCATCTCGGTCACCCGATTGGCCACCTGCGTCAGCTGTGCATTGAGTAGTGATTGGCGGGCAGTCAGGACCTCTATATAGGTAGTGGTGCCGTGCATCATCAGCAGTGAGGTACTCTGATAGGCTTTCTGCAAGGCCTCCACCTGCTGTTCATAAAGAAGCGTCTTCTGACGAGCCGTCTGGTATTGTACCAATGCCTCGTTGACCTCCACGCCGGCATTCAGCAGGGTCTGCTGGAAGTTTAAAGCAGCCTCCTCTTGTTGGGCCTTGGCTATCTTCAGCTGTCCCGCCAACCGGCCTTGGGCAAAAAGCGGCTGCGTGAGCGAGCCTACAGCCGAGGCCAGGAACTTGCCCGGATTGACAATCAGGCTACCGGCCGAGTTGGTCCAGCCGGCACTACCCGACAGCACAATGGAGGGATAGAAGGCCGAGCGGGCCTGTGCGGTGGCATAGAATGCCTGCTCCAAACTGCGCTCCGCCATTCGCACGTCGGGACGGCGGGAGAGCATCCGCATCGGGATGCCCACCGACACCTGATCGGGTACCTGTTGTGCATCCAGCCGACTGCGTCCGATGGAATGGGGTGCCTCGGCCAATAGCAACGACAGGCTGTTTTCCACTTGGTTAATCTGTTCCCTTAGTTCCAGTACCGAGGCACTGACGGCGCAGCGTGTACCTTCCATTTGGGCCACAGCTGCCTCGTTGGCCTGCCCGGCTTCCATCAAGGCACGGGTGGAGGCCACCATCTCGCCCCACGAGGCTTCGGTCTGTCGGGTTATCTCCAACTGTGCATCCAGCATCAGCAATGTGTAGTAGGTATTGGCAATGCCGGCTATCAGCTGCGAGCGTACCGCCTGCCGGTAGTCTTGGCTCTGGGCATAGAGGGCCTGTGCCTGCCGTTTGGCACCACGCAACCGGCCAAAGACATCCACCTCCCAGCTGGCTGTGACAGGCAGGGAGTAGGTCTGTGTAGCCTTGTGATGGTCGAAACTGCTGACCGCTCCCTGCGGCGAGAGGGCAAAGGAGGGCAGGTAGGCCAACCGGGAGGAGAGCAACGTGGCTTCCGCCTCCTTGATGCGGAGCCGGGCGGCCTGGTAATCCGTGTTCTGCTCCAGTCCCCGCTCAATCAATTCCACCAAGGGCGCGTCGGTGAAGAGGGCTCTCCAGTCCCAGTCGCCCAAGGAGAGGGAGTCTTCCGAGGGCAGCACCTCTTCGCCATACAGATTCTCCGGCACATTGGTGGCCGGCTTGTACTTGTTGTAGATGCCGCAACTGCTCAGTAGCAGACCCGATGCGGCAATGAGTATGATTCTTTTGCTCATGTTACTATTTGTTAATTTTCTGTTTCTCTTGTTCACTACGCTCCATCTCTTCCAATACCTGTGCATCCGGCTCCACCTCCATAGGCTTGCGTACCTTCTCCTGCAAGTACTCGAAGACGATGTAGAACACCGGCACCACAAAGAGCAGGGCCAGCGTACCGATGGCCATACCGCCTACCACACCCGTACCGAGCGACGAGTTGCCGTGGGCTCCGGCACCCGTGGAGAACATCAGCGGCAGCATACCGAATATCATGGTGAGCACCGTCATCAGGATAGGACGTAGGCGCACCTGCGCGGCCACGTAGGCCGACTCCACAATGCCCATGCCCTTGCGGCGACGCTCGATGGCGAACTCCGTAATCAGGATGGCCGTCTTGGCCAGCAGGCCAATCAGCATGATGACACCCGTCTGCAGATAGATGTTGTTCTCCAGTCCGAACAGCTTGGCGAAGAGGAACGACCCCATCAGGCCGAAGGGTACGCTGAGGATGACTGCAAAGGGAATGAGGAAGCTCTCGTAGAGGCAGACCAGGATGAGGTAAATCAGGAAGACACAGATGCCATAGATGATGGCTGTGGAGGAACCGCTGTTCTTGGCCTCCTCACGCGCCATGCCGCCATACTCGTAGCCGTAGCCTGTAGGCAGTGTCTGTGCTGCCACCTCGGCAATGGCCTGCTGGGCCTCACCGGTGGAGTAGCCGTCGGCCACATTCACATTGGCTGTGATGGAACTGTAGAGGTTGAAACGGTTGGAAATCTCCGGACCCAACACCTCCTGCAGGGTGACAAACTGGCTGACAGGAGCCATCTCCGTGCCGTTGCGTACAAACATATTGTTCAGGGCATGTTCGTCCAGCCGATAGTCGGGCGATGCCTGCATCATGACGCGATAGACCTTGCCGAACTGGTTGTAGTTGCTGATGTAGGAACCACCGCAATAGCTGCCGATGGCACTCAGTACCTCCGAGGGGGAGATGCCTGCCCGCTTGCACTTGGCCGCATCCACGTCCAGGCTGTACTGGGGGAAGTTCATGGCATACGAGGTGTAGGCCATAGAGACCTCGGGACGTTGGTTCAGCGCCATCAGGAACTGCATGACGTATTGGTAGAAGACCGCCTTGTCGCCACCCGTCTTGTCCTGCATGTTCAGCTCGATGGCATTACCCATACCGTAGCCCGGAATCATGGCCATCTGGAAACTGAACACCTGAGCCTCCTTGATTTGGGCGAACTGGGCGTTCAAGCGTGCCGATACGGCATCGGCGGAATGTTCGCTTCCCTTGCGCTCGCTCCAGTCCTTCAGACGCAAGATGATGGTACCGTAGGAAGAGCCTTGTCCCGCCAGCAATCCGTAACCGGCCACACGGGCATAGTATTCGACCTCGGGCGTATCCTTGATGATATCTTCCAGCCGGTTCATGATTTTCTCGGTCTCCTCCAAGGTGCTGCCGGGCGAGGTGCTGACGTTCACCATCATCACGCCCTGGTCCTCCTGCGGCACCAGGCCGGTCTTGGTGGTCTTCATCAGCCAGACCAGCAGCACGCACGAGGCTGCCAGGCCTGCCCATACCATCCAGCGGTGGTGGATGAAGAACATCACGCCCCGCTTGTACTTGCCCAGCACGGCGTTGAACGAGGCATTATAGGCCGCCTTCACCCGTCCGTTGATGCTCGTGGCGCTCTTGGTACCGTCGCTGGGACGCATAATCAAGGCACAGAGAGCCGGACAGAGCACCAAGGCCGAAATCATGGAGATACCCACCGCCGTGGCCATGGTGACGCCGAACTGGGTATAGAAGATTCCCGAGGTACCTCCCATGAAGGTGACGGGGATAAACACCGCCATAAAGACAAACGTACAGGAGATGATGGCCATCGTCACATCGCCCATGGCGTCTTTTGTTGCCTTATAGGGAGAGGTGTAGCCGGCATCGAACTTGGACTGCACCGCCTCCACCACCACAATGGCGTCATCGACCACTGTACCGATGGCCAGCACCAAGGCAAAGAGGGTCAGGATGTTGAGGCTGAATCCACCCGCTATCAGGCAGGCAAAGGTACCCACCAGCGACACGATGATGGAGATGGAGGGAATGAGCGTACTCTTCAGATCCTGCAAGAAGAAATAGACCACCAGAATCACCAGAATGATGGCAATAATCAGCGTCTCCACCACATTGTGGATAGAGGCGAAAAGGAAGTCGTTGGAGCTCATCATGGTAATGAACTCTGTCCCCTCCGGCAAGTCTTTGCCCAATTCCTCCAACAATTCGGAAATGGAGGAGTTGACCGCCGTAGCATTGGAGCCTGCCGTCTGGAACACCATATAGACACAGCAAGAAGCATTGTTCAGCTCGTTGCGGAAATTATAGGTCAAGGTCCCCAATTCCACCGTGGCGATGTCCTTCAACCGCAGGACGGAACCGTCGGCTTGCGAGCGGATGACAGTCTCCTGAAACTCCTCCACGCTCTTCAGGCGGCCCCGGTATTTCATGGTGAACTGATAGACATTTTGCGAGTTCTCGCCAAACGACCCGGTAGGTGCCTCCAGGTTCTGTTCGCCCAGCACCGCCGTGATGTCCGAAGGTATTAGTCCGTATTGCGCCATGCGGTCGGGATTTAGCCAGATGCGCATACTGTAGGTATCGCCCAGCTCCATCACATCGCCCACACCACTGACACGCTTGATTTGCGGAATCACGTTGATGTCCAGATAGTTGGAGAGAAATCCTTGGTCATACCGCTTGTCGGGACTCACCAAGGCACCAATCTGCAGGAAGCTGGTCTGCTGCTTGGTGGTGGTCACACCAATCTTCGTCACTTCGGCAGGCAGCAAGCCCTGCGCCTTGCTGACGCGGTTTTGCACGTTCACTGCCGCCATGTCGGGGTCGGTGCCCTGATTGAAGTAGATGGTAATCTGTGCCGTACCGGCATTGGTGGCGGTGGAGGTGATGTACATCATGTTCTCCACACCGTTGATGCTCTCCTCCAGCGGCATGATGACCGAGTTCATCACCGCCTCGGCATCGGCTCCCGTATAGGTGGCCTCCACCTTCACCGTAGGAGGTGCAATGTCAGGATATTGCTCCACAGGGAGCGAGACAAGCGAAATAAGTCCGATGGCCACTATCAGGATGGAGATAGCGATGGCCATGGAGGGTCGTTTGATAAATATATTTCCTTTCATAATTCGTCCAATCGTAAATTACTTGACTTGGGTGCCTTCACGTACCAGTCCGGCTCCCTTGGCAACAATCTCTTCACCCTCCTGCAGGCCTTCCAGCACTATAAATTCACGTCCATCGTTGATACCTGCCACACTGATTAAGGCCGAGGTGGCTTTGCCATCCACCACCTTATAGACCAACGTCTTGTCCTGCAACTTCACGGTAGCCTCCTGGGGAATGACGACGCAACCGCTATAGACGGTGGGAATCTTCAACGTGCCCGACGCTCCGCTATGCAGCAGGCGTCCCTCGTTAGGGAAGACGGCACGCGCCGTCACCGTACCTGTCTGCCGGTCTATGACGCCGCTGATGCTCTCCACCCGTCCCGGTTGCGGATAGCTGCTCTTGTCGTTCAGCACCAGCTTTACCTCCGGCATCTGTCTAAGCGCCTCGTTCATCGAGCCATGCTCGCGGGTCAAGGCCAGCAGTTGGTTCTCGGTCATGGAGAAATAGACGTACATCGAGGAGTTATCCGACACGGTAGTCAGCGGTTGGGGCATCGTGGGGCCTACCAAGGCACCCACTCGGTAAGGCAACGCGCCCACTACGCCGTCGCTGGGAGCCTTCACCTCGGTATAGGAGAGGTTGTTGCGTGCGTTCACCTCCTGTGCCTCGGCCTGCGCCAGCTGTGCCTCCGCCGTGTAGTAGCTGTTCTCCACCGTCAGCAGGTTCGCCTCCGAGATGACATTCTTGGCACGCAGCTCCTTGCTGCTGTCATAGTTCAGCTTTGCCGTCCGCAGGGCCGCTTGGGCCGCTTTCACATTGGCCGTGGCCGTAGCCAGTGCCGCCTTGTAGGGCACTTGGTCGATAATGAACAACACCTGTCCGCGACGAACCACATCGCCCTCACTCACGCAGAGGCGTTCTATCGTTCCCGACACCTGCGGATAGATGTCGATGTCCTGCCGGCCACGGATGGTGGCGGAATAGCTCTCCGCTAACGTTCTGTCCGACTTCTCCACTTTCATCAGGGAGTACCCGCCCCCATTGGTCGTCTGCGGTGCCTGCTTACACGACACCAGCGACATTGTACAACCGGCCATCAGAGCCAGTCCAATCACTTTTTTCTTCATACTATTTTTATACGCTATTGAAAAAACGGAGGCGAAATTAGGGGGTTGATATAGAATGCCTTATTCCCAAAAGTCGAAGAGTATGTTCTATATGCCATTCCGTTGGAGGGATGGGAACAATAGACAACTGATGGGTATTTTTAGAACGTATCTTAGCTTGAGGAATGTGCTATTTTTGCAGAAAAAAATAAGAAAAGGGAAATGAACTCGAATACAGACAACAGTGAGATGCAAATTTTGGATATTGGTCAAACAAAGAATCTGCCCCAACTCTCTTATATTGATGATGACATAGCCATTCTGGAGGCTACAGAAGGTTTGTGGAAAACCTATCCTGCCCAATTGAATGTGTCTATGCTTGTCATCTGTACCCGAGGGAAGATACATCTACAGATTAATGGAGAGGAGTATTGTCTGCATGCCGATGAAATTCTTCTCTGTGCCCCCAATAGTCAATTGGCAGACTGCCGGCCCGATGACTCGTTCTATGGTTATGCGCTCTGCTATTCGCGTAAGATTGTGCAGGAGAATATTCAATTCAGCAAGGATTTGCTCGACAAGTTGTTTCAACTGCGTAAAACTCCCATCATCAGCTTGTCCGAACAAGAGATTGAACTATTCCGTGTCTACAGACGGCTCATAAGTATTCGTTCTGCGATGACAGGAAGACACTTTAGCAAGGAGGTGATGTCCTCGTTGATACGTTCCATTCTGTATGAACTGGTGGCTGCTGTGTATAGACATCTTCCGACAGTTCCCTCCTATGACGATCGGCATATTCGGTCACGTGATATCCTGTTCAAGCGTTTTATTGAACTCCTGTCTTCCCAAAAAGTCAAGCCGCGCTCTGTCACATGGTACAGCAACGAACTTTGTGTCAGTCCCAAGTACCTCTCCAGCATCTGCAAACAGGTAAGCCAGCGCACCGCCTTCGAGTGGATAAACGAATATGTACAGATTGACATCCGCCGGCAACTGAAGTATTCGGAGGCAAGCATCAAGGAGATTGCCGACTGTCTGGGCTTCCCCAGCATCTCCTTCTTCGGCAAGTACGTGCGCCAGCATACAGGTCATTCACCCGTAGAGTATCGCAAGATTTTGCGGGAGGCGGAATGATTCTTCATGATAACAGAGCTAAACCGATGAGATTTTCCTCGTTTTAGCCCTGCTATCTTAAAAACAACGTGAGTCCTATGAATTGCTTCACTTCCAATCGGCTTCATTGACAATAAGGTTAATAACCTTGCAGCAATAGGGTTATTAATCTTACAGCATGAAGGTTATTAACCTTGCAACCAGCGAAGGTGTATTACTTCAGTTTCGGCAGGCAGAGCATTTTGATCCGTTCATACCGTTTCTCCTCCTGTGCATCCTCCTTCATGCCGGACTGTACATCGATGGTCATCACCGGAGGTACCACCTTGCCATTGGTGGGTATCCATGCCGGCAGGCCTAAGCCATTGGGATTGCCGGTCTTGATGAAGTTGACATAGTAGCCGTTGAAGATTTCGGAAACGAACCAATCATCGGGTTGCCACTTGTGAGAACGTTCTGTAGAGAGTGTCCCCATAGCGTATCCTATGTCGGCTCCATGGTAAGCTCCCCGATTGGCTGTCTGCCACAGTGAGTCAACCTCGGTGACAGGCTCCGCATTCCCCTCTTCGGGCACGGGATGGCTGAAGTAGTAGCGATAGACGGGTGCATCGCCAGTACGACGGTGTACGTCCGACCATATCCATGTGCCGTATGCGATGTAGTAGTCGTTGCAAAGCGCACGCCCGGGCTGCATCAGGAGATCTGTTTCCTTCTTTATTCCATACAGGTCGAGCATCTCTTGGGCATGTTCCTTGCCGTACATATAGGCAGCGACATCAAGAGCCTCCTCCATGGTGGGCAGACGATGCGCAGCCCATGCCTGTGGGAAAATGTCCCGCGGAGCTGATTCCATGGAGTTGCCTCCGATGAGGAGAGGCACGTGCATCTGCCTTCCTGACTTACGCCCGACGAGTCAATGCCGGCCAGCATACCCTCTTCTACTTTCACTTTTACTTCCCTCTGTGCGCAAACTGCTATGCACGATAGAAGAGATAGAACCATACATAAAATTCTTGTCATAATCTTTTCCTCCCTTTATAAAGTTAAGTGGAGGCAATATTACTCGTTTCCCTCCTTACCGTGGTGTTCAAATCTTCCTTTTGTTTTGAATAAAACATTCTGAAATAACCACAAAAGGAAAAATGGAACCACACATGAGGCAGAAAGGAACAGTACCGTGGCCTGTTTTTCAGCTATCTTTGCCTAAAACTTAAGACGATATGAACACACCGGAGCAGATAAGGAAACTGACTATAGACGATGCGCACACCAAAGCGGATGCTGACTATATAGATGAGAACATCGCATTGCATATGAACATCAAGGATATCCCCATAGACAATGGGGCGATGCGACTGGATATGTACGTCATACTGGCCTGTATTCGTGGCCGGATGAAACTCGACATCGACTGCCTGCCCTATACCATCACCGGCAATGATGTGCTGATGTGCCTGCCCAACCGTCTGGTAAACAACTGTCTGCTCAGTCCCGACTTCGAGGGAATGGTGTTATGTATATCGCACAGGGCACTGCAGGAACTGGCCAATGAAAATGTGTTGTGGGAGCGGGGACTGGAAGTGATGAACCGCCCCTTGGTGCATATATCGGATGACAGTGCCCACGACCTGCTGGTGTACAGCCGTGCTCTCTATACGGCCATCCACTCGTCGAGCAGAGTGTTCAGAAGACAGATTATCATGTCGCTCGTCAGGGCGTGTCTCTACGAGTTGATGTCGAATGTAAATCTGTCGGCATCCGAAAGCCAATCGAACCTCACTCAGAAAGACTATCTGTTCCGTTCCTTTATCGAGCTGCTGACCAGCTTGGATGTCAAGCCGCGCTATGTGCAGTGGTATGCCGCCAGCATTTCGGGATGTTGCCCACCGCATACAGGGAGCAGCTCCGCCGGAACAACAAGCATTGAAGAAGGGTCGGTTCATCTCTCCACCCCACATCGGTCAGGTGAATACGTTTCTTTAAGGAATCTTGGTAAAAAAAGGAATAAAAACAGCCTGCCTGCTTGCTTTTTTCTTCCTTTTGCCTATATTTGTCATTGTATTAACAAACACTAAATTCATTTTGTCATGAAAAAGTACCTTGCAGAAATGGTGGGAACGATGGTGCTCGTTCTCATGGGTTGCGGCACGGCAGTGAGCCTGACGTGTACATCGGCCGACCCCAGTTTGGCGGCCACAGTAGTAGGAACAGCTTTTGCTTTCGGTTTGGCCGTAGTGGCCATGGCCTATGCCATCGGCGGCATCTCCGGTTGCCACATCAATCCGGCTATCACCTTAGGGTGT
>JBJEHI010000068.1:0-13179 GCA_051875915.1 Bacteroides sp.
ACTTACTCAAGAAAATCACGGCTTTCTCCTCGGTAAATAATCACTTTTAAAGCGATGCAGTACTATTACTAAGACTACAGTACTATTACTAAGATTACACCGGTACTCATACTACGATTACACCCGTACGCCGTACGGAGTACTGCGGTACTTAGTACGGAGTACCGGCGTACTCTCACCGAGGTACTGCCACATAAGTACGCACTTAATTATTCATTATTTGGAATTATGCGCCGGAAACATTATGTTTGCACAGCCTAATAATATAGATTATGAAATTCGTTGATAGAATAAAGATACACTTAACAATAAACGGAATAATATGGTAAACTTTGATTATCAGACACCTACCCGACTGATATTCGGTAAGGGGGTAGTGGCAGAGAAACTGCAAGAGGTGATGGCACAGTATGGCAACAGGGTACTTATCACCTACGGAGGAGGCAGCATCAAGCGGAGCGGGCTTTACGGCCAGGTGCTGGAGCTGCTCAAGGATAAGGAAATCTACGAGCTGCCGGGCATCGAACCTAACCCGAAGTTCAATCCCAGCGTACTCGAAGGGGTACGTATCTGCAAGGAGCATCACATCAACGTCATCCTCTCCGTAGGAGGAGGCAGCGTGCTCGATTGTACCAAGGCCATCGCCGGAGCTGCCTGTTCCGACGAAGATCCGTGGGACATCGTTACCGGCAAGGCTCCTACACTGCGGGCTATCCCCATTGTGGACATCATCACGCTGGCCGCAACAGGTTCGGAGTATGATTCGGGCGGAGTGATTTCGCGCACGGAGAGCAATGACAAGTTGGCCTACTTCTCACCCTATGTGTTCCCTGCCGTGTCGTTCATCGACCCCACTTACACCTTCACCTTGCCAGTCAAGCAGACATTGGCCGGCGTAGCCGATTGCATCAATCACATCATGGAGCAGTACTTCTGCGGCGAGCACATCAGCATGAACGATGCCTTTATGGAGGGAGCTGTCAGGTCGTTGGTAAGAAACGTAAGGGTAGTGCTGGAGAAGCCGGACGACTATGAGGCTCGTGCGGAGATATTCTATGCTACTACGCTGGGTTGCAACGGCATTTATGCGCTGGGCAACTCTGCCGGCGGCTGGCCGATGCACGCCATCGAACACGCGCTGTCCGGACACTACGACATTACGCACGGCGAGGGACTGGCCATCGTCACTCCACGCTGGATGCGGCATATACTGAACAGTACCACCGGCGAACTGCACGAGCAGGTTGTGGAGCGCATCACCTCTTTCGGACGGAATGTGTTCGGCACAGCCACGCCCGAGGAGAGCATCCAGGCCATCCACGATTTCTACAAGGGCATCGGCATCCCCATGACGCTGCGCGAGGTAGGCATTGATGAGAGCCGCATTGGCGAGATGGTTCATCACGTGGCACTGAACGAGGGACTGGATGAGGCGTGGGTTCCTTTGCATGAGGAGGACATTGCCGCCATCCTGCGCGACTGCTTGTAAGAAGAACCAATCAAAAAGAGGACCGCCTCCTGCCGAATCGACAGAAGACGGTTCTCTTTTTGTTGTTACAAATCACTCAAACTGCCCTCCGAATCCGAAATAGATTTCCGGGTCGAGGTTGCTTATCAGATAGAAGTAGCGGTTGTACTCATTCTCAATGTAGTAGGGAATCACTGTCCATCCTTCGGGTGCAAGCAGATATCTCAACAGCTCTTGTGCGGCAGGACGGCTCATGATTGTTTCCATCTCCTCCTCCGAATAGTACCAACTTGTATAAATACCGTTGCTCGCCATTCTCACTGTGTTTTCACCGGTAACGGTAAACTCAGGAGCGTCCAAACGGATGTCGGAATAGTCGTCGAACACGATGGCCAGCTTGCTCCAGAAGCCGCCGTAGGGGTCGTAGGAGATACCCATGAACGGATGTTCGGGATGGATGTCTTTGAAAAGTTCGGATGCTTTGGGACTGCAATATCTCGACTGCTCGCCGAAGTGCCCTGCCGAGAAATACATGTCGGCTATGCCGTCTACAGCGGCTGCGGGAGTGGCTTCGTAGACGAATTCACCCCGGCAACCGGCATCGGTCACCACATGCACCTGTTTGGCTTCATCGAACTTGAAGCAACGCACGGAGATACCGTTGCGGGTAAAAGGCCGGCTCAGTTCAAAGCCCTCGTGCGTGAAGTTCATGCTGATGGGCTGATAGCAGTTCTTGCCCTCTTCGCGGTAGATGAAGTTGACAAACTGGCGGTTGTCATAATAGGTCATGGTGAGGGGAGAGTCCCATCCCTCTACATGCAGGTTGTAGTAGAAGGGATGTACGTCCTCCTCTAAACGCATGAGTTTGTCCGACTGTGCGGGATAGCGCAGGATGTCCTCCCAAGCAGTGTCCGAGGCCTTGACCATCACTACCGGGTCTTTGTTTACCCGCTCCTCCATGAAGAGCGTATCTTGGTCTGCCGACAGGCCGAGGAAGGCGAATTCATTTTCGCCGCCCAGTCCCATATCGGGGTCGCACAGCTTGGAGAGGTTGCTGTAGGTATCAAAAATCAGCATCGGCTTTTCCAACATCTTCATGGAGTAGTTAGCGGTTTGCAAATCATCGCGTATGCTCCAGTTCATGGTGACACGGCCACTCTTGTCAAACTTCATCACGTAGGTTATGCCTCCC
Organism: Bacteroides sp.; assembly: GCA_051875915.1. Classification (GTDB taxonomy): domain Bacteria; phylum Bacteroidota; class Bacteroidia; order Bacteroidales; family Bacteroidaceae; genus Bacteroides. Next base: position 2,661 of record JBJEHI010000068.1, read on the forward strand.
ATCTCCTGCGGTGAGGAGTAGTAGTGCATCAGCCATCCGTTGGGTGCGTTTTGCAGCACCTCGGCATATTGGGCCAGTGCCTGTTCGCCACGTTGGTCGGGCGAGAGGTCAAACAGGCTGTCGTAGTCGTTGCTGCATCCGGCAAAGAGCAGGATGGCCAGCATCCATATCGGGTTCCATTGTCTTGTTTTCATGTTGTTGTTCCTTTTTTGTAAATCACTCTTCATTCGTTGTTTCTGTGAGTTTGCCGATGGCCTCCATGATGTCGGCCTGCAGTGCATAGATGTCTATGTTCCAAGTGCCTGCCATATAGTCGGCTATCATCTTCTCTTTCTCGCGCAGGCTGGCTCTGGCATTGGCCGAAGCGGTTTCGTCCACGTCCCAGTTGTCATCATACACCTTGATGTTGTCGATGGTCTTGTTCCAATTTTCGCGTGAGGTGGTGAGCATCTGCGAAATCATCTCCGCAAAATCCTCGTCGGGATTGAGCATGGCATACGACGTGATGAACCCCATGCGTTTGGCATCGCTGGCGGTGAAGTTCATCCAGTTTCTCACGTAGCCCGGTGTAATCTTCTTGTACTCCACGGGATAGGCCACCGTCTGGTGCAGAATGTGGGCAAACTCGTGGTGCATGGTTTGGAAGGTTCCGATGATTTTGTTGAGTTGCTGTTCCTTCTCGTACTCGCTCAATCCTTCGAAATCAAATGAGATATAGTTCAGGTCGAAGATGGTCACTTTGCGTCCGCCTTCAGCCTGTCCCAGTACGATGGAGCCGTCGCTCTGCAGGTTGTGACTTCCCACCAATACAATCAGTTTGGGAATGTGGGTCTTGACGAAGGTTTCGCCTCCTTGATGCAGATAAGGCTCAATCCAGATGTTGTTCATCTGTTCCAGAAAGGGAACCACATCCTCTTCATAGGGAGGAGTCAGCACCTTGGTGTTGTCGAGTTCGGAATTGTCCCACCGGTATTTCACTTCCACATTGTAGGGGGTGGTATAGTGCTGACGAATCCATAGGTCGGTCTCGTTGAGGGTGGGGGTTGAGGTGTCAATCAGGCTCTCGCCCAAGTCCTCGCTGCTGCAGGCTCCCAATGAGAGCACTATGGCTGCGAGAAGGAAGTATTGCTTGATAGATTTCATTGTCATTCTGTTTTTGTAGTCATTTCACGTTCTTGTTATCTCGGATTGGCTTCCATGCCGATGGCTATGGCCTGGGCTGGCAGCTGTAGCACACGGCGCGGGTCATCCTTGGGCAGTACGAAGGTCTCTCCGTCTATTGTGGTATGGGTGATGGCGAAGTTAAACCGGCGGATGTCAAACCATCTCATCCCTTCGTGTACGAATTCGCGTCGGCGCAGGTCAAGCAGATACCAGAGGTAGAGCTGTTGCCGGTCGGTGAGGGTATAGAATGGAGCCAGTTCGGGCTTTTCCCAATCCAGGTCTTCGTAGATGTAGCGTATGCTCTGTTCTGTCACACAATTGGTGGATGAGTAGTTGCTGCTGCGTTTCTGGAAGTAGGCATCGAGGTCGGAGAGTGCCTTGTCGTACTGTTCGCTCATCACGTAAGCCTCTGCCCGGTTGAACAGCACCTCCTCCATAGTGAACAGGGGAATGATGGTGTTGGGGATGCCGTAGGTAGCTCCGTTGCTGGTCTCCAGACGGTCGGGGTATTTGGGTATGAAGGAGCATTGGTCCGAACCGCCGGCTTGCAGGATTTTGTCGCCTATCACAGAGTCGAATGTACGTAGGCCGATGGTTCCCACTTCGAAGAGTTCCACGCACTTTTCTGCAGAGAGTGAGTAGCGGAATACGATGGCTCCCTCTGCCCATACGGTATATGCGCGGTTCAGCAGGATGTTGGCTGTCTCTTCCGCCTTGGTGTATTGTGCCCACATCTCTTTCGCCTCGTAGTTCATGTATTTCCCGTTCCAGTCGCGCAGGAACGTGGCAGGATGGTCTCCCAACACGAGCGAACTGTATTGGATGACCTTGTCCCATTCTCCCTTGTAGAGGTAGAGGCGGCTGGCGAAGGCATAGAGCGCGTTCTTGGTGAAGTGATATTTGGGCACCTCGTAGCTGTTGTCCTTAATCAGCGACATGGCTTCCAAGAGGTCAGACTCAACCTGTTCGTAGATTTCAGCGACTGTGTTGCGGGTATATTGGCCGAACACCACGTTCTCGGGTTCTGTCACAAACGGTACTCCGGGGTCGTTGGCTATGGTCTGCGGATTGTAATGCTTGGCAAAGAGGTTCACCAGCATGAAGTGGGCGTATGCCCGGGTGGCCAGCGCTTCGCCTCGCTGTACCTCATAGTCTTCGGGATTGCTTGCTTCACGGATGGCCTTCAGTGCCTGATTGGCGTGGGCGATGGCTTTGTAGCAACCGTTCCAGTAGGCGGTAGGAGAGTCTTCGTCAGAGGTGTCATCCTCCCAGAAGTAGGCACGCTGGTTGGGAATGTACTCGGCTACATATTGTCCGATGCCTTTGTCGCCCACGTTGTCGCTCATCGTCTCGGTGAAGGCAATGTAGGCTTCATCGGGATAGGCCGACACAAGCAGTTCGGAGACCGCTGCAGGTGAGTCAAGTTGGGTGCGGTTATCAGGAATCTTGCTGAGAAAGTCATCGCAAGAGGTGCAACTGAGCAAGATGGCGCACGCTATGGTTACAGATTTTGATAGTTTCATTGCAATTTCGATTTATTGTTTTTGAATTTGTTCCTCGTATTTAGGTGCATCAGATGCCTACCTTCAGCGTCAGGGTGAGTTGTTTGGGCACAGGCAATGCAACGCCACCCGACCCGATGAACTCCGGGTCTTGCCCGTTGAGTTTCTTGTCGCTATAGATTAGCCACAGGTTGCTGCCCTGCAGCTTGATGGAGGCATTGCTCAGTGTCAGCCATTCCAGCACTTTCTTGGGCAGGTCATACGTGATGGACACCTCCTTGAGGCGGACAAACGAACCGTCGGCTACCCGGCAGTCAGAGTAATTGTAGGCATTGTAAGTCTTGCTATAGTTGGTGTTGTACTGCACCTGCGACAGGATGACGGGAATCTGCGTATACTGTTCGTCACCGGCCACAATCCATCGGTCGAAGAACTCTTTAGGCATGGCATTCAGGTCGGTATATACTGCCTTGAACGAGGGGTAGAGCCGCACCTTGTTCCCAGCCTGATAGGTGAGGAAGAGGTTAAGCTTCAGCCCTTTGTAAGATAGAGTGTTGCCCAATCCGCCGGTCACGGTGGGGTCGATGGGGCCTTCATACTTCAGGTTGCTGATGTTGTTTGACTGGAAGTCGATGTCGGTCACTGTAGACTGTCCGTCCTGATTGATGAAGGTGGGTATGCCGTCGGAATTCAGTCCGGTGAAGCGGAAGGAGTAGAGTCCTCTGACGGGATATCCCTCCAACGGACCGCCCACATCCGTAATCAGGTCCATGACACGTGGATAGGATTGGAGTTTCGTGATTCTGTTCTTGTTGTAGGAGAAGGTGAGGTTGGTGTTCCACTTGAAGTCCTGCTGCGCTATGTTATGGGTGGTCAGCGAGAACTCCACACCGTGTGATTTCATGTCCGCATAGTTGGCATACTTGTAGAACTCACCGCCGATGCCCGATGTCTTCACCAGTCCGATGAGGTCGAATCCCCGGCGCCAGTAGGCATCCAAGCTTAGGTTGATGCGGTTGGCAAACAGTCCCAAGTCAAATCCTACGTTGGTTTCGTACTGCTTCTCCCAGGTAAGTTCCGAGTTCTCAAGCTGGCTGATGTACATCTGTGTCTCTTGGTCAGAAAGGTAGGGACGGTCTGTGACGGCATTCATCAGCACTAATGAGGAGTTGGTGGCCGGGCCCATGCTGGCTGTCAGTCCGTAGGTACCCCTCAGCACCAGGTGAGAGAGGAAATCCACATCGGCCAGGAAGTTTTCCTCCTTAGCATTCCACGACCCACTGACGTTCCACGTAGGCAACCAGCGTGACTGGCGTGACTTGCCCAAGCGGTTGGATCCGTCGTAGCGGAAGGTACCGTTCACGGTGTATTTGCCCATGAAGGAGTAGCTGGCTGTGGAGAAGAAGGCTACGAAGCGATCGGTAAAATTGCCCATGCCGAAGTAGTTTTGTCCGCCTTGCAGCATCTTCTTGAAGTAGGTGGGGTCGATATAGGGCACGCCGCCCCGTTCCCATTGATAGCCCACGCCGTCAAAGTAGCTGCTTTGGCGGTCGGTCGATTTGATTTCCTGTCCGAACAGCATGTTGACAATGTGTTTTTCGTCAAACACGTTGTTGTAGTTCAATGTGTTGCGCAGGTAGTAGTTCAGCATGGAGTTGTCCGATCGGTTGTAGAAACCTCCCTTGGGGAGTACCACGTAGGGCAGCGAGTTGGCATTCTCGTTGTCCTGAAACAGGTACTTGTTGTTGCGGGCTATCTCATACGTCTCGTCGGCACGGTAGGCGGCAGCCATGTTGGAGTTCTCGTTGATTTTGTGTTCCTGGGTGGATTTGACGTATCGCATGGAGCCGATAAAGCTATATTCCAATCCCTTGAACAACTTGTAGTCCAAATTGGCTTGCAACTTGAAGTCAAGCATGTCGATGTCAATCTTGTTGTAGTTCAGTTCGTTGAGAATGTTGAAGTCGGCATAGTTCATGCGGTAGTACTCCAGATTGCCTTCGTCATCGTAAGGGCGGAGCACACGGCTCGTATTCAAGGCATAGCTGAAGGGATTGATGTCGAAGGAACGTGAGTATTCACCCGATATCGGGTCGAATGTGCGGCTCACTGTGCCCGGAGCCCGCTGCTTTCTGAACGATCCGGCGGTGAGCAGGCCTACCTTCAACTTCTTGGAGAGGTCGATGTTGGCATTGGCATTCATTGTGTAGCGGTCCACCTTGTCGGCAATCGACCATCCGGGGTCGTTGTAATAGCTGGCAGAGAAGTAGTAGTTGGTCTTCTCCGCTCCGCCGGAGAGGCTGAGCGAATGGTTCTGGGTGATGGTGTTGGCAAAAAGCACATCAAACCAGTCGGTGTTCACCATCTCGTATTTCTTCAGGAAGGCAGCTCTGGCTTCGGGTGTGTTGGCCAGACCGAATTCTCCGGTCTCCGGATTGTAGGTGTTGATAAGGTCGTACATCTTCTTATATACACCCCCGTTGCTTTGTTTGGATATCTCTGCGTGGTTCAGCCATCCTTTGGCTTCCAGTTCGCGGTAAACCGACATCTGGTCGCGCGAGTTCATCAGGTTATAGTTGTTGTAGCTGGGGCGCAGGCGCATGGAGAATTCTCCGTTGTACGTCACCTTGGCACTGCCCTTCTGGCCACGTTTGGTGGTTACCACAATGACACCGTTCATGGCACGTGCACCATAGAGTGCGGTAGCCGATGCATCCTTCAGAATCTGGAAGTTCTCAATGTCATCGGTGTTCAGGCCGGCTACGGCCGAGCTGATAAGTGTGGCAGCATCGCCCGAAGAGAGGTCGTCGGGCGAGATATCCACTACATCTTCCAGTACGACACCATCTACCACCCATAGCGGTTTGGAGTCGCCGTAGATGGATGAGGCTCCGCGTACTCTGATTTTGGGAGCTGCACCAAACGAACCCGATACGGTCTGAACGCTTACGCCTGCCGCTTTACCTTCCAACATCTGGCCCAAATCGGTCACACCGGCTATCTTGGCATCTTCGGCATCCACCTTGGCGGCAGCTCCGGTGAACAGACGGCGGTCAATCTTCTGGTATCCGTTCACCACCACCTCCTGCAGGGTCTGTACATCGTCCTGCAATACAATCTGCTTGGGCAGTTTGCCGGCTGCGGCTTCGCATGGGGTATAGCCGATGAACGAAACCACGACGAGGCTGTTGCGGTCGGGCACATCGAGCTGGAAGTGTCCGTCGTAGTCAGTCAGCGTACCGATGCTGGTCTGTTTCACCTGAACCGAAGCACCGGGCAGCGGGTTTCCCTCTTTGTCCACTACTTGCCCTGTCAGTTTCATCGGACTGCTTTGTGCCACTTTCTCCTGTCTGGATGACAGGATGACGGTGCGGTCTTTAATCTGGTAAGTCACTCTCTTGCCGGCGAACAGTCGGTCGAGCACATAGGAGAGGGTTTTCCCCTGCACATCCAATGTGACGGGCTCAACCAGCTCAACCAGCTTGTCGTTGTACACAAATGTGAACTCCGTCTGTTGCTTCACTTGTCTTACAAATTCTTTGAATGAAGCATTCTTTAAGTGCAGACTGACCTTGGTGCTGTCTGAATAGACAGAAGCGAAAAGGGTTTGAAAACCAAAAAATAGCAATAATAAGCTAATTCTTGTTGTTTTCATCCAAACAAGGTCCTTCCCATGAGGGTGATTCTTGTTTTTTTTCATACTTTTGAATGATTAAAACGTTATTGAACTGTGATGTTTTATCTCAATGGGCAGAGTATGTTGGCGCATATCCTGCCCGCTTTTTTATTTCTTGCTGATGATGAGCTTTTTGTTTTGGCATTCAAACCGCATCTCTTCGGTCAGTCCCAGTATCTGAAGTATAGATTGCAAGTTGTCGTACTTCTTCATTTCGCCGGTAAAGGTGATGGACTTCAGCTCGGGGGTTTCCCATTCGATGTCCAGCCCATACCAGCGGGAGATGCGCCGCATGATTTCTTCAAGCGGAGTCTGCTCGAATATCATCACACCGTCCTTCCATCCGCAATACAGGGCAGTGTTGACTTGCCGCTTGCTCAGGGTATGTCGTTCGGTGTGGATGGTGGCCTGTTCACCGGGTAGCAGCGTTACTTCGTGGGGGGTGTCTGTGCTGCCCACTGCAACCCGTCCCCGTTCCAACGTGATTTGCGGACGCTGCTCATCCTTGTAGTCGCATACGTTGAAAGCGGTACCCAACACCGAGACGTGGCTGTGGGTTGTGATGACTTTGAAGGGAGTGCCTTGCTGTGACTTTACATCGAAATAAGCCTCTCCCTCCAGATAGACCACTCGTTCATTGGAATGGAACCGGGCGGGGTACTTCAAGTGGCTGTCAGCATTGAGCCACACTTTGGTGCCGTCGTCAAGAACCACCTGAAACTCCTTCCCTTTTGGTGTGTAGAGCTCGTGCATCGCTGTGGCACTTTGCTGATTGTTGGTCTGGTTGCGATACTCCATGGTACCGTCCGAACTGTTCATGCGTATGCTGGGGTCATTGTCGTCGATGTAGGAGGAAAGCTGGTTGTCGAGTACGATTTCTTTGCCCGATTCCAGCACCAGTATGGCTTGAGAGGCCTCCTCTGGGTGTATTTGTATGGAAAGAGCCGATTGGATGTGCTGTCCTGCCTCTTTGGGATGACGGGGCAGCAGTGACCATAGTCCCAGTACAAGCAACACCGTAGCGGCAATGCCGGTAGAAAGAGTCCAAAGAGAATACTTCTGCCAGACAGATGGGGCAGAAACGGTTGGCTTCTGTTGGATTCTGGAAAGTACCTGTTGCAAAGCCCGGTCGCGGTCAATGTCCTGAGGAAGGAAACGGGGATGAGCCGTCTCATACAGGTTCTTCTCGCGCAGAAAATAGTCTCTGTGCTCCTGTGAGGCATTGACCCACTCATGCAGAGCGTGTCGGTCGGCCTTGGTGGCATTCCCTGTCAGATAGAGGGAAATCAGTTCATCAATTTCTTGCGTCATGGTGCGAGCTGTTTAGTGGTTCATTGTATATAGGACGAACCAGAAAGAAAAAGCCGCAACCGAAATACGCATTTTTTTCAGATAAAGGGGAAAAACAGCATCATCAGGGGAAGATAATCTTTCAGTTCCGCACGCAGAATCTGGCGAGCCTGAGCCACCCGCAGTTCAATGGTTCTGACAGACACCCTCAACCGTTCGGCTATCTCTGTATACTTCAATCCTTCCATACGGCTCAACACAAAGCACTGTCGTTGCATCTCCGTGAGTTTGTCCAAAGCCTTGTTCAGTTCAACCTCCAGTTCAGAGTATAGTATATAGTTCTCCACCATATAGTCGGGCCGCCACTGTTCGTTCAGGATGGATTCGGCATACTCTCGCATCACCGATTGATGCTGTATGTAGTCCAGACAGCCATTGCGGGTAGCTGTGAGCAGGTAGGCCTTGGTGGCAGTCATATTGTCTAAGCACAGCGGTTCATTCCAAAGCCGCACAAAGACCGTCTGTACGATGTCCTCGCAAGCATCCTTATCGTCAATGAACGTGCCTGCAAAGAGTACCATGTCGGTATAGTAGGTCTTAAATATGCGTGTAAAGGCATCTTTGGCATCTGTAATATTCATAGCTATATTTGCTTTTCAGGCGATGGTGGCGTTAGGGTTTATGTGTCATGTCATCTCTCTCAATTGTCTCATCGGCACGGATGAAAAGACAGACGGATTGCTGTAATCGTGGCAAAGGTAGTAATAAAATCATAAATGAATATCCCTTTAGAAGTTTTTTTGAAAAATCACGTGTCAATCTGAATAAACCCTTTCTGGTCACTTCTTCAAATGCCTTTTCTGTTTTGCACTGAGTTTAGTGCAATTTCTTATCTTTGTCCCCAAATTAAGGAATTATGGAACGATTGCAAACCAGTTTTGATACTTTGCTGCGAAATACTCCTACGGAGTTTCATCGTTATATGTACGGTCGCATAGATTGGAACAACCGACTGATAGGTTTGGTAGGGCCGCGTGGTGTAGGGAAAACCACCTTGATGTTGCAATATGCCAAGGAGCAATTGCCGCGAAACCTGACCTTGTTTGTCAATGCCGACGACCTCTATTTCTCCACGCATCACTTGGTGGATTTGGCAGACGAATGGGTCAAGCTGGGAGGCAAGTTTCTGCTGATTGACGAAATCCATAAATACAAAGATTGGTCACGCGAACTGAAACTGATTTACGACTACCATGCCGGGTTAAAAGTCTATTTCACAGGTTCATCCATCCTCGATATACACAAAGAAGCTGCCGACCTGAGCCGAAGAGCCTTGATGTACAACATGCAAGGACTTTCCTTCCGGGAATACCTGGCGCTGTTCCAAGGCATCCGGTTTCCGGTTTATTCGTTAGACGACATCCTTCACCAGCGGGTAGAGTTACCCGTTGATTTCCGTCCGCTCGCCCATTTCCCCACTTACTTGAAGCAAGGCTACTATCCTTTCTCCAACGAAAACCAATTCTCCATCCGTCTGCAACAGATGGTGACCAATACATTGGAGACCGATATTCCCCAATATGCCGACCTCAGTGTGGCTGTTTCCCGAAAGCTGAAAAGATTGTTAGGCATTATTGCGCAGAGTGTTCCCTTCAAACCTAATATGAGCAACATCTCCACCATGATGGGAATCAGCCGCAACTACCTGTCCGACTATTTCCTGTATCTGGAAGAGGTCGGACTCATCAGCCAGCTGCGCAACGACACAGGTGGCATCCGTAGTCTGGGCAAGGTGGACAAGGTCTATTTAGATAATCCTAACCTGATTTATGCGTTGGCATCTGCCGGTGCGGATACAGGCAACCTGCGCGAGACTTTCTTCTTCAATCAGATGCGTGTTCTGCAGGATGTCCTGACCTCTTCCATCTCCGACTTCCTCATTGACGGGAAGACATTTGAGGTGGGAGGCAGAAATAAAAAACAGAAGCAACTGCAAGGAGTGGAGGATGGCTATATCGTGAAAGACGGCATAGAGACAGGCCATCTGAACGTCATTCCCCTATGGCAGTTCGGGCTGAACTATTGAAAAAACTTCCGAATTGCTTGGCGGTATGGGAATTTTATGTACCTTTGCAATGGCTATTAATTTAATGGCCATTAAATTAATCACGATTAAAAATTTTGTGTATGGATTTCTATGACCGTGAATATGAGTTGAATACGCTGAATAAAAATTGGGAACAGTCGGCATCACACTCTATGATGACCACGATGATTGGCCGCCGACGCATCGGTAAAACCTCCCTTTTGCTGAAAAGCGTGGAAGGGCAAGAATCTTTGTATCATCAGATGGAGCATTGACGACTGCTACCTACGCTTCTGGTTCCGCTTCATCTATCCGCACCAGGGGATGATTGAGGCAGGGCAGACCGCACTGCTCCAACAATATGTCACCGACAATTACGAACAATTCACAGGCCGCACCCTTGAACGTTGGTTTCAGACCAAGGCGATGGAGAGCGGTAAATATGCTCGCATTGGCAACTGGTGGGACAAACGCGGGGAGAATGAGCTTGACCTCATAGCCGTCAATGAGTTCGACCATACCGGCACGATTGCAGAGGTGAAGCGCAGCGAACGGAAAATCAGCATGGCAGCTTTGGAAAACAGGGTAGCATCCCTTCCGGAAAAGGAGTTTGCAAAGTATCAATTCCAACTGCTTGCCTTGTCATTGAAGGACATCTAATTCGTTCTTTCTATCGCAGAGCCTGATTCACAGAGAATTTTACTATTCATAAAGCCTCCGAATTGTTTGGATGTACGAGAGTTTTATGTACCTTTCCTCTAAAGAAAAACACTTTCTTTATCCTGCCGGTGTAAAACTCAC
>JBJEHI010000069.1:0-2880 GCA_051875915.1 Bacteroides sp.
ATCTCGAAGGTCCCTTTTTCAATTATTCTAATAAATCATTTTAGAGGAAAGGTACGAATAATGAATCAATCCTGCCAATGGTTAGCGTTAAGAAATATGTTTTTTGTCGTTTCCTTACGCTGTTTTCAGGTGAAATCAGATGGATTTATGTAAAATGATATTACCATCAGCCAAGAGGAGTGGATAGGGAAAATACTGGTTCTACAACAGCTTGATAATCAATGTGTTGAGAGACGCATTATTCAGTCGTATCCTGAAATACATTCAGTCGTATCCTGAAATAGTTTCAGTCGTATCCTGAATGGCATTCAGTCGTATCCTGAATTATGCTCCTGTTTATCGGGCGATTTTTGATGCCTATTTTGTCCGTATTTTTAACCTTTCCCCTTATGGTGTCATACTTCCTCCATCCGTGCCAGTTCCCATCCGCAGAACTGCATCACAATCAGGTGCAGCTGCGTGCCTTGCCGGAGTGTCTCTACCCGGGGAGCCCGGGCATAGCCCTGAATCTGACTGACGGCTTCCTGCCACTGCGCCTCGGACTTCTCGGCAAAATCCTTCTTGGGCAGGTATTTGATTTCGAGGATGTAGCTGTGGCTGGACTGATAGTGCGTCAGGTTGGGCAACAGAAAAAAGTCACAGTAGCCATGCTGCAGCTCCACCTCGGTGGCGGTGAGGTAGTAGTCGTTCAGGTTGAGGTAGGCCAGAAAGAAGCCCTGTATGTTGCGTTCGCCCTCTATCGAGTCGCGCACGGAAGAGAGATTCTTGTAGCAGTCGGCCATGTATTGCAGCGTCTCGCGCCACTGGCCGTCGAAGGCCATATCGGTGAAGCCGCTGTTCAGCTTGGAGGTACGCACTTGGCAAGCCTTGTCGTAGTTCTCCAACAGATAGTTGTAGTATTGCTTGCGGACGTTGTTGTTGGGGATGCCCAAGATGAGTTGCGAGCCTCGTGTCCCCACGATGGTCAACATACCGTAGTAGAACAGCAGGCTGGGGAATACGTCGGGCTTGGTCATCTCCATGGCAGAGAAGGAGGTGTAGAGCTCGGCTCTGATTTGTCCTTCCTCGGTAATCCTCCGTAATACTCCCTGGCGGTTGCCGTCCAGCCGGTCCAGCTGGATAAGCCGCTTCAGCTTGCTGTAGTCTGTCTTGGTGTTGGGGTCAAGCATCTGTTTGGGACCCTGACCTCTGCTCACATAGTGACGCAGGTAGTAGAGCACCATGTCGCAGTTGAACACACGGTTGCCGTCCGTCAGGCACTCCTTGGCGAAGCAGTAGTTGTCATACCACGGGCGCATCTCCTCTATCATCTGCTCCACATCGCTCTCCGCAGGCAGCATCCCCGCCTCCCGGTAGTAGGTGAACATCTGGCGTACATCCTCGGTGGAGAATCCCAATGCCTTGTCCAGCTCCGGCTGGGTAGATACGTTCCATCCGATGTTGAAACCGCTGGTCAGGTCGTCCAGTGTGACCGGGCTGACACCCGTCAGGAAGATACGCTCGAAGTTGCCCTTGAAGAGCTTGAATATATCGCGGTAAAAGCCGTCGGCATGGGTGATGGCATGGTGCATGGCTTCACCCTGCTCATTCAGGATTGTGTTGGTGAAATTGTCGTACTCGTCAACGAAGAGGTAGAGCGGACAGCGGTACTTCATTGCCATGTTGTTGATGAGGTTGAACTTCTCGCGGGCATTCCCGGAGCGCAACACCTTCTCCACGCCTTCTGCCGGATAATCTTCTCGATAGGTGTCAATGAAGTCATCCAGCCTTCCGCAGCAGTAGCTGTTGAACTCCTCCATCAGCGTGTCGATGTTTCCACCGATGCGTGAAAAGTCCAGATAGAGCACCTGATAATGATTGCGCAGCGGTGTAGGATGCCGGCCTATCCACAACGAGCCGAACAACCGGTCGAACTCCCCGGCTAAACTCTTGTCGTAGTACGCCCGCATCATGCTAAGGAACAGACTCTTGCCGAAACGGCGCGGGCGGATGAATATAAGTGTACGAGGTTGCTTTTCCAGCTCCGCCAAGTACATGCTCTTGTCCACGTAGTATAGGTTCTGTTCCATCACCGACCTGAAGTCGGACACGCCATAGGGTATCTGCTTGATTCCGTCCATTGTCTGCTGCTTTACATTTACACCTGCAAAAGTAGCGAAACGGACAGAAAACTCCAAGCCTTTCCTCCAATATATCGCTGCGTATCGTCATCGCCACGCATTCCCATTTGAATGGCATTCGCATTATTTAGATAAATATTAACGTCCTTTAATAGTACTATTTCGGAAATCCCGTGTCTTTATATACCAAAGAAGATATATTTGTAACCTTAATTGTGACATATCATGATGAAACATACGTTGACAAGACTCATTCTGTGGCTGCTATGGATGGTTTCGCTGCTGGGTTGCGGCAAGCATTCCGTTCGTACAGAGGTGCTCAATCGGGCAGAATCGCTGATGGAGGCGCATCCCGACTCGGCGTATGCCCTGCTGCGCACCATCGACAGCACTTCGCTGGCTCCCGGCGAAGAGCAGGCTCGCTATGCCCTGCTCTATACCCAAGCCCGCGACAAGAACTACATCGTGCAGACCGACGATTCGCTGATACAGGTTGCCGTACGCTACTACGACTCCATCGGTCGGACCGACCGTCAGGCCTTGGCCTATTACCTGTGGGGAGGAGTTTATCGAGACCTGAACCGACAGGCCGATGCCTTGGAACAGTATTTACATGCTATCCCTTTAGCGGAAAAAAGCCATACATACTCCTTGCAAGGCCGCATTTATCTGAATGTAGGTTATCTATATTATTTGCAGAAGATTTCCTTAATTCCGCAACAAAATTAATAATTATTTTTATAAGCACCTGAGCAACAAA
>JBJEHI010000070.1:0-12154 GCA_051875915.1 Bacteroides sp.
TTCTGAGCCGTCCCCGCCGCTTCGGCAAGAGTCTGCTGGTCTCCACCCTGGAGGCATACTTCCAGGGCAAGAAGGAGCTGTTCGAAGGACTGGCCATTGAGAAGCTGGAGACGCGGTGGGAGGAGTATCCTGTATTGCATCTGGATCTGAATGCGGAGAAGTATGATACGGCGGAAAAGCTGGATATGATTCTCAGCAACCACCTGACCCAATGGGAAAGCATTTACGGAAAGGGAGAGGACGAACGGACACTGTCTGCCCGTTTTGGCGGCATCATCCGCCGGGCCAGCGAACGATGCGGTCGCAACGTGGTGGTTCTGGTGGACGAATACGACAAGCCGTTGCTGCAGGCGCTGCAGAACGAGAGCCTGTTGGAGTCGTACCGCGCTACCCTGAAGGCTTTCTACGGGGTATTGAAGAGCAGTGACCGCTACCTACGTTTCGTCTTCCTGACCGGTGTGGCCAAGTTTGCGCAGGTCAGCGTGTTCAGCGACCTGAACCAGCTGAACGACATCAGCATGGACTATGACTTCTCTACCCTTTGCGGCATCACCCGTCAGGAGCTGACGGATAACTTCCGGCCTGAAATCGAACGGCTGGCACAGGTAAATGACCTGACGCCGGAAGAGGCGGTAGAGGCGATGGCACGCCAGTATGACGGCTACCATTTCCATCCCAAGGGAAAGGGTGTGTTCAATCCGTTCAGCGTGCTGAATTCCCTGTCCAAGAAAGAACTGGGCAGCTACTGGTTCCAGACAGGCACTCCCACCTTCCTGGTGAAGCTGCTGAAAGAGAGCGATTACGACCTCCGCACGCTGATGGACGGCGTGGAGGCAGATGCCAGTGCCTTCTCCGAATACCGCGCCGAGACCTCCAATCCCATCCCGCTCATTTATCAGAGCGGCTATCTGACCATCAAGGAGTACGACAGGGAGTTCAAGCTGTACAAGTTGGGGTTCCCCAACGAGGAGGTCCGCTACGGTTTCCTCAATTTCCTGATACCTTACTACACCCACATCAGCGATGACGAGCGCAATTTCCATGTAGGCAGTTTCGTGCGCGAGCTGCGTGCGGGTGACGTGGATGCCTTCATGCAGCGCTTCCAGGCCTTCTTCGCCGACTTTCCCTACGAGCTGAACGACCGTACGGAACGCCATTACCAGGTGGTCATCTATCTGGTCTTCAAACTGATGGGGCAGTTCACGCAAGCGGAGGTGCACAGCGCGCGCGGCCGTGCCGATGCCGTGGTTCAGACCCCCGACTACATCTACGTCTTCGAGTTCAAGCTGGACGGCAGTGCCGAGCAGGCCCTGCAGCAGATAGAGGAGAAGGGCTACGCCCGACCTTTCGACACGGACAAGCGGAAGGTGGTCAAGGTAGGTGTGGAGTTCAGTGCTGAGGTGCGGAACGTGAAGCGGTGGAAGGTGTTGTAGGCAGCTTCCGATTATCAAGCCATCATCTGATAGGATTTTGTCAACATATATCTTTTGGCTTACATATGGGAGTTTATCTATAATCAAGAATCCTATTATCAAATACTCCCTCAAACAAACTCATTTCTCGTTTAGCAATACCTAATTTATTTGCAAGTGTACGCCAACCCTTGATGGTGTCCACAACTTCATCGATGATTCCTTTTGCCACCTCTGGAGTGAGCATATACTCCTCGCACGAGTTAAACAGAATAGATAAGTCAGCTTTATTTGTTTTGCTATTGATAAGCAAGCTTTGATGATCATTCAACGTTGGGTTCATATCGTATGCTGGCGAAAGAGTCCAACCCTTTGCTGTGAGTAGAAAGCCGTGATTACGGAAATGGTCATCGCCATTGCCTACACAGATATTGAATGCTACTCTACGGAACAATTCTCGCAAGTTGGCATCGACCTCCGTGCAACCATTCAAAATAAAATCGACAATATCCAAATAACCGTTGCCAGTTGTAGCATTGTCGCCATCATTCAGCCCGAGCAATGTCATCGCGGATGCGAAATGAATTCTCCTACCATCATTTGTTCTGTCAAATCGACGAGAAAGCAGTGTGTGATGCTTATCGTTAGTGGTAATAACTTTTGTTTCAGCAGCATTGATTCCTGCCCCCTTAGCAAGCAAATGGCAGAAATGCTCCCACACTCCGACATCGTAATCATCCTTCAACGAAGGGAATTTAGCCACATATATATTGTGGTCCGCATCTACAACATTAGCCTTTGGTCTTGCACCGCCAAGCGAAGATCCTGGTTGCACAAGCTGTGCTATCCAGCGCTTCTCTGGGAGGACATTTGCTTCCACGCTCCGTTCTATTTCTTTACTTGCAGCAATCAGTTCTCGCAAGTCGGTCAAAGGAGGAATACGCAAAGTGTTATCTGCGTTTATGAACTCGCCATCAGGCGTCTCCTTGAATCGACATCCTCCCATACGGGAGAAGTCATCAATACCCGTCAAGAAATCAAATGACGAAAGTCGGCGAACAGGGCGATTCTCCTCTTGTGCCAATATCTGTTCACGACGAAGCAGAAGCGTGCGCCCCCATCTATCTGGCAAGGCATCGGCAAAACACCTGAAAATATCCTTTTCGGGCTGGGTATATTGAATTCCCGGATAGTTATTAAGGTCGTCGCTCAGCTTTATGGCGTTATACTTCTTAATCCAACTATCAGCAAACTTGAAGCTATAACTATCCAATCCGCGAAGCGATTCGTAGTCAAGTTCTCCTATCAACTCAACCTCTTTCAGCCAATCAAAATCGGCATATACGTACAACTTCTTCATAACCTACTACTACTTTTTAGACGCTCTTTCGCGCTGCGGCAAATTCATATCTTGCAATGCTCTACCAAGCTCATCATCCTTTGCCAAAAATAGAATATCATCATCAAGTTGCAGTGCGTATAACACACGCAGATAGATGCCAATTGCTACTGTTGGTGTACCCTTCTCGATACGCGAAACCGTAAGTGGCGAGCAAGTCGCACGTTCTGCCACTTGTGCAACACTTAAATTACGACGCAAGCGAGCAAGCTTGATTTGCTCGCCAACAACCTGCATCTTCTGCCCCAACTTTCGGGGTAATTTGGTTCCCATTGTACTCTTTGTCATAAGCATAACATATCATATAGTATGCAAATATAACACTTTTTCTTTATTATATGATATGTTGAATGAAAAGATTAAGTTTTTTGGCCGACGACAACTTTTAATGGAACAGCAGTAAACATACAATGAAACAGTTGTTAACTCCTAATGAAACAGTTGTTATCTATAAGTGAAACAGTTGTTCCACAGCCTATATAACGGTTGTTCCATGCCTATTGTACACATGCGACAACTGCGGTGGTACGCTTGTGATAACTATGGTTGTTGCAGCAAAATAAGTGCTTTTTTGATGAAAAAACAGCGGTTATCTGCCACAAATCTGCCACAACGTGCAAAAAAACGCCCAAAAATGACTTGTTTTGAACCCACTTTTTCATAAAAACGGGTCATTTTTGTGTTAATGATTGTAAATCTTAAAATATCTGCCACACATTTTTGGCTGTTAATCCTTTTATATAAAGGAGATTAACAGGAAGTGTGTGGCAGATGGCAGATAAACAAAACTTGTCACGCGCGTGTGCGCGCGAAAGGCGCACACGTGAGGTTGGGGAGTCACACACAAACTGATGTTCACTTCGCGAACTTTTCAGAAACCCATTTGGATATATTTCGAAAACATTGTTACTTTGCAGTTGATTCATAATGGACGATGAACGAGAACAGATACGTTAAAAAGAGGATTGTATCTCAATAAGTTGATTAATCCGGTGAAATAGGGGAGAGGTAAAGATGATAACTGACTTGGCTGATGTGAAAAGCTATTGGCAGCCAGTCGGTTGCATAAACTTGCATCGCTATGGGAAGTAACTCAATGAATGAAAAGTATGGAAACGGTAAATTCCTTTTTTGGAAGCGGAGCACTTTCAGTTCGAGAAGATGTGATTGCCTTTCACCATAAGCAGCATCCACGAGGGGCGGCGAACTACTGGCTGGCCATGGGCGAAGGCGTCTTCAGGCTTCGGGATGGACAGCTTGACACCGTGGCCAGGGGCATGTTTGCCAACTGCATCATCCGCGGTGCGGACGGCACGTTGCTATTCGGTACCCGTAAGGGCGTGAAAACGCTAACTCCCCATAACGAGAACAATAATCACAGGACACTGCTCCCCCTTCTGCCGCACAACGTGGTATGCGGCCACTATGATGCGGATGCCAAGCGGCTTTGGCTCGGCAATACGATGAGGGGCTTGTCATTGTAGAGGGAGGGAACGTATGCACAACGATAGATGGAGTACCGCACAACCCCGTCCGCAGCATTGTGCCCTTCCGTGTGGTGCGTCTGGAGCGTGCGGCCGTGCTGCTGCGTGCAGGGCAGCCGGTGGCTCGTGTGGCCGAGGCGGTGGGCTTCGACAACGCCAAGTATTTCAGCACCGCCTTCAAGAAGCACTTCGGTGTTTCGCCTTCCAAGTACAAGTAAAACGCAAACATGAGGTGATAGTGGTGCCGATGGGTGAGCAACGTTGACCTGACGGGCAGTGAGGAAATGCTGAATTGCTGAGAAGAAAAAAAGGAGGTGGAATAAATAGAATGATGAACAGGTATGAAAGAGAATAGAATTGTTGCGAACAACGGTTCATCTATCGTACTTTATACGACAGATGACGGCAATACCCAACTTGAAGTAAAGTTGGAGAAAGATACCGTGTGGCTTACACAAAACCAGATGGCAGAATTGTTTGGTATTGACCGAACCTCGATACTGAGGCACATAAGAAATATCTATAAATCAGAGGAATTGGAAGAATTTTCAACTTGTGCAAAAATTGCACAGGTTCGAACAGAGGGAAAAAGAAGAATTCAAAGAGATATACCATACTATAGTCTTGACATGATTATTTCTGTCGGGTATCGCGTAAATAGCAGAAAAGCCACAGTCTTCCGTCAGGGCAAGCTATGTGTCAGCTATCCTGCCGTCGAGATTCACGAGCCTGTGTGCTACAACTATGGCTTAGAGTGTGACTCCCGCATTGCATGGCCTTTTGGCTACGGACTGAGTTATGCTTCGTTTGAATACAGTGCGCTGCAGATGGAGCGTCAGGTGGCCCCGATGCCTACTCGTTCACGCTCAGTGTGGATGTGAAGAATACAGGCCGGACGTTACGCAGTCAAGGTGGCTGCGTCATCGCAAGACGTACGTCAGCAGCAGGAGCTTCTGCTCACCGGGAAGCATCAGATAAAGCGGTTGCGCCAACATTATCTGTCGGAAGTGGTGAAGCGGTAAGGGAAAAAAAATCCGTCTCTTTCACGTTCCTTCGGATGGAAAAAAAGACGATGTTGTGACACTTTTCACTATTTTTGTATCTCAAAATGAAAGGTTATGAAAGTCATTACTATCGGACATCGGAAGAACTGGAAATGGATAGCGGCAGCCGTGCTGGTGGTGCTGCTGGCTATGGGAACGGTACGCTACCTGCTGAACGGAGTGTCGCTGCGCGAGGGATTTGAGATTACCGACGATTTAGGCGGGAACATCTTCCCGTCGGCCATCCTGTCGGTCGCTACCACCGACGCACAGGTGATAGTGCCCGGCGACTCCCTTTTCGTGGGCAACCCCAAAGGGTGCATCGCCGTCCGTCTGCGCTCGGGGGCGGCATTCAGCCGGATACGGATTGAACTGGAGGAGACACCCTTCTTCCGTCGATCGGTGTCGGAGTTCGTACTGGAACGCCCGGCTACCGAGTATGTGGTCTATCCCGATGTCATCTGGAACTACGAGGCCTTGCGCGGCAACAGCCAGGCAGAGCCCATCAGTGTGGCCCTGACGGTGGAGATGAACGGCAGGCCGCTGGGCCAGCGGGTGCGTACCTTCTCTGTACGGAGCATCAACGAGTGCCTGTTAGGCTATGTGACGGGCGGCACCCGCTTCCACGATACGGGCATCTTCTTCGCCGCCTACGTCAATGAGGAGCATCCCATGATAGACCGTCTGCTGCGCGAGGCGCTGAATACCCGCATCGTGACCCGCTTTCTGGGCTATCAGGCAGGCAAGGCCGAGGCGGTTGACAGGCAGGTGTATGCGTTGTGGAATGTGTTGCAGAAGCGGCGGTTCCGCTACAGCTCGGTGTCGAACACCAGCCTGTCCAGCAACGTGGTGTTCTCGCAACGGGTACGTACGTTGGACGATGCGCTGGAGTCGTCGCAAATCAACTGTGTGGACGGTACGGTGCTGTTTGCCTCGCTGCTGAGGGCCATCAACATAGAACCCATCCTGGTGCGTACGCCCGGACACATGTTCGTGGGCTACTATACGGATGCCTCCCACCGTGAGAAGAACTTCTTGGAGACCACGATGATAGGGGATGTAGACCTGGACGACTTCTTCCCCGACGAGCAGTTGGACTCGGCCTTGGTGGGCAAGTCGCAGAACCAGATGTCGCGGCTCACCTTTGACAAGTCGAAGGAGTATGCGGCACGCAAGTATCGTGAGAACGAGAGCGGCATCCATTCCGGCAGGCTGAACTATATGTTCTTAGAAATCTCCAAAGAGGTGCGCCGCCGCATCCAGCCTGTCGGAAAGTAGGGGAGGGCCTTCTCCCCCTCACCGCCTGAAGGCTTTGGCCCGCTGAATCAGGTCGGTGAAGAGAGGCCGGAAGACGGCTGTCTGCTCGCCGGCCACCAGATGTTCCGGATGGAACTGCACGGCCAGCAGGTTGTAGGTGGGGAACCCCTCGACCGCCTCTACCACTCCGTCGGCAGCCCGCGCACTTACCCTGAGTCCGGGTGCCACCTCCTTGATGGCTTGGTGATGGAAGGAGTTGACCACGGCTGTAGGCCGGCCCAGCAGACGATGCAGGTAGCTGTCGGGCTCGATGGAGATGGTGTGTGCCCCTACCGAGGCCGGGATGCTCTGCCTGTGCATCAGCGATGCGGGCTGTTGCGAGGGCAGGTCCTGATACAGCGTGCCCCCCATGCCTACGTTGCAGAGCTGCTCGCCCCGGCAGATGCCCAGTATGGGCATCCCCTGCTTCAGTGCCACGTGCAGTAGCAACAGGTCGTAAACGTCGCGGCTGCTGTCCACCTCTTCTAACTGCTGCAACGGCTCTTCGCCATAGAGCAACGGATGCAGGTCGGCTCCTCCCGTCAGGATGAGGGCATCCACCTGCTGCAGCAGGTCGGCAATCAGCTCGGGTCGACGGGTGCACGGCAGCAGCAGCGGGATGCCGCCTGCCTGCTCCACGGCCCGGATGTAGACCGTGTTGACCCGTGTCTTCCCACCCTCTTCACTGGTGGATATGCCGATGACGGGCCGTGCATCGGCAGCGTGCCGGGTCAGACGTTGGTCGGCTGCCTGATAGAGCTGCTCCAACTGAGGTGTGAACGGCAGATTGCCGTCCGTTTGCTGGCCGAAGGATGCGGTTGCTGCTCCTGCGGCCAGCAGGAGCGTCAGAATGATTCGTTTCATAGATTTCATTTCATTGATCATCGTTGCAAAGTTAGGAATTAGTTGATTGAAAAGCGGCTTTCCTCTATCTTTTTATGCCCTCTCTTCTCGTTTTTTCCTCTGAATCACGCTGTCTGACGGTCGGCTATCAGTTTGTATGGAGTACCCTGAACGGGAAATCCGAAGAATCATTTGCATATCAGCGGAGGGAATATTACTTTTGCGAATGAAAGGAATGCCTTGTGATGTACGCAAGACGTATCTGTCATCTAAACATTATAAATATCCTATGGAACAACTGAAGAAATTTATATCACCGGGCGCGTGGTTCTCTATGCTCTATCCGGGTACATGGAACGAATTTGAGGATGGAGAGGATTCGTTCCTTTTCTATAATCCCGACCAATGGACTGGAAATTTTCGGATATCCGCTTATAAAGGGGAGGAGGAGTCGTACGGTGAAGCATCGGTCCGACAGGAACTGAAAGAAAACCGGCAGGCCCGTCGGGTGCGCTTGGGAACTGTGGAATGTGCCTATAGCTGTGAGGACTTTGAGGAGGAGGGTACAAGCTACACTTCGCACTTTTGGGTAGCCGGTATCGGTGAGATTGCTTTCGAGTGCTCGTTTACAGTAGCTAAGGATATGCCCATCGAGGAAGCGGAGCAGGTGATAAGCTCTTTGGAAGTGCGCCGTGCCGGGCAGAAGTATGCGGCTGAACTGATTCCGGTCCGCCTGTCTGAAATATACCAGATTGATGAAGCCTATGAATGGGTAGAGACATCGGTCAAGGAGACACTGAAAAAGGATTTCCAAGGTGTGGAAGAGGATGTAGAGAAGATGCAGGCCTTTGTAGAGAAGAGTGCCATCGGACCCAAGAAGCGGGAAGCGTGGATGTCGCTGGGCATCGTGCTCTGCGTGATTCTGACCAATGAGGTGGACGGACTGGAGTGGCGTACGCTGATAGATGGCAACAGAGAGGCTCCGGTCTTGATGAGCGTGGCAACTGGCAGATGGATTGACCCGATGAAGCTGACATGGAGCAAGGTAAAGGCGGGAGAGACGGTTGACTTGCCGGAGAGCTATGCCTCGTTGCTGGCTCTCTGTGGTGAATGAACCGGCAAGTTGACATAAAGAAGTAATAATCTTAAAAATAACATAGCGAAACAGAGTGGCAACACTGAATTCTATATTGCAGGTAGAGGGACTCACCAAGTCATTTGGCGACTTGGTGCTGCTGGAGAATGTCTCGTTCGGATTGTCAGAAGGGCAACGGGTGGGACTGATAGCCAAGAACGGGACGGGGAAAAGCACGTTGCTGAATATCTTGTCGGGACGCGAAGGATATGATGAGGGGAAAATCTCTTTCCGACGCGACCTGCGTGTAGGCTATCTGGAACAGAACCCTTGCTATCCGGAGGAACTGACGGTGCTGGAGGCTTGCTTCCATCACGGAAACAACACGGTGGAACTGATAAAGGAGTACGAGAAGTGTATGGCAACAGAGGGACATCCGGGATTGGATGACTTGTTGCTACGTATGGAGCAGGCAAAAGCTTGGGAGTATGAACTGAAGGCCAAACAGATATTGTCTCAGTTGAAAATCAACGACTTTGACAGAAAAGTGAAGCATCTGTCAGGTGGCCAGCTGAAACGGGTGGCATTGGCACATACGTTGATTGTGGAGCCGGACTTGCTGATACTGGACGAGCCGACCAATCACTTGGATCTGGACATGACGGAGTGGTTGGAGGAGTATCTGCGGCGAAGCAATCTGACCCTGCTGATGGTGACACACGACCGCTATTTCCTGGATCGGGTCTGCTCGGAGATTATCGAGATTGACCATAAACAGCTCTACCACTACAAAGGCAACTATAGCTACTATCTGGAAAAAAGACAGGAACGGATGGATGCCAAGACGGTGGAGGTGGAACGGGCCCGAAACCTGTATCGTACAGAGCTGGATTGGATGCGTCGGATGCCACAGGCACGCGGGCACAAGGCCCGCTACCGTGAGGAGGCGTTTTACGAACTGGAAAAGGTGGCCAAACAGCATTTTGAGAACCGACAGGTGAAACTGGACGTGAAGGCATCGTATATCGGCAATAAGATATTTGAGGCCGACCATCTGTGCAAGTCGTTTGGTGATTTGAAGATACTGGATGACTTCTCATACATCTTTGCCCGTTATGAGAAAATGGGCATTGTGGGGGATAACGGAACGGGTAAGTCTACCTTTATCAAAATATTGATGGGGCTTGTAAAGCCTGACAGCGGCACGCTGGACATCGGTGAGACAGTTCGCTTCGGCTACTACTCGCAGGAGGGATTGCAGTTTGACGAGCAGATGAAGGTGATTGACGTGGTGCGTGATATTGCGGAAGTGATTGAATTGAACGGTGGACAGCGTTTCACAGCTTCGCAGTTCCTGCAGCATTTTCTCTTCTCGCCGGAGACACAGCATAGTTATGTCTACAAGTTGAGCGGAGGGGAGCGTAGACGGCTCTACCTGTGTACGGTGCTGATGCTAAATCCCAACTTTCTGGTGCTGGACGAACCGACTAATGATTTGGATATCGTGACCCTGCAGGTGTTGGAGGAGTATCTGCAGAACTTTAAGGGATGCGTCATCGTGGTGAGTCACGACCGCTACTTTATGGACAAGGTGGTAGACCATCTGATGGTGTTCAATGGACAGGGTGATATCCGCGATTTCCCTGGTAACTATACGCAATATCGGGCTTGGAAGGAAGCACGTCAGGAACACGAGCGGGAACAGGCCAGTGTGCGCACCACTTCGGTTGAGGCCAAAACTGCCAAAAGACGTACCGACGAGAAACGGCGGCTGACCTTCAAGGAACGACGGGAAATGGAACAGCTGGAACAGGAGGTGGCTGCTCTTGAGGCTGAGAAGAAACGGCTGGAAGAGGAACTTTGTAGTGGCACGCTTTCTGTGGAAGAACTGACAACCAAGTCGAAACGGCTGCCGGTGCTGAATGAGGAGCTGGACGAGAAGAGTATGAGATGGCTGGAACTGAGCGAATGGGAGTGAACGACGTATGAATCTGACCAATTATCACAGCCATTGCCTCTATTGTGACGGACGGGCCGACATGGAAACATTCGTGCGTTTTGCCCTGAGTAGAGGATTCAGTTCGTACGGATTCTCTTCGCATGCTCCGCTGCCTTTCCCTACTTCGTGGACGATGGAATGGGACCGTATGGATGATTATCTGTCGGAGTTCCATCGGTTGAAGGCTAAGTATGCCGAACGCATAGAACTGTACGTCGGACTGGAGATTGATTATCTGGATGAGACAAGCCATCCGGGTATCGCCCGCTTTCGCGACTTGCCGTTGGACTATCGTATCGGATCGGTACACATGTTGCCTACGGCCAACGGAGAGGTGGTAGACATTGATGTGCCGGCCGAGACCTTTTGTCGTCTGGTAGACACTCGTTTCGGAGGCGATTTGGACCGGGTCGTGCACCTCTATTATGAACGTCTGCTGCGTATGGTGGATTTGGGAGGCTTTGACATTGTGGGTCATGCAGACAAGATGCACTATAATGCCTCTTGCTATCGCAGGGGACTGCTGGATGAGGAGTGGTACGATGACTTGGTACATAATTACTTTCAGGAGATTGCCCGGCATGGCTATCAAGTGGAGGTGAATACGAAATCGTATTTAGACAAGCATGTTCTGTTTCCCAACGTCCGCTATTTCAGCTACCTGAACAGCTTGGGTGTGCGGGTACAGGTGAACAGCGATGCCCACTATCCCGAACGAATCAATGACGGGCGGCAGGAGGCTTTGCAGGCATTGCATCGGGCCGGTTATCGAAGCGTGATGGAATTGCATGATGGGACGTGGCAGCCGGTTCCTCTCACGGTATAAATTATATAATATGGTATATAAACAGAGTAAACCCAATGAATAAGCTGATATGTTGAAAGAAAAGAAAGAGCTGAAGCTATATTACTCCATTAGTGAGGTGGCAGAGGAGATAGGGGTATCAGAAACCTTACTTCGCTTCTGGGAAAAGGAGTTCCCCGAACTGAAGCCCAAAAGGGCCGGCAGAGGAATTCGGCAATACACCAAAGAGGATATAGCACAGCTGAAACTCATCTATCATTTGGTGAAAGAGCGTGGTATGACGCTGACCGGGGCTCGCAAACGCCTTAAGGATAATCGGGAAGGAACAGAGCGCAACTTCGAGCTGGTAGACCGTCTGCAAGCAATCCGCAAACAGTTGGTCGGGATGCGCGATGCACTCGATGCCTTTACCTACAATCAAGTAGAAGAATTGAAAGAGCGAATCATTTCCCCTCTTCCACCCGAGTCACCTGCTTGATGTTCTGTACCTGTTTCAGGTTGTTGCAGATGGTACGCACATCGTCAACATCGTGTACGTAGAGCTGGATGTGCCCTTCGAATATGCCATCAATGGTCTCAATGTTCAGCTTGCGGATGTTGACGTTCAGCTGACGGGAGATAATCTGAGTCACTTCGTTGAGCAGTCCCATGCAGTCGATGCCTTTGATATAGATGGTCACCAGGAAGGAGAGCTCCTTGTGCGTATCCCATTGGGTGGCAATGATGCGGTTGCCATAGCTGCTCTTCAGTCGGACAGCCACGGGGCACTGCCGCTTGTGGATGATGACCCGCCCCTCT
>JBJEHI010000071.1:0-46722 GCA_051875915.1 Bacteroides sp.
AACCCTGGACCCACTGATTAAGAGTCAGTTGCTCTACCAACTGAGCTAAGGGTGCCTCGCTTTTTTCGTTTGCGGGTGCAAAGGTAGACTATTTATTTGAATCTACCAAATAATCGGTGCGGTTTTTTTCGATGAAAAGGGCGTTTTCTGCACTTCTCCTTACTCAAACTCGTAGAGTTCGGAGGGGGTGGTGCGCTTTAACGCGCAGAGTTGTACGTCTTTACCCACGATGATGCCGCGTTCGCGCAGTTTCCACTCCACGGTCTTGTAAGCCAGTTCGGGGTGGTTGTTGTCCTTGCTGAGGTGGCACAGCCAGATGTAGCGGAGATGCTCGGTGATGTTTTCGGCCAGAAAGTCGGCTGTGGCCGTGTTGCTGAGATGTCCCGTGCGGCTGGCGATGCGTTCCTTCAGATAGGGCGGGTAGCTGCCCATGCGGAGCATCTCTTCGTCGTAGTTGGCCTCCAGTATCAGGTAGTTGGCTTTTCGTATGTATTCGGCGGCAGTGGGCGTAATCTCGCCTAAGTCGGTCAGGAAGGAGAAGGTTTTCCCGTCTATCTCGATGCAGTAGCCTACGTTGTCCGTGCCGTCGTGGGGCACTTCAAACGACTCGATGCGGAAGTCGGCCAGCTGCAGGGGCTCGCCCTTCTCCAGGTAGCGCACCGAGGTAGAGAGCTTTTCGGTCATGCAGTAGCTCTTGTTGATTCCTTCGTGTATCAGGGCGGTGGTGTAGATGGGGATGTTCAGCTTTTCGCCTAATCCGCCTACTGCCTTGATGTGGTCGGCATGGTCGTGGGTGACAAATACCGCCCGGATGGTCTCCATCCCGATGCCTGCGTCGCGCAGTGTCTTTTTGATGGTACGTGCGGCAATGCCGGCATCTATCAGGATGCCATATTGCTCTGTACCGATGTAGTAGCAGTTTCCGCTGCTTCCGCTGGCCAAACTTATAAATCGTATCTTCATCTTCTGTAGTTTTCCTCTATATTCTTCGCGGGGACGTATGCGTATCCCTCACTTGGTAACGGTGCCTGTGCCGCCGGCGGATATGAAAAACCGCCGCTTTGGCAAAAAGCGGCGGCAAATATACAAATAATATGCTATACTTATTCGGCTGGATTCTTCTTTTTATCGATGAATTGGGTGGTTTTAGCAAATATAAGCAGTGCGATGGC
The DNA here is from genome assembly GCA_051875915.1 of Bacteroides sp. Lineage (GTDB taxonomy): Bacteria > Bacteroidota > Bacteroidia > Bacteroidales > Bacteroidaceae > Bacteroides. Next base: position 1,173 of record JBJEHI010000071.1, read on the forward strand.
GGCAATCAGCCCGATGGCGGCAAAGTAGAACCAGATGTAATGGGCGTGCCGGCTGGCGGCTTCCCAGGCCTCGCGCGAGTCGAACAGCGCAGGGTCGGGGCAATACTTGGTCAGCAGGATGCCGGCTATTCCGAAGCCGAAGATGGAGGAGAGGAAGGAGTCCAGGTGGCTGAACCCTAAATACATCCCCTCTTCCCCCTTGGGCGCCTGCAGCGAGAAGTACTCTAAGTAGCGTGGAGAGATGAAGCATTCGGCCAGTGCCTGCACCATGATGCCCAGTATCAGCATGAGGGTGATGTTGCTGACACCGCCAATCAGTTCGTCGCCCAGCAGGTTGCCGCAAGCCATCAGCAGTGCCGAGACGGGGATGAGGAACATGCCGATGTTCATGGAGGTGATGGCCGAACGGCGTGCCATGCAACGGGTGATGAAGTTGACGCAGAAGACCACGATGAAGGGGTTGACGTTGGCTATCCAGCCGGGTTTGGCGCTTTCGCCCGCCATGCGGATGACGTACTTGGGCATGGTGGCGTAGAGCTGCTGCTGGACAATCCAGAATCCGGTGACAATGAGGATGAGGCAGAGCAGCCGGCGGTTGCTGAAGATGCGTACGAAGCCCCGACCAATCTCGCGCATGGATTTGCCTTCGCCCGACGAGTGGGCCGAGCGGTAGAAGAGGAAGATGGCGATGAGGGCCAGAAAGGTCATGATGGCTGCGAAGTAGTTGATGTAGATGTAGGCATGGGTGCCGACGGCTTCGCGCAGGGGGTCGATGACCGACTTGCCGGTGAACGAGCCCAGGTTGACTATCATATAGAAGATGGAGTAGCCGCGGGCACGGGTCTCGGTGGTGGTCTCCTTGGCCACGGAGGCGGAGATGACCGACTTGATGAACGAGCCGCCTATCATGATGACCGTCAGTGCCGGGACGATGAGCCACCGTTGGCCGCTCTGGGGAAGGCCGGTGAAGCGCACCGTGTCGCCATACTCTACCAGTCCGGCGGCCTGGAGCAGGGTAGGCAGGATGCCTACTGCGGCGTAGCCGGCGGTGAGCAGCGAGAAGGCCAGCAGCATGGAGCGGCGGAATCCAATCTTGTCGGCGTATGCGCCGGTGAACAGGGGCAGCAGGTAGAGTCCGCCCGAGAAGAGGCCGGATATCATGCTGGCCTCAAAGTCGTTGAAGCCAAGGATGTTGGACAGATAGATGGTGAGTACGATGAAGACGCCATAGTAGGCCATGCGCTCAAACATCTCGGCTACATTGGCTGTCCAGAAGGCGCGGCTGAACGGTTGCTTGTGGGCAGAAGGTAAGGTTTTGGATGTCATAAGTAGGTGTAAAAACGGTTGAACAGGATTCGTCGGCAAGATGAACATGACAGAGACACAAAGGCACAGGAAGAGGAGATGGAATCCTTAAGAACACCTGTGGCTTCGTGTCTCTGTATGCAATCTCATGAATGCTTCAGGAGGAGGTCAGATGCCCAGCGAAGCGCGTACGGCCTTCACCTTCTCGTCGGCTGCGGCCGTAGCCGAAGCGTAGCATTTCGGGCAACCCATTTCGCCCTTCACCTCGATGTAGAACTTGATTTTCGGTTCGGTACCCGAGGGACGTACGGAAATCTTCGTGCCGTCGGCCGTGAAGTACTGCAGCACGTTGGAGGTCTCCGGCATGTCCAGGTCGCTCTGCTGTCCGGCAGCATCGGTTGCCTTCAGTGTCTTGAAGTCCTTTATCAGGCTGACAGGTGAGCCACCAATCTCCTTCGGCGGGTTGGCGCGGAAGTTCTCCATCATGGCCTTGATTTCGTCGGCACCGCTCTTGCCGGGTTTCACTACATTGACGGTTGTCTCCTTGGAGAAGCCGTATTCCAGGTAAATCTCCATCAGCACGTCGTACAGCGTCTTGCCCTGGTCCTTGGCCCATGCACAGATTTCGGCCAGCAGCGAGCAGGCCGATACGGCATCTTTGTCGCGTACGAAGTCTTCGGCCAGGAAGCCGTAGCTCTCTTCACCTCCGCCGATGTATTGCTGCTTGCCCTCGCTCAGACGGATTTCGCGTGCAATCCACTTGAAGCCGGTGTAGCAGTCGCGCATCTCAATCTTGTTCTTGTCGGCCACGGCCTTGATCAGCTCTGTCGTCACGATGGTCTTCACGATGAAGTCGTTGGGCTGCATCTTGCCCGTAGCGATGCGGTTCTTGATGATGTAGTAGAGGAAAATCAGTGCGGTCTGGTTGCCGTTGATGAGCACCCATTCACCCTTGTCGTCCTTGCAGGCCATACCTACACGGTCGGCGTCGGGGTCGCTGGCCATCACGATGTCTGCATCAATCTCCTTGGCCAGTGCGATAGCCATGGAGAGGGCTTCGGCATTTTCCGGATTGGGAGAAACCACGGTGGGGAAGTTTCCGTCCTTCACCATCTGCGCTTCTACGCAGTGCACGTTCTCAAAGCCCCACACCTTCAGCGAGTCGGGAATCAGGGTGCGTCCTGCACCGTGCAGCGGAGTGTAGACGATGCTCAGGTCCTTCTGACGGCGGATGACTTCCGGGTCGATGGAGATGGAGTGTACTTTCTCCAGATAGACGTCGTCTACCTCTTTGCCGATAATCTGAATCAGCTCCTTGTTGCCCTGGAACTTGATGTCGTCAATGGTCACCTTGTTCACCTCGTCAATGATGGCGGTGTCGTGAGGTGCCAGCACCTGTGCTCCGTCGTCCCAGTAGGCCTTGTAGCCGTTGTACTCTCTGGGGTTGTGGCTGGCAGTGATGTTGATGCCGCTCTGGCAGCCTAAGTGACGGATGGCAAACGATACTTCGGGAGTGGGACGCAGGTCGTCAAACAGATAGACTTTGATGCCGTTGGCAGAGAAGATGTCGGCTGAAATCTCGGCAAACTTGCGGCTGTTGTTGCGGCAGTCGTGACCTACGACAACCGAAATCTGGCCTTGTCCGGCAAAACACTTGTTCAGGTAGTTGGCCATACCTTGCGTGGCGGCACCTACCGTGTAGATGTTCATGCGGTTGCTGCCAGCACCCATGATGCCGCGCAGACCGCCTGTACCGAACTCCAGGTCCTTGTAGAAGCATTCAATCAGTTCGGTCTTGTCCTCGTTTTCCAACATACGTTTTACTTCGGCTTGCGTGTCGGCATCGTAAGCCGGGCTGAGCCACTTCTGTGCTTTCTCGGTGACTTGCTTAATCAGTTCTTGATTTTCCATATAATTCGATCTTTTTTTTGAGGTTAATACATTCGTGTTAGTTTTTTTACAAATGTATAAGATAAACTTCAAAAATCCTAATGATTGGGTGAAGATATTTTGTTTTTTTAGATAAAAGTTCTGATTTTGTCCGTCAGGAGCTTACTGAGGCATCTTGTAGCGTTCGCCCGTCTGCTTCACATACTCCTCCAGAAACTCTTTAGGATAGCCCGGACGGATGACGCCGGCCGGCTGTCCGATGGCATTGCGCTCAAAGCGTCCCTCTTTCACCCGCTTCACCACACCGTCGTTGTACTTCACGATGAGAAACTCACCCAGGCGTTTCCATCGCTCTATGGTACTCTGTGCCATCTGTTCGGTATAGTTGGTCAGGAAGGCCTTGGCCTGTGCGGGATCTTTCTCCAGCAGTTTGGCTGCTGCCGACTCGATACCCTCCTGCGCCAGGTTGAAGTTGTTCTCCAGCTCTTGCTGCACGGCACGCACATCACCGATCAGCAAATCGTAGCGCAAGTAGGTCATGTTGGCCACCCAGTTGTAAATCCAGAAGGCAGACCGCCAGGAGAAGGTGATGTAGTCGGCTCCGTCCACCCGCGAATAGCACTCGGGAATGCGGTCTGTACAGCAGTATACGGGCGTGAAGACGGTCATGTTGGCATCGTCCGTACCAAACCAGAGCACGCCGCCGATGGCATCGGGCAGCGAGGAACGCATCTGTGCCACAAAGACGAAGCCCGACTGCTGGGTAGAGATGGGACGCTCGTTGAAGTACTCCTGGTCGCCTACCTTGAAGGAGAGGGGAGAGAGACGGTAGGGAGCATGATAAGGGCCGGCACCGAAATCTTTGCTGATATCGAGCGGAGTGCCTTCGTAGTGGTCGCGCATGGCATTCTTCACATCCTGGACCGATAGCTTGCGGTTGGGCTTCAGATAGAGCGGCATCGGGGTGTCCTGCTGCCCCAGGATGTAGGGGAGGAATTCGTTGCCACGGTCGGTAAACATATTGAAGTAGCTCCAGACGCGGGCTTCGCAATAGCGGCGGGCACCGAAGTCCAGCGGAGCGTATGCGTCGGCAAAGCTGAAGTCCTTGTTGACCCCGTTGAAATATCCCTTTTCGCGGGCGAAGGAGATGACGTCGGGTGCATAGAGGCAGTTCTCCTTGTCGTTCATGTCAAACCGATGGATGCGGCTCTGGTTGGCGTGGGCAGAGATGCAGTCGTCGGGGATGCGGACGGCTACCCATACGGCTCCACGCACACCGGGACCTTTGCCAATCATCTCCATAATCCATACTTCGTTCGGGTCGGCAATGGTGAACGACTCGCCGCCGCTGTAGTAGCCGTATTCCTGTACCAGGTCGGTCATTACCTTGATGGCCTCGCGAGCCGTGCGCGAACGTTGCAGGGCCAGATAAATCAGGCTTCCATAATCAATGATGCCGGTGCTGTCGGCCAGTTCGGGACGGCCTCCGAAGGTGGTTTCGCCGATGGTCAGCTGGAATTCGTTCATGTTGCCGATGACGTTGTAGGTCTGCCGTGCCTGTTCTATCTGTCCCAGATACTTGCCGGTGTCCCACTCATGGATGTCTATCAAGGTGCCTTTCTTGTGCATTCCGGCGGGGTAATGGTACAGTTCGCCGAACAGTCCGTAGGAATCGGCTGAATAAGAGACGATGGTCGAGCCATCGGTTGAAGCATTCTTCCCAACAATCAGGTTGGTGCAGGCCCAGGCGTGGGCGATGGCGCAGATAGCCATCAGAAGCGAAATTGCCACTCTTTTGTTTTTCATACGTAATAAGTATTATAGTAATTGAATAGTATTTGGCTGACGGTTGACTACCAGAAGAGGGCGTATCTTTCGGTGGTCCGGTTGCCGCAAGCGTCTTCTACGGTGACCTCAACCACGTGTTTCCCCCCTTTCTTGACGTGTCGGGAATCGAGTACGCACACCAGGTCTCCGCTGACGGAGTTGGGCTTTCCGAAGAGCGCATATTGTCCGTCTATCGTACCTCGATAGCGTGCAATCCCGCTCTCCTTGTCTCTGGCCCTCAGTACGATGCGCCCTGTACGTCCCCATTGGTTGGGCTGGACAGGGGTAAGGGTCGGTGCCACGGTGTCCACAGCCACGGTGAAGGTGCTCAACTGCCGGATGCGCCCCTTCATGAATCCGGCCTCGTAGGTGCCTCCCTGATACAGCTTGCCTCCTCGCGACGTTACTTCGGCAATGTAGTACTTGGTGGAGTCGGTCAAGGGCGTATGGCGCAGTCCGATGCGTAGTTCGCACGGCTCGTGCAGGGGAATGCGTGTCTTGCTGAGCTGGTAGGTGAAGGCAATGTCACCGCTGTCGGCACGGACAGCATACTCCAGCCGGACGTCGTCGTACAGCCGGCCCTTCGGTACAATCAGTTCCAGACCGGGCTCTTGCAGATAGTTCACCTTATCCCACCGGAAGCTGTATTTGTCAGGGTCGGGAAGCGGAGGAATCTCGGCCTTCCGTCCCTGTAGGTCGAACTGGAGACGGGTCGTATTGCCCAAAGCGTCGCGCAGGGTATAGACGCAGTGGTAGAGGCGCTCTTCGTCGATGGTAAGGAGTCCACGCCGGCCGTTGCCGTCGTGCAGCATCCGCAACCGGTTGCCCGGCTCGATGAACGACTTCATGAATTCGCCTTGCGTCCAGGAGTTGATGTAGCGGTTCTCCTCCTCCGAGAAACGGTCGACAACGCTGCGGAACACTTCCGTACCATCAACCTCCAGCACGACGGTGTGTACACCATATTTATTACCTACGCCGTCCATGAAGTCGTGAGCCCGCACTCCGATGCCTATCACTCCCCAGGCCGGAATGGGACGTTGCGGATGGGCAGGTGAAGTGACGGCCATAGTCTTTCCGTCAACCCATCCTTTCCCCGGTTGAGGGAAAAACATCAGTCCCTCGGCTTTTGGCGGGGTATGGTCATTGACCCTGCTCCGGAAAAAGGGAAGAGGGTCTATGTAGTCGCCGCTGCCCACCTCCAGCATATCCAAGTGCAGATGGGGGCCGAAGGAGTAACCGGTGTTGCCGCTCAAGGCGATTACCTCACCGGCTTTCACCGGATATTCGTCGGGCTCGGGAACAATCTCCACTTCCCAACTCTCCTGTTCGTATTGCAGTGCTTCTACCCGTTCGGCTATTGCCCCGATGAAAGCACTCAGGTGGCGGTTGATGGTGTGGTAGCCGTTGTGGTAGGTGACGTCGAGTACATAACCGGAGCCGTGGGTCACCCGGATGCGCGAAATGTACCCGTCGGCCAGGGCGCGTACCTGCTTGCCGATGCTGCCCCCCGTCTTGAAGTCCAGTCCGCCATGAAAGTGGTTGGCGCGTATTTCACCGAAATTTCCTGAAAAGACGATGGGAAAATCGAAGGGAGGAACCAGTTCGTTCACCTCTTGTGCGCCGGCTGCCAGCGCGAACAGCAGCAGCAACGCTCCTACGCTTCGTTGTATCTTGATAGCAAACATAGTGTCTGTTCTGCAGGTTTATTTAGGTGCTTTCTTATAGAGGTAGAAAGCAATGAATGCATAGAGAATGTTCGGTATCCAGACGGCAATGACCGGTGGCACGTTGCCGTTGACGGCAAATGTAGAGGCAATGGTCTGGAACAGGATGTAGGAGAAACTCAATGCCAATCCCACACCCAAATGGAGGCCCATACCGCCCTTGGTCTTTCGGGAGGAGAGGGAGACACCAATCAAGGTCAGAATGAACGAAGCAAACGACATGGCAATGCGTTTGTGGTACTCTATCTCGAACTCCTTGATGTTGGCAAAGCCGCGCTGACGCTGGCGGTCGATGTAGGTGCCTAATTCGGGGCTGGTCAGCATTTCCTGCTGGTTCTTCATAATCAGGAAATCGGCCGGCTCCATGAAGAGGGTCGTGTCGATGCGGTCTCCTTTGGTGATGTGTTCCTTCATACCATCCATCTCGCGAATCATGTAGTCACGGATGGTCCAGCGGTGGGTGGCCGTGGTGTCGTAAACGATGGAACGGGCCGTCAGGTGCGACACCAGCTGTTTCTCCTTGAACTTGTCGAGTGAAAAGCGGTAGCCGGTCTTGCTGTAATCCTCGAATCGCTCGATGTAGGCGATGACTCCTGAGTCCACCTCCAACTGGATGTTGCGGGCGGTACTGGTCTTTCGCGGCTTGTAGTACTTGTCCTCAAAGTTGATGCGCGTCACGCTGCCACGCGGAATGACGTACGAACCCAGACCAAAAGTAACTGCCGCAATGATGGCGGCCGATACCATGTAGGGACGCAGCATCCGCTTGAAGCTCATGCCGGTGGAGAACATGGCGATGATTTCTGAATTCTCTGCCAGCTTGGAGGTAAAGAAAATCACCGCAATGAAGACAAACAACGGGCTGAACAGGTTGGCAAAGTAGGGGATGAAGTTCATGTAGTAGTCAAAGACGATGGCTTTCCAAGGCGCTTCGTGCGAACTGAAGCGGTCCATCTTCTCGTTGAAGTCAAATACCACTGCGATGGAGATAATCAGGGCGATGGCAAAGACGTAGGTACCCAGAAACTTCTTGATGATGTACCAGTCCAGTCTGCGCAGGAACTTGCCTCCCGGCAGCTTCCGTCCGGCAGTGGCGATTCCCCATTTTCTCCATCCTATGTTCCAGCTGATCTTTTTCATAGGCGTGTGGATAGACGTTTGACCATCATCGGTTTCCAGGTAGCAAAGTCGCCGGCAATGATGTGTTTGCGGGCTTCGCCCACCAGCCGGAGGTAGAAGGCCAGGTTGTGGATGGAAGCAATTTGCAGGGCAAGCAGTTCTTGCGCATGGAAGAGGTGGCGCAAATAGGCCTTCGAATAGAGGGTGTCGACGTACGACGCTCCGTCAGCCTCGATGGGGGAGTAGTCCATCTCCCACTTCTTGTTTCGCATGTTGATGATGCCCTCTTTGGTAAACAACATGCCGTTGCGACCGTTGCGGGTAGGCATGACGCAGTCAAACATATCCACTCCGCGCTCAATGCCTTCCAGTATATTGACCGGTGTGCCCACGCCCATCAGGTAGCGCGGCTTGTCCTTAGGCAGGATGCTGTTGACCAGTTCAATCATCTCGTACATCTTTTCAACCGGTTCACCCACGGCCAGTCCGCCAATGGCATTGCCGTCCGCCTCCTTGGAAGCGATGTACTCGGCCGACTGGATGCGCAGGTCACGGTACACACATCCCTGTACGATGGGGAAGAGCGATTGCTGATAGCCGTACTTCGGTTCGGTCTCGTTGAACCGTTTGATGCAGCGGTCCAGCCAGCGGTGGGTCAGTCCCATCGACTTCTTGGCATATTCGTAGTCCGAATCTCCGGGAGGACATTCGTCAAAAGCCATCATGATATCGGCTCCGATGGTGCGTTCGATGTCCATCACCTTTTCCGGCGTAAAGATGTGTTTGCTGCCGTCAATGTGCGACCTGAACTCGGCTCCTTCTTCACGCAGCTTACGGATACCGGCGAGCGAGAATACCTGAAAACCGCCGCTGTCGGTCAGCATAGGGCGTTCGAAGCCGTTGAACTTGTGCAGTCCGCCTGCCCGTTCGATGACTTCCAGTCCCGGACGCAGATAGAGGTGATAGGTGTTTCCTAAGATAATCTGGGCTTTGATGTCGTCGTTCAACTCCCGCAGGTGTACACCTTTCACCGTGCCCAGCGTACCTACTGGCATGAAGATAGGGGTCTCTATCCGGCCGTGATCGGTCGTTATCAAGCCGGCACGTGCCTGGGTCTTGCTGTCTGTATATTGTAATTCAAATGTCATTTCTGTTCGTTTCAATCAGGTTAGTCCGTTAGGGGAGTGGGCTCCTGGCTTACGCTTTCGGCTCTTCCTGTTTGGAAGCGGGGAGGGAGAAGTCGATGGCGTCCTCCACCTTCTCGTTCAGCAGGGCCAGGTCGAACACTTCCTTAACCTCTTTTACATAGTGGAAGGTGAGTCCCTTCAAATAGATTTCTTGAATCTCCTCGATATTCTTTCGGTTCTCGTCGCTCAAGATAATCTCTTTGATGCCCGCCCGTTTGGCAGCCAGAATCTTCTCCTTGATGCCTCCTACCGGCAGCACCTTGCCGCGGAGGGTGATTTCGCCCGTCATGGCCAGATTTGCCTTCACTTTGCGTTGCGTCAGTGCCGATGCCAGCGAAGTGGCCATGGTGATGCCGGCTGACGGACCGTCTTTCGGGATGGCACCTTCAGGTACATGGATATGGATGTTCCAGTTGTCAAAGATGTCGGTGTCCAGCTCCAGCAGCGAGGCATGTGCTTTGACATACTCCAGCGCCAGCATGGCCGATTCTTTCATCACGTCACCCAGGTTGCCGGTCAGGGTCAGCCGTCCGCCTTTGCCGCGGCTCAGACTGCTCTCTACAAAGAGTATCTCGCCGCCTACAGCGGTCCAGGCCAATCCGGTCACTACACCGGCGTATCCGTTGCCCTGATAGTGGTCGCGCGAGAAGGGTGGGATGCCCAGATACTCCTTCAGGTCGGCAGGCTTTATCTCCGAACGCAGCAGGTAGCCGTCCTTGGCATATTGCAAGGCCGCTTTCCGCATTATCTTTCCTATTTTCTTCTCCAGTTCGCGTACGCCGCTTTCCCGGGTATAGTCTTCGATGATGGTTTCCAGCGTTGTCTTGGGGATTTTGATGTCGTTCTTCTTCATCCCGTTGGCCTCCAGCTGTTTGGGAACCAGGTGGCGGCGGCCTATCTCAATCTTCTCCTCGGTGATGTAGCCGTTCACTTCTATCAGCTCCATACGGTCCAGTAGCGGAGCGGGGATGGAGTTCAGATTGTTGGCTGTAGCGATGAACATCACTTTCGACAGGTCATAGTCCACGTCCAGGTAGTTGTCGTGAAACGTAGTGTTCTGTTCCGGATCCAGTACTTCCAGCAGGGCCGATGAGGGGTCTCCCTGATGGTCCATTCCCAGTTTGTCAATCTCGTCGAGGATGAATACGGGATTGGATGAGCCGGCTTTAATCAGTCCTTTGATGATACGTCCGGGCATGGCACCGATGTAGGTGCGTCGGTGTCCGCGTATCTCAGCTTCGTCATGTACGCCACCCAGTGACATGCGGATGTATTTCCGTTTCAGCGCAGAGGCGATGGAGCGGCCCAATGAGGTCTTTCCCACGCCCGGAGGGCCATAGAGGCAAATGATGGGCGACTTCATGTCACCTTTCAGTTTCAGCACGGCCAGATGCTCCAGAATACGTTCCTTCACCTTATCCAGTCCGTAGTGGTCTTTGTTCAGCGTCTTCTCCGCGTTGCTCAGATTCAGGTTGTCTGTAGTGTACACGCCCCACGGCAGGCTCATCATGGTCTGCAGGTAGTTCAGTTGCACGCTGTAGTCGGGCGATTGCTGGTGCATCCGTTCCAGCTTGTCCACCTCCTTCAGGAAGGTCGCTTTTACCTCCGCATCCCAGTGGATGGTTTCAGCCTTGCGGCGCATCTCTTCCACCTCCTGTTCCTGTCCGTTTCCGCCCAGTTCGTCCTGGATGGTCTTTATCTGTTGCTGCAGGAAGTATTCGCGCTGTTGTTGGTCGATGTCTTCGCGTGCCCGCATCTGGATGGACTCTTTGATTTCTGCCAGTTGCACCTCCCGGTTCAGGATTTCCAGCAGACGGTAGGTCCGGTTCCGCAGTGAGCTTACGGAGAGCAGTTCTATCTTTTCATCTTTCTTGATGGGCAGGTTGGTGCAGATAAAGTCGACCATGAACATCGGGTTCGTGATGTTCTTGATGGCGAAGGCCGACTCCTGCGGAAACGTGTCCGAGGAGTGTATATACCTTACGGCGAGGTCCTTCACAGCCTCTACCAGCGCATTGAACTCCTTGTCGTTCTTGGCAGGAAACTCATCCTCTTCAGGCTTGACCCGACCTTTCAGGAAGGGACGGTTCTCCACCACTTCTTCCAAGGTAATCCGCTTGAAGCTTTGTAGGATGACCGTGGTTGTCTGGTCGGGCATCTCCAGCACTCGTACTATCTTGGCCACCGTACCGATGGTGTGCAGGTCGTCCATTAGCGGATCCTCTGTCTCGGCTGCCTTCTGGCAGAAAATACCTATGTACGAGTTTCTTCTTTCAGCCTCACGAATCAGTCGCAGGGACGATTTTCTGCCGATAGAAACCGGCATGAATACTCCCGGAAACAAAACCATGTTCCGTAGTGGCAATATCGGTAGGATTTCATCAATCTTGACGTTCATCAGTTGCTCTTCATTCCCCTCAAAATCAGCGATTACGGAAAACGCATTTCCGCTTCTGTCTTCAACACTGCTAAAGTAACTTCTTTTCTTCATTTTTCTTCTTTTTCGTTCATGTCCTATTGGCATTCCAATAAAGTGCCTGCAAAGTTAAGCTATTTATTGGTATTATAGGTGCTAATTCAACATCAAAATTTGCAAAAACAGTGCCAAAATGGGCTGAAATGGTTCCCAATTCTCTATTTTTGCAGCTGTAATAAATGAACATAATATGTCGAACACCTCTTTTCAATTCAAAAAATTTACCATCGAACAGGCTCTGTGTGCCATGAAGGTAGGTACAGACGGAGTGTTGTTGGGTGCGTGGACACCGGTGGATGATGCCGCCCGAATACTGGACGTAGGGACAGGAACCGGACTGATTGCATTGATGTTAGCGCAACGCAGTGATGCAGCCCGCTTGGTGGCGGTTGAGGTAGACCCAGCTGCAGCTTGTCAGGCACAAGCGAATGTGGATGCATCTCCGTGGAGTGGCCGCGTGGCCGTGGTGTGTCAGGATTTCCGGGAATTCGTAACGGAGGTGCCGTTTGATATGATGGTTTCCAACCCTCCCTATTTTACAGATGACTTGAAGTCGCCCGACCGTCAACGTACGTTGGCACGTCATGCCGGAGGATTGAACTACGACCTGCTGTTCCGCAGGGCGGCACGCCTGCTGGCTCCTGATGGACGGGTCAGTCTGATTGTTCCGGCAGATGTGGAAAGGGAGGTGTTGCAGGCGGCTTGGCTGCATGGCTTCCATCCGATGCGTGTGACCCGTGTCTATACCAAACCCGGCAAACCGTGCCGGCGTCTGTTGATGCTGTTCGGTCGGCAAGAGGAGGCGTGTCATACCGATGAACTCTTTATCGAGCGCGGAAATCAACAGTACAGTGAGGAGTATGTGGCATTGACCCGCGATTTTTATCTCCGTTTTTAATAGCAGATGTCAGTCAAACGAATGGATAGTCACAGCACGAAGAGCGAAGCTTTGCTGGCACTGATACGGACCGGCAAGCCGATGACGTGGATGCAACAGGTGCAGCTGACGGTATGGTTGAGTCTGCCGGCTGTAGTGGCACAACTCTCTTCCATCGTGATGCACTACATTGATGCCGCCATGGTGGGTAGTCTGGGCGCAGAGGAGGCTGCTTCCATCGGATTGGTATCTACTACCATGTGGCTCTTCTTCGGTTTGTGCGGTGCGGCTGCTACAGGCTTTTCCGTGCAGGTGGCACATAAGATTGGTGCCAACGACTACGAGGGAGCCAAAGCCGTGTTGCGCCAGTCTATTACAGCTATCACCCTTTTCAGCCTTTCACTGGCTTCGTTGGGTGTGCTTATCAGCGGCCAGCTTCCCGTCTGGTTGGGAGCAGATGTCTCCATCCGCTCTAATGCATCGCTCTATTTCATGCTCTTCTCCCTTTTCCTGCCGGCTTTGCAGATGAGCTATCTGGCCGGTGGCATGTTGCGTTGCAGCGGTAATATGCACGTCCCCAGCATGTTGGGAGTAGTGATGTGTGTGCTTGATGTGGTGTTCAATTTTTTCTTTATTTTCCCTTCGCGTGACATTCAGCTGGGACATCTCACCCTTTCGGTGCCCGGAGCCGGATGGGGTGTAGTAGGGGCTGCGTTGGGCACGGGAGTAGCCGAATGTATAGCCTCCTCTATATTAATATGGTATCTTTGGACACGTTCGTCGCAGTTGCGTTTAGTGGGCAGCCGAGGGAGTTTCCGTCCGCAGGCAGATACGTTGAAACATGCCTTGCGCATCGGTCTGCCCATGGGCCTGGAGCATCTGGTCATCTGCGGTGCGCAGATTATGACTACCGTCATCGTGGCACCGCTGGGTGTCATTGCCATAGCCGCCAACTCCTTCTCTATCACGGCGGAGAGTCTGTGCTACATGCCCGGTTACGGTATAGCCGATGCCGCTACCACACTGGTAGGACAGAGCATGGGGGCGGGGCGACGTCGTCTGACCCGCAGTTTCGCCTATATCACCGTAGGCATGGGAATGCTTGTCATGGGTGTGATGGGGTGGCTGATGTATGTGGCGGCACCGCAAATCATCGGTCTGATGACTCCGGTGGAGGAAATCCGTCAGTTGGGTGTAGAGATTCTCCGCATTGAGGCGTATGCCGAGCCGATGTTTGCCGCATCCATTGTGGCCTACGGGGTCTTTGTGGGAGCTACCGATACCTTGGTGCCCTGTCTTATGAACTTCTTCAGTATCTGGGCCGTACGTCTTTCATTGGCTTTCCTCCTGGCTCCTCGTTACGGATTGAAAGGCGTGTGGATAGCCATGTGTGTGGAACTCTGTTTCCGAGGAATCATTTTCCTCATCCGATTGGTTCGTGGGCGTTGGATGAAGCCGCTTCAAGGTCGTTTCTCTTAAAAGAAAACTCTTAACAGCTTGTTCTCTCATCCGTCCATCTCGTCTGTGTGTGAAATGTGGTTGCTTACGCTTCCTACCTGCTTCCTACCTGCTTCCTACCAACGCCCTACCAACGCCCTACCAAGTTCGCTTCTCCTTAGCTCCCTTGGAACGGACAACGAACGGAGATTTATAGGCCTTAGCAATAAGCAAAGTATAAGAAAAATCTTCATATTCTGCTAATGACACTGTAACTGCATACGTGGCAGATATGGTTCAGCAGAAAGCAAAAAAAGGCAGCTACAAAACTTGTAACTGCCTGATTTTTTAGATTGTCGGGGTAGCGGGATTCGAACCCACGACCCCCTGCTCCCAAAGCAGGTGCGCTAACCGGACTGCGCTACACCCCGAAGGCTTCTCTCTTTCAGAAAAGCGGGTGCAAAGGTAAACATTATTTTCGGATGAACAAAAGTTTTGGTCGAAAACTGCAAAAAAACAGAAAAAGGAGGCCGGCAAAGAGAGAAAATACACCTGTTATGGTTTGCAGTTCATAAATAATGCGTAAATTTGCAGCGATTTGTAATGCTCACTTTGCAAAATGGCGAATACTATAAGACATCAGGGTATTGTGGAAAACATCGAAGGATCCCACCTGCAGGTGCGTATTGTCCAGACGTCGGCTTGTGCCACGTGCAGCATCAAGGGACATTGTACTTCTGCCGATACCAAGGAAAAACTGATAGACATCGTGGAAAGCGAATCTCACACGTACCGTCAAGGTGACAGGGTGTGGGTGCTGGGCGAATTGTCGATGGGAATGCAGGCGGTTCTGCTGGCATTTGTCATCCCTTTAATCCTTATTGTAGTAACACTGTTTGTCGGTATGGCTCTCTTTGCCGACGAACTGAAGGCAGTGTTTTGTGCCATTCCCTGTCTGATTATCTATTATTTTGTATTGTGGCGCAACAAGGACCGGTTGAAACGCAAGTTCTCATTTACCATCAGTCCACAGGAGTAAGAAACAAGTAATACAATAATTAATTAACTAACTGATTTATGAATGTAATTCTGATTGCAGTGATTTCTTTGGGAGCCATAGCGTTGATTCTGGCCGCTATCCTGTATGTAGCTTCCAAGAAATTCGCCGTGTATGAAGACCCGCGTATTGCGCAGGTGGCAGCTGTGCTGCCGCAAGCCAATTGTGGTGGATGTGGTTATCCCGGATGTAGCGGATTTGCCGATGCTTGTGTGAAGGCCGGCTCGCTGGAAGGCAAACTTTGCCCGGTAGGCGGACAGCCCGTCATGGCTAAGGTGGCCGAAATCTTGGGATTGGATGCAGCTGCTTCCGAACCGATGGTGGCAGTGGTGAGATGCAACGGTACGTGTGCCAATCGTCCGCGTACCAACCAGTATGACGGTGCCAGAAGCTGTGCCATTGCCGCTTCTCTGTATGGAGGAGAGACGGGCTGTAGCTTTGGCTGTCTGGGATGTGGCGACTGTGTGGCCGCTTGTCAGTTCGGTGCTATCCGGATGAATCCTGAAACAGGTATCCCCGAGGTAGACGAGGCTAAGTGTACCGCTTGTGGTGCCTGCGCCAAGGCTTGTCCGAAGTCTATCATTGAGATTCGTCCTCAGGGCAAGAAGTCACGCCGTGTGTACGTGCAATGCGTCAACAAGGACAAGGGTGCTGTGGCCCGTAAGGCTTGTAGCGTAGCATGTATCGGCTGTGGCAAATGTGTGAAGACCTGTCCGTTCGAAGCTATCACGCTGGAGAACAACCTGGCCTACATCGATTACAACAAGTGTAAGTCGTGCCGCAAGTGCGAGGAGGTTTGTCCGCAGGGCTCCATCGTGGCACTGAACTTCCCGCCGCGCAAACCGAAGACGGAAGAGACTGAAGCTCCGAAGGCCGCTCCTACTCCGAAGGCCGTTCCGGCTGCGGAGGCTCCGAAGAGTGCCGAGGCTTAATCACTAAAGGAAATAGAATAAACGAATAAAATACAGAATTGTATGTTGAAGACATTTTCAATCGGTGGAGTTCATCCACACGAAAATAAACTTTCAGCACATCAGCCCATTATCCAGGCAGAGATTCCGGCAAAAGCGGTAATCTTGCTGGGGCAGCACATCGGTGCGCCTGCCAAACCTATTGTGGCCAAAGGTGATGTTGTGAAAGTAGGTACAAAGATTGCCGAGCCCGGTGGCTTCGTATCGGCAGCCATTCACTCTTCTGTCAGCGGTAAGGTGGCCAAGATTGATACCATCGTAGATGCCAGCGGTTATGCCAAACCCGCCATCTTCATCGATGTAGAAGGCGACGAATGGGAAGAGTCCATCGATCGTACGGATACGCTGGTGAAGGAGTGTAACCTCTCTTCGGAAGAGATTGTGAAGAAGATTGCCGATGCCGGTATCGTGGGTCTGGGTGGTGCCTGCTTCCCCACACAAGTGAAGCTATGTCCTCCTCCTGCTTTCAAGGCCGAGTGTGTCATCATCAACGCTGTGGAATGTGAGCCTTATCTGACTGCTGACCACCAGCTGATGCTGGAACATGCCGAGGAAATCATGGTGGGTGTCTCTATCCTGATGAAGGCGGTAAAGGTGAACAAGGCTTTCATCGGCATCGAAAACAACAAGCCCGATGCCATCCAACTGATGACAAAGGTGGCTTCAGGCTATGCAGGTATAGAGGTGGTACCCTTGAAGGTGAGATATCCGCAAGGTGGTGAGAAGCAGCTGATTGATGCTATTATCAGCCGTCAGGTGTCCAGTGGTGCACTGCCTATCTCGACCGGTGCTGTGGTACAGAATGTGGGTACGGCGTTTGCCGTCTATCAGGCTGTACAGAAGAACAAACCGCTGTTCGAGCGTGTCATTACCGTGACGGGCAAGTCGCTGGCTAAGCCTTCGAACTTCCTGGCCCGCATCGGTACGCCGATGAAGCAGCTGATAGAGGCTTGTGGTGGCCTGCCCGAAGATACGGGCAAGGTGATAGGTGGCGGCCCCATGATGGGTAAAGCTTTGGTCAATACCGATGTGCCGACAGCCAAGGGTAGCTCCGGCATCTTAATAATGAACGAGAAAGAAGCCAAGCGTGGCGAGCAGCAACCTTGTATTCGCTGTGCCAAGTGTGTGGGTGCCTGCCCTATGGGACTGGAACCTTATCTGTTGTCGGCGCTGTCGGAACATGCCGATTTCGAGCGGATGGAGAAAGAGAGAATCATGGATTGCATCGAATGTGGCTCTTGCCAGTTTACCTGTCCGGCCAACCGTCCGTTGCTTGACTACTGCCGTTTGGGCAAGGGTAAGGTCGGTGCCATGATTCGCGCACGCCAAGCAAAGAAATAAGAATAAGTAAAGAATGAACAAAGTCTTATGAATAAATTAATCGTTTCCCTTTCGCCCCACGTCCACAGCGGAGACAGCGTGAAGAAGAATATGTACGGCGTGCTGATTGCATTGCTGCCGGCCTTCATCGTCTCGCTCTGCTTCTTTGGCCTGGGAGCGTTGATAGTTACGGCTACGTCCGTGCTTGCCTGCCTCTTCTTTGAATGGGCCATCGGCAAATTCCTTTTGAAGAAAGAAACCACGACCATCACTGACGGTTCGGCCATCGTGACGGGCGTATTGCTTGCTTTCAACCTGCCCTCCAACCTGCCCATCTGGATTATCATTCTGGGTGCTCTGTTCGCCATCGGCGTAGGTAAAATGTCATTTGGCGGTCTGGGTTGCAATCCTTTCAATCCGGCTTTGCTGGGCCGTGTATTCCTGTTGCTCTCTTTCCCTGTGCAGATGACCACCTGGCCTGCTGTAGGACAGCTGACTGCCTATACCGACGCTACGACGGCTGCTACTCCGCTGGGCATCATGAAGGGTGTCATCAACGGTGCTCCGGGTGTATCGTTCGACCAGCTGCCCGATGCCTTTGCGTTGCTTATCGGTCAGAATGGCGGTTGCTTGGGTGAGGTCAGTGCCTTGGCTCTGCTCATAGGTTTGGCCTATATGCTTTGGAAGAAGGTTATCACATGGCACATCCCGGTATCTATCCTGGTGACCGTGTTTGTGTTCGCCGGCATCATGCATCTGGTGAACCCTGCCCTCTATGCATCTCCCGTGACCCATCTGATGGCTGGTGGTCTGATGCTGGGTGCCATCTTCATGGCTACGGACTATGTCTCATCTCCGATGAGTCACAAGGGTATGCTCATCTATGGTGTTTGCATCGGTCTGCTTACGGTCATCATCCGTCTGTTCGGTGCTTATCCTGAAGGTATGTCGTTCGCTATTCTGATTATGAATGCGTTCACTCCGTTGATTAATACGTATGTCAAACCTAAACGCTTTGGGGAGGTAGCGAAGAAGAAATGAAAAAGTTAGAATCATCCTTGAAGAATATGCTGCTGGTGCTGACGGGGGTAACCGCTATCTCTGTGGCGTTGCTGGCTTATGTGAATGAACTGACGAAAGAACCTATTGCGCAGGCCAATGCCAAGACGCTGAGTGATGCGGTGAAGGCTGTCGTCCCCGGCTTCGACAATGATCCCATTGCCGATAAAAAGTTGCAGACGGTCAATGGCGTAGAGTATGCCGTCTATCCCGCTTCCAAAGGCGGTGAGTTTATCGGAGCTGCGGTAGAGGCCAAAGCCATGGGTTTCGGTGGTGAACTGAGAGTGTTGGTAGGTTTCGATGCTCAAGGTAACATCAATGATTATTCCCTTCTGTCGCACTCGGAGACTCCGGGCTTGGGCTCGAAGGCCGGTGAATGGTTCAAGAAGGGTAACAAGGGCGACATCACGGGCATGAATCCCGGTGAAGCTCCTCTGACAGTGAGCAAGGACGGTGGCAATGTAGATGCCATCACGGCTTCTACCATCACGTCGCGTGCCTTCTTAGGTGCCGTGAATGCTGCATACGCTGCATATGCAGGCAATGCAACCGCCGATGGTGCTACGGGTGCTACGCAAATCGATGTTGAACAATCAGCTGATTCTGTTGCCGCTCAGGTTGCAGATACGCTTGGCCTAAATTAAGAAAGGAGTAGAAGATATGAATAACTTTAAAGTGTTGATGAACGGTATCATCAAGGAAAATCCGACATTTGTACTCCTGCTCGGTATGTGTCCTACGCTGGGTACTACCTCTTCTGCCATCAACGGTATGGGTATGGGTCTGGCTACTATGTTTGTGCTTATCTGCTCGAATGTGGTTATCTCGGCCATCAAGAACCTGATTCCCGACATGGTGCGCATCCCCTCATTCATTGTGGTCATTGCCTCGTTCGTGACATTGCTTCAGATGGTAATGCAGGCCTATGTGCCTGCTTTGTATGCCACACTTGGTCTTTTCATCCCGCTGATTGTGGTGAACTGTATCGTGCTGGGTCGTGCCGAGGCCTTTGCGGCCAAGAACGGTCCGCTGGCTTCCATGTTCGATGGTCTGGGTATGGGCTTGGGCTTTACCTTGGGTCTGACGTTGCTGGGTGCTGTACGTGAGTTCCTGGGTACAGGTAAGATTTTCAGTCTCACTATCCTGCCTGAAGAGTACGGTATGCTGGTATTCGTGCTGGCTCCCGGTGCCTTCATTGCGTTGGGTTACCTCATAGCATTAATCAACAGCTTGAAGAAGAGCAATTAAGAAACCTCATTGATTTTAGAACTATGGAATATATTTTGATATTTATCTCGGCAATCTTTGTGAACAACATTGTATTGTCACAGTTCTTGGGTATTTGTCCGTTTCTGGGTGTCTCCAAGAAGGTAGATACGGCGTTGGGTATGTCGGCAGCCGTGGCTTTTGTGCTTACGATTGCCACGATTGTCACCTTCCTTCTCCAGAGATATGTACTCGATGCATTTGGATTGGGCTATTTGCAGACCATCACTTTCATCTTGGTGATAGCAGCGTTGGTACAAATGGTGGAGATTATCTTGAAGAAAGTCTCTCCGGCTCTGTATCAGGCTCTGGGTGTGTTCCTGCCCCTGATTACGACCAACTGCTGTATTTTAGGTGTTGCCATTCTGGTGATTCAGAAGAATTACGATCTGCTGACCGGTATTGTCTATGCCATCTCCACCGCCATTGGCTTCGGTTTGGCCTTGACGCTGTTTGCCGGCTTGCGTGAGCAGATGAATCTGGTCAACGTGCCCAAAGGTATGCGTGGTACGCCTATTGCTCTGATTACAGCCGGCCTGCTGGCTATGGCTTTCATGGGATTCTCCGGCGTAGTGAAGATTTAAGCAAATCACTTCTGTACGATAGAAAGGATTGTGCATCTGCATAGCCCCCATTGAGGGGTAATGGCAGGTAGTACAATCCTTTTTGCAATTTTTAGGAGAATCTATTCTTTTTTTATTCCTTATTGTATGCTATCTTAATTTAATTCCTTACTTTTGTAGCCAGTTATTACACCGTAAAAACTTGTATATCTATATGAAAGAAAAAATCTTGGTGACAGGTGGAACCGGCTATATTGGTTCTCATACTGTCGTTGAACTGCAAAATGCAGGCTATGACGTGGTTATTGTAGATAACCTCTCCAATTCGTCGGCCGACGTGGTGGACAATATCGAAAAGGTAACAGGTATTCGTCCCGCATTTGAGCAGTTGGACTGTCTGGATTTTGCCGGTATGGATGCTCTCTTCCAAAAGTATCAGGGCATCAAGGCCATTATCCATTTTGCTGCCAGCAAGGCGGTGGGCGAGTCCGTACAGAAACCTTTGCTTTACTATCGGAACAATCTGGTCTCTTTAATCAACCTGCTGGAGCTGATGCCCAAGCATGGAGTAGGAGGCATCGTCTTCTCTTCTTCGTGTACGGTCTATGGCCAACCCGATGAATTGCCTGTAACAGAGAATGCGCCGATTAAGAAAGCTGAGTCTCCTTACGGCAATACGAAGCAGATTAACGAGGAAATTATCCGCGACACCATCACTTCGGGTGCTCCAATCAATGCCATCCTGCTGCGCTACTTCAATCCGATAGGTGCCCATCCTACGGCATTGCTGGGTGAACTGCCTAACGGCGTTCCGCAGAACTTGATTCCTTATCTGACACAGACTGCCATTGGTATCCGCGAAAAGCTGGGTGTCTTTGGTGATGACTATAATACTCCTGACGGCTCTTGTATCCGCGACTATATCAACGTAGTGGATTTGGCTAAGGCTCACGTAGTGGCTATCAGCCGTATTCTGGAGCAGAAGCAGGAGGAGAAGGTAGAAGTATTCAATATCGGTACGGGTCGTGGACTCTCTGTATTGGAACTGATTCATGCCTTCGAGGCCGCAACGGGTGTGAAACTGAATTATCAGATTGTCGGTCGTCGTGCCGGTGATATTGAGAAGGTTTGGGCCAACCCCGAACGTGCCAACAATGTATTGGGCTGGAAAGCAGAAACCAGCATCGAAGATACATTGCGTTCCGCATGGAACTGGCAGCTGAAGCTTCGTGAAAGAGGCATTCAGTAACAATTAAACAGCTTATTGAATAGTCAATAATAAACAAATGTCTCATACATTTGTTATTTATGCAGAGTCTGTTTGAAACGTTGCATCGGTATGTGAATATGGATGAACGCCTCGTTTGCCTCCCCGGCATCGACAGACAGACAGCATAGTAGTTTTGTCGTGTTTTATTTTGTGTTTGTGTTTGTAGTAGGCCTTGTCGGGAGACAAGGCCTATTTTAATGTCTGTACATCAAGAAGTGACAACAATGATAAAATGTCACGAGTTGTTAACAGATATGTTCTATTTGTATTATCAAACATTCCATAAGTATTCTTTTTGTTAATTTGGTCTATTGATGAAAACAACGTGACACATTTTGTTTTTACATTTGCAGTGCCATTCAGAAAGAGTGGCAGCTCGATTTTTCTCACACAAGAATGATTTGTGATGCGAACAAACGATTTCTGTTGCCTGTTATATTGTCAGTGGAAATTGGGAGTTGCAGAAAAGAAAAACAAGACTTTGCAAACGAACGTTTTTTTAAGGTAAAGATTAAATAGATTGCTTATGTCACAGATTGTCGGACATATTTCGCAGGTTATCGGACCTGTGGTTGACGTCTACTTTGAAGGTACAGAGGCAGAACTGATGCTGCCAAGTATTCATGACGCACTGGAGGTGAAAAGGCCAAACGGGAAACGACTGATTGTCGAGGTGCAGCAACACATCGGTGAAAATACCGTCCGAACCGTAGCGATGGATTCTACTGACGGATTGCAGCGAGGGATGAAGGTCTATCCCACCGGAGGTCCCATCACCATGCCGATAGGTAATCAGATTAAAGGCCGGCTGATGAATGTGGTCGGCGACTCTATTGATGGCATGAAGGAGCTGGATCGTACAGGAGCTTATCCCATTCATCGTGAGCCTCCCAAGTTTGAAGACCTGACTACCGTTCAGGAAGTGCTCTATACAGGCATCAAGGTGATAGATTTGCTGGAACCCTATTGCAAGGGAGGAAAAATTGGCCTGTTTGGCGGTGCGGGTGTAGGTAAAACTGTACTTATTCAGGAACTCATCAACAACATTGCCAAGAAACAGCATGGATTTTCGGTATTTGCCGGTGTAGGCGAGCGTACCCGTGAAGGTAACGACTTGCTGCGCGAGATGATAGAATCTGGTGTCATCCGCTACGGCGAAGCGTTCAAGAAGAGTATGGAAGAGGGAAACTGGGATTTGTCGAAAGTGGATTATGACGAAGTGTCCAAATCGCAGGTATCACTGATTTTCGGACAGATGAACGAACCGCCCGGTGCCCGCCAGTCGGTCGCACTGTCGGGACTGACGGTAGCAGAGTCTTTTCGGGATATGGGTGCGGAGACTGACGGTCCGCGCGACATCCTCTTCTTCATCGACAATATCTTTCGTTTCACGCAAGCCGGTTCCGAAGTATCTGCTTTGCTGGGACGTATGCCTTCGGCTGTGGGTTATCAACCGACGTTGGCAACGGAGATGGGGGCCATGCAGGAACGTATCACCTCGACCCGCAACGGATCCATCACTTCTGTACAGGCAGTCTATGTGCCGGCCGATGATTTGACCGATCCGGCACCGGCCACCACCTTTACTCATCTGGACGCTACGACGGTGTTGAGCCGTAAGATTACCGAGCTGGGCATCTATCCGGCTGTCGATCCGTTGGAATCCACTTCACGCATTCTGGATCCGCACATCGTAGGACAAGAGCATTACGAAGTGGCACAACGTGTGAAGCAGATATTGCAGCGTAACAAGGAGTTGCAGGACATCATCTCCATTTTGGGTATGGAGGAGCTCTCCGAGGCCGATCGTACGTTGGTCAACAGAGCACGTCGTGTCCAACGTTTCCTTTCACAGCCGTTTGCCGTAGCCGAGCAGTTTACCGGAGTACCGGGCACGATGGTCAATATTGAAGATACCATCCGTGGCTTCAAGATGATTCTGGACGGAGAGGTGGATTATCTGCCAGAGCCGGCCTTCTTGAATGTAGGTACCATTGAAGAGGCCATCGCCAAGGGAAAAGCTTTGTTGGAACAGGCTAAAGGATAAGGAGAGTACGGTATGAAAGAACTGCATCTGAATATTGTATCGCCGGAAAGGGAACTGTTTGATGGTCCTATAGAAAGTGTCACGCTTCCAGGCACGTTGGGGGCATTTACCATCTTGACGCATCATGCTCCCATCGTCTCTTCTCTGCTTCCCGGTCGGATAACCTTCAGAACAGGTGGTGAAGAGCGGCAGATAGCTATTCAAGGAGGCTTTGTGGAGATGAGTGACAACTGTGTGTCGGTGTGTGTCGAAGAGAAGGAGGATTAGGGCATGAGCATCAGCATCACCAAGCGCAACTATCTGTCACTGTTGACACTGCTCACACTGTCGGTGGGGGTAGCGGGAGGATTGGTCTATTTTCATTTCTTTCCGCATCACTATTTCAGCGGTTACCCGTTGATACCCGTATTCTTCTTTGTGCTCGGTGTTTGTACTATCCACATGACGGAGATGTGCCGACGCCATGCGCCCACCCGCATGATGTGGATGTATCTGGCTGTGCGTTTGTTTCGGATGTTGGCTGCTTTCATGATGATGTTGGTCTATTGTCTGACCGTGCGTCAGGAGATACGAGCTTTCCTGATGACCTTCATTGCCAACTATTTGATATATCTGACGTTTGACTCTTGGTTCTTTTTTGTATTTGAAATAAACAGGAAAATAAAGGATAAAGGAAAGAAATGAAACGGAATCCTGTCATAACAATCGTTCTTGCATGGATTATGGCATTGTTGCCTGTGCAGCTGTTTGCCTCTACAGAAGGAGGTGCGACACAGGAAGGCGAAACAGTAGATGTGAAGGAGGTGGTATTTGGTCATATCGGCGATGCCTATCAGTGGCACGTCACGACATGGGGCAATACCCATCTGACGATTCATCTACTGGTCATGGTCTATAGCTCTTTGTCCGGATGGCATTGCTTTTCATCCGCAAGACTGGAAGAAAACGGTGGGAGCTACGAGGGATTGAGTATCGCTCCGTCCGGCAGTCCTTATGAGGGGAAGCTGGTAGAACACGATGCTTCTGGTGCTGAAGTTCGTCCTTGGGATTTTTCCATCACCAAGGTGGCCTTTGCACTGTTGTTCAACAGTGTGCTGTTGCTGGTCATTGTCCTCTCAGTGGCTCGCTGGTATCGTCGTCATACATACGACAGTGCAGTGCCGGGTGGCTTTGTCGGATTTATGGAGATGTTTATCATGATGGTGAATGATGATGTCATCAAGAGCTGTATCGGCCCTAATTATCGGAAGTTCTCTCCCTATCTGCTGACAGCCTTCTTCTTCATTTTCATCAACAATCTGATGGGGTTGGTTCCTCTCTTTCCGGGAGGTGCCAATGTGACGGGAAATATAGCCATCACCATGACGTTGGCTTTATGTACATTTGTGGCGGTCAATGTGTTTGGTACGAAGCATTATTGGAAAGATATCTTCTGGCCGGCGGTGCCCTGGTGGTTGAAAGTACCTGTGCCGATGATGCCGATGATTGAGCTGTTTGGCATCTTCACCAAGCCGATGGCACTGATGATTCGTCTGTTTGCCAATATGATGGCCGGGCACATGGCCATGTTGGTGTTGACCTGCCTCATCTTCATCTCGGCCAGTATGAGTCCGTTGCTGAACGGCTCGCTCACAGTCGCTTCCGTCTTGTTCAACATCTTCATGAATGCACTTGAGTTGCTTGTAGCTTTCATACAAGCCTATGTATTCACCATGTTGTCGGCTGTTTTTATCGGTCAGGCGCAGGAAAAGGGCGAATGATTCATAATAATATAAATTATAATTTAAAATTCGATTGATTATGTTGTTATCAGTAATGTTACAGGCTGCTGCCGCCAGTGTGGGAGTCAGCAAATTGGGTGCTGCGCTGGGTGCCGGCATCGTAGTGATTGGTGCCGGTTTGGGTATTGGAAAAATCGGTTGTTCGGCCATGGAGGCTATTGCACGTCAACCGGAGTCAGCAGGTGATATTCGTATGAGTATGATTATTGCAGCCGCACTCATCGAAGGCGTTGCTTTGTTGGCTGTGGTTGTCTGCCTGTTGGTATTCTTTGTATAGTGAATCCTGCGATGGATGGGGGGAGACCGTGATGACTTTCTGCATAGAGCGTTCCGGGAATCATTCATCCATCGCCTAAAACCGTAAAAGTATGTCGTTGTTATTACCAGACAGTGGTTTGCTCTTTTGGATGCTCCTCTCTTTTGGAGTGGTGTTTGTGGTGTTAGCCAAGTACGGCTTTCCCGTCATCACCAAGATGGTGGAGGAACGCAGAAGCTACATTGACCATTCGTTGCAGGTGGCACGTGAAGCCAATGAACAGCTGGCCCATCTGAAGGCAGAGAGCGAGGCTTTGGTGGCATCAGCCAACAAGGAGCAGGGACGCATCCTGCGTGAGGCGATGCACGAGCGTGATGCGATTATCGCAGAAGCCCGCAAACAGGCCGAGGTGGCAGCGCAGAAGGAGTTGGAAGAGACTCGTCGGCAGATACGTCAGGAAAAGGAAGAAGCCATTCGTGACATACGCCGTCAGGTAGCCATCCTTTCGGTGGATATTGCCGAGAAGGTGATTCGCAAGAGCCTGGACGGACAGCAGAATCAGATGGAGATGATAGATCGTATGCTGGACGAGATGTTGGAGAACAAAGGAAATCAGTTCGTGACCCCGTAACTTGAAAGATTATGGATATAGGTATTGTATCGATGCGATATGCCAAGGCACTGATGGAGTATGCCCGAAGTACGGGTACGGAAGAGCTCTTTTATGACGAGATGGGTCGGTTGGCACAGACCTTTCGGACTTGTCCCGATTTGCGTACAGCGTTGGACAACCCGATAGTGACGCAGCGCGAGAAGGTGCAGCTCATCTGTACGGCTGCTGTAGGTAACCGGTCGCCTCGTAGGGAGTTTATGCGTTTTGTCACCTTGTTGTTGCGCAATCGCCGGGAGGGCTTCTTGCAATACATTGCACTGGCGTTCCTCGACCTTTACCGCAAGGATAGGCACATCGGTGTCGGACGTCTTACCACGGCAGTGCCGGTCACTCCCGAGGTAAGTGAGCGCATCCGTCAAAGTGCAGCCGCGTTGCTTCATGCTCGTATGGAGTTGCAGACGGAGGTCAATCCAGCTATTGGAGGAGGTTTCGTGTTCGACATCAACGACTTCCGTTTGGATGCCAGCATAGCTGCTCAGCTCAAGCATGTCAAGCAGCAGTTTATCGAGAAGAACCGTAGAATCGTGTAGGGATGATTGTCATCAGTCATCGGAACAATAAAATTCAGGAATATGTTGTCAGAAGAAATAAAAGTAAGCGAAGTCTCCGACATCTTGCGCAGACAGTTGGAGGGAATTGATACCCGCGTGCAGTTGGACGAGATAGGCACCGTGCTGCAGGTCAGCGATGGTGTGGCTCGTATCTATGGCTTGCGAAATGCCGAAGCCAACGAGTTGCTCGAATTCGAGAATGGAGTCAAAGCTATCGTGATGAATCTGGAAGAAGACAATGTTGGTGCTGTTCTGCTGGGACCTACCGACAAGATTAAGGAGGGCTTTGTCGTCAAGCGTACCAAGCGTATTGCCTCCATCCGTGTGGGTGAACAGATGCTGGGACGTGTCATCGACCCATTGGGCGCACCGCTTGATGGGAAAGGATGGATAGAAGGTGAGTTGTGCGAGATGCCGTTGGAACGAAAGGCTCCGGGCGTTATCTACCGACAGCCGGTCAACCAACCGCTACAGACGGGATTGAAGGCCGTTGATGCCATGATACCGATAGGCCGGGGACAGCGTGAATTGATTATCGGCGACCGACAGACCGGTAAGACGGCCATAGCCATTGATACCATCATCAACCAGCGCAGCAATTACGAGGCCGGCGACCCCGTTTATTGCATCTATGTAGCTATCGGACAGAAGGGTTCCACGGTGGCTTCCATTGTCAACACCTTGCGTCAGTATGGTGCCATGGACTACACCGTTGTAGTAGCTGCCACAGCCGGTGACCCGGCAGCCATGCAGTACTATGCACCTTTTGCCGGAGCAGCCATTGGCGAATACTTCCGTGATACCGGCCGTCATGCGTTGGTGGTCTATGACGACCTTTCCAAGCAGGCCGTTGCCTATCGCGAGGTATCGTTGATTCTGCGTCGTCCTTCCGGTCGTGAAGCCTATCCGGGTGATATCTTCTACCTGCACAGCCGCCTGTTGGAACGCGCAGCCAAGATAATTAATCAGGAAGAGGTAGCCCGTCAGATGAACGATCTGCCCGACAGCCTGAAAGGCAAGGTGAAGGGTGGCGGTTCGTTGACGGCACTTCCTATCATCGAGACACAGGCCGGAGATGTCTCGGCCTATATTCCCACCAATGTCATCTCCATCACCGACGGCCAGATATTCCTGGACACCAATCTGTTCAATCAGGGCAACCGTCCGGCCATTGATGTGGGCATTTCAGTAAGCCGTGTGGGTGGCAATGCTCAGATCAAGGCGATGAAGAAGGTGGCTGGAACACTGAAGATAGACCAGGCTCAATACCGGGAGCTGGAAGCCTTCACCAAGTTCAGCGGCGATATGGATGCCGTCACGGCACTGACCATCAACAAGGGACAGAAGAATACCCGTCTGCTGGTACAGCCTCAATACAGTCCGATGCCGGTCGAACGTCAGATAGCCATCCTTTATTGCGGCACACATGGCCTGCTGAAGGATATCCCGTTGGACAGAGTGAGCGAGTTTGAACGCACCTTTCTCGACACGTTGGCGATGGATTATCCTGTGGAAGTGCTGGATGTGCTGAAGAAAGGTGTAATCAATGACGAGGTCTGTCAGAAAATCGAGAAGACTGCCGCCAAGGTAGCCAAGCAGTTTGTGTAACCGATAAAAACAGAAGAAGAGATGTCACTGAAAGAGGTTAAAAACAGAATCAACTCAGTCAAAAGCACCCGGCAGATTACTTCTGCCATGAAGATGGTCTCATCAGCCAAGCTGCACAAGGCCCAGAACCGCATTGCAAGTCTGTGGCCCTACCAGCATAAGTTGAACGAAATCCTGACTAACTTCCTGCGTACCGATGCCACCTTCGAGTCTCCCTATACCGATGTGCGGCCTGTGTCGCGGGTAGCTATAGTTGCTTTCTCTTCCAATGGTTCCTTGTGCGGTTCCTACAACTCCAATGTCTGCCGTAAGCTGGAGCAGACATTGGCCTCTTATCAGTCGTTAGACCGCAGCCAGATACTCCTTTATCCCATCGGCCGGAAGGTGGAAGAGGCCGTGCGTAAGCTGGGCTATCAGCCTCAGGGTAGTTATCAGCAGATGGCCGACAAGCCATCCTATGCTGATGCTTACCGTCTGGCTACCGAACTGATGGGTAAATTCTCGTCGCACGAGGTAGACCGTGTCGTGCTTATCTACCACCACTTCAAGTCTACGGGTTGTCAGCTTCTGCTGTCCGAGAACTATCTTCCCATAGACTTGGAACAAGTCGCTTCGCAGTCGGCAGCTTCCCATCCTGCTACAGATGCGGAGAAGCGTACGTATGCTAACGATTATATTGTAGAGCCCTCCGTCAGCCGGCTCGTATCAGCCCTGTTGCCCAAGGTGTTGTCGCAGCAGCTCTTTACCGTATTGCTCGATTCCAACACTTCGGAACATGCCGCCCGTATGCTGGCCATGCAGACCGCTACCGACAATGCCAACGAACTGATACAAGACCTCACCAAGCAATACAACAAAACCCGTCAGCAGGCCATTACCAATGAATTGTTGGACATTATTGGTGGCAGTATGCGCTAAAATCCTTTTGATATTCCGTAGAAAGCCGTATCTTTGCCGTTGGTAAGCGGTTTGGGCGAGACACACACTGTCTCGTTCAACCGCGAAGCGTACCCGGAGGTGATGTATCATTGAAGACAAACAAAGCGTAAATGGCTGATATACAAAAGAGCTGGTTCGCAGCACGTACACGCGACAAGCAGGAATTGTCGCAGCGTGACTATCTGCAGAAGTTGAAGGACGAGCAGATGCTCGATTTGGATTGCTATCTGCCTACCCAGACTGTTGTCCGCCAGCTCAAGTATCGTAAGAAGCGGGTCGAAGTTCCTGTCATCCGTAATCTTTTGTTCATTCATTCTACCAAAGAGTTGGCTTGCGACCTTGCCAACAGTTACGGAGCCCGTATCTTCTACATGCGCGACCTTCAGACCCACTCGTTGCTTGTCGTTCCCGATAAGCAGATGGCCGACTTTCAGTTCATCATGAATTTAGACCCTACTGCCGTCACCTTCGACGATGTCACGTTGGCGGTGGGCGACCGTGTTCAAGTCATCAAAGGTGATTTCAGCGGCGTGGAGGGTGAAGTACTTACGCGCGACTCCGCTACCTACGTTGTCCTGCGTCTCACCGGCCTCTTTGCTGCCAAGGTTCAGGTACCGAAGAGCTATCTGAAGAAATTGTAATACTTTTGATACTCTGATATGCAAAAAGAAATATTGAAACCGATACAGAGTTGCCTTCAGCAGGTATTGCCTGTTGGCAGTTGTGCCATACTCTTTGGCTCCCAGGCTCGGGGAGATGCGCGGCCCGATTCTGATTGGGATATCTTGATTCTGTTGGATAAGCATCGCATTGGCAATGATGATTTCGATGAGTATGCTTTCCCTTTGGTGGAACTGGGGTGGCAGTTGGATGTGTCCATCAATCCATTGCTTTATACTTATACCGATTGGGAAAAACGTCATTTTACACCATTCTATCATAATGTCGAGGAGGACGGAGTTTTGATATGGCATTGACTTTGGATGACAAACGAGCTATTATTGCATATCGGATTCAGAAATCGAAATCTGCATTTGCCGAAGCTCATGACAATGCTCGGTTAGGCCATTGGAGTTTAGTGGCAAATCGTTTATACTATGCTCTTTTTCATGCCTCTTCCGCCTTGGCGATAGATAAAGGGTATTCGACAAAAAGCCATGCAGGTCTCATTTGTCTTCTGGGTAAAGACTTCGTTCAAAGAGGTTTGTTATCAAAAGAGGATGCTCGTTTGGTTTCCAGATTGCAAAATATGAGACAAATGGGGGATTATGATGATTTGTTTGACTGGGAAGAAGAAGATGTGAGTCCTTTGTTCCCCAAAGTTGAGTCCCTACTGGGTAAAATGCAGAAATTGATTACGTTATATCATGAGTGACTTTTTATATAATAGAATATAATATAAGAATAGAGAAGACGAGAACAGAGAAGATGTCAACTCTCGATGCCATGCGTTTACAGCCTTTTGAAATAGAAGCCATACTCCAAGCAACCCGTGAGATTTACGGCGAAGAAGTTCGTGTGTATCTGTTCGGTTCTCGTATGGACGATTCCCATCGAGGTGGTGACATCGACCTGTTGGTACGGACAGACCAAGAGAAAAAAGGCGTATTGGCCCGCATCCGTTTCAAAGCTCGTCTGAAGATGCTCATAGGCGAGCAAAAGATTGATGTGATTGGCGATCACGAAAACAACCCTGTAGTCGACGAAGCCTTGAGAACATGCATCCTGTTGGTATGACAAGTAAGAAGCAAGAAATCATAGAACGTCTTCATCGCGAATTCAGTATATGCGACAAGCATATCCTTCGCATCCAGGAAGCCCTGCAAGGTATTCAGGATATTCTGCCGTTGACGGCGGAAAGCTATGCCGGATTGGACACAGAGTACATTCGCTGTTTGGATCAGTTCATCTTCCGTTTTTCCAAATTGCAAGATGCCATGGGTGCCAAGCTGTTTCGTTTGGTTTTGGAGTATTTGGATGAAGATGTATCAGCCCTGCCCATGCGCGATGTTTTGAATCGTCTGGAGCGTTATCAGATTCTACCCAACGCCAATGAATGGACATACATCCGTGAACTACGCAACAAGATCTCTCATGACTATCCTTTGCTGGAGTCGGATACAGTGTCTATCATGAATGATTTGTTCTCGAGAGTCCCGTTGCATTTTGAGATTTATGAGAAACTGAAAGCGATAATCGCTGAAAACTGTTGCAAATGCTAAATCGCCGAAGTGATGAGATACTTAGACCCTAAAGCCGATTTGACATTTAAGCGGGTGTTTGGTGAACATCCGGATGTGGTGAAGAGTTTTTTAAATGCGATGCTCCCCTTTGAGTCAGGTGATGAGATTGAGGAGTTGGAGTATGTTCCGGTAGAGCTTGTTCCAGATCATCCATTACGTAAGAATAGCATTGTCGATGTGCGCTGTCGCGATAATCGTGGCCGCCAGTTCATTGTAGAGATGCAGATGATATGGTCGCCCGAGTTCAAGCAGCGTGTATTGTTCAATGCTTCCAAAGCGTATGTTCGTCAGATAGGGAGTGGTGAACAGCATGAATTATTACAGCCGGTTTACTCTTTGAGCTTGGTAAATGAGATATTTGAGCCCCAATTGCCGGAGTTCTATCATTACTACCGTTTGGTACATGTAGAGCATACCGAGAAGGTGATAGAAGGCCTTCACTTGATATTTGTAGAACTACCTAAATTTTCGCCACAGCGATACAGCGATAAGAAGATGCAAATGCTTTGGCTTCGTTTTTTGACTGAAATCAACAGTCGCACCCGTGAGGTTCCTGTCGAGTTCATGTCCCATCCTGAGATAAGTAAGGCAGTACGTGCAGTAGAGGAATCCTCTTATACAGATGCTCAGCTGTTAGGTTATGAAAAGTTCTGGGATATCATCAGTGTTGAAAAGACATTGTACAATAGTGCCGAACGTCGAGGTCTGGCGAAGGGCATGAAGGAAGGTCTGGCGAAGGGCATGAAGGAAGGTATGGCGAAAGGTATGGAGGAAGGCATGGCACAAGGCATGGCACAAGGTTCACGTGAAACCTCTTTTAGCATTGCGTTGAAAATGAAGTTGAGCGGGTTACCCATTGATATGATATCATCATGCACTGGGTTGGATGAAGATGAAATACGTCAACTTGAATAGTGGTGATTTTGATGAATATGCTTTTTTGTTTATACGATGATTCCAGAAAGTAAGTTTTTTGCTTGAACATGGAGAGTCAGATTTTATTATGGCTAATTTCAGAGAGAATAACAAACGCATAGCAAAAAACACACTATTGCTTTATGTCCGAATGTTGGCGACTATGGCTATAAGTCTTTATACAAGTCGCATCGTTTTGGTTACTTTGGGTATTGAGGATTTTGGAATTTATAATGTTGTAGCAGGAGTTGTTTCAGTTTTTCTGTTCTTAAATAATTCGATGTCTATATCAGTACAGCGTTATTTATCATTTGATATGGGTAAATGTGGAAATTCCTCAACTTCTCGGTTACAACAGATTTTCAATATTGCATTAATAGTCCATGTTATTATAGCTTTGTTGGTTTTAGTTCTCAGTGAAACCATTGGTCTATGGTTTATTGAGACACATTTGAACATACCTGCAAATAGAATGTATGCAGTTCGTTGGGTATATCAGTTCTCAATATTAACTTGCCTCATTGCAATCATTCAAGTCCCTTATAATGCGGTTATTATTTCAAATGAACGAATGGGCATATATGCTTATTTGAGTATAGTGGAAGTTGTTTTACGTTTAGTCATTGTCTATTTCTTGTGTGTTGGTGATATTGATAAGTTGATTTTATATTCCATTCTCACGTTCTTTGTTTCATTTGTCATAGCATTGAGCTATTGGATATATTGCAAAAGCAGATTTAGAGAAGTGAAATTCCGTTTTCTGTGGAACAGAACATTGTTTACTGAGATATTATCTTTTGCTTGTTGGAGCTCTTTGGGAGAAATGGCATGGACTTGTGTTCAACAAGGAGTGAATATTGTTCTAAACATGTTTTTTGGTCCGGTTGTCAATGCAGCAAGAGCAGTTTCCGTACAAGTGCAGAGTGCGGTTATGCGTTTTGTGACAAATTTCCAAATGGCTGTCAATCCTCAAATTATTAAGAGATATGCGGCTAATGAAAAAGATGAAATGACATCATTATTGTTTCGTAGTACGTGTTTCTCATACTATTTGCTGCTTTTCATATCAATGCCAATTCTAATAGAAACTTCTGCTTTACTTTCATTATGGTTAGGAGTTGTACCTGAATATACGGTTTCGTTTTGTAGGCTGATGATTATAGTGTCATTAATTGATACGCTTTCCAATTTGTTCTCTACAGTAGCTAAAGCCTATGGGAAAATACGAATGTATCAGATAATCGTATCATCACTATTGATGCTGAACTTACCCTTCTCTTATTTACTACTTGCATGGGGCGCTCGTCCTGAGAGTACCTTAGTTGTATATGGTCTGATTTCTGTAACATTAATCTTCGTTCGTGTTTATTTGCTCAATAAAATGATTGGATTCAGCCTTATTTCTTTTTTACGTGAAGTCATGTGCGACATTACGAAGGTTACATTTCTATCAGTAGTCATTTCTTGTCTTCCGTTGTTATTGTTTTCATCTGGAATATATCGAATGTTCTTTTCTTTGGTGTTTTCTCTTTCTGTAGTATCCATTGTTGTATATTTCATAGGGTTACATCAAAGTGAAAGACATCTGCTCCTTCAATATGTTTGTAAAATTATCCATCGATGAATAAGAATAGAGTTGCTATAGTTACATGGGTTAAATATCATAACTTTGGCAGTTTCCTGCAAGCATATGCATTACAGAGAACCATCGAGGATATGGGATACGATGTCTCTATCTTGGATGACAGGGATGTCATAGAGGAGGGACGTAAGGATTCTCCGGCTTTATCTTTATGGAAAAGGTTACGGTATAGATTGGCAAAATCATATTATCGACTTGTCAATTATCGTTTTATATCTTTATGTACCAAGAGTGATCGATTATATGAGGCATTTAAATCTCAATATCTGAATGTGGATACGGAAGTGAAACCATTTACCCGTTTAGATAATAAGTATGAGCAGTTCGTTTGTGGTAGTGATCAGATATGGGCTCCTTCACTAATGATTTTTTCTCCTTATTATTATCTTGCTTTTACTTCAAAAAAGAAAATAGCATATGCACCCAGTGTTGGATTTAGTCATTATCCTGATTCATTTAAAAGTAAGGTTAAACCGTTATTGAATCGTTTCGCTCATCTTTCAGTTCGTGAACAGTTAGGTGCAGATATAATACAAAATATTGTTCAACGACCAGTGTCGGCTGTATTGGATCCTACATTGTTGCTTTCTGCTGACCAGTGGAGTGCATTATCGTTATCGTCTTCTATAGTTTTCCCATCAAAATACATTTTCTGTTATTTTTTGAGTAAAAATGATGACTATTTAAATTTTGTTCAAAAGTTCGCGTCAGACAAGCAATTACCTGTTATTCTATTTGCTGTGGAAGGTCGTAATTGGCATTGGGGAACAAAAATGCTTGCTGGTGGGCCGATAGAGTTTTTGAAAGCTATAAAACATGCTTCGTATGTATTTACAGATTCTTTTCATGGAACTATCTTTTCAATTCATTTTGAAAAACGTTTTATCACTTTCAAACGTTTTAGTGAATCAGATTCTCAGAATCAGAATTCGCGGATTAGCAACTTACTGGGTAAATTGAATTTAGAAGAGTATTTTATTGGTAAGGACAATTGGGAAGAAATAGATAGATTGAGACAGATAGATTACTCTGAAGTCAGCAGATATCTCCAAAAAGAGTGTACTTTGTCTATAGATTATTTACGTAATGCACTAACTAATTGAGGATGAAACAGATTTGTGATAGAGATTTATGTACAGGGTGCAGTGCATGCATGAATATTTGCCCCCGTTCAGCTATTTCTATGGAAGAATCTATTGGTGTTGGCTATATATACCCCTCCATTCAGTCGGACAAATGTGTAGATTGTCATCTATGTGTGGATGTGTGTCCTGTGATTCATCCTTTAGTCTTATCAGAACCGAAAGCTGCAGTAGCAGCAGTAGCTAAAGATTTTAAGGATTTGACAACAAGTACTTCGGGTGGGGCATCTGCTGTGTTGGCAAAATACATTCTTCTTCAGGGTGGAGTGGTTTATGGATGTGTTCAGCGAAACTATATGGACATAGCCCATCGACGCATTCATCGGATGGAAGATTTGAACTCACTAAAAGGTTCCAAATATGTTCAAAGTCACATAGGCTTGTGTTATAAGCAGGTAAAGCAAGATCTGAAACAAGGAATTCCTGTATTGTTTATAGGTACCCCATGCCAGATTGCAGGATTAAGGAATTATCTCCGTAAGGAATATTCTAATCTTTATCTCGTTGATTTGGTATGTCATGGAGTGCCGTCTCAAAAGTTGTTGCAAGAAGATGTTTGCCATCTTTTTCGTAATTACGGAACTCCTCCTGCAGAATTAACTGTTTCGTTTAGACGTAAACGAAAGAATATTCTTCGTTACGGAACCTTTATAGAACATCCTCAAATTTCTGAGATTTCACCTAAAGAACAGAAGTTTCCCAACGATAACTATATTACTGCATTTATGAATGGCATCATATTTAGAAAGAATTGCTTTTCATGCCCTTATGCAAGGCCATATAGAATTTCAGATATTACGTTGGCTGATTTTTGGGGATATCAAGGTAAACAGCTTGATATTTCACAAGGAGTATCATTGATGTTGCCTTCAACAGATAAAGGTGTTCGGTTGACTAACTCTATCAAGCAATATATACATTGGGAAGAGCGTCCAGTTTCAGAGGCCGTTCAAGGTAATGGACAGCTAATGGCTCCTTCAATAGAACCTGTAGAAAGAGAAGTGTTTCATTCTATGTATGTTACTAATCCGCAAGAAGCTTACTCTGTATGTTTAAAAGCTTATCGGAAAGAATGGAGAAAAAAGTTGTTGCTTCAAACTGCATTTTTTCAGTGTAAACCAATACAATACTCGATAATATTAATAGCAAGAATAAGAAAGTTACTAAAATGAAGAAAATAATGTTGGTTTTTGGAACACGTCCGGAAGCCATAAAAATGGCTCCTTTGGTGAAAGAGTTCCAAAAACGTTCATCTGAATTTGAAACTATAGTGTGTGTTACAGGACAACATAGAGAAATGTTGGATCAAGTACTTCGCATTTTTGAAATAACACCAGATTATGATTTGAATATTATGAAGCAGGGACAGGACTTGTACGATGTGACATCCCGAGTCCTTTTGGGCATGCGCGATGTCCTTCGTGAGGCTCAGCCCGATGTGGTTTTGGTACACGGCGATACCACCACGTCCACAGCTGCTGCTTTAGCTGCATTTTATCAGCAGATTCCAGTTGGACATGTAGAAGCTGGCCTTCGTACTCATAATATCTATAGCCCATGGCCGGAGGAGATGAACCGTCAGATAACAGGTCGTATAGCAACTTACCATTTCTCGCCTACTTCATTGAGTCGCCAGAACCTGATAGATGAAGGTGTGTCTGATACTCAAATCACCGTTACCGGGAATACAGTGATTGACGCTTTGTATTGGGTAGTAGATAAAATCAAGTCTTCAGAACAGTTATCCAACAATCTTTCTGCATTGCTTCTTGATGCAGGTTACGACACCCATCATTTGTCTGATGGTAGAAAGTTGGTGCTCATCACAGGTCATCGCCGTGAAAACTTCGGTGATGGCTTCATCAATATGTGCACCGCCATTAAGGATTTGACTCAAAAATATCCTCAAGTGGATTTTATTTATCCTATGCATTTAAATCCCAATGTCCGTAAGCCTATCCACGAGGTGTTTGGTGAAGACTTGTCCGGATTAGGTAATATGTTTTTTATAGAGCCTCTTGAATATTTGTCTTTTGTCTATTTGATGGAGAAATCAACGATTGTCCTTACAGATAGTGGAGGTATTCAAGAAGAAGCACCAGGTTTAGGTAAGCCCGTTCTTGTGATGCGTGACACAACGGAGCGTCCTGAAGCCCTATCGGCGGGAACAGTCCATTTGGTCGGAACTGATTATGATAAAATCGTGTCTGAGGTTTCCATGCTGTTGGACGATGCGGAATGTTATGAACGGATGAGCAAGTCAGTGAATCCTTATGGTGATGGAAAGGCTTGTCAACGTATTATTGATGTATTAAGTAAAATTTGACATGATACCTAAAAAGATACATTATTGTTGGTTTGGCAGGGGAAAGATGCCGGAACTGGCACAGAAGTGCATAGCTTCGTGGAAAAAATTCCTTCCTGAATATGAAATCAAAGAGTGGAACGAAGATAACTTCAATTTAGACTTGTATCCTTATGTGCGCGAAGCCTACGACAATCGTAAGTTTGCTTTTGTGACGGATGTGGTTCGGCTTTATGCTCTTTATCATGAGGGTGGTGTCTATATGGATACCGATGTGGAAGTGCTCAAACCTTTGGATAGATTTCTAAGTCATCCGGCTTTCTCAGGTTTTGAAGATGACATTCATATTCCTACAGGAATAATGGCCAGCGAGAAGAATGGTGTGTGGGCTAAATGGCAGTTGGATTATTACGCCGGCAAACATTTTGTGAAGGAAGATGGAACATTGGATTTGACGACTAATGTAATCACTATAGGTAATTCCATGGCTGAAAAAGGTTTTGTCATGCAGAATTCATTTCAAAACTTTGAGGGAATAATAACTATCTATCCTAAAGATTTTTTTTGTCCGAAATCCCATGTGGATGGAAAGATTTATTTAACTGACAATACATATACGATTCATCATTTTGCAGGAAGTTGGGTACCCAATTCATATAAATATTTTGATATACTTAGAAAAATAATTGGTGAGAAGTGCTATCTTGGATTAATCAATCTCAAACGATTTCTTTTAAATAAGGAAAAGGTTGATTCCTTGTAAGAAATGGAAGCAATGGCTGAAAAAATATTAGTTTCTATTATAATCCCTGTATATAAGGTCGAAAAATATATTAGAAGATGTTTAATGTCTGTTTGTTCTCAAACATGCTCTTCAATTGAATGTATCATAGTAAATGATGCAACTCCTGATCATTCGATGGACATTGTTTATGAGATAGTTAGTTTATATTCATTAAAGATTAAGTTTGTTGTTATTAATCATCAAATTAATAGGGGGTTGTCTGTTGCAAGAAATGATGGAGTTAAGGCCGCAACTGGTGAGTACGTATTTTTTTTGGATAGTGATGATGAATTGTATTCAGAAAATGCAATAGAAACTTTTGCGTCTTATATTGAAAACTATGGTAAAGCAGATTTTGTTTTAGGACGCTGTAAAGTGATAGGTGGCGAGTCATTAACTCATTTTGCCGAAGGCTATTATAGAACGGAGTCTATTGTCACTTCATATTTGCGAAGAGAATGGCCGGTTATAGCATGCTCTAAATTCATCAACCGTAATTTTTTCTGTGTTAATGATTTGTGGTTCATACCTAATTTGTATCATGAAGATATTTCTTTTTCAATGAAATTGGCTTTTTCTTCATCTGTAATGATTTCAATGAGTGAATATGTATATAGCTATTATATACGTGACAATTCAATTACAACGCGAAAGGTGTTTAAGAATTACATGGACTATTTGCAAAACATGGAGATAGGTTTTAAATATCTAAATCATAAAAAAGAAATAGTGTTGCCATCTGGATTAATTTCGGACTATTTTGTTCAAGGACTATTTGGTTTTTTTGTCTCAGCAATACGGAATCCTTCATTGTCAATGACAGAAGTGTCACATATTATCTCATTATATAAAAGAGTATGCAAGGATACATGCCTTTCATTGCCTGCCAATCAGAAGTATAAAATTGAATATATATTTCTATGCGCATTACCATCATGGTTATATAAATTGGTAAGATTACTCTATGTTAGAAAATGAACGTCTCAGTGTTTGATTAGTTGTAAGCCGAAGTGTTAATATATTTATTAATTATTACGTTATTTGCGCTCCTTGCGTTTGGAGATGTCTTTAGGCTCATTCCAAAAAGACTGTATTCTTCTTTATGGATTCTTTGTTTCTGTTTGCTAATCTTTCATGATGGTTTTAGGTGGGAAACTGGTACGGATTGGGTTAATTACAGTAATTATTTTGAGAATTGTTTGGATATAGAAGATTCAGATTTTGAAGTTGGTTATGCTACTTTGTGTATGCTTATCAGGCTATTGACAAGTGAATACACTGTTTTCTTAATTGTATACTCTGTAGCTTTATATTTTTTGATAGCATTGGCAATAAGTTCATATGCTATTAATCCGTTTTTATCCTTATTTTATTATTATTGTACATCTCTTCCTCTTTTGGGAATGAATAGGCAGTTCATAGCACTAGGCTTTTGTTTATTATCAATTAAATATATAGCTTCTCGTAAGCCATTGCTCTTTTGTTTATTTGTCGGTTTGGCCTCATTCTTTCACCTTTCCGCATTGATGTTCCTGATAGCTTATTTTCTCAATAAACCATATACCTCAAAGTTCTATTTGATAATATTACTTATTGCTTTGGGTATTTCTATGTCAGGTATAATGGCTAAACTCCCATTAAATTATTTGGCTTTATTGGAAGGCGATGTTGTCTATAAATTACAATATTATGCTGACGATTTTTTATCTGGTAATGTCCATATAAATCCAGTATTTGTTTTGCTGTCTCTTTCGAAGAGATTAATATGGATTGTTTTGATTCTACTGTTTGTATATAATGCTAAAAAAGAAGATACCATATTTGTCACAGTTTTCAATATATATTTCTTTGCATTATTATTTTATATTGTTTTGAACAATACTATATTGCAAATTTTCGTGAGTCGAGGACTTCTGTATTATAACATTGCTGAGATCTTTATTATTCCATATGCATTATTGGCTTTTAAAATGAATTACGGTAAAGTGCTTATGTTCCTATTACTTATTTTGTATGGAATAACTAATCTTAAGAAAGGACTTGATTCTTATGCTCCTCCTGGTGGAAGCACAGATTTGTTTATTCCGTATAAAGGAGTATTTATTAACACAGACTATAACAGAAAGGATCATTGATTGTACGTAATTTATAGTTTATCTTTATGAAGGAAGTAACATTGTTTTTTAGAGCTCAGGGATATGAGTATAGCATAGAAAAGGTTTTTTATACTATTGCCGATGCTCTCAATTTGCATGACTTTAGATATCTTCCTTTTTTCCGGTTATCGCTCCAAAATATGGTGCGGAATATATTTTATATATTTTGTAATGTAAATCATAAAGGAATTAATCATGTAACAGGGGATATTCATTATGTTATTCTTTTTATGTTTCAAGCAAGAACAGTTCTTACAGTGCATGATCTTGTGCTGTTGGAAACTAAAAGCAAACTGAAACGGGTCATCTTCAAATATCTATGGTATTATCTTCCTGTAAAACGAGCAGATGTCGTTACATGTATCTCTGAAAAGACAAAAGCTGATTTAGTCAAACTTTTTGGCTGTGATGCCAACAAAATTAAGGTGATACATAATCCTGTAGGTTTGGGTTTTAAGTATGTGTTTCATCCTTTTGATGAAGAATGTCCAGTTATACTTCATTTAGGAACTCGTGAAAATAAGAATCTTTTAAGAGTTATCCAGTCTTTACAAGGCATTAGATGTAAACTCAGGATTATCGGAAGGTTAACTCAGGAACAGCTGTTTCTTTTACAGAAGTGCGAGATAGACTATGTAAATTTATTCGATTTATCAGATGCCGATATCATTTGTGAATATGAAAATTGTGATATTGTCTCATTCCCTTCTACTTACGAGGGCTTTGGTATGCCAATTATAGAGGGTCAAACTGTCGGCAGAGTGATTTTGACATCTAAATTGGAACCAATGGTAAGTGTTTCAGGTAAAGGAGCTGTATTTGTTAATCCTTATGATGTAGAATCAATTCGAAATGGGTTCAAAAAAATTATATCTGATTCGGACCTTCGAGAAAGAACAATTCAGGATGGTTTGAATAATGCCCTGAAGTATCGACCTGAATCTATTGCTAAACAATATGCCGAAATTTATACTGATTTGTCGTAATATTGGTAATATACGATTTTATGATATATATCGATAACATAATTTATTATTTGCAGAAATCAGGGGGCGTTTCTGTCGTTTGGACAGAACTAATTTCTAGGCTATTATATAATAATGAAAATGTTCGTTTCTTGCAATATCGCAAACGACCAGAAAATTTGTTTTACAATTCCCTCTCTATTCCTCATGACAGATTGTCGTTTTTGAGAAGTATCTGTTTGCCAATACAACGTTATCTTCCACTCCTATTGTCATCTGCTAAAGAAGCATCATTGTTTCATTCCTCATATTATAGATATTCCATTAATCCAAATGTAATCAATATAACTACGGT
The DNA here is from genome assembly GCA_051875915.1 of Bacteroides sp. Taxonomy (GTDB): domain Bacteria; phylum Bacteroidota; class Bacteroidia; order Bacteroidales; family Bacteroidaceae; genus Bacteroides. The sequence continues at coordinate 42,886 of JBJEHI010000071.1, forward strand.
TCATGATTTTACGTATGAGTATTTTTCTTCTGGGTTAAAGGCAAAACTCCATCGATGGCAAAAATTCAACGCTATCAGACATTCGAAGTATATCATATGTATTTCGGAGAATACCAAAAAAGATCTTTTGAAGTTTTTACCTGATGTTGATCCTGATAAAATTAGGGTTATTTATAATGGTGTATCAAATGATTATTATCAGATGAACCTGTTGGAAAAATCGTCCTCTGAGTCTATTCCATATGTGGTTTTCGTTGGTGCTCGTTCTGATTATAAAAATTTTAGTTTTACGGTGCGTTCATTAGTTGGAACTAAATATCATTTGAAAATTGTAGGTAACCCTTTGACCAAAGTTGAGATTTCCTTTCTCAATGACACAATTGGTTCGTCCAACTATTCTTATGCGGGTAGAGTATCGAATCAGGAATTGAATGTTATATATAATAATGCTTTTGCCTTGATGTATCCTTCTTCGTATGAGGGATTTGGGATTCCAGTTCTTGAAGCTCAAAAAGCAGGATGTCCCGTTATTGCTTATAACGCTTCTTCAATACCTGAAATTATCGGTAACACTCCATTACTGCTCAATAATTTGGATTTGCAGGAAGTGCATAATTGTTTTGAAATAATAGAGGATGAGTGTTCCCGTTTAAAGATTATAAATGATGGTTTGGAGAATGTTAAGCGCTTTTCGTGGGAAAGTATGTATTTTCAAGTTCGTCAATTATATAATGAGGCGTTACAATCTATGAAATAATTGGAGGGTGTTAAGTTTGGATCCAAAATGAATCAGATAACAATTTCAATAATAACCGTTACCTATAACAGTGTCGCCACCCTGCGCGATACAATGGAGTCGGTGCTGGCACAGACGTATAAGGAAATAGAATATATTGTAGTAGACGGTGCATCGAAGGATGGAACGGTGGATATTATCCGTGAGTATGAACCGAAGTTCGAAGGGCGAATGCGTTGGGTCAGCGAGAAGGATAGGGGATTGTATGACGCGATGAACAAAGGCATAAGGATGGCTACGGGTGATGTGGTGGGTATTATCAATTCGGATGATTTCTATCATCGGACGGATGTGATAGCACAGGTGGCTGCCGCATTCACTTCCAATGCTGTAGAGGCTGTGTATGGTGATATCCGTTTTGTGAATCCAGACAATTTGGATAAAACGGTGCGTTATTATTCTTCGAAGAACTTTTCTGTAGGCAGATTCCGATATGGATTTATGCCAGCACATCCCAGTTTCTTTACCTACCGGCAATTCTTCGAAAAATTCGGATATTATAAAACGGATTATAAAATTGCGGCTGACTACGAACTGCTGATTCGATTCCTCTATGTGCATCGTTTGAAATCGATGTATTTGCCATTGGACTTTATGAAGATGCGTACGGGAGGTACCAGCACGGCTTCGGTGAAGAGCAACATCTTGCTGAACAAGGAAATTGTACGGGCCTGTCGCGAAAATGGCATCTGGACTTGTGTGCCATTGCTGATGCTGAAGTATATAGTGAAGATTTTTGAACTGGTATTTACAAAAAACTGAAAAGAAGTTGCTGATAGCTGGCAATTTTATACTCTGTTATTTGGAAATGTCGTATTTAATCATTAATCTTGCAGATAATTATCAAAAAAGTCGTTAATATGGCAAATGTAGTTTCATCAAACATAAGTGCTGTTGATGCCTTGTGGACTTTAATTCAAAGTCAAACACAAAGCGTAAGGGATGCTTTATATCATCGTATGATTGAAGCAGAAAAGTCAAGAGAAACTCAGCAACAAAAGAAATTCATTCGAGAGAGTTTAAACCGAGCGATTACGGAACTAAAGGATGCGCAGCTGTCCAATAAGGAACTGCCAAATGCTAGGGATTTGTTTAAACATATGGATGAAGAATGAAAGTTGTCATAAATTATCTACCAGAATTCATCCGATTGGCAAAACCTCTGAGAAAGAAACATGCATCTTTTGAGAAGGATTTCGTTTTGTTGCTTACTGAACTTGAATAGAATCCGTTTATGGGAATTCCGTTAAGAGAAGGAGTCCGAAAAGTGAGAATGGCTATAGCATCCAAAGGAAAGGGGAAAAGCGGCGGAACACGGATTCTGACATATACTGTAAACAAGGAATCCGATGATTTGATTACAGTTACGTTGTTAACGATATATGACAAATCTAAGATTTCAAATATCTCTGATGGCTATATTTCATCGCTAATTACTGAAATATATCAATCCGATAAGTAAGCTTTGTGAATGTACAAATCTTAACATTCCAATGATTTGATCATGAATATTTTAATAACTGGTATACATGGATTCGTGGGCTCCAACTTGGTGAAAGCCATGAAGGATAGACACACCATCTATGGACTTGATATCGTGGCTCCACAAAAAGAGGGAGTGGTGAAGACATTTTTGTGGGACGAACTGAGCCGGATGACAGACAGACCTGATGAATATCCTGTATTTGATGCCATTATTCATTTGGCTGGCAAGGCGCATGATGTAAAGAATCAGTCTGCGGCTCAGGTCTATTTTGACATCAATACAGGATTGACTCAACGCATCTTCGACTACTTTTTATCGTCTTCGGCCAAACGCTTTGTCTTCTTTAGTTCGGTGAAGGCCGCTGCCGATAGTGTGCAGGGTGACATACTGACGGAAGAGGTGATACCGAATCCAAAGGGACCTTACGGTGAAAGTAAGATAGCTGCCGAAAAATATATTTTGAGTAAAGAGGCAGAATCGATCAGACTACAGAAGCGGGTTTATATCCTGCGGCCCTGCATGATTCATGGGCCAGGCAACAAGGGTAATCTGAATCTGCTATATAATGTAGTACGTAAGGGAATGCCATGGCCATTGGGTAGTTATGAGAATCGCCGTTCGTTTACATCGGTAGATAACCTGTGCTTTGCGGTGGAGGGGTTGTTGACGAAAGATGTGGATGGGGGAATCTACCACATCGGTGATGACGAGGCCCTCTCAACGAATGATTTGATTATGTTGATGTGTGAAGTGCTGGGCAGGAAACCGCACATCTGGAAATTGAATAAATCTCTGATGGATGCGTGTGCTAAAGTGGGTACTGCGCTACATCTGCCGCTGAACTCGGAACGTCTGCGCAAACTGACGGAGAACTATGTGGTGAGCAATGCCAAGTTGAAGAATGCGTTAGGCATTGATTGTATGCCCGTCCGAGCTGCAGACGGTATCCGACGGACAATCGCTTCCTTTATTCAAGCCAACGATTGATTTGCATCCCTGTTCTACAGGGACTATGGCACATTGTCATAGGGGCTGGATGCTTACAATATTTCAGAATATCGTAGTTTTTCTCTTTTTTAGTTTGTAAGATTGGATTTTCTTTTTATTTTTGTGTGCAAAAAAAGACAAATTCATGAAAACAACAACGGAATACTTGGCAATATTAAAGAGCTATTTTGACAACCGTGCACGTGGCTTGGGAGTTACCCGTATGGCATTGTTTGGGTCTGTGGCTCGCAAAGAACAGACTGCTGATAGCGATGTGGATGTGGCATACGAAGGCGCACCAAATTTGTTGTTACGTATTCGTATGAAGCTTGAATTGGAGGAACTTTTTGGATGCAGGGTGGATTTGATTCGTCTGCGCAGTCAATTGAAAGATACTCTTTTGGATAACAATATGCAAAAGGATATGCTGTATGTGTGACTTGTACCGACTGGAGTCTTTACTTAATAGAATAGACGAAGCAATTAATCTGGTGATGCAACAGACTGCTACTATGTAAGTGTCCGAAATGTGGGTCATAGCAAATTTTGATGTAGCATGAGTTGTTAA
>JBJEHI010000072.1:0-11934 GCA_051875915.1 Bacteroides sp.
AGAGATGAAATAGTTTGCTTCGGCCTCAGAAATAGCCAGTGTTTCACCGATTTGTAGTCTCAAATCTTCGATTCGCTCTTGAGGAATGGGGTCGGTTGAAATCTCAACCTTGAAGATGTTTCGGTTCACCATGCCTTGGCTCAAGGTGGAAAGCACCTTGTCCGGGTGGCTGCACCAGACCTTCAGCGATGTCCAGATGTCGTTGTCATCCAATTGGATGAAGTTTTCCAGGCATTGGGGATTGCCGTAGAAGGCTTCTCGGTTGATGTCTTGATAAAGGAAGAAACGCAAGGCCGGTGAGGCGAACAGTTCCACGCCTCGGCCCGCCAATTCCTTGGCGCGGAGTAAGGTGCTGATCAGCATCCGCTCGTAAGCTACCGATGTTTTGTGCAGGTATACTTGCCAGTACATCAGCCGACGGGCGGTCAGGAAGTTCTCGATGGAATAGATGCCTTTGGCCTCTACTACCAGATGATCGTCTTTGACATCCAGCATCTTGATGATGCGTGCAGAACCGATGTTCCCTTCCGTTACGCCGGTATAAAAGCTGTCACGCCGCAAGTAGTCCAGGCGGTCCATATCCAGCTGTCCGCTCACCAACTGGTGAAGGAAGCGTTTCGGGTATTCATCCTTGAAGATGCGTATGGCCAAAGTCAGTTGGCCGTTCATCTCCCGATTGATACGTTCCATCAGCATCAGCGAGATGTCTTCGTGGCTCACACCGCGTACGATGGTGTCTTCCAGTACATGTGAGAAAGGTCCGTGCCCGATGTCGTGCATCAGGATGGCAGCTTCTACAGCCTCCGCTTCGCTGTCGAAGATGAAGTTCCCTTTGGCTGTCAGGTGCTGGATGGCTTCGCTCATCAGGTAGAAGGCACCCAGCGAGTGCTGGAAGCGGGTGTGCTGTGCGCCGGGATAGACCACCGACGAGAGCCCCACCTGCTTGATGCGGTTGAGCCGTTGCAATAGGGGGTGGCGTACGATGTCGTACAGCAATCCCTTCGGTATGTTGATGAACCCGAATACCGGGTCGTTGATTATTTTTCGTTCGTAGGACATGTCTGTGAAGTTATGAACTTGTTTTCGATATCAGTTAGCACCATACCGGCCAATGCAAAGCCGAAGATTCCGGTGATGTGGCTCAGAGAACCGTTGATTTGTGCTTTGCTCGTACACCATTCGTGTTCAACCAGGTTCTGTTTGCCGGGGGCATCATAGACGGCAGAGTCGGTTCCTCGGCTACCGCTCAGCAGTTTGGCTTTGGGGCAGATACATTGTGAGGTGCCGCATGCATGATTCTCGCCCCGATTCTTCCGGGGCGGCTCTTCGCTATATACGCACAGAAACTTATGGGCAGGGAACGTTTTGTTGCGTTTGAACTTGTTGCGCAGAGCGCGTGCCAGTGCGTCGTTCTTTACGTTCCAGAATTCGGCCTGTCGTATTTGGAAAGGATTGATACGCAAGGCTGCTCCCATGGATGAGAAGAGGGTGACACCGGGTGTGCCGGTGGCATGCAGTATGAGGTGCGCCTTCTCTTTCAGCGAGTCAATGGCGTCGATTACATAATCATAGTTTTCTATTCCAAAGGTGTGGGCGTTAGTCTCTTCGTAAATCTGCTGCAAGGCATTGATTTCGGCATGTGGATTAATCTCCAGCAAGCGGCTTTTCAAGGCCTCCACTTTTACTTGCCCTACATTTTTGGATGTTGCCATCAGTTGTCGGTTGCAGTTGGTGATGCAGATGCGGTCTGAGTCGACAATGGTCAGATGGCGGATGCCGCTACGTACCAGGCTCTCGGCACACCACGAACCGACACCTCCTACGCCAAAGACAATTACCCGCACTTGTGCGATGCGCTCCATGAAATCCGCTCCCAACAACAATTCCGAACGGCGGAGCATTCCCTTTTCTATGGTGGAAATCATTGGTCTCATATTCATTTATTGACTGCAAATGTATATAAAATCCGCGAGTTTTACACCGGCAGGATAAAGAAAGATGTTTTTTCTTTAGAGGAAAGGTACGGATTATTTGCCATATATAAACCATCGCGTCCCAATTGTGTGCCAAAAATCTGTTTGTCGTTCTGTGGTACGATTCGTTATGGCTTATCTGTGCAACCAAAAGCCAAAGGAAAAGAGGTGATGGAAGCAGGGATGTTCTCATTGCTCGGAATGAAATAGTTAATAAATATAAAACGCTCGCTTTCTCCCGTCATACTTCTTACCTTTGCTACATGATTGGCAAGTGGCCGCCGGCAAGTACTGTGGCATGCCCGTCGGAGAAAGAGAAACCTAACGTATAATAAAGAAAAACTGAGAAATTATGGCAAATCCTCCGTTCAAGTATCAACCCATGTTTGAGCATGGTGAAGACCAGACTGAGTATTATCTGCTTACCAAAGACTATGTATCGGTGAGCGAGTTTGAAGGCAAACCTATCCTGAAGATTGAGAAGGAGGGACTGACGGCAATGGCCAGAGCGGCCTTCCGGGATGTATCATTCCTGCTGCGTAGAGAGCACAACGAGCAGGTGGCAAAGATACTCTCTGATCCCGAAGCCAGCGAAAACGACAAGTATGTGGCACTGACCTTCCTGCGCAATGCAGAAGTGGCAGCCAAGGGTAAACTGCCCCTCTGTCAGGATACAGGTACGGCTATCATTCATGGTGAAAAGGGACAGCAGGTGTGGACAGGTTATTGCGATGAAGAGGCTCTCTCGTTGGGTGTGTACCAGACGTATACCGAGGAGAACCTGCGCTATTCGCAGAACGCGCCGTTGACCATGTATGATGAGGTGAATACCCGTTGCAATCTGCCTGCACAGATTGACCTGGAAGCTACCGAAGGGATGGAGTATCGCTTCCTTTGTGTAACCAAGGGAGGAGGCTCGGCCAACAAGACCTATCTCTATCAGGAGACGAAGGCTGTACTGAATCCGCAGACGCTGGTGCCTTTCCTGGTTGCCAAGATGAAGACGCTGGGTACAGCAGCTTGCCCGCCTTATCATATCGCCTTTGTTATCGGTGGTACGTCGGCTGAGAAGAATCTGCTGACCGTGAAGTTGGCATCCACTCACTATTATGATAATCTGCCTACTACAGGCAACGAGGGCGGACGCGCCTTCCGCGACGTGGAGTTGGAAAAGCAAGTGCTGGAAGAGGCTTATAAGATAGGACTGGGAGCACAATTCGGTGGCAAATATATGGCTCACGATGTGCGCATCATCCGCTTGCCTCGTCACGGAGCCTCTTGCCCCATCGGATTGGGCGTTTCTTGCTCGGCCGACCGCAATATCAAGTGTAAGATCAATCGTGAAGGTATCTGGATAGAGAAGATGGATGACAATCCAAGTCGTCTGATTCCGGAAGAACTGCGCAAGGCCGGTGAGGGAGATGCAGTACGCATCGACCTAAACCAACCGATGAGTGAGGTGCTGAAGGAGTTGACGAAATATCCCGTTGCTACCCGTCTGAGCCTGAACGGTACCATCATCGTAGGCCGTGACATCGCCCATGCCAAGCTGAAGGAGAGACTGGATAGAGGCGAAGAACTGCCGCAGTACATCAAGGATCACCCCATCTACTATGCTGGTCCGGCCAAGACTCCGGCAGGCATGGCTTGTGGTTCGATGGGTCCCACTACTGCAGGACGTATGGACCCCTACGTTGACCTGTTCCAGAGTCATGGTGGCAGCTTGATCATGTTGGCAAAGGGCAATCGCAGCCAAGCTGTGACGGATGCTTGCCAGAAGCATGGCGGATTCTATTTGGGCTCTATCGGCGGACCGGCTGCCATATTGGCTCAGAACAACATCAAGAGCATCGAGTGTGTCGAGTTCCCCGAACTGGGCATGGAGGCTGTCTGGAAGATTGAGGTTCAGGATTTCCCCGCATTCATTTTGGTAGACGATAAGGGAAATGACTTCTTCAAGAAGCTTTGATTGACACTTGGAACAAATGACAGATAGGAAAGAAGTCGCTACCTCAACGTAGCGACTTCTTCCATTTTTCGTACTTCTTCAACACTTTCAGGCCGTCGCTGTTGTACCAGCTGTAGCCGTTGCGACGTTCGTAGCCTATCTCGGAAATGTCGTAACGCTTCACTCCATCACGGTCGCAGAAGAAAGGTCGGTTCTCTTCCAGCGTATAGAAACGGGCCCATAGGGGCGGACAGTCAAAGTCGTCCTGCGGGCAGGGCACCATGCGGAAGTCCCGTTTCCCTTTGTCGTTGGTGAACTCCTGCCGGGTAAGGCCGATAATCTGATGCTCCTTAAACCATGTCACGGCACCTTCTATCGCAGCTATGACTTCCGGAGTAGGCGAGGGAAGCGACATCAGCAACAGCACGATATTGTCCGATTCGGCTCCGCTCAGCGAAGGCAGTTCATAGGCACGGGCTTTGGCCGGTTGCAGGGTGTGCTCGTCATGCTGGGCGCACCACACGGTCAGCTTGCCGTTTTGGCGTACCTGCGTTTTCAGGATGCAATCAATGCCTTTGTCAAAAGCCGAACGAGCCTGCTGGCAGAGCTCATCCGATGCAAAGGTATAGGGGACACGTCTTTCATACACCTCGCGCAGCAGCTGCAGCACGTTCACCATCGCATTGTCGTTGTAGGTGATGTGCGTATAATATCCTTTCGGACGCGGATAGAACTGCGGGAATCCGCCGTTGGCATATTGCGATTTCAGGATGTATCGGATGCCCCGTTCGGCTCCTTCCCGATATTTCTCTGTCCCTGTAGCCAGGTAGGTGCGGGCCAGGTAGCGTATCTCAGTGGTGGTGGCACCGTTGTCAATGGTGCTCTCGTTCACGTCGTTGCGTGCAGCCAGTGCAGCCTTTCGTTCCTGCTCGTTCAGTTCGGCTGGCATGTAGATGTTTTTGGGCCATCCGCCGGTGCTCTGTTGATATAGCAACACATTGTCGGCAATCCGCACGGCCTCCGGAGTACTGAAGAAAGCGTCTTCCAGTTTGGGAGCCAGCTTGACCCAGTTTTTGTAGGATTGTTTCTCCTTATATTCTGTGGTTTCTTGTGCGTGGCTACCCAGTGCGATAAGCAGCGCACACAGTCCGATAATTCGTTTCATTACTTTTTAGGTTGGTCGTTTGTCGGGGTTTCTACTACACTGGCTTTGTAGTTGATTTTTGCAAAACCGGCGATAATGTTCTTCACGTTGGTCTTTTCGGCATCGTATTTGATGGTGACCGTCTTGCTCTTCAGGTCGGTAACAATCTCTTTGATACCTTTTTCAAAGCGGATGTTGCTCTTGATTCGGTTTTCGCAGTTCTCACAGTGCATCTGCGGAGCAGTGGTCAACACCACGGTTCGGATGTCCTTGGCAAAGCTGGCTACACTCATACTGACAGCCATTGCCAACATAATCATTCTTGTTCTCATCATTGTAATGTGTTAAATAAATGTTAGTCTATTTCTTTATATATTGATTCTCAATCCGATATAATAGACGGCTCCATGTACGGGACCCCATATCATGGTGGAGTCGAAGTTCCCGCTGTAGGGATCGGATGCGGCAATGATGGGATTCTTCTGTTTGAATCCGGTCATGTTTTCTCCGCCCACGTAGATTGACCAGTGGCGGAACCAGCGGGTAATCTGTGCACTCAGCTGTTCGTAGGCAGGATAGCTGCTCTCCCATGAGTTGGTTCCTTCGGTTGTGGTGTAGGGGGCAGGCATACGTCCGCTTCCGTTCAGCTGCAGGGTTACATCAAACTGCCACAGAGCCAGCGGTGTCTGGTACGAGGCCGTCAGCAATCCCTTGTATCTGCTGGTCAGCGGTTTGCGCAGCAACTGATGGTTGTAGGTACATTTGACATCCGTGTAGCGATAGGCCGCTGTCAGTGTAAATCCTTTGAAGAAGGGATAGGAGGCCTCGGCTTGCAGGGTGTGCGAGTACGAGTCTCCTTCCAGATTCCTGAACTGTACGGCGTGCGGGTCGCTGTCCATATCGGTCACCAGCTGGTGGATGAAGTCCGTGTAATAGTATTCGGCGTTCAAACTCAAGTTCTTGCCTGACAGCGGGATGCTGAAGGAGGCACTGATGCCGTAGTTCCAAGCCTCGTCTTGCTGTAAGTTGTTATCAATAACCACCCGTCGTCCGCTGGCCAGCAGGTAGTTGTTCTCTGCCAGCACATGATTGGTCCGATACCCTTTGCCTGCCGATACCCGCAGACTGATGGCTTCGTTGGGGCTATACTTGATATGCGCACGTGGTGTGACAAAGGTGCCGTATAGGTTGCTGTGATCCATGCGCAATCCGCCCATCAGGATGAGCTTGTCTGCCCAGTTGTAGGTATATTGTATATAGCCGCCTGTCACAGTCTCCTTGTCCTTCTCATGTTGCAGGGCTGCTTGTGCATCGTTCTCAATCCGATAGTCCTGGTCGTAATCGTCATGATTCATGCTCAGACCCACAGAGAGGCTGTTCTGTTGGTTGAGGTTCGTCTCGAACATCAGCGAGGCATACAGATTCTTCTGGTTGACGTTGTATGCCTTGTATCCGTAACCGGCATCCTGCTTGTGCAGCGACCCGGACAGGATAAGGGCCACGTTGGTACTCTTTTCCTTATTGAATATGTAGGCATTCTTTGTAAAGGCTTCGTAGCGTTCGGTCGTGATGTCAATCTGGTAGGGATTCGTTCCCGTGGCCGGCATCATGCCGGTGTGCGAGTGACCGGCCTGCCCGCTGTTCCGTTCCTCCTTCAAGGCTTTGACGGATGCCTGGAATACATAGTGGTCGCCCATCCATGCCCATCGGTTCTGCAGATTATACTGCTCTACCTTCGGCATGTCCAGAAAACCGTCTCCGTTGTCATCGTGGGTGCGGGTGCCATTTTCGTAATGAGCCAGCAGTGCCGTGCTCAACCGTTTGTTCAGGTGTATGTTGCCGTCGAAGTTGGCCTCATACTTCTCCTTCGTGTTGCCGTATAGGTTGAAGTTGATGGCAGGCTCTGCCTGCGGTTTCTTGAATTCCACGTTGATTTGCCCGGTGATGGACTCATATCCGTTTTTGACGGACGAGCTTCCTTTGGACACCTGGATGCTCTGCATCCACGGACCGGGGATGTATCCCAGTGCGTATGGGGCGGCAGTACCTCGGTAATTGGGGATGTTCTCGGTCAGCATCTGTACATAGGTGCCCGACAGTCCTAACAGCCTGATTTGTTTGGCACCGGTAGCTGCATCCGAGTAGCTGACGTCCACTGACGGATTGGTGGTGAAACTTTCGCCCAGATTGCAGCAGGCTGCCCGTGCCAGTTCGGCACTCGATATCATTTCTTCGTTCATCACGCTGCTACGCACCTTCATGGTACCCAATCTGCGCTGCACCACTTCCACCTCATCCATCAAGAGGCCGCTTTGCAGTACGATGTCCAGTTCGGCCTTTCCACCCGTCACCCGGATGGTGTCGTTTTCGTAGCCGATGAAGCTGACCACCAGTCGTCTCTCCGCCTTATGGCGGCGCAGGTCAAACCTCCCTTTCTGGTCCGTCGTGGTGCCTTGCGTCGTTCCGGCCCAGAACACGTTGGCTCCCGCTATGGGTTCGCCTGTCGTATCTTTTACCACTCCTCGTATTTGGGCATACAATGGCATCGTGAGGAGGGCGAAAAACAAACTTGTAACAATGCTTCGTTTCATACGCTTTGCTTGGTTATATTTTGAGGGCTGCAAAGGTAGTGACTTCTCCGTTGCAGGAACATCGCATGATGAGGTGATTTCTATCCCACAAATGTGGTATTCTCGTCAATAGGCAGCCCGGTATTTCCCCTCCTCTTTGTCCTCCAGCATACTCAGGTAAGAGGTGTAACGGGACCGGCTGATGGTATGCTGCTCTACGGCCTGCCGTACGGCACATCCCGGCTCGTGCCGGTGGGTACAGTTGCCGTAGCGGCAATCGGCCGATGCCCGGAATATCTCGGGGAAGTAGTGTCCTATCTCCTCTTCCTCCATGTCAAAGGTGCCGAACCCTTTGATGCCCGGCGTGTCGATGATGTAGCCGTTGCCTGCTGTAGCGTACATCTCTGAGAACGTGGTGGTGTGCATTCCCTTGTTGTGGGCGGTAGAGATGGCACCCGTCCGGGCTTCGGTACCGGGTAGCAGGGCGTTGATGAGGGTGGACTTGCCGACTCCCGAATGGCCGGAGAAGAGGGTGACCTTTCCCTCCAGTTTGCGGCGGATCTCCTCGATGCCCGTTCCGTTCCGGGCGGAAATCCTCATGCAAGGGTAGCCGATGGAGGTATAGAGGTGAATCAGTGCGTCCAGGTAGCGGAGCTCGTCGTCGTTGTAGGCATCTACCTTGTTGAAGAGCAGGCATACCGGTACCCGGTAGGCTTCGGCTGTGGCCAGAAAGCGATCGATGAAGGTAGTGGAGGTCTCCGGATAGTTCACGGTGACCAGCAGCATACATTGGTCCAGATTGGCAGCCAGTATGTGGCTCTGTTTCGATAGGTTGGAGGCGCGGCGGATGATGTAGTTCCTGCGTTCCTCAATCTCGCTGATGAAGGCGGTTCCCTCTTGGTTGCGAATGATGTGTACGCGGTCGCCCACAGCTACGGGGTTGGTGCTCTTGATGCCCTTCAGACGGAAATTCCCTTTGATTTTGCATTCCACGTCCTCCCCCTCTTCGGTACGTACCAGATACCAGCTTCCTGTGTTCTTAATGACAAGTCCCTTCAATGTAGTGGCGGTTGTTAGCAGAGGGGAGGGACGTGCGCGGTCGTCTGCCGGTGCGTTCCTTCCCTCCCTGTGTGAAGATTTGTTTTTAAACGGTCATGATTTCTTTGTCCTTTGCTGCCAGCATCTCATCAATCTGCTTGATGTACTTGTCATGGAGTTTCTGCAGTTTCTCTTCACCGCCCTTCTGGGCATCTTCTGCCAGTCCCTCTTTGACCGACTTCTTCAGTTGGTCGATGGCATCGCGGCGGGCATTGCGTACACTCACCTTGGCAGTTTCGCTTTCGCCCTTGCACTGCTTGGCCAGCTGCTTGCGTCGTTCCTCGGTCAGCGGCGGGATGCCGATGCGGATGATTTCACCGTTGTTCTCCGGCATGATACCCAGGCTGGAGTCGATGATAGCCTTCTCGATGATGCGGAACATGCTCTTGTCCCACGGCTTGATGGCGATGCTGCGGGCATCGGGAGTGGTGACGGCTGCTACATTGTTGATAGGTACCATACTGCCGTATGAGTCCACGCGGATGCCGTCCAACAGACGTACGTCAGCTTTGCCGGCACGGATGTGTGCCAAAGCCTCGTCCAGATACATGATGGCCATATCCATCTTCTCCTGTGCTTCGTTCAGGATTTCCTTTACTTCTTTCATATATGATGTGAGTTTTTAAGTTTTTAAGTTTTTAAGTTTTTGAGTTTTTGGGTTTTTGAGTTTTTGGGTTTTTAAGTTTTTAAGTTTTTGAGTTTTTAAGTTTCTGAGTTTACACATGTACCAATGTCCCTATCTCTTCTCCTTGCATCACCCGTTTTAGGTTGCCTACGGTGTCCATGTCGAATACGATGATGGGCAAGTGGTTCTCCTTGCACATACAGGTGGCGGTCAGGTCCATCACCTTCAGGCCGCGGCGCAGCACTTCGTCGTACGTGATGTCGTGGAACTTGGTGGCAGTGGGGTCTTTCTCCGGGTCGGCGGTATAGATGCCATCCACGCGCGTGCCCTTCAGCATCACGTCGGCCTCTATTTCGATGCCGCGCAGCGAGGAGCCGGTATCGGTGGTGAAGAAGGGGTTACCCGTGCCTGCCGACATGATGACCACTTCGCCTGCCTCCATGCACTCGATGGCCCGCCACTTGTTGTAGAACTCGCCGATCGGTTCCATGCGTACGGCGGTCAGTACCCGGGCCTTTACGCCGGCTGCCACCAGCGCCGAGCTGAGTGCCAGGCTGTTGATGACGGTAGCCAGCATACCCATCTGGTCGCCTTTGACGCGGTCGAATCCCTTGCTGGCTCCGCTCAGTCCGCGGAAGATGTTGCCGCCGCCGATGACGATACCTATCTGTACGCCCAGCTCGTGTATCTCCTTGATTTGTGCGGCATATTCTGCCAGCCGCTTCTCGTCAATGCCATATTGTTTCTCTCCCATCAGGCTCTCGCCGCTGAGTTTGAGCAAGATTCTTTTGTATGTTGCCATATCTGTCTGTTGTTGATTAAGTTCGTTGCTGTATGTGTATATAAATTATACGATATGACAAAGATAGGTATTTATCACGAAATCCGCAAAATTTGTGCTCTGTTTTCTTTTAATTATTCATGCAAAGTCCTTTAGGGTGTTTGTAGTCCTTTGCGGGTGTCACTTCTTTGGGAAAGCCTTGCGTATCACTTTCCCGGCCAGCAGGCTTTGTACGGCTCCCCGCATGAAGAGGTAGGTGACGAATGCCAGCCAGAGGGCATGGTTGCCCAGCGGAGTGCGTAGGCTGAAGTAGAGCACGAAGAAGGTGGCGGCTGCCGAAGCCATGGACGCCAACATACCGCGTGTGGCGGTGGCACCGATGAAGATGCCGTCCCAGATGAAGGCCGTCACGCCTACTATCGGAATGGCGATGGCCCAGCCGAAGTAGCGGGAGGCGGCATCGATGACTTCCTGCTCATCCGTCAGCAGACTCAGGAACGCTACGCCGCCGCAGCCGTAAATGAGGCTGAAGAGCAGGGCCGACCCTCCTCCCCAGACAAACAGTCGGCGCAGCGTCTCGTGGAAGGCACGCTCGTTGCGTGCACCGATGTAGCGTCCGCTCAACGCTTCGCCGGCAAAGGCAAAGCCGTCCAGGATATAGGAGAAAAGCAGGAACAGTTGCATCAGCAGTGTGTTGGCAGCCAGTATGATGTCGCCCTGCATGGCTCCGGCAGAGGTGCTGTAGAGGGTGACCGCGGCGATGCAGACGGTACGCAGAAAAATGTCGCGGTTCACCCGGAAGAAGCGGCTCATGGCATCGCGTTGCCAGAGGCTGTTGTTGGAGGGCTCGTTCTCTCTGCCGACAGATAGGTGCCGGCCTTGCAGCCTCACGTACCTGCCTAACCGCCCGTAGTAGCGGATGCCCAGGCCGATGGCCATAAAGAGTCCCCCATATTGGGCGATGAGTGTGCCCAGCGCCACACCTTCCACTTTCAGCCCGCATCCGAAAACCAGTATCAGGCTGGCCGCGATGTTCATTACGTTTTGGGTAATGGCCACCAGCATCGGGATTCGGGTGTTCTGCATCCCCACAAACCAACCCGTCAGTCCGTAGAGACCCAGCATGGCCGGTGCGCCGTAGATGCAGATGCGGAAGTAGCGGGTGGCCGGCAGGGCAACCTCTTCGGTGGGGCGGATGATGAGGAAGGCTCCTTGTCTGATAGGCTCCTGCAGCACGATGAGGCCCAGAGCTACTATCCAGCCGATGCCTACAGCCCGTATCAGCAGACGTACCGTTTCGGGCAGGTCTCTGCTGCCCCACGCTTGGGCCGTCATGCCGCTGGTGCCCATGCGCAGGAAGGCAAACATCCAGTAGATGATATTGAACAGCATGCCGCCCACGGCAATGGCACCGATGTAGGCGGGTGCGCCCAGGTGTCCCACGATGGCTACGTCTACCAACCCCAACAGCGGGACGGTGATGTTAGATACAATCGAGGGTAGGGCGATGTGTACTATTTGTCGGTCTCTTGGATTCATGCTCTTTCGGTTGTTTATGGGTTTCCGTTAGCGGGTGCAAAAATACATCTTTTTTTCGAGTCATGCTCCGTTTCTGTGCGAACTATCCGAAAGTGGTCAGTCAACGTGTGTGTCTTTCGCGCGCACGCGCGCGTGACAAGTTTTGATTATCTGCCATCTGCCACACACATTCCGTTAGTTTCCTATATATAAACGGATTAAGCATCAAAAAAGTGTGGCAGATATTTTGAGTTTTACACTCATTAACACAAAAATG
>JBJEHI010000073.1:0-11698 GCA_051875915.1 Bacteroides sp.
CATATCGCTGGTATGCAACGACTTAAGTTTGTTGGTAGCGGCGCAAATGGCTACTGGCTTGTAGGACCGAAGGTGGAGAATCCTAAGACTAAGAAAGGTAATCAAGTTAGTGACCAAGTAAGTGACCAAGCTGGTGACCAAGCTGGTGACCAAGCAAGTGAACAAGTAAGTGAACAAGTAAGGAGTATTGTTCGCTGTATTGGGGATAGTATTCTGACTATGGCAGACATACAAAAGAAGCTTAATATTGTGAGCAGAAGGTATGTACGTATTGAGATTTTAACCCCCGCCATCAATCAGGGCTATGTCATGCGGGCATATCCCGATAGTCCCAGACATCCCAAACAGCGATATTATCTGAGCGAGAAGGGACTGAAACTATTCAGAGAATAATCCATAATTCAAACGAGATGGGCCCAGCGTTCCTACAGAGGTACTTCTACGACAAATCGGGCACCAGGGCTGTTATAGGTGGTGTCGAGGCAGACGGTTCCGCCCATGCGTGTGGCTATTATCCTGACTAAAGAGAGGCCGAGCCCAATACCTGGTACAAAGCTGTCTTCCTTGTAGAAACGTTCAAATATCTGTTCTGCATGATTGGGCGACACGCCTTTGCCCGTGTCGGATACCATCAGTCTCAATACACCCTTTTCATCATCGGCCACCAAGTCAACCGTGATATGTCCCTCCGTGGTGAACTTGATGGCATTGCTGAGAAGCGACTCCGCCATTCTCACCATGCCTTTCACGCTGACATGGATGACGCGAAGTGGCGTGGCCAGCTGACAGCTGTTCAGTTCGACTCCAGGCTGTGGGTCGCCAGCTGAACAGCATATCCTTGCGAGCAATTCCTGCATGGTGATGTCTTCGCCCTCAAGTGGTGTCTTGTCGTTTTCATATTCTGTGATTTCGACAAAGTCATCCACCATGTGGGTCATGTGGTTGGCCTGGTTCATGATGATATCATTGAATTGCTCCCTTTCGCTTTGTCCAATGTCAAGCCCCGGATGGGTCAGCAACTGCACGAATCCCGAAATCTGATTGAGCGGTGTACGTATCTCATGGCTGATGTTGCGAAGCAGATTGCGCCTGAACTCCTCATTGTCCACTCCCAGCTGCTCCTTGTCACGGAGCTTGTTGCTCCACTTTCTGTAGGCAACGGGGGATATGCCGTATTCCTTCTCAAAGAAGTGGCAGAACTCATCCTCACTCGCAAAACCACAGTCGCGGGCTATTTCAGATAGCGTGTGAGTAGCGTCCCCCTTGAGCATCTTGACAGCATTGCGCATGTGAACGTCCGCAAGATACTTCTTGAGGTTCTTTGTCTTGCGTTGTTCCTCTTTCAAGCCCTCTGTATTGTTGATGTGGAAATCGAGCAGTTCATCCTTTTGCTCCATCAGTTCCTCGATGATTTTGACCGTAGCTAAGTTGCGGAGGCGAATACGCCGATTGTAATAGAGCACAATGCCAACGACCATCAGCAACAAGATGCATACGATGACGACGGCGTAGATGAAGAGTTTCATCTGCGACATCTTCAGCGCGTTTTCCCTCAGCATGGCCTCCTTGGTATCGGTCTCGTAGGCCGTCATCATTTCCATCACCCTCTCGTTGCGTTCTTGCTCCTTGAGGCTGTCGGCGAGGGCAATCAGACGGAGTCCTACGGATGAGGCCTCCTTGTACATGCCCAATTTGTGGTATGCTTCCATTTGGCTGTGCAGCACACCCTCCACGAAGCTTTCGCTGATGGTGTCTTTGTTGTTGACATAGAATTTCTCCTGTTCGTCCAGATAATTCAGCGCATCCTTGTATTTCCCCATGGCCATGAAGCAGGGTATCACGGTGGTAGTCCCCGCAGGTGTCTTGGCATACTCCGTGCTGGTTACTTGGTTGAAGCATTTCTCTGCCCTTTGCATGTCACCCAAGCCATGGTATGTCATACCTCTCAAGACGGCTGTTTCGGCCAACCGGCTGTCGAGCTGTTTACGAAGGGCATTGTCGCATTTTGACAATTTATCATAGGCTTCCAGACATTCCGCTACGACCTCTTCCGCTCTCTTGAATTCTTTTTTCGTGACCAACAGGTCGAGTTTCTTGATGCATGCAAAAAGTATATTGTCGGCTACATAAAAATCCGTCTCTGCCAATCCCGTCTGCTTGAACAGCGCAATACTTTCGTCAAGGTTTTTCAGGGCTTCATCCGTTGTACCAAGGTCTGACTTGACGAATCCCATGTTCATGGTGAAGTAGGCCTCTCCATCCACATTGCCAATTCTCCTCGATGCTTCCATGCCTTTTTTCAGGTACTTCATGGCATCCGTATAATATCCAAGTTGATAGTTGAGCATTCCGAGGGACTTGAGTGCCTTTATCTGCAATGTCGGGTCAGTGGTACATTCCGGACACTTGTAGGCCTTGCGCATGTAGTTGAGGGCGACGATGGATTGGTGATACACATTGTTATATATCACCGATTTCATCCCATAGATGTCATATTGGGGCAACAGTTCCATGCTCTCGGCCGTATCAAGCATATGCAGTGCCTTGGCCGGATCGGTCATGATAGTTGCTCTGATGTTGTCCAAGGTGTATAGAGTGTCCTTGTCGTTTGCTCTTCGCTCCAACTGGCCCTGTCCGCAGGACATAAAGAGGGTACAAGTGGTCATACAACACAGGGCTGCAGTCAGTATAGCGAGGTGTAATTGTTTCATATATGTGTCATCCGTTGTTTGTTTCTTTGCAAAAATTGAAACATTAGTAAATACAAAACAGGGAAAATCAATCCAGCATCTTGCCGTGATTCTCGGCAATCTGAATCATGCGGTCATAATCCTCGGCACTCAAATCCATGAAGTAGTAGTTGATGGGATTGACGACCTTGCCTTTGACATGTACTTCGTAATGCAGATGCGGACCGGTACTTTTGCCTGTACTTCCTACACCTCCTATCACCTCGCCACGAACGACGCGCTTACCCACCTTGGTGCGGAAGTCGCGCAAATGCGCATACCAGGTGCGATAGCCGAACCCATGGTCGATGATGATGGTGTTGCCATAGCCTGTCTCCCACCCCATCTTGACCACCGTCCCGTCACCTGTAGCGTAGACATCGGTACCCGGATTGGCCGAAAAATCCATGCCCGAATGGAAGCGGGGAGTACCGTAGATGGGGTCGATGCGGGTGCCATAGCCCGAGGCTGTCTGCTTCAAGTCCTTGTTGGAGATAGGCTGGATGGCGGGAATGCAACGCAGCATCTCGTCGTGGTTCTTACACATCTCCACCACATCGTCAAACGAATTCGACTGTATATAGAGTTGCTTGGTGAGCATATCCAACTTCTGCGTGGTATTGACCACCATCTCGGCATTGGCCATGTCCATAAGGTGCTCGTAGCGGTTAGTACCTCCATAACCGGCCTTGCGGATGGCATCGGGGATGTGATCGGCCTGAAAGATGACACGATACAGATTGTCATCGCGCTGCTGTATGTCCTGCAGCACCTCCAAGGCCTCGTCCAGACGGGCATCCAACAGGTTGTACTGCGCCTGCAGCCTACTGTTCTCCTTGCGCAGCTCCTTCTCAGAAGGTGATCCGAAGATGATGAGCAGTACGATAAATCCGGCCGCCACCAGTCCGATATCAATGAAAAGGCGGCGAAACAGACTCATGATACGCTGCCGCACAGTGGGATAGATGCGGTCATACGTCTGTGTCTGTGGATTGTATATATAGTAAACTTTGCGCATAGAAATCAAATATTTCATTATCAATGCGACAAAAATACGAAAAACAAGCTATCTTTGCGCAGTTTTTTGGATTATTAATAAAAACAAGCCGTTGCAGGCACCAGCAGACAAGCAAAAAGAGTAAAAACAAGATATAGACAGCTTATGATGACAGCAAATGAAATCAGAGACTCATTCAAGAGTTTCTTTGAAAGCAAAGGACACCAGATTGTGCCTTCTGCTCCGATGGTAATCAAGGATGACCCTACGCTGATGTTCACCAACGCAGGAATGAACCAGTTCAAAGACATCATCCTGGGCAACCACCCGGCCAAATTCAAGCGAGTAGCCGATTCGCAGAAATGCTTGCGCGTCAGCGGAAAGCATAACGACCTGGAAGAGGTAGGACACGATACCTATCACCACACCATGTTCGAGATGCTGGGCAACTGGTCGTTTGGCGACTACTTCAAGAAGGAGGCCATCTCCTGGGCTTGGGAGTATCTGGTGGACGTGCTGAAGATTGACCCCAAGAACCTCTATGCAACCGTATTCGAGGGAAGTCCCGAAGAAGGATTGAGCCGCGACGATGAAGCAGCTTCGTATTGGGAGCAGTTCTTGCCGAAAGATCACATTCTGAACGGCAACAAGCATGACAATTTCTGGGAGATGGGCGACACGGGTCCGTGCGGTCCCTGCTCGGAGATTCACATTGACTCACGCTCGGAGGAAGAAAAGGCACAGGTACCGGGTCGTGACCTGGTGAACAAGGATCACCCGCAGGTTATCGAAATCTGGAACCTGGTGTTCATGCAATACAACCGCAAGGCTGATGGAAGTCTGGAAGGGCTGCCCGCCAAGGTCATTGATACCGGTATGGGATTTGAGCGTCTGGTACGTACAATGCAGGGCAAGACCTCGAACTATGATACCGACGTGTTCCAACCCATTCTGAAGGTCATCGGCGACATGGCCGGAAAGCGTTACGGTGACAACGAGCAGGTAGACATCGCCATGCGTGTGATTGCCGACCACATCCGTACCATCGCCTTCTCCATCACCGACGGTCAGCTGCCTGGCAATGCCAAAGCTGGCTATGTAATCCGACGCATCCTGCGCCGGGCCGTACGCTACGGCTATACGTTCCTGGGACAGAAACAAGCCTTCATGTACAAGCTGCTGCCTGTGCTGATAGAGAATATGGGGGGGGCCTATCCCGAGCTGAACGCCCAGAAAGAGCTGATAGCCCGCGTCATCAAGGAGGAGGAAGAGTCGTTCCTCCGCACATTGGAGACGGGCATCCGTCTGCTGGAGAAGACCATGGCCGATGCCAAGGCTGCCGGCAAGAGCGAAATCAGCGGAAAAGATGCCTTCACGCTGTATGACACCTTCGGCTTCCCGCTTGACCTGACCGAACTGATTCTGCGTGAGAACGGTATGACAGCCGACCTGAAAGAGTTTGATGCAGAGATGCAACAGCAAAAACAGCGTGCCCGCAATGCGGCAGCCGTAGAGACGGGCGACTGGATTACGTTGAAGGAAGGTACAACCGAATTTGTAGGATATGACTACACAGAATATGAGACCAGCGTGCTGCGCTACCGACAGGTGAAACAGAAGAACCAGACACTCTATCAGATTGTGCTGGACAAGACTCCGTTCTATGCCGAAAGCGGTGGTCAGGTAGGAGATACAGGTGTATTGGTGAACGAGTTCGAGACCATCGAGGTAATAGACACGAAGAAGGAGAACAACCTGCCCATCCACCTCACCAAGAAGCTGCCCGAGCATATAGAGGCACCGATGATGGCTTGTGTGGATACCGACAAGCGGGCCGCCTGCGCCGCCAACCACTCGTGTACGCACCTGCTGGATGCAGCTCTGCGCGAAGTGCTGGGCGACCATGTAGAGCAGAAGGGTTCATTGGTAACGCCTGACTCGCTGCGCTTCGACTTCTCACACTTCCAGAAGGTGACTGATGAAGAGATCCGCCGTGTGGAGCACATCGTCAATGCCAAGATTCGTGCAAACATTCCGCTGAACGAATACCGCAACATCCCCATCGAGGAGGCCAAGGAGCTGGGTGCCATTGCCCTCTTCGGCGAGAAGTACGGCGACCACGTGCGCGTCATCCAGTTTGGCGACTCCATCGAATTCTGCGGTGGTACGCACGTAGCAGCCACCGGCCATATCGGTATGGTGAAGATTATCAGCGAAAGTTCGGTAGCAGCCGGGGTACGTCGTATCGAAGCCCTCACAGGAGCTCGTGTAGAGGGTATGCTGGATGCTTTCCAAGACACAATACGCGACCTGAAGGCGCTCTTCAACAACGCACCGGACCTGAGTGCCGCCATCCGCAAATACATCGACGAGAATGCCGGACTGAAGAAACAGGTGGAAGAGTTCCGCAAAGAGAAAGAGGCTCAGCTGAAGGAGACACTGCTGCGCAACATCAAGGAGGTGAATGGCGTGAAACTGGTGAAGTTCTGTGCGCCCCTGCCCGCGGATGCTGTGAAGAACATCGCCTTCCAGCTGCGTGGCGAAATCACAGAGAATCTTTTCTTTGTAGCCGGTACCGAGTTTGAAGGGAAACCGATGCTGACCGTCATGTTGAGCGACAACCTGGTAGCAACGGGTCTGAAGGCCGGTGCTTTGGTGAAAGAGGCCGCCAAGCTGATTCAAGGCGGCGGCGGCGGTCAGCCGCACTTCGCTACAGCCGGCGGAAAGAACCCTGAAGGATTGGCTGCTGCCGTAGACAAGGTAGTGGAACTGGCCGGTATCTGACACAGTACGACCAATACATAGTTTAGATAGATTGGATGGGGCGGGCCTACGTGTCCGCCCCTCTTTTCGAAACACATCATCTCTTAAAACCTCCCCAACGAAAACAACCGTAGAATGATAGTATGCATTGCCGAAAAGCCTTCCGTAGCACGCGACATTGCCGATGTGCTGGGAGCCAGAGAAAAGAAAGAGGGATATATAGAAGGTAACGGGTATCAGGTGACATGGACCTTCGGCCACCTCTGTACCTTGAAGGAACCGCACGAATATACACCTACCTGGAAAGCGTGGAGCCTGGGCAGTCTGCCCATGATTCCACCCCGTTTCGGCATCAAACTAATCAGTAACCCCACCTATGAACGGCAGTTCCATATCATCGAGGGGTTGATGCAACAGGCTGACATGATTATAAACTGCGGTGATGCCGGCCAAGAAGGAGAGCTGATACAGCGCTGGGTGATGCAGAAGGCCGGTGCACGTTGCCCGGTGAAACGGCTCTGGATATCGTCGCTGACCGAAGAAGCTATACGTGACGGCTTTGCCAACCTGCGAGAGGCTGCCGACTTCCAACCGCTATACGAAGCCGGCCTGAGCCGTGCCATCGGCGACTGGCTGCTGGGTATGAACGCCACACGCCTCTACACCATGAAGTACGGGCAGAACCGTCAGGTGCTCTCCATCGGACGGGTACAGACACCTACGCTAGCCCTGATTGTCAACCGTCAGCTGGAGATTGAACACTTCGTCCCCAAACAGTATTGGGAGCTGAAGACTATCTATCGGGACACCTCCTTCTCTGCCGTCATCCGCAAGAGTGAAGAGGAACTTATTCTGGAAGCATCCGCATCGTCCACCCCCCGTCCGACTAATGAGAACAAGGGTATTGACCCCATTACCGACTACGAACGGGGCAAATCGTTGCTGGAACAAATCAGCCAAGCTCCCTTTACCGTGACTGATGTCATCAAAAAGCAGGGACGCGAATATCCTCCCCGTCTGTTTGACCTGACTTCGCTGCAGGTAGAATGCAACAAGAAGTTTGCCTACTCTGCTGACGAGACCCTGAAACTGATTCAATCGCTTTATGAAAAGAAGGTGGCCACCTATCCACGTGTAGACACTACCTTCCTGAGCGATGACATCTATCCCAAGTGTCCGGGCATCTTGAAAGGGCTGCGCGGCTACGAGACGCTGACGGCTCCGCTGGATGGCATCACACTGCCCAAATCGAAAAAGGTATTTGACAACTCCAAGGTAACCGACCACCACGCCATCATCCCTACGGGCCAGCCACCCGTCAACCTGACGGAAATGGAACGTCGGGTATTCGACCTCATTGCCCGCCGTTTCATCGCAGTGTTCTATCCCGACTGCCGTATCGCTACTACCACCGTTACCGGTCAGGTAGAGGGCATCGACTTCAAGACCTCCGGCAAACAGATACTGGAGCCGGGATGGCGTGTGGTGTTTGCCACCCCAGCCTCTTCCACATCAGATGAGAAGGAAGAGAGAGAGGGAGAGAACGAACAGGCCCTACCCGCCTTCGTAAAAGGTGAGAGCGGTCCGCATCAGCCCAACCTGATAGAGAAGTGGACCCAACCGCCACGTCCTTACACCGAAGCCACCCTGCTACGTGCCATGGAGACAGCCGGCAAGTTGGTAGACAACGACGAACTGCGCGATGCGCTGAAAGAAAACGGCATCGGACGCCCTTCGACACGCGCCGCCATCATCGAGACACTGTTCAAACGAAACTATATCCGCAAGGAGAAGAAGAACCTGATAGCTACCTCTACCGGCGTAGAACTGATACAGACAATCCGCGAAGAACTGCTGAAATCGGCCGAACTGACAGGCATCTGGGAAAAAAAGCTGCGCGAGATAGAACGCCGCACCTATCCTGCCGGTCAGTTTCTGGAAGAGTTGAAACAGATGGTGGCAGAGATTGTAACCAGTGTGCTGAGTGACAACAGCAACCGACGTATCACCATACAAGCTCCGACAACCGAGAAGAAAAGCGACAAGGCAAAGAGCGAAACCGCCCACCCACAGGAGGCGGATACAGAGAAAAAAGAGAGCAAGAAACGTGCTCCTCGAAAGAGCAACAAAGCAGCAACGGCTCCTAACCCGGCAACAGCAGCCGTCTCCACTCCTCAGCCTACAGAAGCCTCAGCACCTGCCGACCCATGGATAGGGCAACCTTGTCCCTTGTGCGGGAAAGGCCATCTGATAAAAGGAAAGAGTGCCTACGGTTGCTCGGAATGGAAGAACGGATGTAGCTACCGAAAGCCGTTCTGACACAGACGGCTTTCGATAGGGTAATCACACCGATTTGCCTTCCCGTTCAAAGTCCTTGCGGCTCTTGCTCTGCGTCACAATGTAGACTCCCAGAAACACCAATATCACCGCCACCCCTTTCTGCAATGTGAAGGCAGCCATTCCAACGACTACCGCAACGGTAGAGGCAACGATGGGCTGCATGTAGTTGTACATGCTGACCACCGTAGGACGCATCAGGCACTGTGCACGCATGATGAGAATATAGGCCAAGAAGGTACCTCCTACCACCACATAGCCAGCCTGCCAGCAGGCAGCGACAGGCACCTCGCTCCACTGGATAGAGGCCAGATTGTTGTACGAGAACGGAATGTAGCATAGAGAGGCATAGACAAACATCCACTTGTTCAGCGTGATGGGCGAATACTTCTGTGTCAGTCCCTTGAAGACGGTCAGGTAGATGGAGAAACTGATTTGTGCCGTCAGGCAGAGCAAATCACCCACGATGCTGCCGTTGCCTCCGGCTGCCGCCCTGCTGCTCAGGATCAGTATCAACGCGCCCATGGCACCGATAAAGATGCCCAACACCTTCTTGTTGGTAACCGGTTCCTTCAGATAGAGAGCCGCCACTATCATGGTGACAATAGGCAAGGTAGTGGTCACCACCGAAGCATCGATGGGTGAGGTCAGTGACAATCCGAAGATATAGACTCCCTGATTGAACACCAAGGCAAACAACGAGGCAAAGAAGATGCGTACCATATCGCGATGGTCTACCTCCTCGTGCTTGCAGAAGAGAGAGAGCAGCCAAAAGCAGGCTGCCGCACCCACCATGCGGAACGTTGTGACCGTAATGGGGCTGAAGGCGGTCAGTGCCGCCTTGCCGACGGGAGCCATCAACCCCCACAAGATATTGGCCGAAAGGGCACAAAGATGGCCTTGAATCTGTCTGTTCATCTTATCTACCTTTACTTCAGATGATTCAATATCCATTGCAAATGTCCCCGCTCGGTATCTTCGGATGTCCAGTGCTCGTTGATGGGTGTAATAAGTGCCTCCTTGGGACCTTGCAGCAGGTTATAGACAATGTAACTGGTGGTAGGCGGACAGACATCGTCGTTGTACCCCCACGTCATATAGACCGGCACCTGTATCTGACGGGCAAAATTCACCACATCGTAGTAGGCCATGGTACGCAGCTTGTCGGGGGTGTCCATGCCAGCTGTGCGGAAGAAGTGCGGATAGCCGCCAGCCCTTCCGGCCTGATAGCCAGCCATATCGCTGAGGGCCGGATGGTTGGCCACGCAAGCGGTCACACGTTTGTCCAGTCCGGTCGTAATCAACGCCAACGCACCTCCCTGACTGCCTCCCTGCACGATGACATTCTTTCCGTCCCACTCCGGCAACGAGGTGAGCAGGTCGATGGCACGTACACAAGCCAGATAGACACGTTTCATGTAGTAATTGTCGCGGTTGTCCAGTCCATTGGTCAGATAACCGTTCTCCGAGCCGTTGAAGGCATTGCTGATTTCCTGAAACTCTTCTGTGGAAAGGGTGGGATTGAGTCCGTGTATCTCCATCTCCAACCGGATGCATCCCTGTTCGGCATAATACTTATGTCGCAAAGGTTCCTTGATGGTCTTGATGCCGGCACCCGGAGGACAGAGCACTACCGGGCAACTCTTTTCCTTCGCATCCTTTGGATAGAACAGATAGCCATAGACCACCTGCCTCTTGCGGTTGACAGGTATCTTCACCAGATAGCAATCTATCCGATCGGTGCAGTACTCCTCCGCCCTGGTTTTCGTATAGTTCAAAGGCAGCTGTGCCAATTCCGCCTTGTTGGCTTCCCAGAACGGCAGGAAGTCAGCCGGCAGTTGCGTATAGGGTTGCAGCCGTTCGGGCGAGAAGCCAACCTTTACATGATGCTTGTAGCTCTTTCCGTCTAACTCGATGGTCATCCTGCAGTCGCGGAAACCGGGTTGCTTCATCGTTCCCATGGGGATGATTGCCTTCCCGTTCTTCAGCACCACGCGGCCTTGGGTATCGGCCGGCATCATATCGCCAGCCAATTCATACGAAAGGGTTACTCCATCCTGCGGAATACCATATTTATAGAACTGCACCTCTACCGTTGCATTCTCTCCTGTCTTGTACAGCCAATCGGCATGATTAGGCACGGTGACCCACAACACATCGCTCCGATAAGGATAGTTTTCTGCATGCACCGCCAGAGCAACGATTAGCAGCAATATTCCAATTGTTTGTTTCATATATTCTGAGTGATTAACGTTTTATATTCAACAAGGCGTTGCCCTCCTGCAACGGATTCCATCCATCCTTACCGGCCAGCAATGACTCCATCTCATATCCTTCCAGACTCTTCAGTTGACGGGAGAAGGAGACACGTTTCTGTGGATTGGCACCTGCTCCCCGGCTCTGATACTCGGCATAGAAGACACTCTTCTCGTTCTCCTTCTTGCCCCAGTTGTTCCAGCCTTCGGGCACAATATGGCTGCCCATTTCGCAACGCACGTAAACCGCCTGCGCATAGGGACGCCAAGGACGGGAGAGGTAGACTCTGTCCACCCCGTCATCAGCCGTCAGCCGGCAATCGTACAACAGATAGCCGAAACGTTGCCCCTGATCGGTAGAGGGGGCTGTGACATACCCGTTGCCTTTGCTATGGATGTGGCAACGGTTGAACACCACCGCCGACCATCCGAAGATGAAGTCGACCGTTCCCTCGATGTAACACTCCTCGTAATACTGGCGCACACCCTTGGCATAGGTATAGAGCGTGTCCTGAAAGCCCAAAAAGCGACAATGTTTGAAGTAGGCACGATCGGCACTGACAAAGCAGGCCACAGCTTGCCCTACAGGACCGGCACTGTTCTCAAAGGTGATGTTC
>JBJEHI010000074.1:0-2709 GCA_051875915.1 Bacteroides sp.
CAGCATACTACACCCCACATTTCATCCTGCAAAGTAAAGTACTAATTTCCCGAATTCAAAATAATTCGTCATTTTTTTACACGTTTTTATGAAAAAAACTTGATTTTATACTTTACTCTGCCCCTTTTAAGGGGGTGAACTGCGCGGAATCTCCGCTTTTAACTGTTTTCTTTCTACCATAGCCCATACGTTTTAAGTTACCAGACACCCCTCTGGGAGACCTTTCCGGATAGGTCGCATCAAGAGGGTATGCCTTTTGCGTGTCAAAGGTAGCGATTCTATTGACATCTACAAACAAAATTAATGGTTTTTTTATTCGGAACCGTGAAATTCTTCTCAAATAGGCCGTTTTAACTATCCTTAGCCTGTCGTGTCGGTCCATCCGTCATGCTTTCTTAACGTCAAGGTTGCCAGCAGCCTCTCCAACGGCTCGCTTCCTATCCCTGCAGACGCAAGCAAATGGGCTGCACAGTCTTTTCCCTCGCATGAACTGTTCCATCGGCTTTTACTCCCCCGACAACATGATGTGTCTATATATAATAGGTATATACGATGATGGTTGTACGTCCCGGCTTTGCTTCCTGTTACCACTCCCTTAGGATTCCCTTACTATTCCCTACAAATAGCAACAGGAATGCAGGGGTTTTGTAGGGAGATGGTAGGGAGCAGGTAGGACGTTGTCGCACTTTTGATGTTTATTCACTTACGGCCCTCGAAATCTTTATAATTCAAAACGGGCGTTCTTCCTTTCTTTAACTCCCGCTATCTTTGCCGGCTGCAAAGTAGATGTCTCTTCTTTTATTTTATCAAGCAAATCATGATGGGATTATATAAACGTAATGAAACGGAGGGGAAGAAACTGTCCATTCGTTTCAACTTGAAACAACAATGCGTAGCTGAACGTCTGACCCAAATCATGCTGGTGACGACGGTGAACAGCAAACGAATCAGAGTTTACACCAAACTACGTGTAGAGCCGCGCTATTGGGACAGGAGGAATTACCGCTGCATCGAGGCAAGGGGGATGACCAGACGGGGCCGCAACCAGCTGCGTATGCTCAACGAACAGCTGGAGTGCATCGAAGCGGCCATCTGCGAGGAAGACCAACGGCTGGCCGAACGGGGTGAATGGATGACGGCACAAGTGATGCAACGGGTGGTGCGGGCTTGTCAGGAGAAGAAGAGTGCCTTGGGCAATCCCATTGCCTGCCTGTATCGGTTGGTGGACGAGTACGACATGAAAGTGAATCGCAGGGGGCGAATCGGCATCGAGAGCACCCGATGCTCGTACTACATGGCACTGAAGCGGCTGGAGGAGTACAACCGGCAGCGGAGCACGCCCATCGTATCTTTTGAGGACTTCAACCGCAACTTCTTCGTAGAGTTCACCAACTACCTGTGCAAATGTACGTACGGAAGGCAGAAGCGTCACTACACACAGAACACGGTGATAAATACGCTGAAAGTGGTGAAGAACCTGTTGCACCGGGCGTATGACAACGAAATGACATCGAACGACTACTTCATAAAGGTACAGACGACACTGCCTGGCAACATTTGCGAGCCTGTCTATCTGCAAGAGACGGAAATCCACCGGTTGTCGCAGGTGGAGACCTACAGCAACCGCGAACGCGAAGTGCGTGACATGTTCGTGATAGCCTGCTATACGGCACTTCGCATCAGTGACCTGCAGCAGCTGAACAGGGCCGTCATCAGCCGTCAGGCCATCTCGCTCTATCAGCAGAAGACGAAGGAGCTGGTGGAGATACCGATTCTGAAAGAGATTGCTCCGCTGATAGAGCACTATCGCACGACGGGATTCCCTGTGTTCGGGAAGTCGCAAGCCAACCGCATCATCAAGATACTGGCCGCCCGATGCCACATCGACGACAAGATAAACCATCGGGAGGTGCGAGGCGGCGAGACGCAGATTGTGACACATCCGAAGTGGAAGATGATCAGTTTTCATACGGCCCGACGAAGCTGTGTCACAAATCTATACAAGCGCGGCTATCCGGTAAACTACGTCATGTCCCTGTCGGGGCACCGTTCCATACAGGCCTTCCAGCGATACATGCGAGCCTCGACCAAGGAGCTGATGAACGATTTTGTATATATGCTGAAAAAGGACAAGGCCATATAGGGTAGCGAACGGCCTCTCCTTAGTTATACGTCCATGAGCCAGAAGAGTTCTCTTTTTGAATTCTTCCGGCTCGTTGTGTCTTGACGGGAAACGTCAGGCTGCCTCGAACTGTTTTCCATACGATAAAACAGTGTTCTAATGGTATTAGAAAGGCCTGTATGCGGCCATATAGGACAATCGGAAATCCTTACAGATACGGATGGGTTTGATTGACATTCTTTTCGAATCTGGTGTCAAAAAATGGTGTCAAAAAACAACTTATTGTTTTATCATGGCTTTATTTATGTGTTCAGAATCCTGTTAACCAGTAAATTGCAGATAGACGTACTGGTGTCAAAAATTGGTGTCAAAAACATATTTTAGCAAATATCCGCGGCTCTCCTGTTTGCATAGCCATCTGAATATAAACGGATTATAATTTTTCTTGATTTCGTTTCCATCTCTGTGAAGGTATCTTCATACACTTATTTACTCCTCTCTTGCTTATTGATATTCAACACATTAAGACAGGTTACTTATTCGGGAAATTAGTACTTTACTTTGCAGGATGAAATGTGGGGTGTAGT
>JBJEHI010000075.1:0-11342 GCA_051875915.1 Bacteroides sp.
CCGGGGGTGAGATGGTGAAGTCTACTACAAAAGCATTCTCCATCGAACGAAATACGATTAAGCCGATGAGCGCTTTCGAGTTGAAGGACTTCACGACAAGTTCTTCAAGATAAGTGGATAATTGTATAATTGAAGAGACAGAAACGAACAATGAAGAATATGAAAGAATACGTTGAAAAGGTGGCTTATGAGGCCCCTGAAATTGAAGTGATTGTTGTGAGTGTTGAAAAAGGATTCGAGGACTCGAATGTGGAGAATCCCTCGGAAGAGGACCCTACGGATTGGTAACTTGTTAACATTACGTATCATGAGAAGACTTGCATTGTGGGCAGCTGCATCCGTACTGTTTGTAGCTTGCCAGGAAAATGAGGTGATGGAACGCGACCGGCATCCCATCAACGACTTGGTGTTTACCACTTCGTGGGAGGAAACTTCCGGCCAAGGGAGCACACGCACCTATATCAATGAGAAGAACCAGCTGCGCTGGAACGCAGATGACCGCATCTCTGTGTTTGCCGCCACTACCGAGAACCGTCCGTACCACTTCAATGGTGAGACGGGCGACAACAGCGGCACCTTTTCACCCGTGGGGAATGCCGCCGGCACGGGCAGCAGTCTGAAGAAGAACTATGCTGTCTATCCCTACCGGGAGGAGAATGCCATTGCGCAAGATGGCAGCATGACGGTTGTCCTGCCTGCCACGCAGCACTATGTGGAGAACTCTTTCGGTTTGGAGGCCAATACCATGACGGCCGTCACCCGGGATGCCTACGATACCTTCCTGCCCTTCAAGAATGTGGGTGGCTACCTGAAGTTGTTACTGTATGACAAAGACAGAACGATTAAGTCCATCACCCTTAAAGGAAACAATGGGGAGAAACTGGCCGGCAAAGCTACGGTCAAGCTGGATGCCGAGGGCCTGCCCTCGGTGACGATGACGGATGAGGCGACGGATGCTATAACGCTGGATTGTGGAGAAGGAGTGACCATTGGCAAAACCGCAGAAACTGCCACTCCCTTCTGGATAGTGCTTCCTCCCACTACGTTCGAGAAAGGATTCACCATTACAGTGGAAGATGTTAAAAGTAAAATTATCGCTCTCCATACGGCTAAGCCATTGACAGTTGTCCGTAATAGCATCAAACCTATGGAGGACCGGTTGGTCAAGAGCATTGATCCGAGAAATGTCTTTGTAAATGGAGTTCCCAAAAGGGTTGGAGCATACACTATTATTGTAGATGAGGAAACAGGCCTGGTCAGCAAGATTGTACGTAAAAAAAATGATCCTAATGATAAAGAAGAGACATCCTTTATCTATCCAACCGATATGGATGCAGAACCTTTGACAGTGACTATGGTTGAAAACAGCTCTTGGTTTGATTCAACTGGCTGGAACCAAGAAACCCGTACCATGACATTGACTTTGGATGAAAATCTCTTTGTAAAGGAGGCCGTAGATGATGACGGGGAATCGTGGGTGTTCACATACTCTGATGAAGGTTATATGACCCAATTCGTTTGCACCTATGATGGTGAATCGGTTACGGGTACTTATAATTATGAAAATGGTGATATTACAAGCTCTTCCGAGAAATCTGACTGGGGAGATAACTACTATAACACCATTATTCCTAGTAATATAGAAAATAAAGGATGTATTATGCTACACTCGACAAACTTTCGTGTGGATATTGAGCAGTATATTTATGCCTATTACGCCGGATTGTTGGGAAAAGCTACAAAGCATCTTCCTGCAAGCGTGTCTGGAGAAGATAACTGGACGTTTAATTGGACTTTGAATGATCAAGGCTTTCCTATCTTATTGACAGAACCTTACGATAATTTTGATTCCATTCCCATCGAGTGGTAACTCATGAATGTTCTGTACAAAAAGCGAAAGATATTGAAGAATCAACTTGTCCGAATATAACCTTTATGGAGAAAGAGGCTGTGTCGTAACTGCGGTTTTACGGTGCAGCCTCTTTGTTCTCTTGGTGATTTCCGCTTATCACCACTTTTCAAGTACTTATGATTCGTCGAACTCACATATTATGAAAATAAGAATCTTATGAAGGCAATGAGTACATGGACATGTCTCCTCTTGCTATGTGGAGCATGCACTCAAAACGAACTGACAGAATATAGAAGTGGACTGAACCCGACGACAAAGTTTTCGGAATCAATTGAAACTTGCGACACCCGCACCTATATGCAAAATGGTAAGCTGCTGAGATGGACGGAAGACGACCGTATATCCCTGTTCAATGGCAGTACACTGAACCGGCAATTCCGATTCAAAGGGGAGACGGGCGACAACAGCGGCACCTTCGGCATGGTGGAGAATGGGGTTGGAACAGGCAGCAAATTGGAAAGGAACTATGCCATCTATCCTTACAATGAGAAGATAGGCATCTCAGAAAAGGGCGTGATGACACTGACGCTGCCGGCCACACAGGGCTATGCTCCCAACTCATTCGGTCTGGGTGCCAACACCATGGTAGCAGTGACCGAGGACGTGAACGATACCTATCTCAACTTCAAGAATGTGGGTGGCTACCTGAAACTGATGCTCTATGGTGATAACGTAACGGTGAAGTCCATCACGCTAAAAGGTAATGACGGAGAGCGAATAGCAGGAGCAGCCACCGTGGAATATCCTTTCGGTGGAGTTCCTTCGGTTAGGATGGGTGAAGAGACAACTGATGCCATCACGCTGGATTGTGGCAAAGGAGTTACCGTAGGCACCACGCCAGCCACGGCTACAGCCTTTTGGTTGGTGGTTCCTCCTACTACGTTTGCAACAGGGTTTAGTATCACCGTGACAAATACTTCTTACGGTATGTTGACAAAATCCACATCCCGGCCCCTTGCAATCGAACGAAATACAATCAAACCGATGACGGCTATTGAATTGAAGGATTTCACTGCCATTCCTCCGGAAGAGGTACAAGACAGTTTGTTCTATTCGACGGACGCAACTGATTTTGAAGTAGTAGCAGCCACAGAAGATGATATAGTCGCTTTTGTTCAAAAAGACACGTTGTTCTATTTTCGCTGCTTGTTCGACTCATGCCAAAGCAGCCGTTTGATAGCCTATTGTGATTCTTTGGGAACTGTAGAGAGAATTTCGGTCAACAACAAAGTTTTCGACTTCATCTATCATAAAGACCGAAGCAAACTGGACATTCTTTACAAGAAGAATGGTAAATTGGATTCTATCAGAGACATAGAGAATCCGTTCGTGAATGCTACTACCCGTACCGAAAGCGGTGATGTTCCGTTTTCGGCCATTCATTCACTATCACATGCAAGCTATGGCATCTATACAATCATCAACTCCTATCCTCTTGTCTTTGATGAAAATGAGTCCTATAGATATCTATACATGAAGAAATTTGCTTCCACTCCTTTTAAAAGTAAAATTGCCTTAGACAAAATAGTGGCAATCTATCAGAAAGAATATGGACAACTGATAGGAAATTACTATGCAGAGATTGCTTCTATAGTCAAGGACTATGCGACTTGGGTAAGGGGTGAACTCTATGGAAAGGCCATTCCTATGGTACAGGATTACGCCCTCCGGACAGGTACGGGAAGTGTCATTCTATATGCTATGGTCAATGATGTGGAAGAAGACAAACAGGATTTCAAAGTAGGAATCATTCTCCAGAATTCTGAACGAACGGCATTCTCTGGTTTGTACAATATCGGGAACTTTATCTATGATTATGATGTCAACAGGGGTAATTACGGATGCCCATTTAAGGGCATGCAGACTGGGAAAAGATACAAATACAAACCCTATTTAGCTCCATTGTCATCATCTAAATACCTGGAAGGTGTCAAATGCTTGATAGACTATTATAAATACGGACCTACTCATACTTTTGATTTGTTAGATGTAGCAGCGAAGGTAGTGAATCGTGGGGACGACCATGCCATGATTGAGTTGAATACAAAAACAATCGATCATCAGAAGATAAAAATGGGATTGTATTATGGTACAGATCCGGAATTGCCTAAAAAGAATCGGAATCATGTAGAATGTGATATCACATTTGGCGACTACGCAATCTCTAACCAGATAACGAAAACAGTAGAGTTGGAAGACCTGATTCAAGATACAACCTATTATTACATGCCATATATAATCTATGATGGCAATGTCCTCAACAACCACATCGAGTCGGGAGGGATTACAGAGGATGACCATACATTCTATGGTGAGATACAGTCATTTAAAACACAAAAAATCAAAATACTTACTATAGGAGATATGTATGATAAGCCTGTATTGAATTTAAGGGGTTATTACGATCCGGAGAAATGCAAACCTGAACAATTTGGAATTTGTTATAGTACAGAGCATTCCGAGCCTACGTTATATGATTATACATTACGTGCATACGAGCATGATGAAGGAGAGTTCATGGTAAGCATTTCCAATGCTCAGAAGAACAAAACTTATTACTATAGAGCATATCTGATAGTTGATGGTTACATCTACTATGGTGATGTAATGGCAGCCAGTACGGAGGAACCTGATGAAGCTGCGATTTTGGGAGAATGGTATATGGCATCTCATCACCTTACGCCTTACGTGCCTGAGGACAATGAAGAGGAATTCGGTAAAATTCCCCATTTTGAAATTGTAAGCTCCTTGTCTTTTTATTCAAACCATAGCTGTGCAGCGTCTATCGAACCTCATGGCATATTTTACGGACGTTGGAGAATGCTGAGTGCTAACAAAATATGTATATATTTAGAAGGTCTGGGCGAAGGAGAGGATGATGAAGGTTGGATTGTGTTTACCATTGTCTCAATGACAAAAACTGAAATGCACTTACAGATTTATTATCCGGGGCTTTACAAATTTGACGCTTATTATGTAAAACAACAATAACGACTAAGAAACGGTTTTGAAGTAAATTAATTGAGTCCACTTTAACTTTAAAAAGTGGACTCAGACATGAACTTATTAATTTTAAATTGAAAAGGCATGGCAATCAGCCTTTGGTGTGTCGCCAACGCTTCAGCAGGGGGAAGAATCCGCGAAGCATCTCCCTATACTGCTCCGGCGTGAGGTTCATACCCGAACCTTGATTGAACTGGTCGACCATGCCGACGCAGAACTCAATCATCTCCTCCATGCTGCACTGGCTGGTGAATGCGCCCTGCTGATAGCAATAGGTGCAGTAGTCGTAGCAGCAGCTGCCATCGGCATGGGTGCCGCAATCGGCCTCACGGGTCAGGGGCATACCGCAGCTCTGGCAGAACTGGGGCAGCTGCCCCGCTTGCAGACGCTTCTCCTTGGCGGGGAAGGTGGCCTCGTAGGCAGCAAACGCATCGGGATGCTCGTCGGCCACATAGTAGCCCTGAGGCGTATGGTAGGTGCCCTCTACGCCGTGCAGATAGCCGGGTATCAGCTCTTGCGCCAGGAAGTAGGGCACTTCGCTCTCCTTCGGCTCGGCATGATAATGGATGTGCAGGGTGCTGGCCACCACAAAGCCTGCATGACGGTAGAAGTCGATGTTGCCCTCCATGCAGAGCACGCCGATGCCCAGCTGACGGGCCTTCTCTAAGGAGTAGTTCAGCAGCTTCAGCCCATACCCTTTCCGCTTGTAGTCGGGATGTATGCTGATGGGGCCGAACGTCCATGCCGGCATCACACGGCCGTCCTCGCATACGATTTCGGCCTTGGAGTACATGACGTGTCCGATGATGCGCCCCTCCTCCTCCATGACAAAGTCCAGCTGGGGGATGAAGTCGGGGTTGCTGCGATACTGGTTCAATACATAGTGTTCGGTACATCCCGGCCGGTAAACGTTCCAGAACGCCTCACGGGTCAGGTTCTCTACCTCGCGATAGTCTTTTTCTTCTTCTAATCGGATGTTCATAATCGTTTGTTGTTTGTTTTCAGTTACTTGCTGTTACCGTCGGCCATACGTCCGGCTGCTTCCTTGCCTGCCCCCGTGCCCTTATACTTGCTCTGCGTGGCGTTGAAGGCGTAGCGCAGCGACAAGGCCAGCCGGTGACGGTTGT
Organism: Bacteroides sp.; assembly: GCA_051875915.1. Taxonomy (GTDB): domain Bacteria; phylum Bacteroidota; class Bacteroidia; order Bacteroidales; family Bacteroidaceae; genus Bacteroides. The sequence continues at coordinate 6,043 of JBJEHI010000075.1, forward strand.
TGATGGAGTGCTGATGCAGCGTGTAGTAGCCGCAGTCCATCTCAACCTTTTGCGAACTGCGCTGCAGCACGTCGCCCAGGGTGGCACGCAGTGTCAGGGCATCGTTCTTCAGCCAGCTCTTCTGCACCACCAGATTGAGGTTGATGGAGTTGCTGAGCAGACGGAAGTTCATCACATCGCCCTTGGTCGTGATGTTGGCGTTGCACTCTACCTGCCACGAACGGCGGAAGCGGAAGGCGTTGTTGAGGTTGAAGAACATGATGGGCTTGGTGTACTTCACCTCGCGGCTGCCTGTAGCCTCGCGCGGGTCGGCCAACGTCTGGGTGACGAAGAACTTCTGCCACCCCGCACTCCAGTTGGGGCTGTAGCATCCCCACGTGGGCGAGGCAATCAGGAAGAGGGCCACGTTGCGCGTGGGCACATCGAGGTTGATGTTCTTAATCAGGATGATGCCCTCGTCGTTGTAGATGTACGACCACTGGGTGAGCGCATCGTCGCGTCGCTCGTAGGCGGTATAGAGCGTCAGCCACTTCCAGCGGACATTGAGGCTGACCTCCTGCATGGTTTCGTTCTTCAGCTTGGGATTGCCCTGCTGCAGCGAGTAGGAGTTGACGTAGATGACGCTCTCGTCCAGCATGTTGTAGTTGGGGCGCACCGTCTTGATGCTGTAGCTCAGGGCCGTCTGCACAGGACCCCACTGCTGTGCCCACGACACCGAGGGGAAGAACTCGTCCGTATAGCGCGAACTGTTCTTGCCGGCATCCAGCAGGTCTTTGTAGTCGAACCCTACATGCTCGTAACGCACGCCGGCGCTGAGGCTGCCCACGCGGGGTATCATACAACCATATTCTACGAAGGCGGCCACGTTCTTCTCGCGCACGTCCGAGTGGGTGGTGGGCAGGGGAAATCCGCTGATGGTATAGTTGCTGAGGCGTTTCACAAAGCTCATCTCCGTACCTGCCTGCAGCTGCCCCTTCCACAAGGGGTGGCTCAGCACCAGCTTGGAGGCCCACAGACGCGACGAAGTGCCCTGCTGCTGCTCCATACGGGTGGAGGCGGCCTCAGGCTCCTTCCACTCCTCAATGCCGTTCTCCTCGCGCTTCCTGTTGGTCACAAAGTCCACGTTCAGGTCGATGCCCAGCCGTCCGGCCTTGCCGCTGTAGTAGGCGTTCCCCTCCCAACTGTAGGGCTGGTGCCGCTGGCCGGTCTGCATGGAGCGGCTGTGCTCCTCGTCCAGCAGGGCATGGGAGGCATGGTCGTAGCGTTGCATGTCGGTGCGGATGCCGAGGTCCACACCGCCGTTGAACTCATCGTGCCGCTCTACGCGCACTCCCACCGAATGTTCGGGCGCAATCTGCCAGTTCAGACTGAGGTTGCTGTTGATGCCCTGTCCCTTCCAATCGTAGCGCAGGCGTGAGTCCTGTGCAATGTGTACCATCTGTCCGTCCTGCTTGAAGTAGCTCTGCTGCACGGGGCGGGCATCGTTGAGCGACTCCCACTTCCAGTAGTCCACTCCGCCCGTCACATCCAGATTCTTGTAGCGGTAGCGCAGGTTCAGACCGGCATTGGGGTCGGCATATCCGTATGTCAGGTCCTGGCTGTGTCCCAGGTTGATGTCATAGCCAAAGCCGGTACCTTGCTGGCGGACGGTACGTATCCGCACCACGGCATTGACGGTGGCGTCGTATTGGGCACCCGGGTTGGTGATGACCTCCACCTCCCTGATTTCCTCGCTGCGCAGGCGTTTCAGTTCGTCCAGATTCTGCAACTTGCGTCCATTGATGTAGAAGACGGGGGCTCCCTTGCCAAGCACCTCCAGGTCGTCGCCCTTCTGCGTCATGCCCGGCACCTTGGCCAGCATCTCCTTGGCCGTACCCGACTGTCCGAGCACGGTGCCTTGGATGCCGGTCACCATGGAGTTGCCGGTAAGTTTTGTCTTGGGAAGCTGCCCTTTGACTACCACCTCATCGAGCAGGCGGGTATCGTCCTTCAGGCGGATAATGCCTTGAAAATCGTCCAGATGGACCCACTGCGTTTCGTAGCCTATGCAGGAGACCTTCAGCACACCTTGCTCCACCGTGGTGGTCATAGCAAAGCGTCCCTCCTCGTCGCTGGTGGTTCCTTGTACAAAAAGAGAGTCGGGGAGTGAGAGCAGCACGATGTTGGCAAACGCCACGGGACGGCTTTCCGCGTCCATTACCGTGCCCGACAAATCCGAACGCACATTCGCCCAAAGCGCTGCGTTCGTCAGCAAAAGAATAGCAGTCAATACTGTTCGTATCATATCTATGTTTGTTAATTGGTGATTGAGGACAAAGGTAGGACTTTTTTTCCGAAACCATTTGTATAAATCGGACATTTCACTCGTCCGAGCAGTGATACGAGCGGTAGGCCGTCAGACATCCCTGGCGGTTCACATCTTCCAGATGATGTACGAAGTCGGTAGGCGACATCCCTGCCAGGCGGTGAAACTCGCGGTTGAAGTGACTGTGGTCGGTGTAGCCCAGGCGGCAGAGCAACGAGTCGAACGACTCCTCCTCCTGCTGCATCAAGGCGTTGGCGGCCTGATGGAAACGGCGGACGCACAGCATCTGCTTGGGGGTCATCCCTACATAGTCGGCAAAGATGCGACGGAACTGCCTTTCGCTGAGGCAGGCCGCATCGGCCAGTGCCTCTACACGCACCTCACCGGCTGAGGCAGCCATCTGCCTAAACACATGCTCCAACGGCTGCAGATAGGGGGAGTCCTGCGTGCGGATGAGCTGCCGCAGCAAGAAGCGCTCGATGTAGCCGATGCAGGCGGCGTGCGTGTCGGCCTCCAGCACCTGCCGCTTCAGCTCGCCGAACGCAGGATTCTCCAGCAGGTCGAAGTCGGTGTTGGCGTTGGCAAACTCCGTGCAGGGTGCATCCATGACGAGACGGGCGGCGTATGGTTGGAAGAAGACCATAATCACCTCCAACGCCTCGCTACTCTCTATATGGATGGCCGCCTTGTACTGTCCGCATACCGATGCCCTTGTGTGCAGGTCGGTCAGTCCGTTGACGTCAAACGGCCGCTTTCGGTGGAATATCCACTTCAGGCTCTCCATCGGCATCACAGTGTGCGACGTGTGTATATCATGTGTCTGCAATATCCAGTAATGATGCACGTAGGGGCGCAGCAGCGGAGAGGGTAGGTAGAAGGCGGTCTGTATCATAAGTCCACACGTCATTTTTTCAGCACGACACGCAGTACAAACCAGGCGTGACAGCAAAGGGTGCTGAACCAGCCGTAGTGGTGTGCCATGATGCGGAAACGCTCGCGCAACGAGGCTTGATGATTGCGGGTAGTCATACCCTCCTGCAGGTAGTCTATCAGTACGAGGTGCGTAGGATGCAGGGTACGGGCTTTCTTCATCACGCGAATGCACCAGTCGAAGTCGGCCGAGAAGTGGTAGCGCAGGTCGTAAGGCTCGGCCAGCGAACGTTTGGCGAAGAAGGCCTGGTGGCAGACCAGCATCCCCCATCGAAAGCTACGCCACGTCAGCCGCTCGGGTGCAGCAAGGCGGCGCATCCGCACGAAGTGTCCCTCACGGTCTACCAACTGTGTCTCGCCATAGAGCACGTCGGGCAGTTCGTCCGCCTCGCGCAGCGTATGCACCATCTGCTGCAGGGTGTCGTCCTCGTGAAAGCTGTCGCCGGCATTCAGGAAGCAGAGGTAGTCGCCCGTGGCCAGCGCCATGCCCTTGTTCATGGCATCGTAGAGCCCGCGGTCGGGTTCGCTCACCACACGAGTGATGTGTTCGCGGTAGCGGTGTATGATGGAGCAGGTCTTGTCGGTCGAAGCCCCGTCAATGATGATGTACTCCACATGGTGATACGTCTGCGATATCACACTCTGGATGGTGTCTTCTATCACCGCCCCTGCGTTGTAGCAGACAGTGATGACACTGAACGTCGGCGTCAGATGGGTGTTATGCATTTCTCCCTGTCAGTTTATTGTAGAGTTCAATATAGCGTTTGGCTACGGTATGCTCCGAATAGTGGCTTACCGCCTTCCTGCAGGCCTGCTCGGAGAGGCTGTCGTAGCCTGGGTCGGTCAAGGCCCACCAGATGCCGTTGGCCAGGTCGTCGGCCGAGCGGTAGCGAGCCACATAGCCGTCGTGCAGATGGTCTATCATCTCGGGGATGCCTCCCACGTCGAATCCCACACAAGGCGTACCGCAGGCCATGGCTTCCATAATCATGTTCGGCAGGTTCTCCTCCAGCGAAGGGGTGACGTAGAGATCCACGGCATTGTAGATGTCCACCAGACGATGCTCGTCGCTGACAAACTCCATCGGAAAGACCTTGAAGGGGAAGAGCCCCTCCAGTCGGTCGGCCTGCCTGCCAAACACCACGATGCCCAGCTGCCCCTTCAGTTCGGGATGCGCCTCGGCCAGCAGGCGGCACGCCTCTACCAGGTAGTCGATGCCCTTGCGCTTGTCGGTGGGCTTCACCGAGCCAAACAGCAGCAGCTTCATCTCCTGCGGCAGCAGGCAGCGGCTGCGTGCCTCGCCTTGGTCGTGCGGCCGGAAGAGGTTGGTATTGATGGGATTGGGTATGCTGACCACCTGCTGCCCTGCGCACAAGGCACTCCGCCCGGCCAACAGTTCCAGCCAATGGCTGCATGCCACAAAGCTGATGCGGTGGCCGCTGTATACCTTCTGTTTCTTTCGGAATACGCGCCTCGACAGGTCGTTCTTCCCTCCCCCACCGTACAGGTAGGGACAATGGTGGCACTCGGTCTGATAGTTCACGCAGCTGCGTGCATGGTGGCAGATGCCCGTGCAGGGCCACATGTCGTGCATGGTCCACACCACAGGCTTACCCGAGGCCAGGATGCGTCGGATGCCCTTCAGCGAGAGCATCCCCTGATTGATCCAATGCAGATGGATGACGTCCGCCTCCGCAAACTCGGGCAGGGAGGTGATGTCGGTGCCGGCATTGGCCATGTCTACGGCAAAGAGCGACTGCTTCTTGAAACGGTTGGCCCGCCAGATGCAGAGGCGCTCCCACACAAAGTTCCACACCTGCCTCCAGCCACGCTCCAGCGAGACCACCGATATCTGGTCGGTCTGCTTGTCGCGCACCAGCATCTTGGCCTTGATGCCATTGTTCTTCAACGCCTCCATCAGGCGGCTACAGGCCACTGCAGCCCCTCCTATCCGTTCGGATGTATTTATCAATAGTACCCTCATCGCAGTGAGTATTTCAGTTTGTCCACGCAAATGTATATAAAATCCGCGAGTTTTACACCGGCAGGATAAAAAAACAAGGCC